>NZ_SODN01000027.1:0-1228 GCF_004365385.1 Curtobacterium sp. PhB190 | reverse complement strand
CTTGGGTTCAAGGGGTGGTTGCAACACCTTGAGTGGTGAGGTGTTGGTGTGGGTCGTTGGCACACGCGTGAGGACAAGCGACGGTTCTGGGCTGCGTTGGTGGAGCTTGGGAGCACGACCCGGGCCGCGGCCGCGACTGGTGTGAACCGGTCGACGGCCGCGGACTGGGTCAGCCAGGCTGGCGGCATGCCGCCCGTGCTCGCTGCTCCGTCCGGTGTCCGGTTGTCGCTCGAGGAGCGTGAAGAGATCTGGTTTGGTCGGTCTCGGGGGCACTCGCTCCGGCAGATCGCTGCCCGGCTCGGTCGGGCACCATCGACGGTATCTCGTGAGCTGCGCAACGCGGGCCGGGGCGGGTATCGGCCCTCAACGGCGCAACGGATCGTTGATCAGCGGCGGGCCCGACCAAAACCACGCAAGCTCGCCATCAACGGTCGGCTCCGGGACTACGTGCAGACTGGGTTGGAAGCGGACCGTTCACCGGAGCAAATCATGCTCCGGCTGCGGCGGGACTTCCCACACGATCCGGAGATGCGGGTGTCGCACGAGACGATCTACCAGGCCCTGTATGTCGAGGGCCGTGGTGGGGTGAAACGCGAACTCCAGGTCGCGTTGCGCACCGGGCGGACGCTGCGCCGGCCGCGGGGGCGGGAACAGCGTCGGTCGCGGGCGGACATGCTCGAAATGGTCTCGATCGCGGATCGACCCGCCGAGGTCGAGGGTCGTCTGGTCCCCGGGCATTGGGAAGGGGACTTGATCGTTGGGAAGGACTCGGGTTCCGCGATCGGCACCCTGGTCGAACGCACCACCGGGTTCGTGATGCTGCTCCACCTGCCGACTAAGCACGGCGCTGCCGAGGTGCGAGATCAGATGATCACCGCGATCGGGAAGATGCCCGAGATGCTCCGCAAGTCGGTCACCTGGGACCAGGGCATCGAGATGGCGTCCCACAAGCAGATCAGCATCGCGACCGGGATCGAGATCTACTTCTGCGACCCTCACTCGCCCTGGCAGCGCGGCTCGAACGAGAACACGAACGGGCTGCTGCGGCAGTACTTCCCCAAGGGACAGGACCTGTCCGTGTTCCCCGCGGACTACCTCGACTACATCGCCGACAAGCTCAACAACCGACCACGCAAACGCCTCGACGCCATGACGCCGAGAGAAGCTCTCGACGAGCTACTCTCGGCGTCACTGACAGGCGGTGTTGCACCGACCACTTGAATCCACC
>NZ_SODN01000026.1:0-1489 GCF_004365385.1 Curtobacterium sp. PhB190 | reverse complement strand
CTCCGCGGCAGTGATGCTTGCGTGACACTCGTTTCCCGTTCGAGAGACTTGCCTTTCCTGCCTTGAGGCTGGTGGGGGAGTGCGCTATCCCGGGGTGGCGGGATGACCCGAACATTGCGTCGCTCCCGGGAACCACCAACGTCCCGCGGACCGCACTGAGCGGGGTCACTTCAGCAGCGCTGCGACGACCAGCGTGGCGGTACCGGTAGTGAGGGCACCGATGAGCGCCCACTGCCACCAACGCATGCGCAGGCTCCCGGGCGGGCTTCTGGCGGCGCGGTGAGGGCTTCGTCATCGACTGCACGGTACGAGGGCATGGTTGAGGCAGACTGTGGACAGCAGCTGGGTGGTTCCCGCTCTCAGCGGGGTGGGCTGCTACCTGATCCGGTGTCTCGCCCCGCGCTTCTCACAGACAAGGGACGCCCCAATGCGCCATGAGCATCCTGCCGGCGTGAGCGCGGTAGGGAGGTTCCGGGTGGTGCTGTCGTCTGATCGTCGGTCGGGGTGGTCGTTGCAGGAACGAGTGGAGCAGCTCGTCCGGGACGCCATCGCTGATGGCGTCCTTTTGGAGGGTGATCAGTTGCCGCCGTACCGAGTCGCGGCAGCAACGTCCGGGTTGAGCATCCACACGATCCTGAACGCGTACCGGGCACTGATCGCCGACGGTGTGGTGCGGTCGGTGCCCGGTGACGGCTACTTCATCGCCGGCGCCGTCCGCTACCGCGACTTCTTCACCGCACCTGACGACCGACCATCGCTGCCGTCAGTGACGGCACGGGTGCCCACGGCGTAGGCAAGTGGGGTGGGATGCCGTCCGGTAGAGCTTGCTCGCCAACGGCACACTGGCCCCCTTCCGGCAATGCGGGACGCCCGACCGGGTGTTTCCGGGACGACACCCCGGCACCTACTCCTCTCCAGCGGGCGATTTCGGTACCGAGACGTCGACGGGAGCGGTGACGGACGCGGATCGGGGTGTCGTGTCGATGCGCGCTTTCGGCCGTAGCTGGTCACCGCCGAAATGATCTGACCGCCGACGTTCAGGCGGCTTCCGGTGCGTTCTGCTGCGGGGCAGAGGTGGGTGCGCTGTCGGGGAGCCCGCTGCTTTTCCGCGGTCCTGGGGTAGAGGTTCCAACCAAGCTCGACGTCATTGTCCGTTCATGCCGAGCTTCAGGCGGCGGTGGAGTGCTTGCCGTCGGGGTGTCGTTCAGTTGACGCTGTCCTCACGGAACGCTAGCGAGATGCGTTCGGTGAAGTGGATGAAGACGTTGACGTTCTCGACAGGAAGCGATTTCTCGAGCGCTTGCCGGTAGGCCGAGCGAAGTGCGCCGACCACCGCGAAGCCGTCGGCACTCAGCTCGATCCGCACGCTCCGGCGATCGTCCGGGTTGCGGACCCGATCGAGTAGACCTCGTTTGGTCAGACGGTCGAGCAACGCGGTGACGGCTCCCGTTCCCATCTCCAGGTACCCGCCGAGTTCCTTCGGCGTGCG
>NZ_SODN01000025.1:0-2006 GCF_004365385.1 Curtobacterium sp. PhB190 | reverse complement strand
CTGGTGCGGCCGAGTCCGAGGAAGCGGACGGTGCTGATGCGGACGCTGCTGGCGGAGGTCGTCGTCCACGTCGAGGTGACGTCGGCGCGGACGGTGACACTGGAGGTGCGGAAGGAGAAGAGATCCCAGGAGCTGATCGTGGTGGATCGGGCGGTGCCGGCGCTGGTGTCGCTGCTCGCGACGCCGTCGATGACCGTGGTGAACCGCTCGGGTGCCACCCCGTCGTAGCTCCACCCGATGGTGACCGACCCGTTCGTGTTCGACGTGCACGTCAGCGCAGTGGCCGGGGTCGCGGCCACGGTCGCCATCGTGCTGGGTGCGGTGGCGGTGGCGGCGAAGGCCGCGGCGGCCGCCGGAGCAGGTACCGCCAGCGCCGCGACGGTGCAGACAGAAGTGACGAGGAGTGCCCCCACCGCCCACGGCCGGTGGTCCTGCTGACGATGCCGGGGCCCACGTCGGGACGCCCCTGTCGTCCTGCTCGGATCTGCGACGGCGGGCAGGACGGCGAGTCCAGCGACGAGGACGAGGGCCGAACCGAGGGCGACGAGCGGGCCCGCTCGATGGTCCGCAGCCCAGAGGACGGGTGTGCCGATGAGTGGGACACGGAGGTACCCGACGCCCGTGACCGCGGACCGGGAGATGTGTGTGGAGTCGGCGGAGGGGTTCGCGTCGCCCTTCGTGGTGAGGGTCCCGTCGCTGTTGAGGGAGTCGAACCGGTGCAGCCGGAGGGTGCCGACGTGGTCGGGGTCGGCGAAGAGCAACACCTGTCCCTTCCGGAGCTCTCCCGCGGTGACCGTCTTGCTCACCACGACGTCGCCCGGGTGCAGGGACGGCTCCATGGAGCCGGTCATCACCGTGGTGGTGTGCCAGCCGAGGACCATCGGAGCGACAGCCCAGAACACGAGACCGAGGACGGCAGCCAGGATCCCCCGGGCGCCGAGCACCACGGCGAACCGACCCCACACGGACGGACGCATGACCGACCTCCTCTCGTGTCCTCCCGGCCGCTCAGGAGTTCTGTGCTTCCCAGGTGAACCCGAGGCTCGCGGTGGCACCCATCAGGGAGGCCGGGGCATCCGACGAGACGGTGTAGGTGATCTGGTAGGTCTTGGTCTCCGACTTGTCGCCGGTGGGCTTCCACGTCCCGACGCCGGTGGCGTAGCTCGTTCGGGTGGACGCGAACGACGCGAGGGAGTCGTTGTACAGGAGACCGTCGGACCCGGCCGCCGCGGTGAAGCCGTTGCACGTGCCGTAGCCTCCACCGCTGCCCTGCTTGACCTGCAGGGTGACGTACGAGGCCAGCGCCTTGGTCTGCTGCACGTTCGTGGCGTAGAGCTTCACTGCGCTGGGGAGCGAGCCGGTCGAGGTGACGGCGATGCAGTTCGTCCCGGTGGAACCGGGCTTGAGGTTCGACGCAGCGAAGAGCGCACCGTTCGATGCGTCGTTGCTCAGCGCCACCGATCCCATCGACCAGTTGTTGGCGTCGTCCGACGAGGTGGCCGAGAACGCCGAGTACGACGCGGTGGACACGGCGACACCGGCGGCGAGCAGGGCAGCCGGGATGACGGCGAGGGTGGCGACACGGGCGATGGTGCGGTTCGGGCGACGCATGAGAGGAGATCCGTTCAGGTTGAGGCATGACTCGAATTTCGAGCTAGGTAGACCTTACACCTACAGATTCGTTCAAGTCAATTTTTGTCCCAAACGGATCTCGTCTAAGATGGGATCATGAGCGCAAGCCCTCCTCCGATGAGTGACGCCGACCAGGATCGACTGCTGGACGAGGCGGTCGCCGCGTTCTACAGCGCTCAGGTCGAGCACGCGCACCTGATGCAGCACCTCGCCGTCACCCACGACCTGAACCCGGTCGACCTCCGCGCGCTGAAGTTCCTCGGAGCGGTCGACGACGACCGCACGCCGAAGGAACTCGGCGGGTACCTGGAGATGGGAACGGGAGCCGTCACCGCGTTGCTCGACCGTCTGACCAAACGAGGTCTACTCGATCG
>NZ_SODN01000024.1:0-4795 GCF_004365385.1 Curtobacterium sp. PhB190 | reverse complement strand
TAGGCGGAGAACCGGCCGAAGTGCGCAATCCCACTCGCCGCCGCGGCCGTTCCGACTGGCTGATACGGGTTCGCGAGGATCATCTGTCGTGCCCGGTGCAACCGCAAGGGCCTCTGCTCACAGCAGGCGGCAAGCGAGCCCGTCGTGGACGACGGCTGTCGTGTAGCGGTGGACCACCGGCTATCGAGACTCCTGGAACGCAGCTCGGTAGGCGGTGGGAGAGGTGCCGATGATGCTGCCGAAGTGGCGACGGAGGTTCGCGTCGGATCGCAGTCCTGTCGCTTCGGCGATCTGCGTCATCGTCAAGTCGGTGCGTTCGAGAAGTTCCCGGGCGCGGTCGATCCTGGCGCGCAAGACCCACTGCATCGGGGTGATGCCGGTGTCGGCAGCAAACCGGCGTGAGAACGTCCGCGCGGACACATTCGACTGACGGGCAAGCGCCGCGAGGGACAGGTCGTCGTCGAGGTGGTCGAGCGCCCAGGCGCGGGTGGCGGCGAAGACGTCGCCGAGGGGTTCTGGGATGGTGCGGAGCACGTACTGGGCTTGGCCGCCGCTTCGGTAGGGGGCGCTGACGAGGCGTCGGGCGACGTGGTTGGCGAGCGCGACTCCGTGGTCGCGGCGGATGAGGTGGAGGCAGAGGTCGATGCCGCTGGCGGCGCCGGCGCTGGTGAGCACGTTCCCGGCGTCGACGAACAGCACGTGCTCGTCGACGTCGACCTCCGGGTACCGGTCGCGGAGGATGTCCGTGTAGTGCCAGTGCGTCGTCGCGCGCCGCCCATTGAGGAGCCCGGCGGCGGCGAGGGTGAACGCGCCTGTCGAGATCGCTGCGATCCGGGCACCGCGTTCGTGCGCTGCGCGGAGCGCTGCGATGACCGCTGGCGGTGTGGTGACCTCGGCGGGGTTCCGGTAGCCGGGGACGAGGATGGTGTCGGCCCAGGTAAGAGTGTCGAGGTCGTGGCTGACGGCGTAGGCGAGGCCGTCCCACCCTTCCACGGTGCCGACCTGTTCGGCGCAGACGCGGGCCTCGTAGGGCATGCTCGGCCGCTTCGCGAACACGTGCGCAGCGATCCCGACGTCGAGCGCTTTCGCGCCGTCGAGAACGAGCACCGCCACTCGGTGGTCGCGGTCTGTGCTCACGCCCTCGAACCTAGCGCGCTGCGTCACGTGCACGGGTGGTGACCGCAGCGGCGGTGGCAAGCACGGTGAGCGCGATGATTGCCGCGGCGATGTACACGGCCCGGTACGGGGCGGGAAACGAGCCGAGTGCGGCGATGAGCAGGCCGGCGAGAACGGCTCCGGCGCGGCGGGTGTTGGTGAAGAGCCCCGATGCGAGTCCGGGGCTCGGGAACACGTCCTGGAACACGGTCAGACCGAGGCCGGCGACGGTCGCGAAGAACCAGGCGTTCAGCGGCTGCAGAACGAGGAGCTGCCACGGCTCATGGGCCAGCGCGACGAAGCCGTAGTACGCGACACCGCATACCCACCCGCCAGCGAGGAGGAGCCGGACGGAGCGGTGTTCCTGGAGCCGACCGATGAGCAGCAGTGCGGGGATCTCGAGGAGGGCGGCAGCGCCGAGCGTGATGCCAGCCCAGATGATCGGAGCCTGGAGGTCGCGGGTGACGAACAGGGTCGCGATAGTGACGGTGGCGATGTTCGTCGCCTGCAGGAGCGTGAACGCTCCGACGACACCCCACCGGTTCCACCCGCGGAGCTGCACCAGCAGCCGTGGCCGAGGTGTGGCGTCATCGGTGCGAATTGTCCCGCGTCGGCGGAGGAGCAGGAGCGCGGTGACGACGTTGACCAGGCCGATGCCGGCAAGGAGCGGCAGCGCTGCCGGGGAGCCTGCCGTTCCAGTGACGAGGGTGGCCACGGGAGGGCCGATGACCCAGGCGAAAGACACGATCGCACGGGTCCGGATGACCTGCGCCGGTGGTGCGCCTTCATGGCGGAGCTGCGCGAACAGCAGCGTCGATCCGACGCCGGGCGGGCCGCCGAGGATGACCAGGGCGAGCACGACCACCGGGAGCGACGTCGTGACTGCGAGGACCGCCACGAGAGCAACTCCGCCGAGCGCACAGAACACCAGCGGCCGCAGGTAGTTCCGGCTCCGGTCCGCGAGAGTCGGGATGAGCAGGGACGCGGCGAACCCGCCAACGTTGTAGAGCCCCAGGACCCAACCGACCTCGGCCGGCGTCGCGTCGTAGAGGGTCACGAGGAGCACTGCGAGCAGCGGGTTCAGCACCGCGAACTGCAACGCCCAGAACCACGCAGCGACCAGCCACAGCGCCTTCCCCTGCCGCTGTACCGTTTCTGTCTTCACGGGTGGCCCACCACGAGGCGCAGCGACCCGTCGAACGTCGGCTGGGCGCGCAGGTGTCCGTGCTGGGCGTCCCACGCGACCGTGTCGAGGTCGGCCCGCAGCGCGCGCTCGAAGCGTGCCTCGACGTCCGGACCGACGAAGCTCCAGGCGGAGTTCGCGCGCCTGGCGCCGGGGTCGAGGAGCGCTTCGGGGCGGCCGTAGTACGCCTCGCTGAATCCGTCGACGCATTCGAGTGGGATCGGTACGGACGCCACGGTGACGGTTCCGCCGAGTCCTGCTCGGAGGTTGTCGATCGACGGGTATCGGCTGGCTTCCGTGGCGATGACCTCGAGTGCGTAGTCGTTGATCCACGACCGGGTGAGCGCGGACGGGTCGCAGGTGAGGATCACGACAGGCCCGCGGGTCACCCGGCGAACCTCGTGGAGCCCAGCCGGCAGGTCCCGCCACTGATGGACGGTGAACGACGCCAGGGCCGCGTCGAAGCTGTCGTCACCGAACGGAAGGTCCTCCGCGGTCGCATCGACCGCGGGCACCGACCCTGCGGGGCGTTGCGCACGCATCGTGGCGCTCGGCTCTACAGCGGTCACGTCGAGGTCGGTCGGTTCGTAGGAGCCCGCACCAGCACCGACGTTCACGAGCGTTCGAGCATTGCCGAGCGCAGCCTGGATCGCCGCGGTGAACGCGGGCTCCGGACGCCGGTACTGCCCGTACCCGGCCCCGATCACGCCGTAGTTCGCATCGCCGGCACTGCCATCGGACCCGCTCGTCACTGAACGCTCATCTGTCATGACATCAGCCAACCGCCGAGCCCAAGGACGCCGCCAGCGGTAATCAGGACGACGGCCGTACAGATCACGCCAACCCATGACCACCGGGGCAACCGCATCTTCGTGTTGAATGGCAAAACATCGCCGCATTTGCGGCGCAACCTGTCGAACGGAACCCCGTCATGCCGCACCGCGCCACCCGCCTGCCGACCCTCCTGACCGCGGTCGCCGCGGCGTCGCTGCTGCTTACGGCGTGTTCCGCCGGCAGCACGACAGCCAGCTCGTCGTCGCCGTCGCCGTCCTCGTCCTCGTCCTCGTCCTCTGCGATGGGTTCGATCACAGTGTTTGCGGCAGCGTCGTTGCAGAAGACGTTTACCGAGCTGGGGAAGCAGTACGAGGCCGCACACCCGGGTACGACGATTGAGTTCTCCTTCGCCGGTTCCAGTGACCTCGTGACGCAGATCCAGAACGGCGCACCGGCCGACGTATTCGCGTCGGCTGACGAGAAGAACATGGACAAGCTCGCCACGAACGACCTCCAGGGTTCACCGGCGGACTTTGCGAAGAACACGCTTGAGATCGCGGTCGCGCCCGGCAACCCGAAGAAGATCACCGACTTCAAGGACCTCACCAACGCCGGCGTGCAGGTCGTCACGTGCGCCAGCCCGGTCCCGTGCGGTGCCGCTACCGAGAAGGTCGAGCAGGCGACCGGGGTCACGTTGAAGCCCGTCAGCGAGGAGCAGTCCGTCACCGACGTGCTCGGTAAGGTCAGCTCCGGGCAAGCAGACGCAGGCCTGGTGTACGTCACCGACGTCAAGGGCGCGGCTGGCAAGATCGACGGGGTGACATTCAAGGACGCATCAAGCGCCGTCAACACTTACCCGATCGCGGTGCTCAAGGAGAGCAAGAACCCCGACCTCGCCGCCTCGTTCAGCGACTACGTCCGCTCCGACGCCGGACAGAAGGTGCTCCAGGAAGCCGGCTTCCAAGCCCCCTGAAAACCGAGGCAGGCCGTCCGGTGACCCATCGCCGAGCGGGACAGGCATCCTGCGAGATGTTCGGCTATCGGGGTGCCGGTTCCCATGACGCTGATTACCAGCGATCAGGTCGCTCGTCATGGCCGGTCGCCGCCACAAAGTCGTACGCTCAGGGCGTGGATGCTCGACTCAGCTCCGGGTGCACGGACCACCCTGGCTATGGGCTTGTGCGCTGGACGGCCCGAGAACTGACGCTCCCGGACGGCAGTGTGTTCGCAACCGTCCTTGACACCGCGACGGACAGTGAGGGCATACCCCTCAGCGAAGCGGGCCGCAGCGAACTCATCTTCTGGGAGAGCATGACCGCGTAGCGATCCTCCCAGGGACCCTCACTGCTCCGCGGAAAGGACGACACTGCGGGCTCGCCAACAGCTCCCCCAAGCCCTCTGCCACGCGCTGCGTCCCACAAACCGTCAAGACCACTCGACGAACCGCCAGCCAGGCCCAGACGACATTCCGAGACAAGCGGCACCCGCTTGGATGCTGATGTCACCGACATGGCAATGTGTCTCACGGCTGCATCTCGGAAAACTAAAGCTTTTTAGGACGACAGCCCAGTATTGCCATCAGGCGCAGCTGGTGCGGCCGAGTCCGAGGAAGCGGACGGTGCTGATGCGGACGCTGCTGGCGGAGGTCGTCGTCCACGTCGAGGTGACGTCGGCGCGGACGGT
>NZ_SODN01000023.1:3357-5053 GCF_004365385.1 Curtobacterium sp. PhB190 | reverse complement strand
AATCTGGTCTCAAACATGTTCCGGCTGCTGCCCACGAATGGGCAGAGCGGTGTATTCAGTTTGATTCCCGATCGTCTGTCGGGAACCACAAAGTGGACGCGAGCCCGTGCAACAAGTGCACGGAAATCAGTGTGTTATCAAGTCTTCGGCTTATTAGTACCGGTCAGCTCCACGGGTCGTTAGTCCCCGCTTCCACATCCGGCCTATCAACCCAGTAGTCTGCTGGGAGCCTCTCACACTCAAGGTGCATGGAAATCTCATCTCGAAGACGGCTTCCCGCTTAGATGCTTTCAGCGGTTATCCGGTCCGAACGTAGCTAATCAGCGGTGCCCTTGGCAGAACAACTGACACACCAGAGGTTCGTCCATCCCGGTCCTCTCGTACTAGGGATAGATCTTCTCAAATTTCCAACGCGCGCAGCGGATAGGGACCGAACTGTCTCACGACGTTCTAAACCCAGCTCGCGTACCGCTTTAATGGGCGAACAGCCCAACCCTTGGGACCTACTCCAGCCCCAGGATGCGACGAGCCGACATCGAGGTGCCAAACCATGCCGTCGATATGGACTCTTGGGCAAGATCAGCCTGTTATCCCCGAGGTACCTTTTATCCGTTGAGCGACAGCGCTTCCACAAGCCACTGCCGGATCACTAGTCCCGACTTTCGTCCCTGCTCGACCTGTCAGTCTCACAGTCAAGCTCCCTTGTGCACTTACACTCGCCACCTGATTGCCAACCAGGTTGAGGGAACCTTTGGGCGCCTCCGTTACTCTTTGGGAGGCAACCGCCCCAGTTAAACTACCCATCAGGCACTGTCCATGAACCCGATCAGGGTCCTACGTTAGACATCCAGAGTGACCAGAGTGGTATTTCAACAATGACTCCACGAACACTAGCGTGCCCGCTTCACAGTCTCCCACCTATCCTACACAAGCCACACCGAACACCAATACCAAACTGTAGTAAAGGTCACGGGGTCTTTCCGTCCTGCTGCGCGTAACGAGCATCTTTACTCGTAGTGCAATTTCGCCGAGTTCGCGGTTGAGACAGCTGGGAAGTCGTTACGCCATTCGTGCAGGTCGGAACTTACCCGACAAGGAATTTCGCTACCTTAGGATGGTTATAGTTACCACCGCCGTTTACTGGGGCTTAAATTCAGAGCTTCGCCCAAAGGCTAACCCTTCCTCTTAACCTTCCAGCACCGGGCAGGCGTCAGTCCGTATACATCGTCTTGCGACTTCGCACGGACCTGTGTTTTTAGTAAACAGTCGCTTCCCACTGGTCTCTGCGGCCTTCAACGCTCACGGAGTAAATCCGGTCACGTGTCCGGCCCCCCTTCTCCCGAAGTTACGGGGGCATTTTGCCGAGTTCCTTAACCACGATTCTCTCGATCTCCTTGGTATTCTCTACCTGACCACCTGAGTCGGTTTCGGGTACGGGCGGCTGCAACCTCGCGTCGATGCTTTTCTCGGCAGCATAGGATCACTGATTTCCCCTTACGGGTACGCGTCGGATCTCAGGCACACAGACGACGGATTTGCCTATCGTCAGCCCTACATCCTTACACCAGGTTCACCTTACGGATACCATCGCCTGGCTCAGCTACCTTCCTGCGTCACACCTGTTCATACGCTAACCGCACCAGCATGGGGTCGAGCGTTAGACCGGCCACCATCACCCCGAAGGGATCCGGTTGAT
>NZ_SODN01000023.1:1548-3260 GCF_004365385.1 Curtobacterium sp. PhB190 | reverse complement strand
ATCCGGGTTAGGACTCTTAGCACCACTGGATTAGCTTGGGCGGTTGTTCGCCGGTACGGGAATATCAACCCGTTGTCCATCGACTACGCCTGTCGGCCTCGCCTTAGGTCCCGACTTACCCAGGGCGGATTAACCTGGCCCTGGAACCCTTGGTCTTTCGGAGGACGGGTTTCTCACCCGTCTTTCGCTACTCATGCCTGCATTCTCACTCGTGTAGCGTCCACGGCTGGATCACTCCGCCGCTTCACTCGCCACACGACGCTCTCCTACCACTCCGCACGACTGAACCACGAAGGCTTGTCTAGTGTGCGAAATCTACAACTTCGGTGGTGTGCTTGAGCCCCGTTACATTGTCGGCGCGGAATCACTTGACCAGTGAGCTATTACGCACTCTTTCAAGGGTGGCTGCTTCTAAGCCAACCTCCTGGTTGTCTATGCAACTCCACATCCTTTCCCACTTAGCACACGCTTAGGGACCTTAGTTGGTAGTCTGGGTTGTTTCCCTCTCGACGATGAAGCTTATCCCCCACCGTCTCACTGCTGCGCTCTCACTCACCGGCATTCGGAGTTTGGCTGACGTCAGTAACCTGTTGAGGCCCATCGGCCATCCAGTAGCTCTACCTCCGGCGAGAAACACGCAACGCTGCACCTAAATGCATTTCGGAGAGAACCAGCTATCACGAAGTTTGATTGGCCTTTCACCCCTATCCACAGCTCATCCCCTCCATTTTCAACTGAAGTGGGTTCGGTCCTCCACGACGTCTTACCGTCGCTTCAACCTGGCCATGGATAGATCACTTCGCTTCGGGTCTAGAACATGCGACTCAAACGCCCTATTCAGACTCGCTTTCGCTACGGCTGCCCCACACGGGTTAACCTCGCCACATATCACTAACTCGCAGGCTCATTCTTCAAAAGGCACGCCGTCACCCCTACTAAGGAGGCTCCGACGGTTTGTAAGCAAACGGTTTCAGGTACTATTTCACTCCCCTCCCGGGGTACTTTTCACCTTTCCCTCACGGTACTTGTCCGCTATCGGTCATCTGGGAGTA
The DNA here is from genome assembly GCF_004365385.1 of Curtobacterium sp. PhB190. Lineage (NCBI taxonomy): Bacteria > Bacillati > Actinomycetota > Actinomycetes > Micrococcales > Microbacteriaceae > Curtobacterium > Curtobacterium sp. PhB190. The sequence goes on along the minus strand of NZ_SODN01000023.1, from coordinate 2,208 downwards.
TTTAGGCTTATCAGGTGGTCCTGACAGATTCACACGGGATTTCTCGGGCCCCGTGCTACTTGGGATACACATCCGGCCATAACACCATTTCGTCTACGGGGCTGGCACCCACTACGGCCCGGCTTTCAAACCGGTTCGACTATGATGCGCTGTAACCGCCCCAGTCCGGCAGAACTGAGTGACGTGTCCCACAACCCCGACCATGCAACGCCCGCCGGCTATCACACATGATCGGTTTAGCCTCATCCGCTTTCGCTCGCCACTACTCACGGAATCACATGTTGTTTTCTCTTCCTGTGGGTACTGAGATGTTTCACTTCCCCACGTTCCCTCTACCCGCCCTATATATTCAGGCGGGAGTCACCAGGTCACAAAAGCGCCCAGCGGGGTTTCCCCATTCGGAAATCCTCGGATCAGGGCTCGATTATCAGCTCCCCGAGGCTTATCGCAGATTTCTACGTCCTTCTTCGGCTCCAGATGCCAAGGCATCCACCGTTTGCTCTTAGAAACTTGACCACAAAGATTAAAATTGCGATCCGTCATCACCCACAACACGAACACCAAAAGTGCCCGGTCGATTGGATGACGCGAATCAAAGATGCTCGCGTCCACTGTGTAGTTCTCAACATACGATCGGCACCACACTCCCCACCGTCCAGT
>NZ_SODN01000023.1:0-1451 GCF_004365385.1 Curtobacterium sp. PhB190 | reverse complement strand
AAAAGTGCCCGGTCGATTGGATGACGCGAATCAAAGATGCTCGCGTCCACTGTGTAGTTCTCAACATACGATCGGCACCACACTCCCCACCGTCCAGCGACAGTGCTTCATGCGGCCCAACGAAGGACCCGTAGGCCCAACCCCTGCAAGACACTCTCATGTCAGCAGGAAGCCTGGTCCCTCAGGACCCAACAACGTGCACCAGTCGGCAACTCCACCCCAACCCGTCCCAACCCTGCAAGCAGAGCGTACTGAGGTCGGAAGCATCACTCCCAACTGCACTGTCAATGTTCCACCCATGAGCTACCGGCAACCACGTTCGGGTTACTCGGCGCCTGGACCACGCCCACCCCGAAGGGCACACGAGGCCAGATGCTCCTTAGAAAGGAGGTGATCCAGCCGCACCTTCCGGTACGGCTACCTTGTTACGACTTAGTCCTAATCACCGATCCCACCTTCGACGGCTCCTTCCACAAGGGTTAGGCCACCGGCTTCGGGTGTTACCGACTTTCATGACTTGACGGGCGGTGTGTACAAGGCCCGGGAACGTATTCACCGCAGCGTTGCTGATCTGCGATTACTAGCGACTCCGACTTCATGAGGTCGAGTTGCAGACCTCAATCCGAACTGAGACCGGCTTTTTGGGATTCGCTCCACCTTACGGTATCGCAGCCCTTTGTACCGGCCATTGTAGCATGCGTGAAGCCCAAGACATAAGGGGCATGATGATTTGACGTCATCCCCACCTTCCTCCGAGTTGACCCCGGCAGTCTCCTATGAGTCCCCGGCATAACCCGCTGGCAACATAGAACGAGGGTTGCGCTCGTTGCGGGACTTAACCCAACATCTCACGACACGAGCTGACGACAACCATGCACCACCTGTACACCGACCACAAGGGGGCGACCATCTCTGGCCGTTTCCGGTGTATGTCAAGCCTTGGTAAGGTTCTTCGCGTTGCATCGAATTAATCCGCATGCTCCGCCGCTTGTGCGGGCCCCCGTCAATTCCTTTGAGTTTTAGCCTTGCGGCCGTACTCCCCAGGCGGGGCGCTTAATGCGTTAGCTACGACACAGAAACCGTGGAAAGGTCCCTACATCTAGCGCCCAACGTTTACGGCATGGACTACCAGGGTATCTAATCCTGTTCGCTCCCCATGCTTTCGCTCCTCAGCGTCAGTTACGGCCCAGAGATCTGCCTTCGCCATCGGTGTTCCTCCTGATATCTGCGCATTCCACCGCTACACCAGGAATTCCAATCTCCCCTACCGCACTCTAGTCTGCCCGTACCCACTGCAAGCCCGAGGTTGAGCCTCGGGATTTCACAGCAGACGCGACAAACCGCCTACGAGCTCTTTACGCCCAATAATTCCGGACAACGCTTGCACCCTACGTATTACCGCGGCTGCTGGCACGTAGTTAGCCGGTGCTTTTTCTGCAGGTACCGTCACT
>NZ_SODN01000022.1:0-10748 GCF_004365385.1 Curtobacterium sp. PhB190 | reverse complement strand
ATCCGCTGCCCGGGGAAGAACCGTGGCGGACAAGATCCCCGGGTAAACCCAGTGACCGTCTCAGCCGTTCCGTTCTCCGCCGCCGTGGCAACGAGAGGTAACACTACACAGGCTCCGGGGGCCTCGCCAACCGTGGTTCCTCCCGGGCGTGTCGGCCTGGGAGTGCCCGTCGGCGGCGGGGCTACTCCGCAGCAGCGAGCTGCCCGCAGGCCCCGTCGATCTCCTTGCCGCGGGTGTCGCGCAGGGTCGTCGGGATGCCCGCGGCGTTGAGCCGGCGGACGAACTCGTCCTGCACGTGCACCTCGGACGAGGTCCACACGGAGCCCGGCGTCGGGTTGAGCGGGATCGGGTTGACGTGCACCCAGCCCTTGCCGCGCTTGTTGAGCTTCTCGGCGAGCAGGTCGGCACGCCAGGCGTGGTCGTTCATGTCCTTGATGAGCGCGTACTCGATCGAGACACGGCGGCCCGTCTTGACGTAGTAGTTGTGCGCGGCGTCGATCGCCTCGTCGGCCTTCCAGCGCGAGTTCACCGGGATGAGCTCGTCGCGGAGCTCGTCATCAGGGGCGTGCAGCGACAGCGCGAAGGTCACCGGGATGTTCTCGTCCGCCAGCTTGAGGATCGCGGGGACCAGCCCGACCGTCGAGATCGTGATGCCACGGGCACTCATCCCGAGGCCGTTCGGCTGCGGCGCGACCATCAGCCGCACGGCGTCCATCACCCGCTTGTAGTTGGCGAGCGGCTCCCCCATGCCCATGAACACGATGTTCGTGACGCGCTCGGCGTCGACGCGGTCCTTGCCGCCCTTGCGGGGATCGCCCCCGAGTTCCCCGGCGGCGATGGCCGCGTTGGCCCGGACGATCTGCTCGATGATCTCGGCGGTGGACATGTTGCGGGTCAGCCCCGCCTGGCCGGTGGCGCAGAACGGGCAGTTCATGCCGCAGCCGGCCTGCGAGGAGACGCAGAGCGTGATGCGACCCGGGTACCGCATGAGCACCGACTCGACCAGGGCACCGTCGTGCAGCTTCCACAGGAACTTGATCGTGTCGCCGTTGTCCGTCGCCAGCCGCCGGGTCTCGGTCAGCAGGGGCGGCAGCATCCCGGCGACGAGCTGCTCGCGCTGGGCGGCCGGCAGGTCGGTCATCTTGTCCGGGTCGGACGTGTAGTGCGTGAAGTAGTGGGTCGCGAGCTGCTTCGCCCGGAAGCCCGGCAGGCCGAGTTCCTTGACGCGGGCCTCGCGCTCCGCTGCCGTCAGGTCGGCGAGGTGCACGGGCGGCTTGCCGCGCTTCGGCGACGCGAACTGCAGCAGCGGGCGGCCGTCGGTGTCGGTCGCCTGCTTCCAGCCCTCGGTGCGCGGACGCACCTGCGGACGAGCAGACTGCTGCTGTTCGAACGGGGTACGGGTGTCGGAAGCCATCGGACCAGGATACGGGAGGCCCGCGACACGTCGGTGCCGGACCCTCCGGTGGCCGGGATGGTCACCATCCACGGCCCCGCCTGCGTCGGGTCAGCTGCCGGCGGGCAGCAGGCGCGCGAAGTGGTGCGCGGCCGAGTACATCGGCACGATGTCGACGACCTCGCCCGGGTGCGGTGCCTGCAGCACGAGTCCCTGGCCGAGGTACAGCCCGACGTGGTCCTCGTCGTCGTACACGACCATGTCGCCGGGCAGCGCCTCGGACTCGGGGATCGTCGTCGCCGCGGCGTCCTGCGTCGGGACGTAGTGCACGAGCGGGATGCCGACAGCCGCGTACGCGACCATCGTCAGGCCGGAGCAGTCGATGCCCTCGTGGCTCGCGCCACCCTCGACGTACGGGTCCCCCATGTACTGCAGGGCGGTCTCGACGATGGTGGCGCGGTCGCCGCCGGCGGACAGCGCCGCCGACAGGGCCGACTGCGCCTGGACCGTCGTCACCCCGAAGCGCAGGTCGAGCGTCGGGTACGAGACGACCGTGGTCGTGGTGGTCATGCCGTCGGTGGTGACGACGGGGACCTTGACGTCGTGCGCCACGGTGAAGGTCTGCGCGGCCTGCGAGGTCGTCGTGCCCTGCTGCGTCTCGGCCGGGGTCGCCGCGTTCGCCGGCACGGCCAGGGTCAGGCTCGAGGTCACGGCGATCGCCGGTGCGAGCAGGATCGCGGCACGCTTGGCGTTCGCGGTGCGGCGGATGTGCCGCGGGTCGACGGCCCGCTCGGCACGCAGGACGGCCTTCCGGCTCAGCACGGCCGCACCGGCGCTCGAGGCGACTGGGAGCGGACGCGGCTGCATCCGGACGGTGCGGGTCGGCTTCGGGTGCTCCACGAACGTGGCCCGGGCAGCAGCGGGACCGAGGGCCGAGCGACGACCACGGGGACGGGACAGCTGCGGCTGCGGAGACGCCGGAGCGGGTTCCACCGCGGTGTGCGGGGTCCCTCGCGAGGGCTGTCGGTCTTCGGCTGCTGCAGGCAGGGCGTGGCGTCCCATGGGTCCTTCCGGGTCGGGACCGCTGGGCGATCCGGAAAGTAACGTATTGGTCACGGGGCGGATCGAGGCTGGGCAGTCCCGGAGTGTTCCTGCGGCTCGTCACAGGAACGGGCGGTCCTCGCAGGTCGCTCAGATGCGGCGGATCCGCACCCAGGGGCCTGAAGACCCGGCCTCAGACGGACGCGACCCGCATGACGGCGGCGATCCGGGCCTCCCGGTCGGACGACAGCCGGTCGAGGCGAGCCGCCAGCGCCACGACGGACGCGTCGACCGGGGCGTCCCCCGAGATGTCCCCCGGCACCGGGACGCCGGCGCGGACGGCGAGCGGCAGCACGCCGGCCCAGACGGCGTGGTCCTCACCGTCGTCCGCGGCCTCGCCGTTGCCCTGGAACCGGACCTTCACGCTCGCGCGGTCGAGGGGCAGCTGCAGGACCTGGGTGGCGCGGACCTCCTTCGGGGTCATCTCGCGGACCTCGTCGCGGCGGCCGGGCATGAGGTGGTCGGAGATCTGCCAGAGCGCCTCGGTGCGGAGCTCGGGCGGCACGACCGTCGCGGCGCCCGCGATCATCGCGCTGCGGTAGTTCGCCGAGCTGTCGAAGGTCGAACGGGCGAACACGAGCCCGTCCAGGTGCGTGATCGTCGCTGCGACCTGCACGCCGGCGGCCCCTGCTTCGAGGAAGAGGCCGCCGCCGGTCGAGCCGTGCAGCAGCAGGACCGGGCCGGCGCCGAGGTCGCCGACGCCGCACAGGAAGGGCAGCACGATCGGGTGGCCGCCGCGGACGAACCCGACGTGGGCGAGGTGGGCCTCGGCGAGGATCGCCCGGAGGACGGCGGGGTCGTCGGACTGGCGCTCGCGGATGCGGCGGACCCGCAGGTCGGGGCCGTCGGCGGGGTTGGGGGTGCTCATGCTGGCCACGCTAGGTTCGACAGTGGTCCAGTGCGTGGACCAGATCGAGGTGATCGTGGTGGACCAGTCCGGCAAGACCGCAGGGGTCGTCGCCCGCATCCGACGGATGGTCCACGACGGCACGCTGCGCGAGGGCGATCCGCTGCCCTCGACCCGGGCGTTGGCCGCCGAGCTCGGCGTCGCACGCGGAACGGTCGTCGCCGCGTACGACCAGCTCGACGGCGAGGGCTGGATCCGGACGCGGCACGGTGCGGTGGCGCGGGTCGTCGCGTCGGCTGGGGCGTTCGGCGGGGGCGGCCGGGGCGGGGCCGTCGTCGGGAACTTGCTGCTGGCGACGGACCCGCGTGCTCGAGCGGCGGCGGCGTCAGCGGCGGCCGCCGCCGCCCGGACCATCGACTGCCGCCCCGGGGTCCCCGCCGTCACCGCGATCGCGCAGCGGGACTGGCGCGCGGCCTGGCGGGCGGCGGCCGACGCCCCACTGCGGAACGCGGTCGCGGACCCCCTCGGCACGGTGGAGCTCCGTGCGCAGGTGGTGGCGCAGCTCGGCCTGAGTCGCGGGTTCGCCCCCTCGGTCGACCGGGTGCTGCTGACCGCGGGGACCTCCGAGGCGCTGTCGCTCGTCACCGAGGCGCTCCGCGTGCACCTCGGTCGCGCACCCGTGTTCGCGGTCGAGGACCCGGGGTACCGGACCGGTCAGCGTGCGGTGCTCAGCGCGGGCGGGACCGTCGTCGGCATCCCGCTGGACGACGACGGGATGGACCTCGACGCCCTGACCGCCGCACCGCCGGTCGACGTCGTGCTCGTCACACCGACGCACCAGTACCCGCTCGGTTCGGTGATGCCGGTGGCGCGACGACAGCGGCTGCTCGCCTGGGCTGCGGCGACGGGCACGCTCGTGGTCGAGGACGACTACGACTCGGAGTTCCGGCACCGCGGCAGCCCCGTGCCCGCACTCGCAGCGCTCGATGCCGAGGGGGTGGTGCTGCACGTCGGCGGGTTCTCGAAGACGCTCCACCCGCGGCTGCGCTGCTCCTACGTCGTGCTGCCCGCGGCGGGTGGAGTGCCGGTCGGGGCCGGATCCGTGGCCGGGGTCACCGACGCGGTGCTCGCTGCCCGTCGCGCCCGCGGCGCGGTCGTCGCCGAGCCCGTGCAGGTCGCGCTCGCGCACCTGCTCCGGACCGGCGCGCTCCGCCGGCACCTCGGCCGGGTCCGGCGCGACTACACGCACCGTCGCGCCCGGATCGCGGCGCGGCTCGACGGCGTCGCCGGACTGGAGGCCCGTGCCCTGAACGGCGGACTGCACGCCGTGGTCGTGTGGTCGGGTCCGGCGACGGGGCGGGAGGTCGCGGCGCGGATGGCCGGTGCCGGCGTGCTCGTCTCGACGCTCGAGGAGTACGGGATGGCTCCGGGCAGCACCCCGGCCGGGCTCGTGCTGGGGTACGGGGCGGTGACGGTGCCGGAGCTGGACCGTGCCCTCGATGCGCTGATCGCGTCGGTCGAGCGGACCGAGACCGTTGCATGACCCTGGTGTTCTTGGTGCCCCGGTGCGCTCTGGCCGCCGGACGAGTCGCGATCAGCCGCCGGACTGAGCGGTCGCCACCACGTTCGATCCGGCCTGCTGGCACGCGGTGTTCAGGGTGCGCCCGACGAGCTCCCACTCGGGGCTGTCCTGGAGCGCCGGCCCCGACGCGGGTGCCGGGTGGGCGTCGAGGTACTCGAGCGCGTAGTCGATGGCGTTGTCGAGCCGCTCGTCGGTGCTCGTCAGGTGCTCGTACCCGAAGCGCTCCGCCGCGATCAGCGCCTCGTACTGCGCATCGGTCAGGGCACCGCGGGAACGACCGTCCGAGGCGTTCAGGGCGATCGTCGACAGCGCGCTGATCTGCCCGCAGACGGCCGCGGCGCTCCGGTCCTCCTCCATCGGGTCCACCGTGGGGGACGCCGCCGGTGCGTCCACCGCTGCGTCCGCCGACCGAGCGCTCGACGAGGTCGGCGCCGGGGCCGACGAGGCGTCGGCCGAGCACGACGACAGGGCGACGGATGCGAGCAGTGCGCCGACGACGACGGGCAGTGCGAGTCGGAGGGAAGCCATACCCGCCATCGTGGCAGCGTCGTGGTCACGCACGGGGCGTCGTGTCGCGATCGAGACCTCGTCGATACCGGATCGTGAGCAAGCGGGCGAGCCGGTGGTCAGGGTCGCTGCAGGTGTGCGCGCACCTGTGCTTGCACGGCGGCGGCATCGCGGTGGTCCCAGAGCGCGAAGTGCGTGCCCCCCGGCAGCGTGACGAGCTCGGCGCCGGGGATCTCCGCGGCGGCGCGGGTGCTGTCGTCCGGTCGGACCTCGGTGTCGGCGTCGCCGTGCACCAGGAGCGTCGGGGCTCGGACGGCACCGAGGTCGAGCGATTCGACGGCCGCGAGCTGGCGCACGTCGTTGTCCCAGCCGGCGCGTCGGGGTCCGGAGGCGTTGCCGGTCCGGGCGAGGCCGAGCAGGAACGCCCGCCGCACCGGGTCGGCCAGCACGCCGGCGACGTGGTCCCGCAGGGCACCGCCGCGCAGGGTGCTCACGCCGGCCACCGCAGCGCGAGCCGCGGCAGCCGGGGCGATGCGCGAAGCGGCCGCTGCCAGACCGGCGCCGAACGCGGTGTCGGTCACGATTCGTGCGGCAGGTCCCGCCGGCCCGGGGACCCAGCGACCGGACACCCCGGAGGCGACGGCGAGCGCGCCGATCCGGTCCGGGTGGCGGACCGCCAGGCGGTACGCGGCCGGAGCACCACCGGACCAGGCGAGCACCCCGACGCGGTCGATGCCGAGGTCGTCGAGGACCCCGGCGAGCTGGTCGGCCTCGTCGTCGATCGTGGAGTGGTCGGCGTCGAGCCGGGTGCCGAGGTAGCCCGGTCGCGAGACCGTGACCACGCGGAAGTCCTCGGACGGCAGGAACGCCCCCATCAACTCGGCGACGTCGATCCCGCCGGGGCTGCCGTGCAGGACCAGTACGGGGACGCCGGTGTCGGAGCCTCGAGTCCCGACCTCGACGCCACGGGTGACCGCTCGGGTCGAAGGGGGCATGGGCCGACGATACTGCTGGCCCCCGTGCGGCGTCGGTGGCGGGGTCAGCGGGCCTCGGGGCGCGCGGAGCCGCGGGTGCTCACGAGGTCGGCGAGGGACGGTTCGGCCTCGTCGGTGGGCACGGCCCAACCACGTCGGGCGGCCTTGCGGACGAGACGGTAGGTGGTGACCTGGACGGGCTCCACCCCGTCGGCGGATTCGTAGTTCGTCATCGTGGTTTTCTCCCTGAATAGCGAGTGGTTCGCTGCAGCCGAAAGTACCCGGACGCCGTACCCCCGGACGGGGGCCTGCGTTCCATGGCCAAAGGCCGGAGAGCGCGACACGAGCACCCTCGCCACGGCGGGATTGTTCGCATACAATGCGAACATGCTGATCACCGTCGACCCGACCGCGCGGGCCACCCTCGCCGAACAGGTCGCGTCGCAGATCCGGTACGCGATCGCACGCGGAGACCTCGCGAGCGGGGAACGCCTGCCGTCGGCGCGCGACCTCGCCGCCGCGGTCGACGTCAACATGCACACGGTGCTGCGCGCCTACGCACAGCTGCAGGACGACGGACTGATCGAACTGCGGCGGGGTCGCGGAGCAACGGTCTTGCGATCGGGCAACGCGTCGTTCGACCGGCTGCGCACGCTCGTGGACGAGCTGCGCGACCAGGCCGACACGCTCGGGGTGCCGCTCGACGACCTGTTCACGATGATCAAGGGGGCACGATGACCAACCGACCGATGCACGTAAGGACTCGCCTGGCTGTGGTGGCACCCGGGATGGTGGTGCTGCTGGCCCTGGTGGTCGCGGCCCTCGTCGCCGCACCGAGCCTGCCGGACCGCATGGCCGTCCACTTCGGGGCCGACGGCACCGCGGACGGCTGGAGTTCGCCCTGGCCGGTGTTCTGGATCACGCTCGCGGTGACCGCCGGCGCCGTGGCCCTGGCGTTCGCGGCGCTGCGGATGCCCGACCGCCGGACCGCCGCCACCCTGGTGCTCGTCGCCAACCTGTTCGCCGGCAGCCTGGGCACCGCCTGGATCGTGCTCGCTGCGACGAACACCGTCGGCGACGGGACGCTGTCCGGCTGGTGGACCGTGCCGTTCCTGGCCGTCAGCGCGGTCATCGCCGCGGTCCCGGTCGTCGCGCTCGTCCGGACGGCTCCCCCGGTGCCGGCGCACGACATCGAACCGCTGCGCATCGGTGCGGACACACGGGTCGCGTGGCGCGCCCGCATCGGCAGTCGCTGGTTCGCGGCGCTCGGGGCCGTCGTCGTCGGACTCGGGATCGGCACGGGGCTCGCGATCGCTCCGGCCGACCTCGGTACGGCCGTCGCCTCCGGAGCGGTGTTGGTCGTCGCTGGGCTCGCCGTGCTGGTGCTCGCCCGGGTCGAGCTCACCGTGGACCGGCGTGGGATGCGACTGACCTCCACGTGGACCCGCATCCCGCTCATGCGCGTCCCGCTCGAGCGGATCGAGTCCTGCGGGTGGGAGGACGTCTCGCCCGGACAGTGGGGTGGCTGGGGCTACCGGTTCTCCGGCCGTGGGGTCGCCTACGTGGTGCGGTCGGGGCCGGGCCTCGTGGCACGGCTCCGCGGCGGGCAGGCACGGATGGTGACGGTGCCGGACGCTGCGGGCGGGGCCGCGGCCCTGGGCGCGCTGCTCGCCCACCGCACGCCGGCCTGACGGGGCTGCGCCGGGCCTCCCGGTCGGGGTGGTGACGCCACGAGTCTCGGGTGAGGCGACAGTTCTCGCGCCGCGGAACCCGAGAGGTGTCGCTCAGACCGAGTCTCGGGGCGAGCGCGCCCCGCAGGCGGTCAGAGGCTCGTCATGCCGCCGTCGACGCGGAACTCGGCGCCCGTCGCGTAGGACGACTCCGCGCTGGCCAGGTAGACCATGATCCCGGTGACGTCGTCGGGGGTCCCGGGGCGACCGAGGGGCGTGCGGGCGACGATCGCGGCCCGCGCTTCGGGGTCGCCGGAGATCGCCGAGACGAGGCCGGTCTCGGTGTAGCCCGGCACGACGGTGTTCACCCGGATGCCGTCCCGCGCGTAGGCCATCGCGGTCGCGCGGACGAGCGCGTGGATGCCGCCCTTGGTCGACGAGTAGGCCGCGAAGTCCGCACCCTCGCCGTTCAGCCCGGTGGGTGAGCCCGTCGCGATGATCGACCCGCCGCCGCCGGCCGCGAGCATCGTCCGGACGGCGTGCTTGACGGTCAGGAACGTGCCCGTCAGGTTCACCGCGACCGTGCGGTTCCAGGTGTCGAGCGACACGTCCGCGACCGCAGCGTCCTGGCCGAACAGTTGCACGCCGGCGTTCGCGACCACCACGTTCGGCGTCAGGTCGCGCTCCGCGAGGGCGGCGAACCCGGCTGCGACGCTGGTCTCGTCGGCGATGTCCATGGTGAGCGGCAGCGCGAGCGCGCCGGCTGCCGCTGCTGCGGTGCCCGCCGCCGTCGCGTCCCGGTCGGCGTAGACGACGCGCGCTCCCTCGGCGACGAACCGGTCCGCGATCGCACGGCCGATGCCGGAGCCCGCCCCCGTGACGAGTGCGGTCGAGTGGTCGAGTCGAGCGGTCATGCGGGAGCTCCGTCCTGGGAGCGTCGTCGCTCCACGGACCCATCATTGCCCAACCGGTTGACCGGTGGTAGTCATGAGCCATGACTCTGACGTCGATGGGCACTGTGGTGTCGATCGGTGCGTGGCGGTTCACGCTGCGCGGTGCCGAGCTCGCGGACCTCGCGTACGACGGCGAACCGGTGCTGCGGGCGATCCGCTTCGTGACACGGGACCACGACTGGCGCACCGCCGACGACGTCGTGCTCGCCCGGACGACCGACACCGGCACCGGCACCGGCACCGACAGCACGAGCGGGCGCCTCCGCGTCGAGGCCAGCGCCCGCTACGACGGCACCGAGGTGCTCCGGTACGTCCTCGAGGTCACCGTCGACGGCCCCATCCTGCACGTCGACGCGGTCGGCACCACGACGACGCCGTTCCGCCGCAACCGCATCGGCCTGGTCGTGCTCCACCCGCCGACCCTCGCCGGCGTGCCGTTCACCGCGCGGCACCCGTCCGGCACCGCCACCGCGGCCGCGTTCCCGACCTGGATCGCGCCGGACCAGCCGGCCGCCGACCTGTCGGGGCTGGACTGGTCGACGGGTCGGGTCGCGCTGACGCTCGACTTGGCCGGCGACGTGTTCGAGACCGAGGACCAGCGCAACTGGACCGATGCCTCGTTCAAGACCTACTCGACGCCGCTGTCCGAGCCGTTCCCCGTCGCGCTCGACGCGGGCTCCGTGGTCCACCAGTCGCTCACGCTGCGCGCGACGACGGACGACCGACCGGGAGGCACGGCCTCCCCCGCCCCGGACCTCGCGTTCCTGGACGGGCCGGCTCCCACCGCCGTGGTCGCCCCGCCGCCGACGCTCCAGCTGCTCGCTGCCTCGGCCCCTGCCGCTGGGCGCCCGACCGCGGCGCCGCTCGACGTGCCGGTCCTGGTGGAGCCCGTCGTGCTGGTCGAACCCGTGCTCGGCGATCCCAACGTCGGGGCGGTGCTGGCGTCAGCTCGGCTCGATACGGGTGGCGGGCCGCTCGACGTCCGGTTCGTCACCGACGACCCGGATCGGCTGCGCGCCGCGATCGACGACGTGCTCGACTCCGGCGCGGTCGTGCGGATCGGCGCGTTCGACCCGACCTCGCACGTGACGACCCCGGCGCTGCAGCAGGCCCTGCGCGATGCCGCGGCTGCTGCCGGCGACCTCGAGGTCGTGGCGGGCACCCGCGCGCACTTCACCGAGCTGAACCGGACCGTCGACCTGTTCCGCGACTGGGACGGGCCCCTGACCTTCAGCGTGACGCCGCAGATGCACGACCGGTCGCCCGAACAGGTGACCGAGTCGATCCGGATGCAGCGCTGGGTCGTGATGAGCGCCTCCCGGCTTGCCGCCGGCAGGGCGCTCCACGTCGGACCGGTGACGCTGCGGCCACGGTTCAACGCGGTGGCGACCTCCGCGCGCGCCGTCGTGACCGACGCGACGATCGAGGCCGGGTACGGGCCGCAGTTCGTGGCGGACGCGACGGACCCGGCGCAGCACTCGGCGGCGGCGCGGGCGTGGTTCGCGGCGTCGGTGGAGGCGCTGACGGTGCCGGGGGTCGCCTCGATCACCCTCGCCGAGGCCTGGGGACCCCGCGGCGGGCCGCTGCCAGGGTAGCGGGCGGTGAGTCCCGCGAAAGCGACAGATTCCCGCCTTGGGTTCAAGGGGTGGTTGCAACACCTTGAGTGGTGAGGTGTTGGTGTGGGTCGTTGGCACACGCGTGAGGACAAGCGACGGTTCTGG
>NZ_SODN01000021.1:0-17353 GCF_004365385.1 Curtobacterium sp. PhB190 | reverse complement strand
GATGCAACCGCAGCACCCGGACCACGAGGGAGGGCGGCATCCCCAAATCCCGCTGGAACGCTTCCTGCAGGCCCCGTTTGCTGTAGCCGCTCGCCGCCGCGATCTCCGGCGCTGTCAGCCGCCCCCGATACCGCGACCCGATACATTCCAACGCTCGAGCCACCGCCGGCTTCTGCGCGCCAACATCGATCCCCACCGCTGCAAGCTCGTCCGACGACGTCGACATGAACCGACCGTAGACCCACGGTCACGGATCGAGGAAGCGTCCTCCGAGGACGGCCGCCGCAGCCGACACGGTTGGCTCGAGGCGGTAGAACGCGCCGACCTCGGTTTCACCGTCGACATCGGTGAGGAAGAACGCTCCGTTCTCGAGAATCACCCGGCCGACGATCCGGTCCGTCAGGCTCTCGATGATGTCCCACTCCGTCTCCGACCGACCCCGCAACCGCAACGCGTTCACACCAACACCCCATCCCTGCCCAGCCGCGCTCTCGGGAACCGGAACAGCATGATGCTCACACACCGTCAACGCCCACCCCGACGGCCCCACCGCGTGCGGACGAAACGAAACCGCGACTACTCCCCGGAGCGGGCAATCATGCCAAGCACACCGCACCTCCCAGAGCACTCCCGTCACCACCGACCCACCCCCACTCCCCGTCATGTACGACATCGCACACGTCCCTGACGGACCGTAACGCGCCGCGAGCACTCGGAGCCAACCCGGCAGCACCACACCGACCGAACCGGATACGCCACCACCACCCGTCCCCACCCTCGAGCAACACCGCCCGAAAGCCGATCCGCTACCGCACAGCCCACGGCCAAGCCGAGCTCCTGCGAGAATCCGGGGTTCCCTCCATGAGACACAGCGGGGAGGCTTCTGGTGCACGCGCTCCTGGTCAGGGCTCGAGGGTGTCGGTCTCCGTCGTCAGTGCAGCTGCGAGGTCGACTTCCGAAGGCAGAGCAGCCCGGACCGCGGGTGGGAGGAGGTCGTAGCTGGCGACACCGATCGGGGTCTGGTGCGCGCCGAGTGAGTACCGGACGACGGCGTCGTTCTTGTCCGCGACCAGCAGCAAGCCGACCGTGTCGGCGTGCTGGGGTCGGCGGAGCTTGTCGTCGACGAGTGCGACGTAGAAGCCGAGCTGGCCGAGGTACTCGGGCTTGAACTTCCCGGTCTTGAGCTCAATCACCACGTACCGGAGCTGCTCGACGTGGAAGAACAACAGGTCGACGTAGAAGTCGTCCCCGTCAACGTCGAAGTGCACCTGCCTGCCCACGAACGCGAACCCCTCGCCGAGCTCGCGGAGGGTGTCGATGATCCGGTCGACTAGTGCCTGCTCGAGGTGGCGTTCCTTCGCGTCGCCGTCGAGGGCGAGGAAGTCCAACACGTACGGGTCCTTCGTGATCTGCTGCGCCAGGTCCGAGTCCCCCGGCGGGAGGACCTCGGCGAAGTTCGTCGGCGCCGCCTGCAGCCGCGTGTGCGCGTCGGAGCGGATCTGGTGCTCGAGCACGTTCCGCGACCACCCGTTCGCTGCAGCCTGGGCGGCGTACCAGTTCCGGAGCTCGTGGTCATCGAGTCGGTCGAGGAGGACGGTGATGTGCCCCCAGGGCAGTTGTCCAACAGGCTGTTGGACAACTGCATCCGCCGGCCACTCCCCCGCGAACCGGCGCATGTAGAACAGGTTCGCCCGCGAGAAGCCCTTCATCTCCGGGAACTCCGCCCGCAGATCCGTCGCGAGCCGGCCAATGACATTGCTCCCCCACCCCTCGTCGCCTTGGCGCTGCAGGATGGTCGCGCCGATCCCCCAGTAGAGGCGAATGAGTTCCGTGTTGACGCGGAGCTGTGCCGTGAAGCGGGCATCGCGCACTTGCTGCTTCAGCTCGGTAAGAGCAGCCGTATACCCGGACACAACCGGCAACGAATCAGACATCACCACCCAGTCTGCCCGACCTAGCGCAGCAAGAACCACGAACAAAGCGTTCTACTGATCAGCTATGCCAGGGTGGAGATGACCCCAAGCGAAAGGCGACCTCATCATGGCGCAGAAAGTCACCACGCACCTCGTTGACGACCTCACCGGCGACACCATCGAAGACGGAACCGGCAAGACCGTGCAGTTCTCGTTCGACGGTGGCAACTACGAGATCGACCTCACCGACGACAACGCCGACGCCCTCCGCGAAGCGCTCTCCGACTACGTTGCCGCCGCACGCAAGGTGACGGGGCGCAGTGGGCGTGGCAGCTCGAGCAGCAAGCCGCGCAGCAACCCCGACGAGCTCGCCAAGATCCGCGAATGGGCCGCCGCGAACGGCCACGACGTATCCTCCCGTGGCCGGATCAGCCAGGCCGTCCGCGACGCCTACACCGCCGCCCACTAACACCCTCAGCGCCCGCAACGGGTGGCACTTGTCCGACACCGCAGAAGGAACTCCCCGTATGACTCGCTCTCGCCGTCAACACGTCCGCACCGTTCGGAACATCGGCACCATCGGTATCCTCGCCGGCGGCATCCTCAGCACCACCGGCGCCGTCGTGTGGGGCCTGATCTCCGCCGAGCTCACCGCGCAGAAGATCACCGTCTCCCCCGACAGCAAGCTCCTCCCCGAACGCCCCGTTCGCGGCCCCCTCACCGCCTACGCGCAAGCCGAGATCATCAACACGCACGCAACCGCGATCAGCGACGGGAAAACCTTCGCCGAACTCCCCCAAGACGACCCGAACCGGGCCGTCATCATGAACGCATCGTTCCTGCGGGCATCTCTGTTCACCTCCGTGGTTTCGTTCGGCACCGCCGCATTCGCCATCGGCCTCGGCCTCGTCACCTCCCTGTTCGGCATCGCCCTCCGCCGCCTCGGGAAGTAACCCCTCAACACAACTCACGGCCGGATCGTCATCACGTGACGATCCGGCCGCATCATTTTCAATGCCGCTACGGCGCAGTTATGTCGATGTGCTCCCTCGGGCAGCTCCAAGCGCCGTTCCATGCGTTGAGCTGCGTGACCCGGTCGGTAGCGAGCCGGTGGTCCCGGTGAAGTTGACGCTGACGGATCAGCCACCGCCCGATCGCAATCCCGTCACTATCGACGACGCGCGCAGCGGGCAGCTCTCCCGCGTGCTGCGTCGACCAGGCCTGGACACGGCGCAGCATCTGGGCGAAGTGCACATCCTCGCGGCGCCGCCGCGCGGGGTCATCTGCCGGGAGGCGGAGCCGCCACACCATCCCGAGTCGTTCGAGCTGCTCCACCCGGGCCGCCAGCAGCGCACCCGTGCGGTACTCGACGCGGCGGGAGTCCACCCACCGCCCCAACTGCAATCCGTCCGCGGTTGTGAACCAGTGCGGCACCGCCAGGTCCCCGTGATCACGGCTGTACTGCGTCAACGCCGCAACGCCGGCATCCCAAGCGGCGTCGCGGTCACGCACCTGCCAAACGAACCCGAGATCCACCAACTCCGGCCACAACCGAACCGTGTTCACCGGATCCTTCGCCCATTGCCGACGTCGGGACTGCACCCACGTCCCTAATGGGAACCCGTCCGCGGTCGTGAACACGTGCGGGACCAACCCATGTCCCTCTGTGCACTGGAATGCCGCGAACGCCGCGATGCCAGTGGTGCGTTCCGACAACGACCAGCGCATCCCGACTGCCTCGAGTCGTTCTCGCCGGTCCGCCGGCAATTCGCCCGCGGCCGCCAACGACCGCTGCCGATGAACCCACGCTCCTAGAGACGCTCCCGCGCCGCGGCAGAACGACCGCGGGATGTCGACGTGCCGGTACTCATCACGGAACGACACCACCGCCGCGAACATGCGCTCCCACCGCACCACCAGCACGTCCACGCTCACGCTCACCATTGTGCCGACCCACGAACGCAAGCGACGCTGGCACATGCTCCAGCCCGCACTCGGTCGACGCTCCCCGAGCAGCAGCCCGCACTCGGGGCGGCTGATCTTCGGCCTGCTGGTCCTCACCGTCGGCGCAGTTGCCGCGGTCGGCCTCCTCCGTGCCCCTATACTCCGGACCGATTAGCGGGCAGCGTGTGGGGCGTGGCTCAGGAAGTGGCGCTTCGTTCAGCGGTACCGGTAGAACCCCTCACCGGATTCGACGCCGTACTTGCCCTTGTCGAGGTACTCCGACTGCAGGTAGGCAGCCCACGCCTGGGCGCCCGCGTCTGGCGAGGCGCTAGCGATGGCGTGGGCTGTCCGCAGGCCCACAATGTCGAAGATCTGGAAAGGGCCGACCGGTGCGCCGGTGCCGATCCGCCAGGTCGTGTCCACGGTCTCCGGGTCGGCGACGCCGCGTGCAACAAGTTGGGATGCTGCGTCGAGGAGCGGAACGAGAAGGGAGTTGAGCACGTAGCCGGGCTGTTCCTTCCGGACTCGGATCGGCACCATGCCGATCTCCTCGGCGAAGGCCGCGACCCGCTCATACACGGCAGGGTCGGTCTGCTCAGTTCCCATTACCTCGGCAGTGTTCTGCCGCCAGACGTGGTTGGCGAAGTGCAAGGCGAGGAACCGGTCCGGTCGCCCAGTGGCGTCGGCGATCGCGCTCGGCAGCAGCGTCGACGAGTTCGTCGCGAACACAGTCTCCTCGGGCGCGACCGCCGCGAGCTGCTGATACACCTCCCGTTTGAGGTCAACACGCTCGGGGACTGCCTCGATCACCAGGCCCGCACGGGCGACCGCCGCCGCGAGATCCGTCGCAAACGCAATCCCGGCCGCAGCGTCTGTGGCCGCATCTCGGTAGTCCTCACCGACATCAGCGACGTACTGCTCAACGATCGCGTCCAAACGCTGTCGTCCCGCGGCGACGGCATCATCGTCGATGTCGTAAAGCGTGACCGGGACGCCGTGCATGGCGGTCTGGAACGCGATCTGGGATCCGAGGACACCGGCACCGAGAACGGTCACCGCACTGAAAGTCGTCATGTCAGCAGTGTCGCACCGCAGTCGGAGAAGACCACCGGGCCCGGGCAACCTCCAGTGCACAGCACCTGGCCGGCGCGCCAAACACAGAGCTCGTGGTCGTAGAGCCAGTTGTGAAGATGGTGATGTCCTCAAGCGCGGCTGCCCAGCAGCTTTTTGGACGACTGCTTCCGCGGAGCAACGGAGTCGAAGACGTCAGGCGTAACCAGAGCAGAGCAGGCTTTGCTAGTGAGCGGCGTCGTACGCGTCCTTCACGGCCTGACTGATCCGGCCCCGCGGCGCCACCTCGTGGCCGTTCGCTGCCGCCCATTCCCGGATCTTCGCCAATTCGTCCGGACTGCTGCGCTGCGTGGTGCCGAATCCGCGGCCACCGCGGCCACCGCGGCTGGAGACTTCCCGAGCGGCGGCGACGTAGTCCGAGAACGCTTCGCGCAGTTGCTCCACGTTGTCGTCGGACAGATCGATCTCGTAATGGCTGCCATCGAACGAGAAGGTCACGTTCTTCCCGCCGTGCTCGATGATGTCGCCGGTGAGGTCGTCAACGAGGTGAGTGGTGACTTTCTGTGCCATGCCCTCTTGTGTAGCACTCCGGTGCGAAAACACGATGTGCACGACAGCCACAGAACCGCCATGCTATGACTCGCGCAAGGCCCTGCGCCCTCGACATTCCGCCGTTCTCAGACGGTGGAGATCGTGGATATCCCATCATGAAAGGACGCGACGCGATGAGCGACGCCACGCCCTCCCAGCCCAACCCCTACAACAGCAACGCCCAGCCCTACCAGCAGTCGCCAGGTCAGTCGGACCGGTACAGCGTGCTCGCGATCGTCGGCTTCATCCTCGCGTTCGTGATCAGTATTGGCGGGCTGGTCGTGTCGATCATCGCGCTCACGCAGATCAAGCGCACCGGTGAACGCGGCCGCGGGCTCGCTCTCGCCGGCATCATCATCAGCGCCCTGTCGATCGTGCTGTCCATCGTCTTCGGGATCGTCATCTTCGCCGCCGCCGCGAACGCACCGTCCTACAGCTACTGAACCGACAACATCAGCAAGGCCCCACAACAGCTCACCGCTGCGCCAGGCACCCTTGGCGTGACGGTGAGCTGTTCTGCGGGCGGATTACTTCGGCGGTGACCAGCTGCGCCCGAACGCACGCATCAGCACGACACCCCAGTCAGCATCGGTGATTGTGCCCGTTGAGGTGTCCGTGCTGAACGTGCCGCCCTCGTAATGCAGTGGCGGCTGCCCCACCAGGTGCGCGCCGAGCTGCTCAGTGACGTGCCACGTCTTCCGCGCCGTCTGCGACGGCACCAACTCGAGCTGCAGCCGGTGGCCGTGCACCGAGACCGTGTACGGAAGCTGCGGGATACGAGGCGACATGCGCACAGTCCACCCCCCCCCCAGCCCCAAACCCCCGCAGACACGCGCGCCCGCGCCCTCGCAGCGTGAACCGTCTGCTGCCTCGAAACTAATCACCTACTGCCGGCGGGTCAGTTCCGATAATAGTTCTTCTCGGAACGTCTTGGCGGGGGTGGAAGCGACCAGCCGGCACCGGGTTACGGAATGTCGGCGGTTGTCGGGACGGTGAAGCATGCCTTCAGCAGACACCTCAGTTGATGAACCCGAGAGCCTCCCGATCCCCCGACGAGCCGTGTACGCCATCACTTTGAGCTTCCTGGTCGGCATCTTTTGGATTGGGGGCATGATCGCGGGCAGCCTCCCCGACCAGAGCCGATCGTCAACACCGACGTTTACGTGGATGCCGGAGTGGGGCGTCGCACTAGGCGACACCACGGTGAATGCGTTGCTCACGTACTCCACGGTCACGCTGGTGCTCTACGGCATCTCCATCGGCGGGCAAGCCGCGTTCACCGACAGTGAGCACCGCCGCAGGATCCGTCGGAGCGTCGGAGCATTCGGCGTCCTCCTTGCGGCATCAGCGCTCACACTCGGGACGTTCGCAGTCGCGGCGACCTTCGTTAATCCACACCGTCTGCCGGCGTTGGTCGTGGTGATTCCGATGGTGATCCTCTGCTGGGTGCTCGGCCTCGAGGTCGGCCGCTTCATCGTCCCCGCCCACCATGTTCAACTCGGCGCCGCACGTCAGGCAAGAGACATCACCGTTCAGCGTCTCGGTGCGCTTCCGCGACCAAGCAAAAACATCTGGACCGCCCACTTGGTCACCATCGGCTACGGCGTCGTCGCCGGGATCGTGACCGGGTGCGTCGTGCAACTCATCGTCGGGCGAGGCTTCATGGCTGGGTTCCTCGTCGGAGTGATCGGTACGTCAGCCGGACTGCTGATGCTTCTGCAGATCAACGCCGGCACCATCGAAGCCCCGACCCGTGCAAGCCGGCTCTGGACTCGCGGACTCTCGTTCGCAGGTTACGTTGCCCTTGTGCTCCTCGTGAACACCGGGCTCGCGATCGCGGCACCAGCAGCGACATACGGCTTGCTCGCCGTCACCATCGGTGAGCTACTGCTGCCGGCCCTGTTCCACCGTCCGCCCGCTCGACTGCCCCAGTGGGTGGTCGAACTCTCCTTGTCAGGGGCGATCGCACGCGTCGCCGCAGACGACCTCACGCGGGGCCTGAAGACCACGCAACGCCGCATCGACGACCTCGAGGCGCTGCAACACGGGAAACGCAGCATGTCTCTGCGTGCACGGGTCGCCGCAGCTCTCCGTGCGCTGCGCTAGATCCCACCCTGGAGGCGACGCCTTCGTTCGGCTCCGCGCTCCGCTTCCCAGTCAGTCGTCGACGCCCGGTGCAACGAGAGCCATCGTCAGCCGCTAAGCGGCGTCGAGCGCCAGCCGAACGGATCGGGAGCGCAGCATCTCGAAGGTCGTGCAGTAGGGCACACCGAGAGCCTCGCACGCATTCGGGATCAAGATTCGTTTGCGGGCGTTTGCTTGGTAGATCTCGTGCGTAACGACGGTATGGCCATGGGCAGCGGCGTGGGCGACCAGGTAGTAGTCAGCCACGTCCAGGAACTCGTCAACCGCAGCTTGCGTGAACTGGCCGCCGTTGGCCCAAACCGCGAGCTCGCGAAGATCCGCGAGTGGGCCAACGCGAACGGCCACGATGTCTCCTCGCGTGGCCGTATCAGTCAGGCCGTCCGTGACGCGTACGACGCCACACATTGAGGCCACTCCCCCAGGCACAGAATAGCCGGCCACCACTCGGGTGGCCGGCTATTCTCGTCCATGGCCGATACCGCGCTCTTATGTCAGCTCAAATACTTGACGGCCTCGTTTGCCAACTCTGACCGGTTGCGGCTCGACCTTATTTACATCAGATCGACAAATTGACCGGCACCGCACGGAACTTGCTTTATATTCGCGAAGTAAGGCGAAGTACCTCGTTCAGCTCAGCGACGCCTTGCGGCGCGACGGGTGGACTGGGCCAGAGTGCACTGCTGGAAATGGGCATCGCGACGTCCGGACATCCAGATCGCAGATGGCTGCGTGTCAAAGTGCGGGTTTCGGCAGCATAGGAGCGACCGTCGGCGATGCAATCAACAGCTCTGTCGCTCGCGCGCTCTTGTGCGCGCTGTACGGCAATATGTATTGGGTAAGGTACTGTCCGGCGTAAGCGTGTCTGATGAAGTCGGCGTCGTCGTAGGTGACGATCCAATTGCTTGCGGTGGCGGCGCAGACGACGTCGGCAAGCGATTTATGGTCGCGGTGGTCGAATGCATTGAGGTAGAGCGAGCTACCTTTCTCGACGTACGGGGGGTCAATGTAGAGGAAAACATTTGGGTCCTCGGCGTAGCGCTGCACGACAGATCGGCCATCACGGTCGTGGATCGTGATCCGGTCGGCTACAGAGCCCAGCTCGTTGATCCGCTTGATCAGCTCTGCTCGGTTGAACCGTGCACCGATCGTGTATGCCCCCTGCTGCGCCCTCCCGCCAATAGGGCCAGCGTTGAGGACTCCTGAACGGTTGGTGCGATTCAGGTAGAAGAACGCAAACCCCAGGGCCATCGGATCGCGTTCGTCGGCCGCTCGGTAGATGGCGCGTTGCTCGTCCCAAAAGTCCACGGTCAGCGGTGCAGCCTCGAGTCGCTCGACGAACTGACTGGAGTGGTGCACGGCGCTGTCCCAGAACCAGTACACGGCCGGGTCGATGTCGTTGATCACCAGCTTATCCACCACGCCAGCGCGGAGTAATGCCAATCCGGCGCCGGCGCCACCCGCGTACGGTTCGACATAGGTGGCGTTCGTCAGCTTGAGCCGTCGGATGACGTCTTCAAAGAATCCCGCGAGGGCAGCCTTCCCGCCCGGATATCGCAGCGGGCTCGGCCTTAGATACCGCTTGACGGTGGTGATCTCAAGCGGTACGTGTGATTCCAACTGCTCTGTCATGCGCGCTCCTTCGTCGGGTTGCCGCCGGCCAGGTCGCCCACGAGCGCCGCAAGCCGGTCTGACGGGACAAGGAGGATCTGCTGTCGGTCGTCGTCGAACAGGAAGTGCACGGCATCGCCGGCACCCAGCCCGAGCCGGTCGAGCAGAGCCTTCGGCACCGTTACCTGACGTCGCAGCGTCAGCAGGTGCGGCCCATGTGGCGCACTGAGAGTCATGGAAGCAATGATGCCCGTGCTAACACCGAAGCTCCGTATTGACAGGCACAGCGCGTCGGACGGATCGATGCTGCGGTACCGATACGGTGAGAACTCGACGTGTGCTCACGAGTACGCGGGTGGTTTTGTCAGCACAGTGTGGTGGAGGAGCTCATGGTGGCGTGGCCGATCGTCGAAGTGCCGCTGAAAGATGTCTCGCTAGACGTCGATAACGTTCGCATCCCGGTGCGTGGCGCGCTTACTCAGCGCGATCTGCTGGTGCACATGTACGACAACGAAGACCTGCCGGACCTGATGCAGTCCATCCTTCAGAACGGTTACATCGACAACGAGATTCCGGTCGTCGTTGAGCATCAGGGCGGCTTCGTTGTCCTGGAGGGCAATCGCCGGGTTTCAGCGCTGAAGCTGCTCGCCGACCCCGAATTACTTCCGAACGTCGCCGCAAAAGTGGAGCGACTGCTGTCTCGATTCGGGAGTGATGAAGAACCGCTGAGTCGGATCAGGGTCATGCTGGCCCCGTCATGGGATGCTGCACAGCCGTTGCTGGCTCGCCTGCACACACGGGCCACGAAGAAGCGGTGGATCCGTGAGCAGCAGGCTGAATTCTTCCACGCGCAGTGGGCCAGCGGCCGCTCTTTGGAGGCTCTGCAGGAGCAGTATCCGTCCGAGGCTCGGGGAATCGTCCGCTTCATCAAGATGGGCGAGATGCGCCGCGCCGTGATCGCGTTGCCGCTACAAGGCGCACTCCGGGACTACGTCCACGGGCAGCAGCTGCCGATGTCCTCACTGGAGTACGCATATAACAACCCACGCATCCAAAAAGCCCTTGGGCTTGAGTTCGGTCGTGATGGCAAACTATTGAACAAGCGTCTCACCGCCGGCCAGCAACAGGCCCTGGCCCTCATCGTCGACCGGTTCCGGAACAAGACGTTGAACACTCGCTCTCCAGAGCTGATGTCCAAGTACGACGACAACGCGGCTTTCGCCGCTCAGCTCGGCGACATTGTCTCTGGCACGAGGGCATCGCGAACTGAACCGCAGATCCCGCCCGAACCCGACTCTTCCTTCGGCGCCGATAGAATTGCCGCACCGGATCCAGGGGATTCCGCGCCCGCGGAACCACCGACAGTTCCCGCGTCGTCGGACAAGCCCGGGAGTAGTCCCGAGACGACGCCTCGCGGCCCGAATCGGTCGGAGACGCGTATCCGGTTAGCCATGGAGCCCATCGACTGGTCGCCGGAGGTGCCGGGTCTGCATCGCAGGCTTATGGAGTTGCGCATGCTGAACGTTGTCGAGTTCCCGCATGCGGGCATGCTGTTGGTGCGGTCCGTCCTTGAGTGCACCATTAAACACTTCCTCCGCACCGTCCCGAACGCTGCACAGCAACGGGGCGGGGATACGCTCGGGCCCGCACTGTCAGCGCTGCAGACTCACTTCGCGTCCGATCGGCGGATGACGGCATTGCTGAGCCGGGTGAATAAGACGGGTCAGATGTCTCAGGATCAGTTCGTCGGATCGCTCGGCGGCTTCAACGCAGCTACCCACGAGCCCGGCATCGTCGTGTTCGGCCCGGACGTGCACCGCGCCTGGGACACCGTGAAGCCGATCCTTCAACAGCTCCAGAGCGACATCCGAACGGCGCAGGTCGGGGATGCACACGGCTGACCCTCACGCGGAACGTAGTGCAGCGCTGGGGTATACCCCAGTGCCACACTGGATCGGGTGGTCGATTCACGTGGTTCTAGGGTGCCTTTTGGTTATTTTGCTACGGGAGTGTGCGAGGGTCTAGGGGTGGTGCAACACAAGACGCAGACCGTCGCTTATGTTCGGGTGAGCTCGATCGATCAGAACCTCGACCGGCAACTCGAGACCATCGGCGAGGTCGACCGTGTGTTCGAGGAGAAGATCTCCGGCGGTGCACGCGCCGATCGCTTGGCCTTGGCCGACTGCATCGGTTACGTCCGGGACGGCGATGTCGTCCGGGTTGCGTCGATGGACCGGCTCGCGCGCTCGCTCGGCGACTTGCGGGACATCGTTGACGAGATCACCGCTAAGGGCGCATCAGTGGAGTTTGTGAAGGAGCAGCAGACCTACAGCCGCGACACCGACGACGCCATCGGCCGGCTCATGCTCAATCTCCTCGGCGCGTTCGCCGAGTTCGAACGCACCCTCATCCGCGAACGCCAACGCGAGGGAATCCGCATCGCCAAGGCCGCCGGGAAGTACAAGGGCCGTTCCCGGAAGCTCACTGACGACCAGATCACCGAAGCTCGCCGGCTCATCGGGACCGGTGTCCCGAAGACCACCGTCGCGCGCGGCCTCAACATCGATCGCACCACCCTCTACCGGATGCTCGCCACGCCCAGCACACCTGCTGCCACCGACGCAGCCGCAGGAGACGTCGCCAGCGTGTAGCGCCTGCTGCCCCCGGATTGGAGGCTTGATCGGACGGTGTTTTCCCGTCGGCGTCAGACTGCGGCGGAGGAGAGCCCATCGACGACGAGATCGATGCGGTCCGCGCGACGCCCCGCGCGCAGCCGCCCGCCGCGGTCGAGGACGACCAGGCCGTGCAGAGCCGACCACAGGGTCTCGGTGAGGAGTTCGGACGCGTCGTCATCGGAGCTCGGCGCGAGGGCACCCCGCAGTTCGGCGAACGCGGCGGACAGTTCCGGCACGGAGTCGGAGCCGAAGGACAGCCGTGTGGTGCGGCTGAACATCGCGTCGTAGAGCGCGGGTGCGGCGGTCGCAAATGCGCAATAGCGGTGGGCGACGGCGCGCACCGCATCCCCCGAGGCGGCCGACTCCCGCGCCACGCGCAGGGCATCGGCCAGCTCGGTGAACCCCTCGAGTGCTACGGATTTGGTGATCTCGTCGAGCGAGGCGAAGTGTTTGTAGATGACGGGTTGGCTGTACTCGATCTCGGTCGAGAGACGCCGGGTCGTCACCGCTTCCCACCCCTCTTTCTCGGCGATGGCACGAGCGGAGGAGGTGATGAGGCGGCGGCGGTCGGCGCGCTCGCGCTCGCGCCGTTCGGCGATGGTCATACCGAATGTTAGCGCCGCTAGTGACGCGAGCGCCACTCTTGATTTGTCGGCGCTGAAGCGTTAGCGTTGCTAGTGGTTAGCATCGCTAGCCATCAGGAGAGGATCGCATCATGGAGCACCGCGCACTCGTCGAGACCTACCTCGAGATGCTGAACGCGCACGACCCCGACCTTGTCGACCGCTTCCTCGCGGAGGATTACGTCAACCACAACGTCGTCGTCGCCGACGGCCGCGAGGCCAACCGCGCTTTCTGGGCCATGTTCTTCGCCGGGTTGCCGGACGTCACCGCGACGATGGAGGACATCATCGTGGCGGGAGACCGCGTCGTCGGCCGCTTCGTCTACCGGGGCACGCACCAGGGTGAGCTGATGGGGATCCCGGCCACCGGCGCGACGGTCGAGATGCGGAGCATCGACATCTGGCGCGTCGAGGACGGCCTGCTCGCAGAGCACTGGGACGAGCTCAATTTGATGGAGGTTTTCCAGCAGGTCGGCGTGCTGCCGCGCCTCGACGGCGGGGCGGCCCGCTCGTGACCGGTGCCGCGTGGGCCACCGGTCTCGTGACCCTCCTCGGGATCGGGGTCGTCTTCGGTACCGACGCCTTCTGCGCGCTCGTGATGCGGCCCGCGCTCGCCCGCGTGGACGAAGCGTCCCTCACGTCGGTGATGGGGAACGTGCACCGCTACGGCGACGTGCGGATGCCCGCGCCCGGGGTCGCTGGCCTCGTCGGATCCGCCGTCGTCGCCGTGCTCGCCGCTCTCGCCGACCGTGGCAGCGCCGCCGTGCTTGCGGGGATCGCCCTCGTTCTGCTGGTCGTGTGGCTCGTGCTCTACGCGCGGATCAGCGCGCCAATCAACCGCCGGCTGACCGCCGCCGCCGACCGAGGCGAGACGCCCGCCGACGCGCGGGCGCTGCAGGCCGGCTGGGACCGGATCATCGTGCTCCGCGCGGCCCTGCAGGGTGCCGCGCTCCTCGGCATCGCGGCCGCGCTCGTCCTGCTCTGACCACCCCACCGCCACCATCTCAAACAGCCCATTGCCATCACGACGCGGAGGATCCGCCAGGCTCGTCGACCCGCATGACCCGCATGACCCGCATGACCCGCCGACGCCGGCACCACGCCGGGCTCGGAGGTCGGAGGTCGAGGGAGCAGACCGTGCACTTGACGCGCTCACGCGACGTGCGGGCTCGCGCCGCCGGAGTCGCCGATGCCGTCGATCCGCACGGTCGGACAGAGCGATCGCGTCTTCTCGCATAGAGAGACCCAAGATGCCTGGAGACGGATCGACCGCAGGACGGCATTTGACCAGCCGGCACGGCACGGCCCACCTCCCCGGTTACTCCCCCTGGGTGAGGAGGCCCGGATTCACTTGATCGACGCAAAACCTTCTTCGGAGGTGTTCCCCGTGTACCTGTCTCTGTCGTCTCCGCAAGCTGTCCGGTTCCTTGTCCTGATCCGGGTGGGGCGAGGTCTCAAACCCTCCGCCCGAATCGCTGGCATCGGCAAGGAGACCGGGTACCGGTTCCTGCGCGAGCGGTATCTGCAGCTGCACCGTTCCGGTTCTGATCCTGCAGCTGCGTTGACCATCGTCGGTGTGACGAGCAGTCGCGTGGCTTCCTGGGAAGCGAACGTCGACGAGGCTGCGCCGCGGAACCCTAGCCGCGGACCGGGCGGAACGTTGTTCCTGAGTCGGCGTCGTCGTGCGCGTCAACGAGGACTCCGACGAGTGTCGTAGCGCGAGGGCACCTGCCCCCTGACCCGAACCCGGGCAGGTGCCCTCTCTCCGATTGTGTCTACGCCCCTTCTAGGCAGAGTCATTTTCGGATGTCGATATCTTGCGCCCAGGGGATAGTGCTGAGACATGATCAGGTGCCTGGCGAGGCCGCCCATAGATGCTCCCGGCATGGATAGCCATCGACGGCCGGTCGGAAATGGGCCGCCGCGGCGGGGTACGACTCAACCCGAATGCCTGTCTACGCCTTGGCTGCCAGACTGAACGGTAGACAGAGTGCGCGCAGGCGCGATCGGTGAGTTTGCTGCTGGAGGTTGTGATGGCTGAGGACGGTGAACGGGTTCCGGGTGGGGTGCTGTTGCTGGCATCGGTGAACCGGCTCCGCGTCGCCGAGACAATGCTGCAGAACCGGGCACGCGGGCGAATGGGGCTGAAAGCGAACGACTTCCAGACGGTGCAGTTCCTCGCCGCCCGGGAAGCCGCCGACGCCCCTGCACGTGCAGCGGACCTCGCCGAAACGCTCGGTGTCAGCAGCGCCGCGGCAACCATGACCATCGACCGGCTCGTTGGACGAGGCTTCGCGGTCCGTGAACCCGACCCCGACGATCGTCGCTCCCGCATCGTGCGCCTCACCACAGCGGGACAGCACAGCCTCACTGGAGCATACGAAGACCTCCCCGCAGCTGTGCAGGAACTCCTTGACGCGGTCCCCGCCGAAGAAGCGGAACGCATCGCCGCACTCGCGACCGCTGTGCAGGAGGTCGTGGACCGCACCGCGACGAACAGCAGCACCCCGACTGAGTGACCAGATAACGCTTCTAGTTAAGGAAGTTAGACGCCAGGCGTGCGGGTTCGTAGCCTGATTGATGTCAGGACCCTCGCGCCCCGTCGCGACGACGCCGGCGGCTTGCCCGGCAGCACGATCGGGGTCGCGCCTGACCAGTCGCCATGGCCAGTCTCGCCACGGGAAAGGCCGCTCGGCATGACGCCCACCCTCGTTTCATCTGCTGCTGCACCTGTTCCCGCGCCCCGCGCGGACCTTCTCTTCACCGCACACCCCGGCACACAACGATCACCGATGACCGGGGTGCGGCACACACACCAGAACCGCCACGTCGCAGTCATCGCAGTCACAACCGGGCTTATCTCAGTGACCATCGCGACGGTGGCCATCGTGCTCGCGAGCGCCTGGTGAGCGCCGACGCGACACTGCCACCCACCGAGCCGATCGACATGGGCCCGCTCCTCCAAGAGCCCACGGTGACGCCCTCAGACGAAGTCGGTCCGCGGGCAGACCCGCAGCAGTGGCATCACCGCGGACTCCTCACCCCGGCTGAGATCCACGCGATCGTCGTCGCGCGCGTCAACGACCTCCCCACCATCGTCACAACCACCCCAGCAACAAGCGACGAGCTGATTCCCCCGACCGAGCCGACCTACAGTGACTTCCTCAGAAAGCCCCGCGCATGAGCATCCTGCTGCACCACCCCAAGACCTCCCCCGCCTTGAGCGTCGCCGATCTCCCGACCGTGCTGCGGTGGGCTGCCGCAGATGAGGGCTTCTGGGTCGCCGACAACGACGGCGCGTTCGCCGGCACCATCGACCAGCACGGACGGCACTTCTTCGTCCGCAACGGCTTCGGCGAGTACCTCGGCGACTACCACGCCCTCACCGCAGCGCAAACCGCACTCGACACCCACACCGAGAACAGCCACGCAGAGCCGCCGTGCTGAGCATTCCGGATGGACTCACCGACGCCCAGCGGACGGTGTTCTACCGCCGCGTCGCGCTGAACGCAGAGCTGCACGATTGCGCCACTTACGCAACCCGTTCGGCGGCGGCGCGGAGCACGTTGCGCGGGAGCTCGCCGAACTCGGCCTGGTAAGCGCTCGCGAACCGGCCGAGATGCAGCAACCCGACCGATCGGGCAACCGCGGCCACGGACTCCGCTTCCCCCGATTCAAGTTGTTCCCGCGCCAGGAGCAGCCGAATGCCCTTGAGGTAGAACAGCGGAGACACACCGTGAACACGCTGGAACGCACCCTGCAGCCCGCGGACGCTGAGCCCCGCGGCCGCAGCGACGTCGTCGACGGTGACCCGCTCCGTGACATGGTCAAGGAGGAACGCTTCTGCTTTCGCCAACCGTGTCCGCGCCGGCTCTTCCCGGCCGTGCCCGACCGGCCAATGTGGGACCGCCGTCAGTAACCCGGCGGCGGCGAACTGGGTCAGCTCCCGTTCTCGTTCCGCCGAAACCGGACCGACACGGCCGAGGATCTCCGGAGCGACCGCGCGCACGACCAGCCACCATGCCGCAAGCGGCGCCCCCTCGGGTACGTGGTGTGGCTTGAACTCCAGAGGCGCCTGATTCCAGCCACCACGCTCCGCAGCAACCCGTTCGACCGTGTCTCGATCGATCCGCATGACGTCTTTCTGGAACCCATCCCACCGGAACGACTGCCGGCCCTCCCGGTACAGCACCGGACGGCCGATCAGCAGCCGATCCCCATCGACCGCACCGCGGCCCGCTTTCAGCCACGTCACGACGACAGCGTCGTCAGTTTCCACCTCGCCGCGCACGGTCCCGGTGCACAGCATCGATTCCAGCGACAGCAGCCCCGTCCCGGTGACCGTCTCCTCGAACGTGAACGGCGCACCGTCCGCAGCGACCTCAAGCCCGAACGTGCGATGCGTTCGCGCAACAGCCTTCCGCGCCACCGCAACGTCTCGAGTCCGCACAACTACCCGGGTCCGCTCCACCATCGCCTCATCCACAAGACCGATTCTCCCTACTGCCTACGCCGTCGGCTACCCAGCCGTCACTGACCACACCGATGGTCGGTCGTCAGGTGCGGTGAAGAAGTCGCGGTAGCGAACCGGGCCGGCGATGAAGTAGCCATCACCGGGCATCGACCGCACCACACCGTCGACGATCAGTGCCCGATACGCGTTCAGGATCGTATGGATGCTCAACCCGGACGTCACCGCAGCGACCCGGTACGGCGGCAACTGATCACCCTCCAGAAGGACACCATCGGCGATAGCGTCTCGGATGAGCTGCTCGACCCGCTG
>NZ_SODN01000020.1:0-20904 GCF_004365385.1 Curtobacterium sp. PhB190 | reverse complement strand
AGGGCATGAGCCCGGTTCAATACCGAGCTCACGCCCTCGCGGCCTAATCTGACTTCACGGTCCAACAAACCGGGACCAGTTCACAGCTGGCACCGCGCCTCCCGTCATGCAGGTCGGACGACCCGTCTCAGACGCCCTCGAGCTCCTCGGGGACGCTCGCTTCCGTCCCGGGGATGCCGAGGTCGGACGCGCGCTTGTCGGCCATGGCGAGGAGTCGGCGGATGCGACCGGCGATGGCGTCCTTCGTCATGGGCGGATCGGCGTGCTGGCCGAGCTCATCGAGCGACGCGTCGCGGTGCTGCAGGCGCAGCGCGCCGGCGTACTGCAGGTGGTCGGGGACCTCGTCGCCGAGGATCTCGAGCGCGCGCTCGACGCGGGCGCAGGCGGCGACGGCGGCCTGCGCCGAACGGCGGAGGTTGGCGTCGTCGAAGTTGACGAGGCGGTTCGCGGTCGCACGGACCTCGCGACGCTGCCGCATCTCCTCCCAGTCGGCGGTGGTGCGGGCGGCGCCCATCACCGTGAGCATCTGGCCGATGGCCTCGCCGTCGCGGATGACGACGCGGTGGACGCCACGGACCTCGCGACCCTTCGCGGCGACGCCGAGACGCGACGCGGCACCGACGAGGGCCATGGCGGCCTCGTTGCCGGGGCACGTGACCTCGAGCGCTGCGGCCCGGCCCGGGTCGGTCAGGGTGCCGGAGGCGAGGAACGCACCGCGCCAGATCGCGGCGAGGTCCTCGCGGTTGCCCGTGGTGAGCCGGTTCGGCAGCCCGCGGACGGGGCGACGACGGGCGTCCATCAGACCGGTCTGGCGTGCGAGGGTCTCCCCCGCCTCGAGCACGCGGACCAGGTAGCGGGTGCCACGACGGGACGACGCGGACGAGCCCACCGACGCCTCGCTGCGGACGCCGTACAGCTCGGCGAGGTCCTTGCGGACCCGGTGCACGATGATCCGGGTGTCGAGCTCCACCTCGACCGCGATGCGGCCCGAGATGACGTGCAGGCCACCCGCGAACCGGAGGATCGTGGCCAGTTCGGCGGCGCGGACCGTGTTGCGGTTCACGGCGACCCTGGCCAGTTCGTCCTTGACCTCGGCAGTCAACGGCACAGCATCATTCCTAACGTTCATCTGGTGGTCCCGCGATTCCGGCGGCACGTACGTGGGGAGCGGCCGGAGGGACGGTCACTCCCGGCCGAGATCTCGGTTCTTCACACGCACGGCGACGCCAGGCATCCCGCGGAGGAGGTTCGCCAACTCGGCGACGATGGCGACCGAGCGGTGCTTCCCGCCGGTACAGCCGATGGCGATCGTAGCGTGTCTTTTGTTCTCGCGCTGGTACCCCTCGAGCACCGGCTCGAGCACGGAGACGTACCGATCGACGAACGGACGGGCTCCGGCCTGGGCCAGGACGTAGTCCGAGACGGGCTGGTCGAGGCCCGTGTGGGCCCGGAGTTCCGGGACCCAGTAGGGGTTCGGCAGGAACCGGACGTCGGCCACCATGTCGGCGTCGGCGGGCAGTCCGTACTTGAACCCGAAGCTCATGAGCGTCACCTGAACACCCACGAAGTGATCGTCGGCGAACTGCTCGGTGACGGTGTTCGCGAGCTGGTGGATGTTGAGGTCCGAGGTGTCGATCACCATGTCGGATGCCTCGCGCAGACCGGCCAACCGTGTCCGCTCGCGCGCGATGCCGTCGAGCAGGGTGTCCTCGCCCTGGAGCGGGTGGGGTCGTCGGACCTGCTCGAAGCGCCGCACCAGGACGGCGTCGGTGGCTTCGAGGAACAGCACCCGGACCCGTGCGGACGTGGTCGACCGCACCTGTTCGACCGCGTGCTCCGGGTCCGTGAAGAACCGTCCGCCGCGGACGTCGACGACCGTGGCGATCTTCGGGATCTTCTCGCCGGCGCGGTCGGCCAGCTCGGTGAGCGGTGCCAGCATCTGCGTCGGCAGGTTGTCGACGACGTACCAGCCGAGGTCTTCGAGGGCCTTGCCGACCGTCGAACGCCCGGCCCCGGACATGCCGGTGACGATGAGGATGTCGTGCTGCGACGCGTGCGCGGTCGCTGTGGCGCTGTCGGTCATCTGGGAGTGGGCTCCGTCGTGGCGGCCCGGGCGCGTCGCCCGGGGAGGTCTCGGCTGCGGGACCAGGGTATCGCCCGACAGGTGTCGGGAGGCACGGGATGCGTCACGTGGGCAGCTGCGGACCGTCGTGGGTCACGTCGGGGACCCGCACCGGCCCTCCTGGGAGCGGTGCAGGGTCCGCTGGGTCCGCGGTGTCCGTCGGGTCCGTCTCGGCGTCCGGCGCGCTCGTCGGACTCGCCGTGCTGGTGGCCGGCGCGCTCGTCGGGGTCTGCTGCAGCTTCGTGACGACCGCCGCGGCAGTCGCCGGACCGACGCCGTTGACCTCGCTGATCTCGTCGGCCGTGGCCTCGCGCAGCCGTGCCACGGACCCGAAGTGCTTGAGCAGCGCGTTCACCCGCGACGGCCCGAGCCCGGGGATCTCGGACAGCCGGGACCGAACGTCGCGCTTGCGGCGGGTGCGCTGGTGCGTGATCGCGAATCGGTGCGCCTCGTCGCGGATGCGCTGGATGAGGAAGAGCGCCTCGGAGTTGCGCGGCATGATCACCGGGAAGTCGTCGTCGGGCAGCCAGAGCTCCTCGAGACGCTTCGCGATGCCGACCAACGCGATGTCACGCACCCCGGCTTGGTCCAGCGCGCGCTTGGCGGCCTGCACCTGGGGTTGTCCACCGTCGACGATGAGCAGTTGCGGGCGGTAGGCGAACCGCTTCGAGGGCTTGGAGCCCTCGACCACCTCGGCGCTCGTCACGTCGGGGACGTCCGGCAGGTCGGCGTCCTCGTCGAGGCGCGCCAGACGCCGGGTGAGCACCTGGTACATGCTGTCGGTGTCGTCGGTGGTCTCGGCGATCGTGTAGCGGCGGTACTGGTCCTTGCGGGGCAGGCCGTCCTCGAACACCACCATCGACGCCACGACGTTCGTGCCCTGCAGGTGCGAGATGTCGTAGCACTCCATGCGGAGCGGGGCCTCGGTCATGCCGAGGGCGTCCTGGATGTCGGCCAGCGCGGCGGAGCGGGTCGTGTAGTCGGCGGACCGCTTCGTCTTGTAGAGCATCAGCGCCTGGGCGGCGTTCTGCGCGGCCGTGCGGGCCAGGCCGGCACGGTCACCGCGCTGCGCGGTGCTGAGCTTCGTGCCGCGGCCACCCCGTCGTTCGCTGAGCCACTGCTGCAGTGCGTCGGCGTCCTCGGGCAGGGTCGGCACCACGACCTCGCGCGGGGGTTCCTCGGCGACGGCGGCTGGCGTGAGCTCGTTGTCGGCGTAGACGCCCTGCACGATCTGCTCGACCAGGTCACCGGTCGAGATGTCGAGCTCCTTGTCGACGACCCACCCGCGGACACCGCGGATGCGCCCGCCACGGACCGAGAACAGCTGGACGGCGGCAGCGAGTTCGTCCTCGGCGATGCCGAACAGGTCGAGGTCGACCGAGTCGCGGAGCACCACGGCGGACTTCTCGAGCACGGCCTCGAGCGCCTCGACCTGGTCGCGGAACTTCGCGGCCTGTTCGTACTGCATGGCGTCGGCCGAGGCGCCCATGCGCTGACGCAGCTCGGTGATCACCCGGCGGTCGTAGCTGTTCATGAACCGCACGAACTCCTCGACGAGCGCACGGTGCTCCTCGATGGTGACGCGCTGCGAGCAGGGACCGCCGCACTTGCCGATCTGCCCGGGGAAGCAGGGCTTGCCCGTCTGCATCGCGCGCTTGTACGAGGAGTCCGAGCAGGTGCGGATCGGGAACACCTTGATCATCAGGTCGATGGTGTCGTGCACCGCCCAGATCTTCGGGTACGGCCCGAAGTACTTCGCGCCCTTGATCTTCCGGTTCCGCGTGACCATCACCCGTGGGGCTTCGTCCGCCATGGTGATCGCCATGTACGGGTACGACTTGTCGTCACGGAACTTGACGTTGAACGGCGGGTCGAACTCCTTGATCCAGGTGTACTCGAGCTGCAGTGCCTCGATCTCGGAGCCGACCGTCGTCCACTCCACGCTGCGGGCCGTCAGCACCATGCGCCGGGTGCGTTCGTGCAGCGTCGGCAGCGGTGCGAAGTAGTTGCTCAGCCGGGCGCGGAGGTTCTTCGCCTTGCCGACGTAGAGCACCCGGCCGGCCTCGTCACGCCAGCGGTAGACGCCCGGGTCGGTCGGGATCTCCCCCGCCTTCGGGCGCCACGGAACGGTGTCCGCCACCTACCGTGCACCCGCCTTCTGCTTGGTCGACTTGCCCGGTCGGCTCGCCGTGCGGGCCTCCACCGCCTGCTGCTTGCCGACCCGGGCGTCCTGTGCGTCGAAGATCTCCCGCAGGAAGACGCCCGTGAAGCTCTCCGGCACGTCGGCCACGTGCTCCGGGGTGCCGGTGGCGAGCACCGTACCACCGCCGGCGCCACCCTCTGGGCCCATGTCGATGACCCAGTCGGCCGACTTGATCACGTCGAGGTTGTGCTCGATCGTGATGACGGTGTTGCCCTTGTCGACCAGGCTCTGCAGCACGATGAGCAGCTTGCGGACGTCCTCGAAGTGCAGACCCGTCGTCGGCTCGTCGAGCACGTAGACGGTCCGGCCGTTCGAGCGGCGCTGCAGCTCGGTGGCGAGCTTCACGCGCTGTGCCTCGCCGCCGGAGAGCGTGGTCGCGCTCTGGCCGAGACGGACGTACCCGAGGCCCACGTCGACGAGCGTCGCCATGTACCGGTGGATCGCGGAGATCGGTTCGAAGAACTCGGCCGCCTCGCTGATCGGCATGTCCAGGACCTCGGAGATGCTCTTGCCCTTGTAGTGGACCTGGAGCGTCTCGCGGTTGTAGCGCGCGCCGCCGCAGACCTCGCACGCGACGTAGACGTCGGGCAGGAAGTTCATCTCGATCTTGATCGTGCCGTCGCCGGAGCAGTTCTCGCACCGGCCGCCCTTGACGTTGAAGCTGAACCGACCGGGCTGGTAGCCACGGGTCTTCGCCTCGGGTGTCTCGGCGAACAGCTGACGGATCCGGTCGAACACGCCCGTGTAGGTCGCCGGGTTCGACCGCGGTGTGCGGCCGATCGGGGCCTGGTCGACGTGCACGACCTTGTCCAGCTGGTCGAGGCCCTTGACGCGGGTGTGCTTGCCGGCGATGTGCCGGGCGCCGTTGAGCTGGTTCGCGAGCACCTTGTACAGGATGTCGTTGACCAGGGTGGACTTGCCCGACCCGCTCACGCCGGTCACCGCGGTGAACACCCCGAGCGGGAAGTCGGCGTCGATCGTCTTGAGGTTGTTCGCCCGTGCGCCCTGCACGCTGATGGTGCGCTTCAGGTTGACCTTGCGACGCTCGGCGGGGACCTCGATCGCACGACGGCCGGCGAGGTAGTCCCCCGTCACCGACTCGCGGTTCGCGATGATGCCCTCGTACGAGCCCGAGTGCACGACGTTGCCGCCGTTGACACCGGCCCCGGGGCCGATGTCGACGACCCAGTCGGCCGTGCGGATGGTGTCCTCGTCGTGCTCGACGACGATCAACGTGTTGCCGAGGTCCTTGAGCTTGACCAGGGTGTCGATGAGGCGGCGGTTGTCCCGCTGGTGCAGCCCGATGCTCGGCTCGTCGAGCACGTACAGCACGCCGGTCAGGCCGGACCCGATCTGCGTCGCGAGACGGATGCGCTGTGCTTCGCCACCGGAGAGCCCGCCGGCGCCGCGCGCCAGGGTCAGGTAGTTCAGGCCGACCTCGAGCAGGAACTCGAGGCGCGCCCGGATCTCGCGCAGGACCGCCGCGGCGATGTGCGCTTCGCGGTCGGTGAGCGTCAGGGTGTCCATGAACGCGTACGCGTTGTCGAGGGACATGTCGGTGACGTCGGCGATGCTGCGGCCGTCGACCGTGACCGCCAGGACCTCGGGCTTGAGGCGTGTGCCCTCGCACACCGGGCACGGGACCTCGCGCAGGTAGCCCTGGAAGCGCTGGCGCTGCGAGTCCGACTCGGCCTCGGCGAACTTGCGCTCGATGTAGGGCATGACGCCCTCGAACCCGCTGGTGTAGCGCATCTCGCGGCCGAAGCGGTTGCGCCAGGAGACCGACACCTGGAAGTCCTTGCCCGTCAGGATCGCGGCCTGCACCGAGGCGTCGAGCTGGCTCCACGGGGTGTCGAGCGTGAACCCGAGGTCCTTGCCGAGGCCGGCGAGGAGCTTCTCGAAGTACGAGTACAGCCCGCTCGCTCCGGTCCAGGGCAGCAGGACGCCGTCGCGCAGCGAGGCATCGGGGTCGCCGAGCACCAGGTCCGGGTCCACCGACATGCGCGTGCCGAGCCCGGAGCACTCCGGGCAGGCGCCGAACGGCGCGTTGAACGAGAACGTGCGGGGCTCGATCTCGGTCAGCGCGAGCGGGTGGTTGTTCGGGCAGGACAGGTTCTCGGAGTAGGTGCGCACGGCGCCGGGTCCGTCGTGGTCGACCAGGTCGATGCCGACGGTGCCACCGGTCAGGCGCAGTGCCGTCTCGAGCGAGTCGGTGAGCCGACCGAGGATGTCCTCGTTCGACACCAGACGGTCGACGATCACCGAGATGTCGTGCTTGACCTGCTTCTTGAGCTTCGGCGGTTCGCTGAGCTGGATGCGCTCACCGTCGACGATCGCGCGGGCGTAGCCGGACGCCGCGAGTTCCTGGAAGAGGTCGACGAACTCGCCCTTCTTCTTGGAGATGACCGGGGCGAGCACCTGGAAGCGCGTGCCGGACTCGAACTCCATGAGCTGGTCGGCGATCTGCTGCACGGTCTGCTTGCTGATGACCTCGCCGCACGTCGGGCAGTGCGGCACCCCGATGCGCGCCCAGAGCAGACGCATGTAGTCGTAGACCTCGGTGATCGTGCCCACCGTCGACCGCGGGTTGCGGTTCGTCGACTTCTGGTCGATCGACACCGCGGGCGACAGCCCTTCGATGAAGTCGACGTCGGGCCGGTCGACCTGGCCGAGGAACTGCCTGGCGTACGCGGACAGGGACTCGACGTAGCGTCGCTGGCCCTCGGCGAAGATCGTGTCGAAGGCCAGCGACGACTTGCCGGATCCGGACAGGCCGGTGAACACCACGAGGGAGTCACGGGGGATCTCGAGGTCGACGTTCCGGAGGTTGTGCACCCGGGCCCCGCGGACGCTGAGCGTCGAGGAGCCGGTCGGGACGGTCACGCCGGGGAGGTGGGGGTCGGTCGGCTCGCCGAAGGCGTTCCGGCCCGAGGTCGCGGTGCCGCGGTCAGAGGTGATTGTCATCGCCGTCGATTCTACGAAAGGGGTCCGACATCCGCCCGCGAGTCGGTGGTCAGACGAGTGCGTCGAGAGCGAACGCGGCCCCGGAACGACGCTCGCTGGCCGTCCAGAGACGCGCAGCGGCGGTCCGGTCGTGGGCGCGCGGCTCGGCACGGACCACGGCTGCGGGTCCGCGCAGCTGCATCCACCCGGCCGGTCCCCAGTACTCCCCCGAGCGCACGTCCGCGGCGACCGCAGCGTGCACGAGGGGCTCGGCACCGGCGTCCTTGCCCTGGGCGTACAGCCGCTGCGCCGGACGAGTCCACGCGGGTTCCGGGCGCGACGGTGCGACGTCCGGGCGCTCCGGCGAGAGCGCGTCGAGCGACAGCCCGGGGTGCGCGACCACGCTGGCGACGGACGAACCCGCATCCGCCAACCGCTGGGCGAGTTCGAAGCCGAACAGCATCACCGCGAGCTTGCTGCGGCCGTACTGCCGGTAGCTGGAGTAGTGGCCGACGCGGAACGGGTCGCCCGTGTCGAGGCTGGCCCACCGGTGTGCGATCGACCCGAGGTGCACGACGCGACCGCCACGCTGTTCGAGCAGCGGCATCGTCAGCGCCGTCCAGGCGAAGTGCCCCAGGTGGTTCGTGCCGATCTGCAGCTCGGTGCCCTGTGCGGTGGCGCTCGGGGTCGAGGCCCCGACGACGCCGGCGTTGTTCACGATCGCGTCGACGCCGTCCGGTTCGAGGGCCGCGAGCTCGTCGGCGGCGACACGGACGGAGTCGAGGTCGGCGAGATCGAGGTGGACGTGCGCCAACGACGCCCCGTCCACGTGCCGCCGGATGCTCTGCTCCGCCGCTGCGGCCCGACCCCGGTCGCGGGTGGCGAGCACGACCCGGTGCCCCGACGCGGCCAGCTGCTCTGCCGCGTGGTACCCGAGGCCCGCGCTCGCCCCGGTTACGACGACCGTGCGACGACCGTCAGCTGACATGCCCGGCCGACTCCATCTGCCGCAGCGCCTTCTTCAGGTCCTGCACCTCGTCGCGGAGTCGCGCGGCGAGCTCGAACTTCAGCTCGGCCGCGGCCTGCAGCATCTGGTCGTTGAGGTCGCCGATCGTCGCCTCGAGCTGGGTCGCGCCCTCGCCCGCGATGCCGCCGCGCTTCAGGTTGGGCGTGGGCGAGCGGCGACCGTCGGCACCGGGACGACCCTGCAGCAGCGCCTTGGTGTCGTCGTTCTCGCGCTGCAGCACCTCGGTGATGTCGGCGATCTTCTTGCGGAGCGGCTGCGGGTCGATGCCGCGCTCCAGGTTGTACGCGACCTGCTTCTCGCGACGACGATCGGTCTCCTCGATCGCGGTCTTCATCGAGTCGGTCATCTTGTCGGCGTACATGAGCACCTGGCCCGACACGTTGCGGGCCGCGCGACCGATCGTCTGGATGAGCGACGTGGACGACCGCAGGAAGCCTTCCTTGTCGGCGTCGAGGATGGCCACCAGGGACACCTCGGGTAGGTCGAGGCCTTCTCGCAGCAGGTTGATGCCGACGAGCACGTCGTAGACGCCCTGTCGCAGTTCGGTCAGGAGCTCGACGCGCTTGAGCGTGTCGACGTCGGAGTGCAGGTACCGCACCCGCACACCGGCGTTGCCGAGGAAGTCGGTCAACTCTTCCGCCATGCGCTTCGTCAGGGTCGTGACGAGCACGCGCTCGTCCTTGTCGACGCGCTGCTTGATCTCCTCGAGCAGGTCGTCGATCTGGCCGTCGCTCGGCTTCACCACGATCTCGGGGTCGACCAGGCCGGTCGGACGGATGATCTGCTCGACGACGCTGTCAGTGATGCCGAGCTCGTACCGACCGGGCGTCGCCGACAGGAAGACCTTCTGCCCGACGCGGTCGAGGAACTCCTCGAACCGCAGTGGACGGTTGTCGAGGGCGCTCGGCAGCCGGAACCCGTGGTCGACCAGGGTGCGCTTGCGCGAGGCGTCGCCTTCGTACATCGCACCGATCTGCGGCACGGTGACGTGCGACTCGTCGATGACGATGAGGAAGTCGTCGGGGAAGTAGTCGATGAGGCAGTGCGGTGCCTCGCCAGCGACGCGGCCGTCCATGTGCCGCGAGTAGTTCTCGATGCCGGAGCAGAAGCCGATCTGCTCCATCATCTCGATGTCGAACGTGGTGCGCATGCGGAGCCGCTGGGCCTCGAGCAGCTTGCCCTGTCCCTCGAGCTCGGCCAGGCGCTCGGCGAGCTCCGCCTTGATGTCGACGATGGCGCGGTGCATGACGTCGGTGTCGGCGACGTAGTGCGACGCCGGGAAGATCGACACGGCGGGCAGGTCGTTGATCACGTTGCCGGTGAGCGGGTGCAGGGACGAGAGCGCTTCGACCTCGTCGCCGAACATCTCGATCCGGATGGCGTGCTCTTCGTACATCGGGATGATCTCGATGGTGTCGCCGCGCACGCGGAAGGTACCGCGGGCGAAGTCGACGTCGTTGCGCTGGTACTGCATCGAGACGAACTTGCGCACGAGCTGGTCGCGCGAGATCGTCTGCCCGACGTGCAGGGCCACCGAGGCGTTCATGTACTGCTCGGGTGTGCCGAGGCCGTAGATGCAGGACACCGTCGACACCACGACGACGTCGCGCCGGCTGAGCAGCGAGTTGGTCGTCGAGTGCCGGAGCCGCTCGACCTCGGCGTTGACCGAGGAGTCCTTCTCGATGAAGGTGTCCGTCTGCGGGACGTACGCCTCGGGCTGGTAGTAGTCGTAGTACGACACGAAGTACTCGACCGCGTTGTTCGGCATCAGACTGCGGAACTCGTTCGCCAACTGCGCGGCGAGGGTCTTGTTGTGCGCGAGCACGAGCGTCGGCCGCTGCACCTGCTCGATGAGCCACGCGGTCGTCGCCGACTTGCCCGTACCGGTCGCACCGAGCAGCACGACGTCGGTCTCACCGGCGTTGATGCGCCCGGCGAGCTCGGCGATGGCCGCTGGCTGGTCGCCACTCGGCGTGTACTCGCTGATGACCTCGAACGGACGTACCGCTCGGGTCGGTTCGATCGCAACACCCATGGCATCAACGGTAGTCGGCACCCCTGACACCAGCGCCCCTGCTCGCCCTCGGCGTATTGTCCTCGCCAAGCAGCCTCCAAGTCCGCTGATAACCAGCGGGCATAGCGTCCGGTCCGTTCAGCAACCCGATCGCTCCGCACGTCCCCGACGAGCCAGCACGAGCCACACCCGAAGAGGCCCCATGACGACGGCGACCCCCGCCGCACCGACGAAGGGCACCCCGTTCCGCGGTCGCATCCGCGGACGAGTGCTCCTCCTGCTCTGCTTCATGTACGCGATCTCGTACATCGACCGGACGAACATCTCGACGGCGCTGCCGCACATCACCGAGGAGTTCGGCTTCAACGAGGCCACCGCGGGCCTGATCGTGTCCGCGTTCTCACTGCCCTACGCGCTGCTGCAGGTCTTCGGCGGCACGATCAGCGAGAAGTTCGGACCGCGCAAGGCCCTCTTCGTCATCACCGTGGTGTGGGGCGTCGCGACACTGTGGACCGGCTTCGCGGTCGGCTTCTGGACCCTGTTCGCGGCCCGGGCGCTCCTCGGGCTCAGCGAGGCCGCGGCGTTCCCGACCGCGACCCAGGCCATGACCCGCTGGATCCCCCGCGACCGCAACGGCTTCGCGCAGGGCGTCGTGCACTCCGCGGCCCGGCTCGGCAACGCGCTGGCCCCGCTGCTCGTCGCCTGGGTGATCGGTTCGACGGGCAGCTGGCGGTGGGCGTTCTTCGCCACGGCGGTCCTGTCCTTCGCCTGGGGCATCGTCTGGTTCGTCTGGTTCCGCGACAAGCCCGAGTCCACGAAGGGCATCACGCAGGTCGAGATCGACGAGCTCCCGCCCGTCGAGACCCGTGCGACCCGCCCGCCGGTGCCGTGGCGGCAGATGGCGCGGCAGATCCTGCCGGTGACCTTCGTCGACTTCGGCTACGGCTGGACCCTCTGGGTGTTCCTCACGTGGCTGCCGACGTTCCTCAGCTCGACCTACGGGCTCGAGATCGGCGACTTCGCGCTGTTCACCACGCTCATCCTGCTCGCCGGCGTCATCGGCGACACGGTCGGCGGCATGCTCAGCGACCGGATCATCCACCGCGGCGGCAACACCCGGAACGCCCGCCGGACCGTCCTGGTGATCGGACTCGGCGGGTCGCTCGTCTGCCTCATCCCGCTCGTCATCGGGCAGGGCCTGCTCGTCGCGACGATCTCGCTCGCGCTGTCGTTCTTCTTCCTGGAGCTCTGCAACGCGAACCTCTGGGCGATCCCGATGGACGTCGCCCCGCAGTGGTCCGGCACCGCGTCCGGCTTCATGAACACCGGCTTCGGCATCGCCGGCGTGGTCTCCCCGATCGTCTTCGGGCTGCTCATCGACGCGTCCGGCTGGCAGCTGCCGTTCGCCCTGTCGTGCGTGCTGCTCGGCGCCGCGGCGGTCGTCGCGTGGTTCATGAAGCCGCAGCGGCTCACGTCGACGAACGGCGTCCTCGAGGTCGGCACCCCCGCCGCCGAGCAGCGCGCCGTCTGACCCGCGACGCGCGCTGTCAGCGGCACGCCGTGCCGGATCGGGCGTACCTGGTCGAGAGGAACGACCAGGTACGCCCGATCCCGCTGTCCGCAACGGAACCCGCGGGCGTGCGCGCGGCCCTGGTGGTCCCCGACCGCCGGACGGGAGGCCCGGGTCCAGGCCGACCCGCGCCTCCCGTCCGCCGCGCAGCGCGTCCACCGCCGCGACGCGCATCCGCCGCCGCGCACAGCGAGCAGGAACGGGCGTACCTGGTCGGGAGAACCGACCAGGTACGCCCGGAACGGACAGGTCAGCGCCGGGTGGCGCGCGCCTGACGCTGGGCGCGGGACGCGAGCGACGGCCGGCCGGTGAGCGGCACGCTCAGCGGGGTCCACCGGAACGCCTCGGTGACCGCCACGGACAGCGCCACCACGAGCAGGTACGTGACGAGCGTCAGCCACGGCCGCGGCACCACGGCCTCGAGCCAGCTGTCGCCGTACAGCAGGATCCAGATGAGGAACGGGTGGCTCAGGAAGATCCCGAACGACCGGTCCGAGGCGTAGTCGACGAAGCGCGCGACCGGGCTGCCAGGACGCCGACGATCCGCCCAGCGCGCACCGATCGCCAGGAAGCCGACGAAGACCGCGGTGCTCCACACGGCCTCGATCGGTTGCAGCGGAGTCCCGGCAGCGTAGAGCGACTGGCCGAGGGCGACCTGGAGCGCCCAGACGCCGAGCGTCAGTGCGCCGACGCCGGCGAAGGCCCAGAGCACGGCCCGGCGGTGCACCCGGATGAACCGGAGGAACGCGTCGGCGTGGTCGGCGGCGATCGCCCCGGAGACGATGAAGAACACGTACGAGAAGAAGAACTGCTTCTGGTAGCCGTGCAGCCAGGCGTCGCTCGCCGGGAAGTACTTGTACCCGGCGAACACGACGAGCTGCACCACCAGCGCCACGACGAGCGTCGTGACGTGGTGCCCGCGGGTCTTCCGGACCAGCCACACGATGACCGGCAACAACAGGTACACCTGCATGGTCACGAGCAGGAAGTACAGGTGGTACCAGGACGAGCCGGTGACGATGCCCTCGGCGAGGGTGCGCACCAGGTCGGGCACGTCGCCCCGACGGGTGCTGCTGAGGAGCCAGCTCGAGCCGACGTACACGAACGACCACGCCAGGTACGGCACCCCGACGAGCAGGAACCGCTTCGGCCAGAACTGCGCCATCGGCCGCGGTCGCAGCGTGTAGCTGTAGACGAGCACGAACGCCGTCAGCGAGAAGAAGACGAGCCGGGTGAAGTGCAGCAGGG
Source organism: Curtobacterium sp. PhB190 (assembly GCF_004365385.1). Taxonomy (NCBI): domain Bacteria; kingdom Bacillati; phylum Actinomycetota; class Actinomycetes; order Micrococcales; family Microbacteriaceae; genus Curtobacterium; species Curtobacterium sp. PhB190. The sequence continues at coordinate 7,777 of NZ_SODN01000020.1, read as the reverse complement.
CGAGCAGCGCGTTCAGGCCGACGTCGTCGGACGCGGCGGTGTGGCTGGTGGTGTGCACGCCGATGACGCAGGCGAAGGTCAGGATCCGGAGGACGTCGACCTCGTACAGGTGGCGTGGCTTGCCCGCCGCGGTGCGGGTCGGGGTCTGGACCTGTGGCTGTGGCTGCGGCTGGGCCTGCGGCTGCGACTGCGACTGCGGCTGGGCGCCGGTCACGACGGCTGCGCCATCGTCCGCACCTTCGCCCGCTGCACCTTGCCGGTGGGCGCGCGCGGCAGGTCGGGGACCACGATGATCTCGACGGGGCGGCGGAAGCGGGTCAGGTGGGCCTCGGCGCGCGCGGTCAGGTCGGCGACGAGCCCAGCGGCGTCGGCTGCGTCTTGCTGCAGGATCACGTACGCCACCGGGACGGCCCCGAGCACGTCGTCCGGCCGCCCGACCACGACGGCCTCGAGCACCCGGGGGTCGCCGAGCAGGACGTCCTCGACCTCGGAGGGGTAGACCTTCTCGCCGCCGCGGTTGATGACGTCGTCGGAGCGTCCGGCGAGCGAGACCCAGCCGTCCGCAGCGACGGACCCCACATCTCCCGTGCTCAGCCAGTTGTCGGCGTCGAAGCGGTCGGGCGCGCGCCCGAACAGGTAGCGCCCGACGATCCCCGGGCCGCGCACCCACAGCGCACCGACCTCGTCGGCGGGCAGGGCTGCGCCGTCCTCGTCGCGTGCCTGCACCTCGGACCCGACGGGCACGCCGACGGTCCCGGTGCGAGCAGGCGCGTCCAGCGGTGTCGCGGTGATCTGCGACGCACCTTCGGTCATCCCCCAGCTCACGACGAGCGGGACGTCACCGAGTGCCGTGCGCACCGGGTCCGGCAGCGGTGCCGAAGCGCTCCGGACGAACCGGAGGCCCTCCGGGAAGTCCAGTGGCCCGGTCTTCGCGAGCACGGCGAGGATCGCCGGCACCGCGTTCAGCCAGGTGATGCGCCGCTCGGCGAGCAGTTCCCAGAACCCGGTCCGCCGGAAGCGCACGTCGAGCACGAGCGTCGCCCCGGCGACGAGCGTCGCCAGCAGGCCGACGACCTCGGCGTTGACGTGGAACAGCGGCAGCGAGTTGAACCCGCGGTCGCGGCCGGTCAACCCGTTGTGCCGCGCGACCGCCCGCGCGACGAACAGCAGCTGCGACTCCGGCAGCTCGACGCCCTTCGGAGCGCCGGTCGACCCGGAGGTGAAGAGCACCACGGACCCCTCGCCCGGTGCGTCCGGGCTCTGCGTGGGCACGTCACCGTCACGGACGGCGGCCGGGAGGAACGTGGCCGCGTCGATCCCGCTGGCGGGCACTCCGGGGACGGTCCCGTCCACGGCGCGGTCCGACACCACGATCGAGGCCCCGCCGATCAGGTCGGCGAGACGGCCCGGCTCGGTCGCCGGCTGTCCGGTGTCCACCGGGACGGCACGGCGCCCGGTCGCCACGGCGGTCAGGTGCACCACGGCGAACGCGAGGGGATCGCCGACGTCGACGAGGACGGCTCCGGAGGCGGGTACGCCGATCGCGTCGAACGTCGCGGACCAGGCGGTCACGGCGTCCTCGAGCGCTCGGTAGGTCAGGACGCGCGCGGAACGGGCGTCCTCCAGGTAGGGGCGCTCGGGGCTCTCCGCCGCGCGGTCGCGGATGAGCGAGCGCAGGTCGGGTTCTCCGTCGACGGGCTGCACCAGCAGAGGCTATTGCGCGAGCCTATGAGCCGTCAGAGGGGAACCGGTGCAGCATCCACTGCCAGAGCGCGGTCATCCGGGGTTCCCCATCCGGTCCGAGCGGCGTGGAGTCCTTGATGATGAACGAGTGCGCCTTCCCCCGGCCCCGGACGTCGGTCAGGATCGCGTGCGGGTCCGCGCCGGCGAGCGGTGGATCGGTGTCCGTCCGGAACGGGCCGTCGACGCCGTCGAGCCCGAGGACCCGCCACGACCCGGTGATCCGCGGGCCGAAGGTGTCGCGGACGTCGTCGACGGCGTACATCCGGGCCACGGGGGTCTTGCCGGGACGGTTCATCCACGCCGCGTGCGACGGCCCCCGTGACTCGACGGGCGACGAGAACATCAGCGCGCCGCGGACGGACCGGATGTGCGCGATGTACGCCGCCTCGCCGCCGCCCTGGGAGTGTCCGGCCACGACGATGTCCTGCCAGGCGATGTCGTCGTCACCCTGCACGAAGCGGCCCCACCCGCCGTCGGGGTCGTGGTCGTCGAGGTAGGCCACCGCGTCACGGAAGCGCGACACGATCGACCCGGCGGGCGTCACCGAACTGAGCTCGGACTGACGGGTGCCGTCGAACCGGTTGCGCTGCACCATGCCGTAGCAGCGGGCGTCGGACTCGCACGTGCCGGACAGGGTGCGACCGAGGTTCCAGTAGTCCAGCCCGAGCACGTGGTACCCGTCCGCCAGGGCCTGCCCGAGGAACCGCTGGTACTCCGCCGGGCGCGACCTCGTCGCGGGCAGGAACAGCAGCAGGGGGCCGTCCGCCGAGGTGCGGGCGGCGAAGTCGTCGCGGTTCGGGGTGAGCCGCTCGCCGCCCACGGTGCCGAGCCGGAAGCGGTGGAACTCCCCCTCGGGTCCGCGCTCGTCGCCCGACGGTGGCTCGTCGGCGTGCGAGCGGTCGATCGTGGGGACGCGGCCCTCGTCCTCGATGCGCTGCGCACCGAGCAGGTTCGCTGCCACCAGCGCACCGCCGCCGATCGCGACGAGCACGATCGCGGCGAGGACGAGCAGCAGACGGTGCTTCACGAGGTGATCCGCGACCACACCTCGTCGGCCGATCGGATCGTCTGGTCGAGGGTGCCCGTCGCGTCGACGACGTGGTTGGCGAGTGCGAGTCGGTCGGCGTCGCTCGCCTGTGCGGCCACCCGGCGCTCGGCCTCGTCGCGTTCCATGGCACGGTGCTCCACCAGCCGCTCGATGCGCTGCGCAGCGGGGGCGTCCACGACCACGACCGCATCGAACCGGAGCGGGCGGGATCCGCGGGCCTCGGCGAGCAGGGGCACGTCGTACACGACGACCGCGTCCGGGTCGACGGCCTCAGCCGCGTCGAAGGCACGCTGGGCGAGCCGCCAGACCTCGGGGTGGGTTATCGCCTCGAGGTCCTTGCGTGCCGCGGGGTCGGAGAACACGATCGCTCCGAGCGCGGGACGGTCGAGCGCGCCGTCGGCCGTGATCACCGAGGAGCCGAACCGCTCGGCGACCTGCGCGAGCCCGGGGCTGCCGGGTGCGACGGCGTCCCGCGCCAGCCGGTCGGCGTCGACGACGACGCCGCCGTGCTCCGCCCACCGCTTGGAGACCGTCGACTTGCCCGCGGCGATGCCGCCCGTGAGACCGATGATGCGCACTGCGACAGGCTAACGACCCGCAGCGTGGAAACGCCGGAAGCCCGGCACCCCCTGGGGGATGCCGGGCTTCCGGTCAGTGCGACTCGCTCGATCAGTTGGTCGAGCTGAGCTTCTCGCGGAGCGCCGCCAGCGAAGCGTCGTCGGCGAGGGGGCTTGCGCCACCGGTCTCGCTCGAGAACGACGACGAAGAGGAAGCGGACGACGTCGAGGCGCCGGCCGGGAGGTCGAAGCCACCCTTTTCCTCGTCGGCGATGGTCTTCGCGACCTGCGCCTTGTGGGCTTCCCAACGACCCTGGGCGGCCGCGTACTGGCCCTCCCACTCGGTGCGCTGGGTGTCGTAGCCCTCGAGCCACTCGTTCGTCTCCGGGTCGAAGCCGTCCGGGTACTTGTAGTCACCCTTGTCGTCGTACTCGGTCGGCATGCCGTAGAGCGCCGGGTCGAACTCGGTGCCCTCGGGGTCCACGCCCTCGTTCGCCTGCTTGAGGCTGAGCGAGATGCGGCGACGGTCGAGGTCGATGTCGATGATCTTGACGAAGACCTCGTCGTTGACCGAGACGACCTGCTCGGCGAGCTCGACGTGCTTGTTCGAGAGCTCGGAGATGTGCACCAGGCCCTCGATGCCGTCGGCAACGCGGACGAAGGCACCGAACGGGACGAGCTTCGTGACCTTGCCCGGTGCGATCTGACCGATCGCGTGGGTGCGGGCGAAGACCTGCCACGGGTCCTCCTGCGTCGCCTTGAGCGAGAGCGACACGCGCTCACGGTCCAGGTCGACCTCGAGGATCTCGACGGTGACTTCCTGACCGACCTCGACGACCTCGCTGGCGTGCTCGATGTGCTTCCAGCTGAGCTCGGAGACGTGGACGAGACCGTCGACGCCACCGAGGTCCACGAACGCACCGAAGTTGACGATCGAGGACACGATGCCCTTGCGGACCTGGCCCTTGTGCAGGTTGTTGAGGAACGTGGTCCGGGACTCGGACTGCGTCTGCTCGAGGAGCGCACGGCGCGACAGGACCACGTTGTTGCGGTTCTTGTCGAGCTCGAGGATCTTCGCCTCGATCTCCTGGCCGAGGTACGGCGTGAGGTCGCGGACGCGACGGAGCTCGATGAGCGAGGCGGGGAGGAAGCCGCGGAGACCGATGTCGACGATCAGGCCACCCTTGACGACCTCGATGACCGTGCCGGTCACGACGCCGTCGGACTCCTTGATCTTCTCGACGTCGCCCCATGCGCGCTCGTACTGCGCACGCTTCTTGGACAGGATGAGGCGGCCTTCCTTGTCCTCCTTCTGGAGGACCAGGGCCTCGACCTCGTCGCCGACCTTGACGACCTCGTTGGGGTCGACGTCGTGCTTGATCGAGAGCTCGCGCGAGGGGATGACGCCCTCGGTCTTGTAACCGACGTCGAGGAGGACCTCGTCGCGGTCGATCTTCACGACGGTGCCGGAGATGAGATCACCGTCGTTGAAGAACTTCAGGGTCTTCTCGACCTCGGCCAGGAAGTCATCAGCCGAACCGATGTCGTTGATGGCGACCTGCTTAGGAGCCTTGGTCGTAGTGGTTGTCATGTAGAGATTGCTCCGAACGGACATGAGTCGGGCCGTGGCGTGCGGGGAGTCGAGACCCCCGGGGTGCTCCGCCGTGGCGATTGATTGAGTGGCGCGGATTGCGCCGCACAAGTCTAACCGCACCGGCGGAGCCCCCACAACCGGGCGTGTCACCCGCGCGTCAGCCGAGCAGCGCGCTCCGCAGCGTGTCGAGACCGATGCTGCCGAGGGCGAGCGCACGACGGTGGAACGACTTCAGGTCGAAGTCGGCGCCTTCGCGGGCGGCGACCTCGTCGCGGATCGACTCCCACACGCGCTGGCCCACCTTGTACGACGGCGCTTGTCCGGGCCACCCGAAGTACCGCGCGACCTCGAACTGCACGAAGGCGTCGTCCATGTTCACGTTCTCGCGCATGAAGTCGAGGGCGTACTCCCACGTCCAGCCGCCGCCGTCCGGGTTCGTCTTCTGCAGGTGCACGCCGATGTCGAGCACCACGCGGGCGGCACGCATGCGCTGGCCGTCGAGCATGCCCAGCCGGTCGCCGTCGTCGTCGAGGAACCCGAGCTGCTCCATCAGGCGCTCGGCGTAGAGCGCCCAGCCCTCGACGTGCCCGGACGAGCCGGACAGCTGGCGGCGCCACGTGTTCAGCTCGCCGCGGTTGTAGACGCCCTGGCTGATCTGCAGGTGGTGGCCGGGGACGCCCTCGTGGTAGACCGTCGTCTTCTCGCGCCAGGTGCCGAACTCGGTGACGCCCTCGGGCACCGACCACCACATCCGGCCCGCGCGCGAGAAGTCGTCGGACGGCCCGCTGTAGTAGATGCCGCCCTCCTGCGTCGGGGCGATGCGGCACTCCAGCCGGCGGATCGGGTCCGGGATGTCGAAGTACGTGCCGGCCATCGCCGCGACGGAGGCGTCGCTCGTCTCCTGCATCCAGCGCTGCAGGGCGTCCGTGCCGTGCAGGATCCGCGACTGGTCGGTGTCCAGCACCTCGATCGCCCGGGCCACGCTCGCACCCGGTTCGATCCGGTCCGCGATCCGCTCCTGCTCGTCGCGCATGCGTGCGAGTTCCTCGAGGCCCCACTCGTACGTCTCGTCGAGGTCGACGACGGCACCGAGGAACCGGCGGGAGTGCAGCTCGTAGGCCTCGCGCCCGACGGCGTCGACCGGGGTGGCGAGCGGCAGCAGCTCGTGCTCGAGGAACTGCCCGAGGCTCCGGTACGCGGCCGACGCGACCTCGGCCCCGCGGGTCAGCTCGGCACGGAGCGAGTCCGGCACGGGAGAGCCGTCGTCGAACGCCGCACCCTCGGCGAGCCGGCGGAAGAAGCCGTCCTCGGCACCGTTGCGGGCGGCCTGCTCCGCGACCAGGGCGACCTGCCGCTTCGCCGGGGTCACGTCCTCGCGCGTGCCCTCGAGCAGGGTCTCGCGGATGCCCTCGAGCGCGTCCGGCAACGCGTGCAGTCGGCTGGCGACGTCGTGCCAGTCCGACTCGGTCGCCGTCGGCATCAGGTCGATGATCTCGCGGACCGACTGGGCCGGGCTCGCGATCACGTTGAGGTCGCGGAGGTGCAGCTTCCGCGCGTACGACTCCTGCACCAGGTCGAGTTCGGCACCGAGGTCCGCCTTCGTGACCTCGTCGACGGGGTCCACCACGGCCGCGGCGTCGAGCGTGCGCTTCGCGGCCCGTGCCGCGTCGGCCAGGGCGGCCGCGCCGGCGGGCGAGGTGTCGCCGTACTCCCCGGTGCGACCCGGCACACCGATGTACGTGGCCGTCGTCGGGTCGAGGTCGACGAGGGTGGCGACCCATCCCTCGGCCACGTGGTCGACGGCGGTCTGCTGGCGGACGGGACGCTCTTCGCTCATGCTTCGACCCTACCGACCGGCTCGGACGACGGACAGCGGTCCTAGGATCGTGACCACCGGTACCGTCCGGTCAGAGGAAAGGATGTTGCATGTCCGAACACGATGGTCGCTGGACCGAGGGCACGCCCTGCTGGTCCGACCTGGGTGTGCCCGACGTGGACGCGGCCCGCACCTTCTACACCGAGGTGTTCGGGTGGCACGTCGAGGACGGCCCCGCTGAGGCCGGCGGGTACGTCACGGCGCTCCTCGGTGGCCGCCCGGTGGCCGGGATCGGTCCGCTCACGGGCGAGGGACAGCCGCCGAGCTGGACGGCGTACCTCGCCACCGACGACGTCGATGCCATCACCGCTCGCGTCATCACCGCAGGCGGCAGCGTCCTGACACCCGCGTTCGACGTGCTCGATGCCGGTCGGATGGCGATCGCCGCCGACCCGACGGGTGCGGTCGTGGGACTCTGGCAGGCAGGGGCGCACGACGGCTCCGGTCGGGTCAACGAGCCCGGTGCTCCGTGCTGGGCCGAGGTGCACACGCGCGACGCCGAGGCGGCGAAGGCCTTCTACACGGCCCTGTTCGGCTGGTCGTACGACGTGTTCGGCGATCCGTCGGAGCCCTACGCCTCGGCGAAGCTGCCCGGAGCGCCCGCCGAGGCCGACCCGGTCGCCGGCGTCTTCGCGCCACCAGGCGGCCTGCCGGAGGGCGTCCCGGCGTACTGGTTGACGTGGTTCGGCTCGGACGACACCGACGGGACCGTCGACTTGGCCGTCCAGCGGGGCGGGACCGCCCTGATGGAACCGTTCGACAGCCCGTTCGGGCGCTCGGCGATCGTGCTCGGCCCCCAGGGCGAGGTGTTCGGCGTCGTCGCGATGCCGGCCTGAGGGCCAGGCCACGAACGGACGGGAGGCCCGGTGCCAGCTGTGGACTGGTCCCCGGTTCTTGGACTGATTAGTCGGTTCGAGATCCGGGGATGGTTCGTGTGGGTGGTACCGCGTCGTCGTTGA
>NZ_SODN01000019.1:0-28055 GCF_004365385.1 Curtobacterium sp. PhB190 | reverse complement strand
GGGGGGGGGGGGGGGGGGGGGGGGGGGTGGGGGGGGGGGGGGGGGGCCCCCCCGGGGGGGGGGCCCCCCCCCCCCCCCCCGGGCCCCCCCCGGGGCGCCCCCCCCCCCCCCCCCCCCCCCGGCGGGCGGGGGGGGGGGGGCGGCGCCCCCCCCCCCCCCCCCCCCCCCGCGCCTCCAGTCCGTTGCCCACCGTGCGTCAGCGGACCGGCCGGCGGTTCAGAACAGGTAGCCGCCGGACGCGACGTCCGTGACGAACTCAGCGACGACGAAGGCCGCCAGGAGGCCGGCGAGCGTGCCGAGAGCGGCGAAGGACCCCGGTTGCCACCGGCGCCGACGGGCGACGACCCAGCACGTCCCGACGACGGCGATGACACCCGAGACGAGCGGATACGCGATGAGGACGATCGAACTCGCGTCGTAGTTGCAGTTCCTCGCGGTGCCCGTGCACCCGACGAAGGCCATCTGGCTGAGCACGACCCAGAACCAGGCGAGGGGCGCGGCGACGTAGGTGACGGCCAGCGTGACAGCGGTCACGACGAGGTCGATCGCGCCGGGCTTCGTCGGGACGTACGGTGTCCGAGGCTGCGCTCGCGCCGGGCGGAGGTACGCGTCCTCATCGGGGCCGAGCCACTGGTGGTTGCGTTGCTCCCCCATGCGCTCACGCTAGTGGATCGTCGCACCACTCCGGGGAGCGGCAGCACCATCGCCTGAACCGGACCACGCGGCGGACGGGAGGCACGGAGCACGCTGACGCCGCGCCTCCCGCCCGTCCGCCCCTCAGCCGCCCTCGTGCGCAGCCAGGGTGGCGAGTACGAGCTTCGTGATCCGACGCTGCCCTTCGTCGTTGGGGTGGATGCCGTCCGTCGAGTAGATCCCCGTCCCGGACGTGTCGGCCTCGGGGAACGTGTCCGCCATGCCGACGTACGCGGCACCGCCCTTCGCCGCGGCACGCTTGATCTCGGCGAGGTAGCTGGACCACGGCTCCGCCATGCCGTCCGTCATGCTCGAAGCCGGCGTGAACTCGCCGATCACGAGCAGCGAGGGCTTCGTGGGCAGCGCCGCGAGCGTCTCGAGGAACGCCACGTACTGGGCGCCGAGCTCGTCGGGTGTGAGGTTCGCCGCGTCGTTGCCACCCAGCGTGATGGTGATGAGGTCCGGCGCAGCACGACGCATCGCCGTCAGGAAGCCCTCTTGGTTCTTCGTGAACGTCGCAATCGTCGAGCCCGAGTGCGCGGAGTCGTAGCGGTGGATCCCCTTGTCCCGGTCACCGTCGTAGATCGTGAACCCCAGCAAGGAGAACGGCGCGACGGCGGTGACGGTCACCGTGTGCTCCCCGCTCGACAGTCCGTCCACCTTCGTGATCGTCCCGGTACTGGCAGTCCCGGTGGTGGCGACGGTCGTCGGTGCTGCTCCATCGACGCTGTAGGTGAAGTCGCCGGACCCGGGGTAGCGCGCCCACCAGATGTCGATCCCGGTGCCCGTGAAGCCGTAGCTCCGCGAGGCGCCCGCCTGCATCGCGACCGATCGGTAGCCGAGGTCGGGGGTGGTGATGTCGAACTGGCTCTCCCCCGTGCGCGCCGTCGCCCAGTCACCCCAGGTCGAGTCCGGTGCGTACACGGCGAACTGCGCCGGCAGGTACCCGGCCCCTCCGGTGACCCCGTCCGTCGGGTGCTCCGTGCGCAGCTGGTCGAGCGTGAGGTCCATCCACCGGGTGGAGCGTGACGAGGCGCCCTGCCCCTCGGTGATCGAGTCCCCCAGGGCGACCCAGTTCGCGGACGCCTCGGTCCGGTCGGCCACGGCGGCGTTCCAGGTCGCGAGCGGCTCGGCGACCTCCGGGGTCTTCGCTGCGGAGCACCCCGTCGCGACGATCGACACGAGTGCGACGACCAGGCCGGCGACGAGCCGCGGCGCCCCTCGACGCCGACCGCGATCGGTGCTGCGCTCGTGGCCGTTCACGTTGTCTCCCCTGGGTGGGATGTGGTCCGCGACCGGGCGCCGGGTCGGGCAATGCTAACCGCGCAACCCTGGTGAACTACCGTCGTCTCCGTGCCCTCCTCCACCGGGACTCCGGACCCGACTGCCGGTCCGCCGACCGCGCCGCACTCCGTCAGACGGACCATCGCGGTCGGTCTGGCGATCGCCGTGTCGGCAGCAGCGCTGGTCGGCATCGATGCGGTCGCCGGATCAGCAGACACCGCAGCGTCGCCGGTGACGGTCACCAAGGTCACCGCAGCGTCCACCGTCCCCTCGACCGGCAGCGCCGTGCGGGCCACCCTGAAGGTCACGAACACCACCTCGGTGCGGAAGCCAGCTTCGTCGGCCTGGCTCTTCCTGTCCACCGGCACGAAGAAGTACACGCTCGGCCGGGTCGCGGTGCAGCCACTCGCCCCGGGCTCGAGCACAACGGTCAGCGCAGTCCGCACGGCCCCTTCCCGCGCCGCGGCCGGGAAGTACTCGGTCCTCGCCTGCGTCGGTGCGTACTCCGGGCAGCACTGCCGCACGTCCGCTTCGACCGTCACCACCAAGCGGACGCCCCGCCCACGTCCCCAGACCGGCGTGATGCTCGACGTCGCTCGCGCCTACTACCCCGTGGCGCTGATCAAGCGGTACATCGACCTGCTCGCCGACGACGGCGGCCGCTTCCTGCACCTGCACCTCACCGATGACCAGAACGTCGGGATCGAGAGCAACGTCCTCGGCCAGACCCTCGCGAACGCCGATCTCGACCACGGCGTCTACACGAGCCGCGTGACCGGCCGTCCGTTCCTCAGCGCCGCACAGGCACGCACGATCGCCGAGTACGCGGCGAAGCAGCGGATCGCGATCGTGCCCGAGGTCGACACTCCCGGCCACATGGCTGCCGCCTTCGCCCTGCTCGAGGCGGAGCACGGCACGAAGTGGGTCGACCGCATCCGTTCGGGCGAGAGCGAGCTCGACCCGTCGGCGCCGGGCAGTCTCGCGCTGGCGACCAAGCTGTACGCCGAGGTGCAGCGGACGTTCCCGTCCAGCCGCACCGTGCACATCGGCGCAGACGAATGGGGCGACGGCGTCACCGCCGCCCAACGCGTCGCGTGGATGAACACGATGGCGGCCACCCTCGGCAACCGCGAGGTCTGGGCGTGGAACGACGGGATCGATCGCGCTGCGGTCGGGCGACTGGATCCGCGCATCCACGTCACGTACTGGAGCTTCGACGGCGACACCGAGGACGCAGCCGAGCGCCGCGAACGCCGAGCGCGACGAGCAAGTGCGGTCGACCTGCAGCAGGCCGGGATCGACCTGCTCAACTACAACTCGTACTACCTGTACGAGGTGCCGACCGACCTCGACCCCGCCGACAGCGAGTACACGGTCGCCGATCTCCGCGAGAACTGGTCACTCCGGGCGTGGGACGGCGACTCCGGTTCGCTGCTCGCAGCTCCGATGTCGGGCGCCGCCGTCGCGATCTGGGGCGAGGACCTCGACAGTCCACCCGCTGACGCGCTCCTGCGGTGGAGCGCGCCGCACGTGACGGCGATGCTCGAGACCGCAGCCTCCTGACGGACGCATGACGGGCCTCCCGGCCGACCTCCGGAACCGCGCGAACCGCGGCCTGCCTACCCGAGCGGCTCGACGCCGTAACTGGTGACCACCGCGCGCAACTCGTCCAGGTAGGTCTGCGCCTGCACGGTGAGGGGAACCGAGGCGTGCGCGATCCAGCCGATCTCGATGCGTTCGTCGACATCGAGGGGGATGGCGACGATCTCGGGGTCGAGGTCGTCGCTGATGAGCCCGGTGGAGATCGTGTACCCACCGAGGCCGATCATGAGGTTGAAGATCGTCGCCCGGTCCGAGACGCGGATCTCCCGCTTGCTCGACATCGTCGACAGGATCTCCTCAGCCAGGTAGAAGGAGTTGTTCGCGCCCTGGTCGAACGTCAGCCGCGGCAGGTCGGCGAGGTCCTCGAGGGTCGCGCGCTCCCGTGACGCGATCGGGTTCCGCCGGGCCACGAAGATGTGCGGCTCGGCGACGAACAGCGGTGTGAACACGACCCCGGCGTCCCGCAGCAGCTTGCCGAGCACCTGCTTGTTGAAGTCGTTGCGGTAGAGGATGCCCACCTCGCTCCGCAGGGTGCGGACGTCCTCGATGATGTCCCAGGTGCGTGTCTCGCGGAGCGAGAACTCGTACTCGTCCGCGGCCGCGCCCTCGACCATGCGGACGAAGGCCTCCACGGCGAACGAGTAGTGCTGGGAGGACACCCCGAGCAGTCGACGCGACCGCTGCCGGCCGACGTACCGCTGCTCGAGCAGGGAGACCTGCTCGATGACCTGCCGGGCGTACCCGAGGAACTCGACGCCGTCGACGGTGAGCACGACTCCCCTGGCCGATCGGACGAACAGGGGACGCCCGATCCGCGTCTCGAGGTCCTTCATCGCCGCGGACATCGTCGGTTGCGACACGTAGAGCAGATCGGCCGCGGCGCTGATCGAGCCCTCGGTCGCGACCTCGATGAAGTACCGGAGCTGCTGCAGGGTGATGTCGTTCGGGACCCGAGCCATAGGCCGAGACTATACCGCCGCATAGCGTCTCGGTATTACCTGATGGCCCGCGGTTCCCGTCATGATCGACGTACCCCTTCCCCAGTGCCCTCGGGCGCTCGACGAACAGATTGCCGACCATGGCGAACGACCTCACCTTCAGCATCACCCGGACCCGGTTCGACGAGGACTACTCCCCCGCCGACAGCTCCCGGCTGACCACGAACTTCGCCAACCTGGCGCGCGGCGAGCACCGTCAGCAGAACCTCCGTGCGGCGCTGGCGATGATCGACGGGCGTGCGAACGACCTCTTGGTTGCCGGGGACCGCTACCGCCTGCAACTCGACATCGTCTCGGCCGCACTGGCGTTCTCCGACGGTGGAGCCGACGCCGAGTTCCCGCTGCTCGAGATGCTCGACGTCACGATCGTCGACCAGCACACCGGCGAGCACCACCACGGCATCCTCGGCAACAACTTCTCGTCGTACCTGCGCGACTACGACTTCTCGGTCCTGCTGCCGTCATCGCCGGGCTTGCCGTCTGACTTCGGGGCGCTGCACGGGGCCCTCTTCCAGCGCTTCCTGGAGTCGTCCGCGTTCCGCTCGGATTTCGGTGCCGAGCCCGTCGTCTGCATCAGCGTCTCGACGAGCCAGACCTACCGCCAGAACGGGTACGTCCACCCCGTCCTCGGCGCCGAGTACGAGCACGAGCACTCCTCGCTCACCGACGACTACTTCGGCCGGATGGGCATGCGGGTCCGGTACTTCCAGCCCGCCGGAGCGTCGGCCCCGCTCGCGTTCTACACGCGCGGTGACCTGACCGGGGACTACACGGACCTCCAGCTCATCGGCACGATCGCCACCATGGAGACGTTCCAGAAGATCTACCGCCCGGAGATCTACGCCGCGAACACCCCGGCCGGGAGCACCTACCGCCCCAGCCTCGACCACACCGACTTCACGCCCACCCCGGTCACCTACGACCGTGAGGAGCGCAGTCGCCTCGGGATCACCCAGGGTCGGTGGACCGAGGAGCACCTCGTGACGCCGCACCACGCGCTCCTCTCGCGTTTCGCTGCCGGCGCCGCCGTTCCTTCTCTTTGATCGTTAGGACTCGCAACCGCATGAGCACCCTCCTGCCCACCTCGATCGTCGGCAGCCTGCCGAAACCGTCCTGGCTCGCCGAGCCCGAGCGACTCTGGTCCCCCTGGCTGCTCGAAGGAGACGCCCTGACCGAGGGCAAGCAGGACGCCCTCCGCTCCGCCGTCCACGAGCAGGAGCGCCGTGGCATCGACATCGTCAGCGACGGCGAGCAGACCCGCCAGCACTTCGTCACGACGTTCATCGAGCACCTCGACGGCGTGGACCTCGAGCGCAAGGAGACCGTCCGGATCCGTGACCGCTACGACGCGGCCGTCCCGACCGTGGTCGGTGCCGTCAGCCGTCGGGCGCCCGTGTTCGTGGACGACGCCCGCTTCCTGCGCGCCCAGACCGACCGTCCGATCAAGTGGGCGCTCCCCGGCCCGATGACCATGATCGACACGCTCTCCGACCAGCACTACAAGAGCCGCGAGAAGCTGGCGTGGGAGTTCGCCACGATCCTCAACCAGGAAGCGCGGGAGCTGCAGGACGCCGGCGTCGACATCATCCAGTTCGACGAGCCCGCCTTCACCGTCTTCCACGACGAGGTGCAAGACTGGGGCGTGGCCGCGCTCGAACGCGCGACCGAGGGCCTGCGCGCCGAGACCGCCGTGCACATCTGTTACGGCTACGGCATCGAGGCGAACAACAAGTGGAAGGAGACCCTCGGGGCCGAGTGGCGGCAGTACGAGCAGTCCTTCCCGCTGCTGCAGCAGTCGTCCATCGACATCGTCTCGCTCGAGTGCATCCACTCACACGTGCCGCTCGAGCTCGTCGAGCTCATCCGCGGGAAGAAGGTCATGCTCGGGGCGATCGACGTCGCGACCGAGACCGTGGAGACGCCGGAGGAGGTCGCGGAGGTGCTGCGGCGGGCGCTCGAGTTCGTCGATGCCGACAAGCTCATCCCGAGTTCGAACTGCGGGATGGCTCCGCTGGCGCGTGGAGCCGCACTGGACAAGCTCGGTGCGCTGTCCGCTGGGGCGGACATCGTGCGAGCCGAGCTCGCCAGCGTCGCCGGGCCGGTATCGCGCTAGCGGCCCGGCTGCACAGGACGGCTCGCCTCGGCAACGGGGCGGGCCGTCTTCCATGTCACGCCCGGCAGGGGCTCGCGTCTCGGGCCGGTCTGGAGGCGCGGCTCGATTCCGGCGATCAGGTCGCGGTCGTCACTCCTGGCTGTCGAGGCTCATCTTCTCGAAGTCCCCCGCGATGCACTGTGAGCTGCCATCGATCGTGTACCCACGGGGATCCGCGCGGAAGTCAGAGGAGCTCAGCGGGCCACCCCTGCCCCGGACGCCGAGGATCGGGTCCTCGCCGCCGGTCTGGTACCGCTCTGTCGTGACCCCGAGCTCCTTCCAGTACTGTTCCACCGCCTCGACGTCGGCCTTCGGGTCAGCGCTCGCGGAGCGGACCTTGGCGTAGACGTACTGGACGCCCTCTTGCCCAAGACCCCGGCCGCACTTCCCGAGCCCCGGACCGTCGCTGACTTCCCAGCCGTCACCGACCACGTCGGTCGAACCCTCGACGAACGTGACGATGGACTGCTTCGCTTCTTTCGTGTTTATGCCAGACCCTTCGCTGCAACCAGTGAGAACGGCGACAGCGAGCAGTACGGCTCCTGTCGCCCGGAGGACGGAGACGGCTTTCGCCCGTGGTGGCTTCATCTGGGAGTTCCTTCCAGATCACTTTGCTTCCGCGAAATCGGCATGATCAGTTCGTCAATCGTTCGGGCTGGCCGGTCGTGGCATACGCGACGTTCTGCAACGACTGCGTGTCCTCGTCGAGATGACCGCCGCCGTACCAGGTGGACTTCATGGCCGCGGACGGCCTCGAGACCTGGCGCTCCATCGGACGCCGAAGCTTCTGACATCCTGCTTGGAGGCGACACCACACCGGCGTTGATCTCGTCGCGCCCCGTGGATGCTGTCCGGGGTCACCTCCGATGCGAGGGCGGCGAGAAAGGCCTTGCCGGCTCCCCACAGCCGATGAGGATCGGCGGCCCGACAAGCTTTCATGCCACTATGCTCGCCTATTGCCGGGGGAAGCATTGGGGGATCTCGTGGGCGCGATACCGTTCGACGACGCCGTGGCCGATCGTCTGGCCCGAGCTGCGAAGACTGCGGCTGAGGACATGCGGGCGCAAGCCGGCGCGAGGCGTGGAGCTGCTGAGGACGCGGCGCAGGACTTCACAGGTGCCTACGCGGGCCGCTTCACTGAGTCCGTGGCCACAGAAGCCGAGGATCGCCCCAAGCTTGCATCTGTCTTGGACGACCTCAGCGAAGCCGTGGCCGCCGCCAAGGCCGACGCTGAGAAGGAGCGCGCCCGTCTTCACGACCTCGCAGCCTGGCAGAAGCGGCAAGACGATCGACGCGCAGCCGAAGCCGCCGCACCGCTCGGGCCGCTCAGCCTTCCTCCCGCGCAGCCGTTCGACATGAAGCCCTCGGAAAAACCCGTCCGGCCTGTGCCGATCGAAGCGGCCTTCTCTCCGCGCGGGCGGGTTCGCACTGGCCTGGGCACGGGGACCGGCAGAAGCTCCGCTGATCCATCCACGCTGCGATCCTTCGCGACGACGACCCGAGCAAAGGACGCGGCGTTGTCGGCTCACGCTGTCTCGGTGAAGAACGCTTGGTCAGCGTTCACCGGTGCCTGTACTTGGGTATCGGTCACCAGCGCGACCTTCGTTGGCGGCTTCGAGCGTCTGCTCGAAGAGAACGAAGCTGACGCCGCGTGGGTGGAACGGATTGCGCAAGCGTTCGAACGCGCTGGCGGAGATGGCTCCTTGTCCAACGTGTCGCTTGACGCCTCGGATGCGAACGGTTTGCCCGCTCAGTTTCAGAGACTGTTCCGAAACGGGCTCACCCCGGCAGAAGTCGCAGCGTTCTGGGGGCGGCTCGGCTACACGAAAGCGAACGAGCGCGACCTCGCCGCTCTCCCGACGAGCGCGCTGAGCAAGCTCGGCAACCTCGAGGGGGTTCCGTACTGGGCACGCAACACCGCGAACGTCGCCGTACTTGATCAACGTATCGCCGACGCGCGGAACTTCCTCAACGGGCTCAATCAGCCCTCGAACCAAGACCAACCAGCTCGCGCTGCAAATGCTCGGGACCTTCGCGCACTTGAGAACATCAAGGCCTCACTGGTCCAGGGGCGACGTGCTGGAGAGCGCTCTCTCATCTCCCTGACGGACGATCACCCTCCGCTCGCTGCGGTCTCGATCGGCAACCTCGACACCGCCAAGAACGTTACGTTCGCCGTTCCCGGCATGGCGTCGAGTTCCGAGAAGATGACCGACTGGGCCGATGCGTCCCAGCAGATCTTCGACGAGCAGGGGCGGGTGCACGGCGAACCCGAGCGGGCCGTCGTCGCCTGGATGGGTTACGACTCTCCTCCCATCCCGGGCGCTGGCAACGTCGACCCCGGTGTCTGGCAGAGCGACTACGCAAAAGCGGGCGGCAAGAATCTCGCAAACACACTGCGAGGGCTTGAGGCCGTCCGCGCTGGAAGCGCGCCGACCACGAACGTCGTCGCGCACTCGTACGGCACGACGACCGCCGCCTTCGCCTTGACCGAGGAGGGCGTCCACGTCGACTCGCTGGTCACGCTGGCTTCCGCTGGGCTTCCTGACTCAGTGCCGAACGCCTCGACCCTCCATGCCGATGAGGTGTACGCCGGTCAGGCCGAGTACGTCAACCCCATCACTGATGGCACCATCCCGTGGCTCCGCGAGGGGAAAGGTGACCAGTGGGCCTCGGTCGGACGAGAGTTCAGTGACGATCATCATGTCGATCCCAGTACGCCCGGGTTCGGTGCTCACACCTTCGGCGCGGACGGCGATGGCCCGCTTGTGGGTGTGACGGACCACGGCGTGCATACGTCCCACGACACCGGCTATCTCGACCGCGATACACAGTCGCTCCGTAATGTCGCTTACGCCACGACCAATCAAGAAGGGAAGCTCACGAAGTGAACCCTCAGCACCAGCAGCCACCACGAATCCGCCGATCACGAGTAGCGACTTGGCTCGACGCATGATTCAACGGACTCCCCAGCTGTTGGCGGTTCGACTGTCGGCCGCCATCGCCGTGGTCGTCGCAGCGGCATTGTCATTGACCGGATGCAACGGAGGAACCACCGTGGAGAACGAGCAGACCCCAACAGAGGCAAAAGAGGCCATCGTGGCGATCGTCGACGACACCGCGAACGCGGTCGGCGGCGCGTGGTCGGTGGCGAGCGGACCGGCAGTTCAAGGATGCAATCGCGACAACGGCGGACGCGGCGCTGCGTACTTCTACACGAAGATGCGGGAACAGCGCAGTGGCGATCCCGCCGAAGATGTAGCGAACGTCGAACGGCTCTGGAAGGAGAAGGGGATCAAGACCGAGCGCTACAAGAGTGGCGGCGCGGATCCGACGCTCGGCCTGCGAGGTGTCGGTGGCCCGATGAAGAGCATCGACTTCCTCGCCGATGAACGCGGGTACAGTCTCGACGCCGTTTCCTCCTGCACCGCTGGCGACGCGGAGGAGCTACAGCGCAACGGGGAGTGAACCAAGAGGCACGCGAACTGCAGGACGCTGGCGTCGACATCATCCAGTTCGACGAGCCCGCCTTCACCGTCTTCCACGACGAGGTGCAGGACTGGGGCGTCGCCGCACTCGAACGCGCAACCGAGGGCCTGCGCGCCGAGACCGCCGTGCACATCTGTTACGGCTACGGCATCGAGGCGAACAACAAGTGGAAGGAGACGCTCGGGGCCGAGTGGCGGCAGTACGAGCAGTCGTTCCCGCTCCTGCAGCAGTCGTCGATCGACATCGTCTCGCTGGAGTGCATCCACTCACACGTGCCACTCGAGCTCGTCGAACTCATCCGCGGGAAGAAGGTCATGCTCGGGGCGATCGACGTCGCGACCGAGACCGTCGAGACGCCGGAAGAGGTCGCGGAGGTGCTGCGTCGGGCGCTCGAGTTCGTCGACGCCGACAAGCTCATCCCCAGCTCCAACTGCGGGATGGCTCCCCTCGCTCGTGGGGCCGCGCTGGACAAGCTCGGTGCGCTGTCCGCTGGTGCGGACATCGTGCGGGCTGAGCTCGTCGGCGCCGCCGTTCCGTCTGCGCGTTAGCCGTCACGAACTGCAGGGCGGCTCCCCTCCGGAAGGAGGAGGGCCGCTCTGTTCGTTGCGTCCGCCCCGTGCGCGGCTGTCGATCCGGCCTGGAGGCGCGGCTGCCGTCCGGCTGACAGGTCGCGTTGGTACTGGCGTCACCCTTCACCGCCTCCACCGGCTCGGTCATCAGCCGTCGCGGGTCGACCGCACCTCCTGCTCGATGAGCGCCATGGCGATCGTGTCTGCCGCGTGCGGAGCCTTCGCGAGCGTGTGGACCGCGGCGGTGACTCCTGCCGCGTTGGCGATGACCGCTCCTGCCGCTCGCACTTCTCCGTTGATCCAGATCGATGCTCCTTCCCGCTGCCAGCTCACCGTTCGGGAGTGCCCTGCTCCGGATTCGAGCGCCCAATCGGCGTAGCGGCAGAGGTCGTCGAACGTGGACCAGACGCCGCCGGCAGCCGCGAACGACGATTCTCCGAGCGCCCACGGCTTGATCGCGCGACCGAAGAGCTTCGGCTCCACCCGGTCTGCGTCCGCCGGCACGAGGGCCGCCGAGCTGATCCCCGCCGGGTCAAGGACGTGCTGGTGCACGGCGGCGAACCAGTCGCCGTGCACCTCGTCGAGTACCGCGCCGAGCAGCGCGTATCCCAGGTTCGAGTACACGAACCGGCCTCGGGGCGTGGCCGGCACCGCGACTGCGTGATCGAGGGGGACGCCGACGGCCTCTCGGTACGGGTCACCGAACAGTCGGTCACGCATCGTGGCCGGAAGCCGTGGCAGACCCGAGGTGTGGTGCGCGAGGTCAGCAACCGTCATCTCGGCATCGGGCACACCGGGGAGGTAGTACGCAACCGGCCGCTCGACCTCGAGCGTGAGCCTGGCCGTCGTGCCCACGAGTCCCTTCGTGATGCTCCCCCACTCCAGCATCGAGGCAGTGGCGTAGGGCCCACGGGGCTCACGGACGGTTCGCCAGCCGTCAGCTGTGCGAAGACTCGCACGCCAGAGCCCTCGAAGTTCACACGGGGTCCGCACCTGATCTCTCCCTCCGCAGAAGCGTCGTCAGGGCGTCTGCAGCGCCTTTCCGCCGCGACCGGACTCGGGACTGGCGGCTCGGAACAGCACCGCTCGCCACTCGATGAGAATCAGGCGTCGTCATCGAGGTACCGGACCCCCTGCCGCCGCCCACGGAGCCGAACGGCAAACCACGACATCGGACCGACGAAGGGGACGAGGAGGACGACGAGAGCCCAGGCGAGCAGATGCCATCCCGTCGGTGACGCGGCTCTGATCAGCGACGCGAGAGCTGTTAGGGCAAGCAACAGCCCGAAGATGCAGACGCTCATCGCGGCGCCATCCAGCACTGTCGGTAAGAGAGGGTTCACGCCCAGTCCTCCGTCAGAGTCGACATTCCGTCCGCTCCCCTCCTCGGCGACGACAGCAAAGCTGCTGAAACATTGCCGTTCATACGTCGGAACACTAGCGTCGAACTCATGGATGGAGCAATGGTGTTCGCGCTGGCTCTCGAGGTCGGTGCCGCGGTACTCGTGACCTGGCTGACCTGGAGAGCCACGAACGGGTCGCTGGCTCGGAACGATCTCGCCGGCATCCGGACCCGGATCACTATGTCCAGCGATGAGGCCTGGCGGGTCGGGCATCATGCGGCACTTAGTCCCACGATCATCAGCGGGACGATCACAGCGGCGTGGTGCCTGGCCAGCATCGGCCTTGCTCCGCTCCGCCATCCGGTCTCGGTACTCGTGGCCGCAGGAGTACTCGTCGGCGGCGCACTCCTGTCGATTCCGGTGGCGCACCGTGCCATCCGTCGGGCCTCCCTCGAGAGCTGATCGCGAAGTCGTCTCTCCCGGGTCTGCCTGCCGTGCGCCGGACGGGAGGCACGGTGCCAGCTGGCACCGCGCCTCCTGTCCAAACACGCGTTGCCACGAAGCGTCAGGCGCACGGCGTTGACTACGCCCATGATCTCCAAGAGCCTCATCCATCAGGTCGAGAGCGCGACGGTCCGGGATCGCGACGGCGCGATGGTCGGCAAGGTGACGCAAGTGTTCCCCTCCGACGAGGACGGAAGCGCTGCCTACGTCAGCGTCGCGACGGGAATGCTCGGGAGACACCAGGCGCTCGTCCCGGTCGAGGACGCCAACTTCGACGGCACGGATCTGCACGTCGGGTACACGAAGAACGCAATCAAGGGCGCGCCATCCCTCGGAGTCGGACAGACCCTGTCACCTGCCGAGGCGAACGCCGTCCGCAATCACTTCGGGCTCTCCCCCGCCGGCAAGGCCACCGGCGACATGGGCGACGCGCACGAGAACCTCGATCAGGCCGGCACCGGCCCGGCGGGCGCGGACGACACCGAGGGCGCCGGGACGACGCCGCCGGCGTGAACGGTGCCTGAGCGATGACATCCGCCTGCGTTCCCTCCTGGCTACAAGCGGACCTCGGCGCGCCCCGCCCACGTGCCAATAGGAGTCTTGAGCCGAGCGTGCGCCAGCGGCTAAACAGACGATCCGATACCGGCGGGATCTAGCAGGGCTCGGGGTGGCGGTGGACGAGGGCTCTGGTTGGGCACCCTTCGCCGATCGCCGTCGTGCAGGGTGGCCGCTAGAGGACTACGGCCAGGACGACCCATCCGACGATCGCTGATGCCACTACCAACAAGAGTGGGGAGACCGACACAGGTCGTCCCTCAGGCGGTCCTCGCCGTTCTCGCACGACGACGAAAACGACGCTGGCTGTGAGAACCCCAAGTACGACGGCCCATACCGCCCACCAGGCACCCCCACGTCCCAATGCGAACGCAAGCCAGCCACCCAGGGCCGGAAGTAGGAGGGCTCCGCCGACTCGGTCGGCCACCTCACGTCGTCGCCGGCAACGGTTCCGCCGCGCGCCGAGCTCACGATCACGGACCTTCCGCTCAATCTAGCGAGTGAGCGGGCTATGACCCGATTCTGTCAACCGCTGTGGTTTCGGAGCTTCCAGCGCGTCCGGTCGACGATCGCTCACCGGTCGGGCTGGAACCGCACCTGATCGTGCCGTTCGGCGGCATACCTGTGGGCGGGGTAGCGCAGGCTGTCGAAGAACATGTTCGTGTGCGCGACGATCTGCTCGCCGGTGATGAGGACGCGGTCGTGCTCGGCGTCCTTCGTCGTGTGCGCGTCGGACACCAGCGTGACGTCGAACCCACGCGCGGCCGCTGCTTGCGTGGTCGTTCGGATGCAGTAGTCGCTTTGGGCGCCGGCAACGACGAGGTGTTGAACACCCAAGGAGTGCAAGACGTCGGCGAGGTCGGTGTCTGCGAAGGAGTCGCGGTACTGCTTCCGGACGAGCGGCTCGTTCACCCTTCTTTCGAGCGGTGCCGCAAGTGCCCACTCATTGGTGCCCTCTGCGAAGCTGCCGTGGTCCTGCACCCACACCACATGCACGCCTGTCGATCGCGCGCGCTCGATGAGATGCGCGGTGCGATGGAGCACGCCGTCGGCGTCGAAGCAGCCCTGGACGACGCCACGCTGAAGGTCAATGACGAGAAGCGCAGTTGTAGCGGGCATACCCAATCCTCTCAAACAACGCGTCGGGCGGCCGATCGGCTGACGAGACGCGACCACGACACGGAACGGTGCACGGTGATGACACCCACCGAAGCTGCTCAGAACGTCCCGCTCTGGAGCGTCGGCTATATCCCGAATCACTTGAAGAGGTTCAGGTGAACGGAAATTCAGGTGTTGCCAGGTGATTAGAAGGAATGGTTTTTGATCGCCGATAGCGTCCTTCGCAGCAGCTCGGGGGGAGAGGGGCTTCCTCCGCGCCTTCGGGAGGAAACATGCTGAACAAGAACAGATCCAAGCTTCGCCTGCTGGCAAGCGCTGGCGCACTCATCGCGGTGACTGCGGGGATCGTCGTGCCGGTCTCATCGGCGACTGCGGCGACCGCCGGCAGCGTCATCCTGAATTCGTGGGAGGACTACAAGGGCCGCAACGTCTTTGTCCGCGAGGGTGCGTACAGCGCTACGACAGCGAAGGGCTTCGGGATGAAGAAGATCCGCACGAAGCACAACATCAAGCTGATCAACTCGCTGAAGTTCGCCACGAACAACCCCAACGGCGGAACGGCGAAGGGGCAGAAGCGGCAGTACGACGCTTGGGCAAACAAGATCGAGTGTGTCAACGGCAAGAACTGTAAGTACACCGACAGCCGTCCGTTCCACGTCGTTATGGACTATCGCAAGGTCGGCGTGTACTACGGCGTCGACCTGCACCAGACCACTCTCGGGATCGCCACGGCGTACTGCACGAACGAGGACAAGGCGCACGATTGCCCGAGCTGGGTGGACACAGCCTTCCAGACTCCGACGGACCGGATCGGCAGCAAGCGTGCCGCCGTGCAGTCCGACGCCGACGTAAGCGAGGAATCCGTCACGCTCAGCTACGAGCCGCTCGGCCCGGTCACTGAGCCGTCGACCGGTGAGTCCGGACTCGACGCCGACGACTGAGCGTGCTTGCATCATGACCATGGACTACGCGACCGCAGACGACCGGCGCGCATATACGGAAACGTTCATCGCCCAGCTTCAGCACCTTTTCCAGACCGACACGGACTGGAACACGGGCATGGAGTGGGTCGGCGCCCGCGCCCTCACTGATGATGTTGCCGTCGTGCTCTACCGGGATCGGCCGAACGGCCCGGTCCTTGGCCGCCGCTACGACCTAGCGCAAGAACGCGCACTGTTCACCGACAACAGCGCGAAATCGTTGGCAGCTGAGGCATGGACGGGGGACTTCGTAGACCCGTCGGGCCCCGGCGAACCCCGTGCTGTGGATTGGGCTGACGGTCTCTGCGACACCCCGGGCGACGTGCGTTGGGTCGGAGTGGCTTGATAGCCCTGGCTTGCTGGCAGGCGTGGACGCAACGCGAAGCTGCGTTCACGCCTGCTCTGCTTTGAGCGACGGCTGTTGCGATGCGCGAGCTTCGCCAGCTGTACTCCGAGCTGGCTCGCTGTGCCGTCCGGGTTGCAGGAAGAGATGCTCGCACGTCGCCCGTCCCGGTAGACGATCCTTCAGCGGCGCGCTTCGAGGACCAGCTTGACCGCTTCCCTCGCCGCTTCCGGCACCAACGGGATGTGCGCGAGCAGGCCCAGTTCCACCCACCTCGGCTCGTACTGGTTCAGTTCCGAGGCACGGTCGATCTCTGGACCCCCGAGTTGCAACGGACCAGGACGTACTCGCGCCACGAAGTAAGCCGTGGGAGCGGCGCTATCCACTGGTACGTCGAGCAGGTCGCCGATGCTCGCATCAAGGCCCGTCTCCTCACGCAACTCGCGCTGACACGCTTCGCGGAGGCTCTCGCCTTCCTCGACCCCGCCGCCAGGGAGCACACAGTAGTGACGACCGTTCTTCAGCCGATCGATGACGAGCAGGCTCTGGTCTCGGACGACGACGGCCGCTGACCTGATGCGCATCCAGCTAGCTCACCACGAAACGCCTGGCCATGTGCCACAGCCCGGCTTCAAGGTGCCTCAATCGACGATTCTCTGCTGGAGCGGCTTCCAGCTTTCTCGGCGGCGATACGTGAGGATGACGGTATGGACTGCGATGTCGAGCGCGCCAACCGCGTCGTGCAACTTCGCCGCGCGCTCCAAGCAGCTCAGCCCGGATCGGTCGCGAGCCTCAGAGGTTCCCTCGCTGAGGGGACAGCGGACGCGTGGAGCGACATCGACCTTTTGTGGTGGGTGAGCGACGGCGACGACGCGCTCAGAGTTCTGCCGCACGCACTCAAAGCGGCGGGGCAGGTGGGACTGCTGCAGGTTGGGTTGACTCCTGACCTCTGAGGACTTGGTCCTCGGTGGAAGGATGTCGATCATGGCCAAGCCCTATCCGGGGGAGTTCCGACGCGATGTGGTCGCGGTTGCCCGCCGGGGCGAGATCCCGCTGCATCAAGTGGCGAAGGACTTCGGGATATCTGAGGGAACGGTGACGAACTGGCTCCGCCGCGCCGACGTCGACGATGGCGTCAAGCCGGGCGTCACGACTGTGGAGAACGTGGAGCTGCGAGAACTGCGGAAACGGAACCGGCTACTCGAGCAGGAGAACGAGATCCTCCGCCGTGCTGCCGCGTATCTCTCCCAAGCCCATCTCCCAAAATGATGTACCCGCTGGTCCTTGAACTCGCCGCCGACCGGATCCCGGTCGCGGTGACCTGCCGGGTGTTGGGCTTCACGAAGCAGGCGTTCTATGCATGGCGGAGGAACCCGGTGAGCCGCCGCGATTGGGAGAACGCGCACCTGACCAATGCCGCCGTCGACGCGCACCGCGACGACCCGACGTTCGGGTACCGGTTCATCGCCGATGACCTCCACGCAGCCGGCCTGCTCGTCTCGGAGCGGCGTGTCTGGCGATTGTGCTCGCAGCAGCGGCTCTGGTCACTGCACGCGAAGAAACGGGGCCTGACCCGGAAGGCCGGACCACCAGTGCATGACGATCGGGTGCGGAGGGCGTTCACCGCTCCGGACCTGGACAAGCTGTGGTTGACCGACATCACCGAGCACAACACGGGCGAGGGCAAGCTCTACCTCTGCGCCGTGAAGGACGCGTGCTCCCGCCGGATCGTGGGCTACTCCATCGACTCTCGGATGCGATCCTCGCTCGCCGTCGCGGCACTGCAGATGGCAATCTCTCGCCGCGACCCGCTCCACACCGTGGTTCATTCGGATCGCGGCAGCCAGGCCGTATTCAACCGGTCGTCGCAACAGTGGTTGGTTGGCTCGAGCGTAGTTGGTCGGCGAAGACCTCAGCAGGAGTGCGCCAGCCAAGGATGCCCCGTGGTCGGTTGTTGATCGCATCGGCAATGGCGGCGATTTCCGCGGCGCTCCAGCGAGACAGGTCGGTGCCTTTCGGGAAGTACTGCCGCAGCAGCCCGTTGAGGTGCTCGTTGCTGCCGCGCTGCCAGGGGCTCTTCGCGTCGGCGAAGTAGACCGGCATCCCGATCTGTGCGGTCAGAAGTGTGTGCGCGGACATCTCTTTCCCGCGGTCCCAGGTCAACGAGCGACGCAATGATGCGGGCAGTGCGTCGAAAGTGGCGACGAGCGCGTTCTTCATGGTCACAGCCCCGTAGCCAGCCAAGGCCGGCCCGTTCTTCCGCGGCGGTATGAGCCCGTAGCCGACCTGCCTCGGCAGGTGCACCAGCATCGCGAACCGTGTGCTCCGATCGATCAGCGTTCCGATCGCGGATCGCTTGAGCCCGATGATGAGGTCCCCTTCCCAGTGCCCAGCGACGTCACGGCCGTCCGCTTCCGCGGGCCGCTGCTTCAGCGTCGTGCTGGCCGTGACGTGCGCCCACGCCTGCATCCGGGTCCGTGCTCGAGGTTTGCGCTTCGTCCGCCCGCGCCGCAGATGCCACGACTGCTCCCTCGTCAGGCCGCCTCGATCAGGGATGTAGAGGGCTTGGTAGATCGCTTCGTGCGAGATCCGCATGGACGGGTCGTGCGGGAACTCGACCGGGAGTCGTCTCGCGATCTGCTGCGGACTCCACGCAGCAACCCACTCTCGGTCCTCGCGGTGCGGCTTGTTCTTCCCGTCCCACGCCGGTCCTTCCGGACCGATCCGGTTCCCAGCACTGTCGTGGAGGCGGCCGCTGAGCTTATCGGCGACATAGTCGCGAAGCCGCTGGTTCGTGCGTAGCTTCGCCACCTTCGGTCGGCGCGCTCGACGTTCCGCGTGCCACTGCGCCGTCGAGGCCTTGTAGTTCAGCCGGTAGGTGCGTGTTGATGCGTTTCGTCGCAGCTCGCGGGAGATCGTCGACGGCGCACGGCCAAGGCTGGCCGCGATCTCGCGCACGCCGTCACCGCGCGCCCGCATCAACGCGATGTCCTCACGCTCGTGCGACGACAGATACCTTCCTGACAGCGTCGGAGCGAGGTTGGGGTTCACGCCGCCAGCGTGCCGGAACCATCGATGCGCCACGGGCTCGGACACGCCCGCGGCGACACCGGCCTCTCGCGTCTTCACACCCGCCGCGATCGCAGCCCAGAACGCGACCCGATCCTGCCGCCACGCCACCGTCGGTCTCCCCGGCGACGGAATCTGCCCCCGATACGCCTGGACTTGTCGCTGACGATCTCGAACCCGCATCGAACACCTCCGGTATCAGGTGTTGCGACGACCGGTTGAATACGGCCAGTTCCGGTCCAAGAAGTTCGTTCGAGCGCTGTCGGATGCCGGACTGCTGGGGTCGATGGGCAGGGTCGGGGCGTGCGCGGACAACGCGGCAATGGAGTCGTTCTTCGCGCTGCTGCAGAAGAACGTCCTCAACCGGCACCGATGGACTTCTCGTGAGCAACTGCGGCTCGCGATCGTGCACTGGATCGAGGGCACCTACCACCGAAAGCGCCGACAGCGCGGTCTCGGGAAGTTGACGCCCATCGAGTACGAAGCAATCATCAACCCACAGGCAGCACTCGCGGCCTAAACCAACGAGTCAACCCAACCTGCAGCAGTCCCTCTCGTGAGCAACTGCGGCTCGCGATCGTGCACTGGATCGAGGGCACCTACCACCGAAAGCGCCGACAGCGCGGTCTCGGGAAGTTGACGCCCATCGAGTACGAAGCAATCATCAACCCACAGGCAGCACTCGCGGCCTAAACCAACGAGTCAACCCAACCTGCAGCAGTCCCGTCAGCCTCAGCCCAAAGCGCAGAAACGTGTTGCGGTCCGGGTGGGAGCTGCGTAACTCACGGTCGTAGTCCCGCACGAGGGCGCGTCAAAGGGCCGCCAGCTCGTCGACGGTGAGCCTTTGCAGGGCCTCGCAGTCGGCAACGTTCACGACGGGAGCTGTAGGCCTTCGGCCTACACGGACTAGATGCTCGTTGCGCGGCCTGTGGATGCGTCTGCTCGTCTACAGGCCGCGCGCGACGAGTACCCCCCGCCCATTGGTGTTCAACTCATGAGCTGGTGGATGAAGCGGCGAAGCCGAGCCGCCGAGCTCCTGCGTCACGCCAACACGGGCGAGGCACCGCCCGAAAGTGAGCCGAACCTAGGTCTTCTCACTGATCCGACAACACAACACCTCAAGTAGCTCGTGTCGCTTCGATCATTGGGACTTGCCGATACGGGCCGCCACCCCGACGCACGGGGTGGCGGCCGACGAGCGACGGATGACCCGAACACCCATCGCTGCACCAGGCGAATCAACAACCCAACAGCTGTTCCTCGCCCGCAACTATGGTGCTACCAATGGGTCAGATCGATTCTGCTGCACTAGCACATGGAGTAGTTAGCCACCGACATTAGGTGTTAAGCACCCAAAGACGAGAATGCCCTGAGTAGACTACTGAGTGATACAATCGAGCCCCCTCAACTGAATACGCATTTGACAACAAAGAAGGTCGTGCACCTGCACATCCTCCAACTCCCCATCCCAACCCCACAACGACGTGAATGATTCAGATATGCCTCATTGCATCTCTATCCGGACCAACGTACTACCACACTCTAGTTCATTCCATCATTTCACTCAAAAACAGATTGAACTCCGATGCCCTATCAGTTAGATGACGCCACAGACTCCGTACGGCGGTGGCTACGTATTGGCATCAACGTAATGATCAACGGCGACCGCGGTTCCGGAAAATCGACAGTGATGAAACAACTAATTCACCATCTAGAGCGGCAGTTTCCAGTCATACATTTGCAAGGACGGCTAACAGAAGAAAAGAGGCCATTACTTCCATTCCTCAGTCACGACTTGATCACTAGTGCGGAAACGAACGGAAAAGCCATTGATTTGGGCCGTATCGAAGCAACTTTCACGCAAGCACTGCGCCAAGCGCGGTCATTCATTTTAGTCGACGATCTGGACAAAATGGAGGAATCAAGCCTGTCGACACTCAGTCGCATAATCGACAAGAGTGGTGCCATCGTCATAGCAAGCGTCACTGATACCGCGGCGAGCGATAAACTGGCCGACTTTATCGCTCAGCGCGTTTTTGCTGAGGTGGGCATACAGCCTTTGGGCTATGCCGGTCTTGGCCATATATTAACGGAGCACCTCGGCGGACCTCCTGATGCCTCGCTACTGGCACACTTGGTGCAGGAATCTGGCGGCAACCCACGCATCGCT
Organism: Curtobacterium sp. PhB190; assembly: GCF_004365385.1. NCBI lineage: Bacteria > Bacillati > Actinomycetota > Actinomycetes > Micrococcales > Microbacteriaceae > Curtobacterium > Curtobacterium sp. PhB190. The sequence goes on along the minus strand of NZ_SODN01000019.1, from coordinate 7,185 downwards.
ATCGCCCAGGCGGATTCCGCCCGTTGGGCGGGCGCCATTGCGCAGGATGGACAATTTTGGATTGCGCAGACCACTAATCAAAATATTCCTCTCCACGCCGTGGCGCACTCGCTCATGTCTGGCCTTTCCCAAAAGGAACGTGCCGTCCTCGAACTGATCGCTTGGTCGGGTCCACTAAGATTAGCGGAACTTGAACTTCTGACTACCACAGACACGATAACGAGCCTTGTGCGGGCGAGAAGACTAAACATTTATGACAACGAGCAGACGTTGATCAACATCAGTCCTCCAGCTCTAGCGGAGGCGCTGCGGCAAAAACTTGACCCGTACACCAAAATCCGATTGAAGCAGCAGCTGCATTCAGTAGTACTTCGAAACGAGATGCATGAACCTGCAATTGACAACAACTCAGTTCAGGAGTCAATTCGACTCGACGACACAGACTCTAATCTGACAGATACCGTCGGAACAATGTTAGATCGCGCAGATATTCGAGAGCGGCTTGCTTGGCGTAGATGGGAGGAGCGTGCAGATATTTTGAATGCGATAGCACTTTTAGAGGCCTCGATCGGGCATCAACCGACTCGTGATATTTCCATAGTCTTCAGCAAAACAGATCACGCCCTGGAGACTCGACCGCAATCGCAGGCACGCTTCCACGTGCTACAGGCCCAGTACCTGGCGAGCCAGGGTCAGCGCGAGCAGGCGCTTAATCTCCTAAGATCAGCAATGGAAGGCAACATCGCTTGGACCAAATTCCTGCACATCTTCAGCAACAGCCTCGAGGATAGCACTTCTGATCCGCTTCGACTTGAAGACCTACAGATTGCCGCGTCGCAGCTAGGGCCGTCTGAGAAAGCCTGGGCGGCAATGGAGCATGCACGCGATCTCCTTGTGCGCGCACGTGGTTCCGACGCTATCCAAATCTGCGCTGAGCACCAAGCGCACGAACTTAATCCTCAGGTAGAGTTTGCACTGCAGGCCACACACAGTGACGCCCTCCTTGTGGTCGGGGACTTGGGCGCCCTCATCGACTTTTCGCGGCAACGCCTACAGCAAGCGGTAGAGAAACAAAACATTTCGGCGATCCGGATTCATGCGCTAGGACTAGCGGAAGGTTTGTTCTTCCAGGGCGACACGCATGGCGCGTGGCAAACTATTAGTTATGCGCTTCGATTTGGCCCCCCCGGACCGTTTGACTTCAGCCGCTACTCCCGGATGCTCGCTCTCGCCGTAGAGTTGTGTAGCCGTTTAGGTGATAGTGATCTGACGCGAGTTCTTATGCGCGAGCTCGACCAATACCAGTATCCACTTGACTCCCCGTTTGGCAACGCTCGAGAGTGGGTGGAGTCGGCCACTATGCTTCGATTGAGCAGGGACGAAGAGGTCGCAAGAGCGCTTTGGCAACGCGGCTTGCAGGCGTACAGCGCTGGCCATTTGGCGTCAGCAGCACTTGCGTGGGCAAGCATCATAGCTGTGCTTGATAAAGATCAGCTCACTCTTCTGGAGGACCTGATTGACAAAATTCCAGCAAACCTTTTGTCGCCTGTGCTCGGACTACACGCGGCGCAAGCTGGCAATGATCCGAAGCAATTGTTGCTTGCAATGACGAAAGTTCGCTTGCACCCCTTCCGTCGCAATGTCGCGCTCGCCTTGAAGCGCCTCCAGGTCTTGCGCGCCAAGGAGGGGCTGCCTCCAGCAACGTCAGCCGAGTTGGTTGACCTTCCCATATCTGACGATTCTGCGCGGCCGACAACGGCTGCTATCAATTACTCACATGCAAGAGAACAATTGTTGACCGATCGCGAACGAGAAGTTGTTTCACTCGCGCGAGCAAGCAAAACGAATAAAGAAATTTCTAGTCTTTTGTCGGTTAGCGTTCGGACTGTCGAGAATCACCTGTATCGCGCACTGCGCAAGCTAAATTTGCGTAGCCGAGCCCAACTGATCACGGAGTGGCAGCAACAGGATTGATCCTGAGTAGCGATACCCAGATCGCGACCTCGGTCTGAGTAACTGTCACCGACTCTTACTCCAAAGAGAGCCTAGACCACGCACTTTGGTACTCTGATACGCCATTTGCTGCGCCAACTAGAGCACCAGGTTCTAGTCTGGCTGCGGCACTGCGGGTCGGTAGGCTCCGAATTAAAGTATCGAACTTGAAAACCACTTCAATGTCGAGGGCAGTGCGATCACGTCGCTTCGACATTAGAATTGATTATGCATTTCTTTCAGAAATTTGTTTGGTTAGCCGTTTTCGTTGGTGGGGCCACGCTCGTTGCCACGCCCGCAGTAGCTGTTGAAGGTCCCGATATTCTCCAGATAGAACAAACCGGCGGGCGAATTTATCCGTACGCCGGCCTCGGAGGGACCACCTCCGTGCGGGTTACCTCCCCCGCAAAAGCGGCCTCCAATGACGTGTTCGTTCATTACACGCCTCTCAACGATGATTCGGGTATGACTCCCGATGGAGAGTCGACGTGCGCACAGCCTGGTGGCCCGGGAAGCACGGTTGACTGCGGTCCATACAAGCTGGAAGCTAATAAGTCAGTCTTGCTGAATTTTAGGTACATGTTGCCCGCCGACTACCTGCTGCGTCATGGGCAAAAACCTTTCGACATGCATCTCACCGCGTCTTCCGCGGCCCTCGACTACACATCCAAGGTAACTATCGCAACCACCAAGGGCGTGATGTCGGCAGTCTCAATTCAAACAGGCCTGCGCATCGAAGAACCCGGTTCACCCGCACCCAGTCGGCCATCGGTTTCTCCGGCGGGAGATTACGACATCTTCTCTCCTGGCCGGAAAGATTTGCAGCTTATCACCGCCTATGGCGGGTATAGCGATATCCGCAACATCCAAATTAAACTGCTACTCCCGGAACATGTTCACACCCTGACCCTTCCGGAAACCTGCGAACGAATTGGTTCGATAATTACATGTACTCGACCCCTCACGAAAGCGGCTACTTTCTCGGTTATTTCTCTGCCAATTGAAGTAGACAATTCACTCTCCCCCGGCACGCACATTCCCCTGTCTCTTCCAACAGCATCCGTGAGCAGCCCTAATGAACCCAAGGGCGAAGTGAATAGTTGGGATGGCATTGCAAAGGGCGGGCCGTACGCTCTGGTTGTAAACCCGTCGGTAGATGTCTGGCTCGGCTCTGATTCTTCTGTTTCAACAGTGGAAGGACGGGATGTTCAGTTCGAACTTCAGGTTGGTAATGCCGATAACTTCACAGCAGCTGATGAGGTCTCCGCAATGTTCTCCCTGTCGGGGGCGACAGCGAGCAACACTCGAGTAGATCTCGAAGGTTGCACAGTGGTAGATAGCGCGCATATCGCATGCGACATTGGACCCCTGGGGCCAGGTGAGTCTCTTCGCGGTACGGTAACGACGTTCGTGCCGACGGGCACGGCTGGTAATCGGCTCGTACTCGAAGGGCAATCTAAGTCAGGAGCAGTTGAACGCGATGGCTCGAATAACGCCTCCCTCTCGGTAGTTCGCATCGAGGCCGAACCAGCAGAACCGACCGAACCAGCAGAACCGACCGAACCGGCCGAGCCAGCAGAACCGACCGAACCGACCGAACCAGCAGAACCGACCGAACCGGCCGAGCCAGCAGAACCGACCGAACCGGCCGAGCCAGCAGAACCGACCGAACCGGCCGAACCAGCAGGGCCCGCCGGTAGTACATCACCTGTGCTTATCCCGGATACTGGTTCGTCAGCACCGAGGGACGGGATCCGGGTCCAGCGGGCTGCGTCGCCAGATGAACTGGCGTTCACGGGTGCATCATTGGACGTGGTTGTTGTTGGCTCCCTGATGCTGCTGCTTGGCGGAGCGTCCGCTTGGTTCATGGGTCGCAAACTTGGCAAGGAGGACGTCCAGGAGAATCAGGAACCGATGTAAAGATTGGCAGCGCTGGGCTGGCTTCTCGAGCGATCCCAGCGCTGCAAATCGAGCGCTGGTTCGAGCCGTCACTGGTGGCGGACGCTGGAATAACCGAAGAAACCAATCAGCAGTCGGTGGTCTACAGGACACCACGATGCTTAGTGCGAGGCCACGCCTCCGCAACACCTGCGACCAGGGCAGCGCTGACCGAGGCACTGGCACACCTCCGCCGCGGAAACACGCTCGTGGTTACCGGACTGGACCGGCTCGGCCGCTCGGTAAAGAACCTGTAGCAGATAGCCGACGAGCTCCACGAGCACGGTGTCGGTCTCTGTGCGCTGTCGCAGGGCATCAATACCACCAGACCGGGCGGACGGTTGTTCTTCCACATGCTCGCCGCAATCGCCGAGTTCGAGCACGACCTCATCGTCGAACGCACTCACGACGGCCTCGCGGCCGCCCGCGCCCGCGGACGCTCCGGCGGAGCGAAGTTCAAGATGACTCCAAACAAAGATCCGGGAAGCCCGCGCGATGTACGACGCCGACGGCCACACCGTCCAGGGAATCGCCGACACATTCAATGTCTCCCGCCCCATCATCTACCAACACCTGCAACCCGCCGGCACGGAGCGGGGCTAGCGGATGCTGCTCACCGAGATCCTCACCGGTTCCGCCGCCGCGACCGAGGCCGATCATCCCGTCCTTGACGCGCTCAGCCGGTACCACCAAGCACGCCGCACCACGATGAGCCGCGTATGCACCACCGTCGGCATCGACCCGACCGGCGCCGCCGCGCTGCACGAGATCATCCTCGCCGAACAGCAAAACGCCCCCCTTATCCCCAGCCAGCTCGCGCGGACCCTGGCGATCACCACAGCGGCAACCACCGCGCTCATCGATCGGCTCATCAAGGCCGACCTCATCGCCCGCGCCCCGCATCCCACCGACCGCCGCAAAACCCTCTTATATGCCAATTCAAACGCGCTCCCCGAACTGCAGCCGGCCAAAACAGCGATCACACAGACCGCGCAATCTCTCCACGACCACGACGCCGCCCTCATCACCACGTTCCTCAACAACCTCAGCGCCGTGCTCGAGCACTAAGTACACGACGGCTTGGTGGTCAGCGAAGTCGGCTGAGTTGAGTTCGTTACCGAGGCGTTTCCACTGTCGGTCGAGGATGAACAGGACTGCTGCGGCGTCGCATATGCCCTCTAGGCACGGTGCCCCGCCGTTGACCATCGTCTTGAGACTGAAGGCCCGACGCAGCCGGACCTCGCCTGAGTGAGCAAGCGTCCCGATAGCGTTCTAACCAAGACCACAGCAGCAGTTAAGGGACGGTCTTGATTCGCACGTACTCGCGACGCGCCAGCATCCTTCTCGCCGCAACCGGAGTGATAGCAGCTTGCGCCATCTCGCAAGGGCAGCTTCCGCTTCGATCCTGCAAGTCCCAGGTGATACCACACCAAGCGAGGTGGCTTCCGCCCCCCCCCCCCCCCCCCTCATCGCAGACGACGCCGTTCTGAGCGGTGCTGTGAAGGGGGGCACACGACGGCCCCTGGAACAGCGGCGGACCCTCGCAGATCAGCGCCGCGCTCCGCGCCTTCTTCACGCCCTGAATTGGACGCAACAGTGTCTCAATAGCCGATCCGCTACTGGGACGGTCTGAGCGGCCAGTCGTGGGACTGGTCCATCGGTGTCGCGACGATCTGTACTTCGTCCTCGTATGTGATGCGCCCCGGTGAGGTGGTGCGAAGCTCGACCCAGGGGACGCGGTACCGGTCGAGGAGGTCGAGGTACCCGACGCACATTGCGAGCAGGGTCGTCGCGTCAGCTCTGAACCAGGATCGTGCTCCCGGATGAAGCGTTGGGTCGTAGCAGTTCGGTTCGACCGTCGACGGATCCCGATACTGAGCTGTGGCCTGCTCGTTCGCACGCAGCAGCCAATGAGCGTCAGCAGGGTCGAGCATGCCGTTGCGCCGGAGGCCGTTGGCAAGCGCAAACACTCCGGGGAACGTGCCGCGTGGGTTCGGGGCTGCGCTTTGATACCGAATGAATAGGGGCACGTCTCGAGGGTAGTGAACCAAGGTCTCGGCCAGTATGAGACCGTGCAGCAGATCCCGATCACGGCGCCTGAGGGGGTGCGGTTCGTCCCGGACGATGCGTCGGGCGACGCGGTGCTGGTGATCGCGGGTTCTAGTGGCAGGGTCGATGTCGATCGTGCGCGGGTTTTCGCTGAGCACGGCTTCATCGCGGAGTCCATTCGGTGGTTCGGCGGTCCTGGTCAGCACGCGGGCCCGTGGGAGGTCCCGTTGGAGTGCTTCTTCGACCGGATCGCCGCGCTGGAGTCTGTGAGCGACCGGGTCTGGGTGGTTGGTACCTCGCTGGGAGCCGAGGCAGCGCTGCTGATCGCTGCGCACCTTCCGTCAGTGGTTGGGGTGATCGCATTCGCGCCTTCAGACGTTGTCTGGTCGTGGACCGACGATGCGGGGACGGAGCGCTCCCACTGGACGCTGGCGGGCAGCCCGTTGCCATTCGTGCCGCTCGCGTGGGGTGGCTACGTGCGTGAGACGCCGCCCAGGTTCCGGCCGCTCTACGAGCAGTCGTACGCGCAGTCACCAGCGCGAGTCGAAGCAGCTGGCATCCCTGTGGAGCAGATCCAACAACTCGTCCTGGTGGCCGGCGGGGACGATCAGGTCTGGCCGAGCGCTGAAAGTTCGCACCGCATCAGTGCCCGGCGGCGGCGTGCGGGCCTCGAGACCACCGCCGTCACCAGGGCGGATGCGGGACACCGAACGATCCTGCCTGGTGAAACGGTCCTTGCCGGAGGGCAAGCGATGCAGCGTGGTGGGTCCGAGCATGCCGATCGCGCACTCGGTCGAGCTGCATGGGCAGCGATCAGGTCGACAGTCGCCCGGTAGAAGATCGGCCTCCGGCACACCTGCCAGTGGCAAGCTGACTTGAACTGCTTGGAGGCCTACGTCATGAACTCAATCCTGCTTCTGCTCGCCGGCCCAGCCGGCGGCGCTGGTTCTCAGCACGGCATGTCCGTGCCGGTATGGCTCATCGTTGCGGCCGTTGTTGTCATCGTCATCGTCGGAGTGGTCGGCATCCTCCGGCGTCGTCGCTAACGTGTCCGATAGCCGATCCTCAACCGGTACGCGCTGCAACAACACCCACGACCCTCGAACAGGTCACATTTCCCACAACAAATATTACGATGCGGTAACGGGGTACGGGATCCCCATCCGTTCAGCGGAGGGCGCCGAATAGCTTGCACAGACCGGGAAA
>NZ_SODN01000018.1:0-39894 GCF_004365385.1 Curtobacterium sp. PhB190 | reverse complement strand
GGTGTCGCGCTCGGCGCGGCTGCTGTGTGCGCGCCGAACACACCCTGGTGCAGGGTGGAGAACCAGCAATGTGCGGCTGGTGAGCGCTCCGGGTGGTTCCCGGTCTGTGCAGGTGATTCGGCGCCCTGCCCCAAGTCGATTGGAATCCGTTCGGACGAGTTTCGCCGACGGCTGTCTGTCCTACGCTCGGTCCATGCAGGGGATAACGATCCGACCGACGACCGAGGCTGACTGGGAAGCCGTCCGAGCGCTCCGCCTGGAGATGATCCAGGACACCCCGATGGCCTACGCGGAGCACCTGGCGGACGCCGAGCATCTCGACGAGACCGAATGGCGTGCGCGGGGTCGCCGCGGTCAAGACGTCGGGGGGACCTCGCTCGTGGCGATCGACGCCGACGGCCGCTGGGTCGGTGCGATGGGGTCGTTCATACCCGACGCCGCGACCGGACCGTTACTGGTCGGGGTGTACGTCGCACCGTCGCACCGCGGCCGTGCGGCCGGCGTGACCGATGCGTTGCTCGACGCCATCGAGTCGTGGGCTTCCGGCCACGGCGCCACGCTCCGACTCCACGTGCACGAGCGCAACCTCCGGGCGCAGGCCTTCTACGCGCGACGTGGGTACGAGCTGACCGGGGCGACCGAGCCGTACGTCCTCGCGCCCGACGAGCGGGAGCTCGAGATGATCCGTCGACTCGACGGGATCTCCGCATGACCGGCGGTGGGGTGCGGTGGCTGCTGCTCGACGTCGGTGGCGTGCTCGAGATGGTCGACGACGCGGCATGGCCCGGGCAGTTCCGCACGCGGTGGGCGGCTGCGTTCGGCATGACGGACGAGGAGTTCTCCTCGCGGTTGTCGGACGCCGACCTGCCCGATGCCGCGCGACGGACCGGGGTCGACGACGAGTACTGGGGGAAGATCGGCGCCGCTCTCGGCGCCTCGGCCGAGGTGCTCGCGTCGATGCGAGCCGACTTCTGGGACGCGTACTGCGGCTCCTTGAACGAGCCGCTCTTCGACTTCGTCGCCGGTCTGCGCGGGACGGTCGGGCTCGCGATCCTGTCCAATTCCGGTGACGGCGCCCGTCAGGAAGAGGAGCGACGATTCGGGTTCGCGGCCGTGTTCGACCCGATCTGCTACAGCCACGAGATCGGGGTCACGAAGCCGGAGCCAGAGGCCTTCCGGATCACGCTCGATCGGCTCGCTGCCGCGCCCGCGGATGTCCTCTTCGTCGACGACGTACCGGAGAACATCGAGGCTGCGCGGGCGGTCGGGATCCGGGCGCACCTGCACGTCGAGACCGCAGACACGATCGCAGCAATCCGCGCGGCGATGCCGGAGGATCGGGAGCAGTGACGGAGCCGGTGCGCGGCATGGTCTTCTTCGACGTCGACGGGACGCTCGTGTCGACCGGTTCGAGCAGCAGTCATCTCGCGGAACGATTCGGGCACCAGGACGCGCTGGACGAGGCTGAGCGTCGGTACGCCGACGGCTCGCTCACGAATCGACAGGTGAGCGAGATCGATGCCGCGGGCTGGCGCGGCGCATCGACGACGACCGTGGACCGCTGGCTCGACGACCTACCGGTGCTCCCCGGTGTGGAGCTCGTGGTGGCGTGGTGCCGCACGCACCAGGTCGTCCCCGTGCTGGCGTCGCTCGCGTGGCAGCCGGTCACTCGGTCGCTCGCGCGGCGGTTCGGGTTCGTCGCGCACGGCGGACCGCGGGTCGGGGTCACGGGTGGCACCTACGACGGGGCGGTGGCGGAGCACTTCGACGAGTTCGACAAGCGAGACCGTGCGCTCCGGTACGCGCTGGCCCGTGGCGTGCCGATCGAGCGGTGCTGTGCGATCGGGGACAGTCGGTCGGACATCCCACTCTTCGAGGTGGTCCCCGCGGCGCTGGCTCTCAACGCGACCGGAGCGGCCAGGGCGGCAGCATCGACCGCGATCGACACGGCGGACCTGTCGGACGTCGTGCCGTGGCTCGAGACGTGGCTGAACAGTCTGGACTGACCCGGCTCAGCGAGTGGATGCCCCGGCCTCCGTCGTGAGCGACTCCACCCAGCCCTGCGCCGCGCGGAGCAGGTCGTCACGTGACGCGCCTTCGAACGCGCTGAGGCGCAGGAAGTGCTGCGTGATCGTGATGCCGAGGATGCCGCTCACGGTCATCAACGCCCGCAGCCGGGCGTCGTCGCCGTCGAGAGAGCGCGCCAGGTTCTCGACCCGCTCGTCGAGGTAGCCGCGCATGGTGTCCGCCGCCTCGGGAACCGTCAGCATCGACCGGACGAGCGCGGCCGTCTCGGCGGGGAGCGCGTCGAACCGGATGCCCAGGACGTCGAGCAGGTGGTCGGCCGCCGCACGCTCGCTCCCGCCGTCCGACGTGGCCGGCAGCTGCACGGCGGTCGCGAACAGTGCCGCCTTCGACCCGAAGTGCTGCATCACGAGCGACGGATCGATGCCCGCTGCTGCGGCGATGCTCCGGATCGTCGTGCCCTCGTACCCGTTCGCACCGAACTGCTGCCGAGCGGCTGCGCGGATGCGCTCGGCGGTCTGTGCGCGTTTCGCATCGCGTGAGGTCTCGGCCATGCGTCTGACTCTACGGCGTTGAGCGAGGTGTACGGTTCGCTCAACGCCGATGAGCGAACGCATCGGTGCACGACCTGACGGAGGAACCCCGATGACCCTGATCGCGATCGAAGAGCACTGGAACCACCCGGCCCTGACGGACGCCGTCAATGCCCTGCCCGAGGACCGCCGCGACCCGAGCACGGCGCTGGACGAACTCGGCGACAACGGCGCGCTGCTCCGTGACCTCGGTGACGCCCGGCTCGCAGCGATGGACGAGCAGGGGATCGACGTCCAGGTGCTGTCCCTTGCGCCGCCCGGAGCGCAGCCGCTCGATGCCGCGGACGCGATCCCGCTGAGCCGGCAGGCCAACGACATCGCGATCGCGGCGGTCGCGGACCACCCGGACCGGTTCCGCGCGTTCGCGACCCTGCCGATGGCCGACCCGGACGCTGCCGTCGCCGAACTGGAGCGCACTGCCGGCCTCGGTTGCGTGGGGGCGATGGTTTACGGGCGGACGGACGAGGTGCCGCTCGACGACCGCCGGTACGACGACCTCTTCGCCGTCGCGGCGTCGCTCGGGCAGCCGGTCTTCATCCACCCGCAGATCCCGTCGAAGCAGCTGCGCGAAGTGGCGTACGAGGGGTTCGACCCGATGGTCGAGCTCGGATTGGCGACCTTCGGGTGGGGGTGGCACCTCGAGGCGGCACGCGCGGCACTGCGCCTGATCGTCGGCGGCACCTTCGACCGGCACCCGGACCTGCAGATCGTGCTGGGCCACTGGGGCGAGCTGCTGCTCTTCTGGCTCGACCGCGCGGACAGCCTGTCGCGGATCGCCGGGCTCGAGCGGACGGTGTCCGACACCGTCCGCTCCAACGTCCACATCACCAGCTCGGGCATGCTCAGCCCCACGCTGCTCCGGCACGCGCTGGACGTCACGACGACCGATCGGCTGCTGTTCTCCACCGACCACCCGTTCCAGCGACCCTCCGCCGCCGAGATCGACACGTTCCTGCAGCAGTTCCCCTCGGACGCGGCCCGCGACGCGTTCACGTCGGGGAACGCACGTCGGCTGTTCAGGATCGGCGACCAGAAGGATGCGGCATGATCGGTCCGTGCCCAACCCGAACGTGACCGCCGCGTACCGCGCTGCCCGTGACCAGTTGCTCTCCGCAGAGTCCGCCGATGCCGCCCGCGCCGCCTTCCGGTGGCCGGACCTCGGCGACACCTTCAACTGGGCGGACGACTGGTTCGACGTCATCGCGGCCGGGAACGACCGCATCGCGCTCTGGATCGTCGACGCGGCCGGCTCGGAACAGCGGCTCAGCTACGCGGAGATGGCCGCCCGGTCCGACCGTTTGGCCGTTCGCCTGCACGAGCACGGCGTCCGGAAGGGCGACCACGTGCTCGTCATGCTCGGCAACCAGCTCGAGCTGTGGGAGACGATGCTCGCGGTGATCAAGCTCGGAGCGGTGATCCTGCCGACGTCGACGATGCTCGACACCGCCGACCTGCAGGACCGCGTCGACCGCGGAGCCGTCGCACACGTCGTCACGAACCGCAGCGAGACCGCGAAGTACGACGACGTCCGCGGGGAATTCTCGCGCGTGGTGATCGGCGGCACGGCGGACGGGTGGACGGACTACCCGTCGGATCTCGGCGAACCAGCGCCCGCGGGGGAGTCGCGACCGGTCGTGGTCACCAAGACCGCCGATCCCTGCCTCGTCTACTTCACGTCGGGCACGACCTCGAAGCCGAAGATGGTCGTGCACACCCAGACGTCGTACCCGGTCGGACACCTCAGCACGATGCACTGGCTCGGTCTGCGGCCCGGAGACGTGCACCTGGCGATCAGCTCACCGGGCTGGGGCAAGCACGCCTGGAGCTGCTTCTTCGCGCCGTGGATCGCCGAGGCGACCGTCTTCGTCCACGACACCCCGCGGTTCGATCCGGCCGCGCTCCTCGCCCAGCTGGAGTCCGCCGAGGTGAGCACGTTCTGCGCACCGCCCACCGCCTGGCGGATGATGCTCCAGTCCGATCTCGGTGCGCGCCCTCGGGCACTGCGCGAGGTCGTGTCGGCCGGAGAACCGCTGAACCCCGAGGTCATCGACCGCGTCGAACGCGCTTGGGGTCTGACCATCCGCGACGGCTACGGGCAGACCGAGACCACCGCGATCATCGGCAATGCCCCCGGCAGCGCTGTGACCCCGGGGGCGATGGGCCGCGCGTTGCCCGGTGTGATCGTGACGCTGCTCGACCCGGTCACCGGGCAGCCCGGCGACGAGGGCGAGGTCTGCCTCGACCTCGACGAGCGACCGGTCAACCTGATGGCCGAGTACCTCGGTGACCCCGACCGGACCGCGGCATCGATGCGTGACGGTTTCTTCCACACCGGCGACATCGCGGTGCGGGACGCCGACGGGGAGCTGACCTTCATCGGTCGGACCGACGACGTGTTCAAGTCGTCCGACTACAAGGTGTCACCGTTCGAGGTCGAGAGTGCCCTGCTGCAGCACCCCGCCGTGGCAGAGAGCGCCGTCGTACCCGCGCCGGACGACGCCCGGCTCAACGTCGTCAAGGCGTACGTGACGCTCGCCGCCGGGTTCGACGCGACGGCGGAAACCGCCGAACAGGTGCTCGCGTACGCGCGGACCGCACTCCCGGCGTACGCACGCGTGCGTCGGGTCGAGTTCGCGGAGCTGCCGAAGACCATCTCGGGCAAGATCCGGCGCGTGGAGCTGCGGGAGCGCGAGGAGCGTGCGGCCGCAAGTGGCACGCCGATCGACGGTGAGTGGCGCGACGAGCAGTTCCCCGAGCTGCGCGTTGGCCGTCCAGCCAGGCCGTCGATGGAGGCCTGACTGCCGGGTTGGCCCTGACGGCCGGAGTCGCACGGGATCAGCCTTGACGCTGACACTCCGGAAGGAGTGCGTCAAAGGCTCCCGCCTCGGCTTCGCGCTTGATCCGTCCGTGGTAATCGCCGGCAGGGATGGCGCCAGTGGTGATGCTCGAGGTGCGTCCGATGGCCTCAGCGTCCGCGCACACGGCGACGATCACGCCGCCTTCGCCATCCGGTTCGGCCCCTCCGATCAAGTCGCCTTCCCGGTGGAGGATCTGCTCGGTGAGGTCGTACCATGCGTACGACCGACCCGAGGGGACCTGCTTGGTGGCAAGCGCGACGCTCTTGCCGATGAGATCGGTGGTCGCGACGTCAGGAGCGGAAGTGCACCCTGCCAACCCGAGCAGTGTGGTCACGATCGCAACGGAAACGAGAGTGATGCGCATGCGTCCTCCTTTAGCTAGAAGCTCCTGATGTCGCAGGAGACGCGTGCGCTGCCAGGATTGAACGCGTACAGCCACTTCGACGTGCCCGACACGTAGTCCTTGCCAGCGCCGGTGATGTGCTTCTGGATCTTGTACTTGTAGCGAACGCCGACCGGGTACGCGACGAGTTGCTTGCCCTTGGGGACCTTCCGCTTGCTGCAGGTCACCGAGACGCTCTGGGTGGTCGAGGCGCTGATCTTCAACTGGCCAGCAGCCCAGCCGCGAGAGGCGCCCAAGTCGAGTCCGATCGTGCGGTTGGCCGTCCTTCCGCGAGTGAGTGAGCAGTCCATCGCGGCGGTTCGTGATCCACACGATGCGAGTTTCTGGGAGCCTACGTGGCTTCCAGTCGACGTCTTGCTGATGATCTTGTGGTAGCTGCCCCACGCTGCTCGAGCGTCCTGTGCGCCCGGTTTCTCCGCCGCGGTCGCCGGACCAGTGGCGCCCAGCCCTGACACTGTGAGCGCGACGCCGATCACTACCCCGAGGGCAGACTTCGTTTTCAGCCGAACAGACATTGATCTCCTGAAGTTTCAACTATCAAATACTGCGTACGAGTTTGGCGTGCTTCACCCTTGTCCCGCAACTCGAGTCGTCAGTCGACCCACGATCGCGTGGGTGTCTAGGCTCTGCACGTGGAACTGATCACCGACGTCTCCCGCGGCACCTGGCTACTCGCCCGGGCGGGTGTATTCGCCACCGTGGGCGGGACAGTCGGAACCGGCTTCGACGCCTACGCGCGCATCCTCCACCCGGTGTCGGCGGACCGCGAGGACCGTTCGATAGTGGACGAATGGGACGACCACCCCGTCCTCGAGTCCGCCCGGTGGCGGTGGTCCGACGTCGCGTCGCGAACGGGCGGCATCGCGCACCCACTCGTCCAGTGGCGGAGCCTGACCGGCCGGACCGACGAGTCCGACCTGGTGTTCGAGGACGGATGGCGCGTCCACCCGCCCGAGGAAGGCTGGTTCGAGCCGAGCCTGCTCGCTGCGCTCACCGAGCACCTCGCGGCGTCGACCTCGACACCGGACGACCTGGTCGCGGCGGTCTGGGACGGGTGGGGTGAACTGAGCGGCGGTTCGGCGCTCGCCGTCGGTTGGCAGGGTCCGGACGAGCCGACTGCGGAGGAAATCGAGTCGATGCAGCGGTACGTCGTCGAGCAGCAAGCAGTGCACGACGGAGAACAGGCGGCGATCCGCGCCGCACTCGCCGTCGAGCTCTTCCCGTGGCCGCACCGCGAGTGCTTCCTCCTCTCGATGACCCTGCCGCAGCTCGCCGACCCGACGTGGCTGGACCGCGCTCGGATCGGGACGGTCGTCGACCTCGCCCACACCCCGCAGATGCTCTGGCCGGAAGACCACTCCTGGGTGCTCGCGTCGGAGATCGACTGGGACTCGACGATCGTCGCCGGGTCACGTGCCCTGGTCGACGCGGTCCTGGCCGACGACCGGTTCGAGGCGTTCGCGGTCGACGAGGACAGCGACCTGACGTGGGGCGGGGACCTCGTCAACGGTTGAACCGTGGCGGCCGTCTCGTCCGTCGGCCGTCCGCTAGAGCCGCGCGGGGAACGCCGATCGCCGGCCGACCAGCGTGAGCAGCGCCGCGATCGCCCCGAACACGATCATCACCACGGCCAGGACCAGTCCGTCGAACACGGTCAACAGCGCGGCTCCGAAGATCCCGGCGACGAAGATCGCGATGTTGAACGCGACGGGCAGGAAGGCGCTGGCGACGTCGGCGTTCTCCCCACCTGCCGTGGTGAGCGCCGCCTGCAGCTGCGTCGAGGCACCTCCGAAGCTGACACCCCACAGGACGGCGGCGACCAGGACGGCGACCGGCGACGCGTGACCCACGAGCAGGACGACGCCGGTGACGACGAACAGTCCGACGCTCAGGTGCAGCAGGGGCCGGGGATGCCGGTCGAGGAGCGCGCCCGTGATCACGACGCCGAGGATCGCCGCGATGCCGTAGACGAGGAGGACGAGCCCGGCGCTGAGGTCGGTGCCGGTCACCCGCAGGTACGGGGAGATGTAGGTGTAGATCGTGTTGTGCGCGACCATCCACGTGGCGATGACGGCGAGGATGATCGCGATCCCACGGATGTGGAACACCTTGACCACGGAGAGCTTCGCAGTGCCGGTCTGGCCGGGGGCGTCCGGCACGAACACGGCGATCAACCCGAGGATGACGACCCCGACGAGGCTGAGGCCGATGAACGACCAGCGCCAGTCCAGCGCGGTGCCGATGAACGACCCGAGCGGTGTGCCGAGCGCGAAGCCGACGGGGGCGCCCGTGGAGACGATGGCGAGGGAGACGCCTGCGAACCGCGCGGGGCTGATGCGCCGCGCGTAGGTGGCGAACATGCCCCAGATGATCCCGGACGCCGCGCCGGCGACGAACCGCGTGACGAGCGCGATCGTCACGTTCGGGGCGAACGCGGTGAGGGTGTTCGCGATGATCAACACGGCGATGGCCGTCATGAGCAACGGCTTGCGGCGCAGGCCCCGCGTGAGTGCGATCGCCGGCACCGTGGCGATGACGGTGCCGATCGCGTAGGCGCTGACGAACAGTCCGACCGTGCCCTCGGACGTCCCCATGCCGTCCGCGATGACCGGCAGGAGGCCCGCGGGCATGGTCTCCATGGCGACGAGCACGAACCCGATCGCCGCGAGCAGTGCGAGCGGGAACCACGGCAGCCGGTCGTCGGCAACCGGAGTGGTCGACGGAGCCGACGGGGTCGTGGTCACGAGGGGGTCCATGTCCCTGACGGTAGGGCGGCTCGAGCGTCGGGAGGGAGGTTCTGCTCGACCCCGTTTCGGCAGAGCCTCACTCGTTGCGCGGAAGTGGTCTTCGCTGGGGGCATGACCATGACCGAACCCCAGACCTTCTTCATCACCGGGACCAGCCGCGGCATGGGCACCGAGTTCGCGCGCGCCGCCCTGGACGCCGGACACCACGTCGTCGCGACCGGGCGGGACCCGGAACGTGTCGTCGCAGCGGTCGGCCAGCACGACGAGATGCTCGCCGTCGCGCTGGACGTCACGGACGAGCGCACCGTCCGGAGCGCGGTCGAGGCAGCGATCGAGCGGTTCGGCCGCATCGACGTCCTGGTGAACAACGCCGGGAGCTTCCAGGGCGGGTTCTTCGAAGAGGTCTCCGCGGAGCAGTTCCGAGCGCAGATGGAGACGAACTTCTTCGGAGCGATGAACGTCACCCGCGCGGTGCTCCCCGTCATGCGGGCACAGGGCTCCGGTCGGGTCATCAGCATCAGCTCGACCGCCGGCATCGTCGCCGGTGCCGGTGGGAGCGCGTACGCCGCGTCGAAGTTCGCGCTCGAGGGGTGGATGGAAGCGCTGCACGACGAGGTCCTGCCGTTCGGCATCCACACCACGGTCGTCGAGCCCGGCTTCTTCCGGACCGACCTGCTCGCGGAGGGCAGCTCCACGTTCTGGGGCGACGTCCACCTCGACGACTACCGGTCCTCGTCGGACCAGACCAAGGAGTTCTTCCGCGGCATGGAGGGCAAGCAGAGCGGCGATCCGGCGAAGCTCGCCCGGACGCTCCTCGCCCTGACCGAGATGTCCGCACCACCGGTGCGCCTCGTCGCCGGTGCGGACAGCGTCGAGGGGGTCGTGCGGAAGGCGCAGCAGCTCATCGAGCAGGCGCGGGCGTTCCCGGAACTGACCACGTCGCTCGACCTGGACGACCAGTCGAGCTGAGGCGGCCGACCGGGTAGCACCCGGGACACAGCGCGCCGATCCGGCTCCGGCGTGCAGCCCGCGGCAGCGAGACTGGGCCGGTGCGCTCTCGTCTCGTCATCGGACTCCTCGTCGCCCTCGCCTGCACCGTGCCGCTCACGGCATGCTCGGCCGCGGAGGGCCTGGCCCGGAACGCACTGGGGTCGTCTGGCGGATGGAGCGGCACCGAGACGGCGGTTTGCCCGAGCGCGGAGGCGCCGGCGCCGGACGCAGCGAATGCGACACCGGACCCGACCCCGGTGCCGACGCTCGACCCCACCGTTGCGAGCCAGGTGCGCACCGCGCTCCGACAGGTCCGTGCGCTCCCGGCCGTCGCCGAGGCGACGCAGACGACCACGAACACCCCCAGTTCCGCCCCGGACCCGACCTGCTCGACCCGGTGGGTCACGTCGAACCACTTCGCATCGCGGTTCACGGTCACGATGGACCCCGACGCGACCCCGGCTCAGGCCGGAGCCGTCCCGACGACGATGGCCACCGAACTGGCGTGGACCGGCGTCTCCCTGACGCTGACCGTGCCGGCGGACGAGGGGCACATCGCCAGCACCGTCCACTACGACGGCACGTTCGACCAGCAGATCCCGCTCTCGACGTCCACTGCGGTGGCGCAGGGTCTGGCGACCCTCGCCGCGACCCCGCACGTGACCGGGCTCGAGGCCTCGATCCCGTACACGATGCGCGTCGACTACGGCTCGCTCGTCATCGGCGTGGACTCGGACGATCAGGGCGTCCTCGACCGCGTCCGCGCCGTGATCGACACGACCGCCTTCGCGGACACGACCCTGCACGGTTCGTTCGGCAACGGCGCGAAACCATGACCCGCCGCCCGCCATACTGAACCGATGACCCGCGCGCTGCTCCTCGTCGACATCCAGCTGGACTACTTCCCGGGCGGGGCCTTCCCCCTCGTCGAACCCGAGGCCGCTGGCACCGCGGCCCGCACCGTGCTCGACTCCTTCCGCGCCGCCGGCGACCTGGTGGTGCACGTCTTCCACGTGTCCACCGACCCTGACGCCACGTTCTTCGTGCCGGGCACGCCGGGCCTCGACTTCCACCCGTCGGTCGCGCCCGTCGATGGCGAGCCGGTCCTCGAGAAGCACGAGCCGAACAGCTTCATCGGCACCGGACTCCAGGAACTGCTGACCGACGCCGGAGTCGACGAGGTCACGATCGTCGGGATGATGAGCAGTATGTGCATCGACTCGACGACCCGGGCCGCGCACGAGCTCGGCTTCACCGCGACCGTCGTCGCCGACGCGTGCGCCGCGCCGGACCTGACCTCTGGGGGCGTCACCGTCCCGGGCGCGAGCGTCCACGCCGCCTTCATGGCGGCGCTCGACGGCAGCTTCGCGACCGTCACGACGAGCGACGCGCTGAGCCGCTGACGTCCGCAGGGCGCGTTCGGGGCCCTGAGATGGGGCAGAGCGGACGGGAGGCCCGTGGCGGCCCCGCCCCGTGCCTCCCGTCCGCCAACCGGCTCAGTTGATGATCTCGCCGCGCTCGTCCGCGCGCAGTGCGGCCAGGCGCTCGTGCCAGAGGCGCAGCGCGTCGGGCGTGAGTCGGGGCCAGTCGGTGACCTCGCGGACGATCCGCACCGGTTCGGTGCTGCGGTAGGACCGGGTCGGGTTGCCGGGGAACTTCTTGTCGGTGACGTTGGGGTCGTCCTCGTACGGACCGGTCGGCGCGACCTCGTAGACCCGCGGTTCGGCGTCACCGGCGGCGAGCTCGGCCGCGAGCCCGGCGCCGTCGGAGACCGCCGTGAAGTAGACGTGGTTCATGACCACCTCGGGGCGGTAGTTCGACCGGAAGCCCGCGGTGAGCAGGTCGCCCGGCACGAGGTCCGCCTTGGTGCCGTGGAAGAACGGTCCGTCGTCGTGTGCCTGCTTCACGGCGACAGGCTACGACGAGCGGGCCCGCCCCCGCGCACCTGACATATCCCCCTTCCGACGGACGCGCCGCCGGACACCGCTGCAATAGCGTGGCCGCCGTGATCGAAGTCAGCCACCTCACCAAACAGTACGGTCCGAAGACCGCCGTGGACGACGTCTCGTTCGTCGTCCGACCCGGCAGTGTGACCGGCTTCCTGGGGCCGAACGGCGCCGGGAAGTCCACCACGATGCGCATGATCATGGGCCTCGACCGGCCCACCGCGGGGAGCGCGACGGTGAACGGCCAGCCGTACACGACGTTCCGCGACCCGCTCCGGCAGGTCGGTGCCCTGCTCGAGGCGAAGGCGGTCCACTCGGGCCGCAGCGCCTACAACCACCTGCTCTCGCTCGCGGCGACCCACGGCATCCCGAAGGCGCGCGTGCACGAGGTCATCGACATGACCGGCCTCGAGTCGGTCGCGAAGAAGCGCGTCGGCGGGTTCTCGCTCGGCATGGGGCAGCGCCTGGGAATCGCTGCCGCACTGCTCGGCGACCCGAAGACCCTGATCCTCGACGAGCCCGTCAACGGTCTCGACCCCGACGGCGTGCTGTGGGTCAGGCAGCTCGCCCGACGCATGGCCGCCGACGGTCGCACCGTGTTCCTGTCCAGCCACCTGATGAGCGAGATGGCGCAGACCGCCGACCGCGTGGTCGTGCTCGGCCGCGGCAAGGTCCTGGCCGACGCCCCGATCGCTGAGTTCGTCGCCGGTGGGGGAGTCGCACCGGGCGCCGCTGGCGGTGGCAGCCGGGTCATCGTCCGGACGCCGTCGCCCGAGCAGCTGTTCCAGGCCATCGGCCCGAACGCGACCGTCACCCCGCGCGAGGACGGCACCTTCCTGGTCGTCGGTCCCGACGCACCGACGGTCGGCAACATCGCCGCCCAGGCCGGCGTCGCACTGCACGAACTCACCCCGACCGGCGCGAGCCTGGAGGAGGCCTACATGGCCCTCACCCGCGACGACGTCGAGTACCGATCGGAGGGCACCCGATGAGCGCCACCAACCCGTCCGTCACCCGGACACACTCGGCTTCCGTGCCGGACTCGGTCCGCCTGTCGTTCCCGCACCTGGTCCGCAGCGAGTGGATCAAGCTCCGCAGCATCCGGTCGACGATCTGGTGCTTCGCGATCCTGGCCGTGTTGACGATCGGCATGGCCGGGCTGCTCGGCGCGTTCGTCGACCTGCCCGCGAACTCCCCGCAGGACGTCGCGAACGGCAGCTTCGTGAGCATCAACACCACGGGCGTCTCGCTCAGTGCGCTCGTCGTCGGTGTGCTCGGCGTGCTCATCATCACCGGCGAGTACGGCACCGGTCAGGTCCGCTCGACCTTCACCGCCGACCCCCGGCGCACGGGTGTGATCCTCGCGAAGGCGACCGTCCTCGCGCTGACGACCTTCGTCGTGAGCGTGGTGTCGACGTGGATCGGCGTGGTGCTGTCGGCGCTGCTCCTGGCCTCCGACGGCACGAGCCCGCAGATCGGCGACCCGTCGGTGTTCATGCCGATCCTCGGCTCGTCGGTGTACGTGACGCTCCTCGCGCTGCTCGCCTACGGCATCGGGCTGTTCGTCCGGTCCAGCGCCGGTGGCATCGCGATCACGCTCGGCATCCTGCTCGTGTTGCCGGTGATCCTGTCGCTCGTGTCCGGGCTGCTGAACGCCGAGTGGATCGGCGACGTGTTCAAGTTCCTGCCCGACCAGGCCGGCAGCCAGCTGTTCGCGTACCCGTACACCGGTGCGGACGCGGGACCGACGAGCGGCGTGGTCCTGAACGGCTGGGGCGGCTTCGGTGTCCTGGCGGCCGAGGTGGTGGTCGTGGGTGCACTCGCGCTGACGGTCGCACGTCGACGCGACGTCTGACCCGACCGACTGCGCACGCGTCCTGCGACGTCCCACCTGTCGATCGACAGGTGGGACGTCGCACGTTGCGCACGCATCGACTGCTCATGCGACGAGTGACCCCGCGGCGTCGCTAGGCTCACGGCGTGCGACACCTTCCCGCCCTGGTCCTGCCGGCGCTCGCCGTCATGGCCCTGCTCGCCGGCTGCACGTCGGCGCCGCCCGTCGACGAGCAGGCCCTCGCCAAGTGGAAGACGCAGCAGGAGGCGAGGACCGAGACCGAGGACGCGGTCCTCGGCGTGCTGAGCGCCGACACGACCCCCGGCGACGAGGACCCCGCCCATCTCGAGCCCGGCGTCCGCGTGCAGTTCCCGGACTCCCGGACGATCGACCACCTCGAGTTCTCCTGCTACGGCAACGGGCACATGCGTGGCATCGTGCGGACGGTGCTGCCGGGCGGATCGCAGAGCATCGAACTCGATCCGATGGACTGCCGCGACAGCCCGCACCAGATCGAAGTGTCATCGAGCAAGGACGTCGACAGCGTCGCGTTCAACGACTTCGACAGCGACCGGCCGAGCGCCTGGCGACTCGTCATCTTCGGTCCAGGGCCCTCGGGGGAGTGACTACCGCAGCACCTGGTAGCGGTGCAGCGTGACCCCGTTGTGGTACTCCCGCTGCTCGAGCAGGTCCAGCAGCACCGGCGGTCGCACGCCCGTCGCCGGCGGGTCGAACAGCGGCCGACCGGCGCCGAGCACCGCGGGGTGCGTGTAGAGCAACAGCTCGTCGAGCAGCCCCGCGTCGAGCAACTGCGTCGCGAGGTTCGGGCCGCCGACCCCGATGTCACCCTCGGACTCCTCGCGCAGGACGGCGAGCTGCGCGATCGCGTCGTCGCCCCCGATGATCCGGGTGTTGTGGTCGGCGCTGGTCCGGGTGCGCGAGACCAGGACCTTCGGCTGGTCGGTCCAGACCTCGCCGTACTCGCGCATGAACGCCGGCATCGACTCGTCGGTGCGGGCGTCCGGCCAGAACGGGTCCATCATGTCGCGGACGACCCGACCCTCGACGGACAGGGTCATCGCGGCGGCGCGGGCGTTGAACTCGCGGTGCAGCGGCTCGTCGATCCGCATCCACTCGGGCCCCTCGACGTCGCCGAGTTCTCCCTCGTCGCGCTCGACGAAGCCGTCGATCGACACGTTCATCCAGTACACGAACCTCGCGGGCATCGCTGACTCCTTCGTCGCGCGGAACCGGACGGAACCGTCCCGGTCCGCTGCCCGCGAGCGTACGCTCGCGCACGCAGCCCTTCCTCGACGATGAGAGCAGGACCCCGTGCGCCGAACAGTCGCAACCATCCTCGCCGTCGCGACGCTCACGGCGGTCGCGGCCACGGGCCTCCCGGTCGGCCCCGCCGCAGCGTCCACGCCCGTGGCGGACCGGACCACCGGACACAGCGGCTCGGGACACGGCGCGGCGGCGCCGACCCACCGGAACCCGGTCGCGCTCAGCCTGCCCGACGGCGAGACGGCGGCGAGCTGCGCCGACCCGACCGCGATCCACGGTGTCGGGCGCGACCGCAACTGGTACCTGTACTGCACGACCGACGCGTTGACGGCGACGGAGCAGAACGCCGACGGGTCGCTCGTGCAGCACGGTGTGCCGACCTACCGGTCGACGGACCTGACGCACTGGACGTACGTGAACGACGCGTTCCCGACGCGACCGGCGTGGGTGGGGTCCGCCAACGGGATCTGGGCACCGGACGTCGTGTACCGGGCCGGCGACCGTGGTCGCGCGGGCACCTGGTACCTGTACTACGCCGCCTCGGACACGCCCTCGGCATCGGCACCGACCGGCGGGGGATCCGCGGTCGGCGTCGCGACGAGCTCGAGTCCGACCGGTCCGTGGAAGGACTCCGGCGGCCCTGTCGTGGCACCGCAGACCGCCGCGAACGGCACCGGGGCGCGCTGGGCGTTCGACCCCGAGGTCATCACCGACAAGGGCACCACGTACCTGTACTTCGGCAGCTACTTCGGCGGCGTCAACGTCCGCACGCTCAGCGCCGACGGACTCCGCTCCGACCCCGCGAGCGAGCGGCAGATCGCGATCGACAACCGGTACGAGGGCGCCTACCTGATGCGCCACGACGGCTGGTGGTACTTCACGGGCTCCGCCACGAACTGCTGCAACGGCGCCCTGACCGGGTACGGCGTCTTCGTTGCCCGGTCGCGCAGCCCCCTCGGGCCCTTCACCGACCGGGACGGTGTCGCGATCACGAGCACCCGGGTCGGCGGGACACCCCTCCTCGCGCAGAACGGCAACCGCTGGGTCGGCACCGGGCACAACACGGTGGTCACCGATCTCGCCGGCCAGGACTGGATCATCTACCACGCGGTCGACCGCGGCGACCCGTACTACGCAGGGCAGCCGACGTACACGAAGCGGCCGGCGCTCATCGACCCGCTCGACTGGCGGCACGGCTGGCCCGTCGTCCGGGGCGGAGCGGGGCCGTCCGACACGGTGCAGCCGGGGCCGGTCGCACAGCCGGGGCAGCGCGCGACCTACCGGGCGACCACCGCACCGGTCGACGTTCCCGGACGGACCCTCCGCGCGCTGTCGACGTCGTTCGACGGGACCACGCTCCCCACGGCGCTCCGCTGGACCCGCGAACCCGACCGCTCGACCTGGACCGTCGGCGGCGGCGCGTTCCGCTGGCAGACACAGGACGCCGACATCCACCCACCGGCGACGCCACTCGCCTCGGTCCTGTCCGAACCGGCGCCGCGGGGCGACTACGTGCTGCAGACCACCGTCGCGGTGGACACCCCCGCCACCGGCGACGGGGTGAACTACGTGCAGGGCGGACTGATCGTGTGGGGCGACGACGGCGACTACGTGCGGCTGACGTCGAACTCGATCTTCAACACCCGGCAGACGGAGTTCGGCAAGCAGGTGTCCGGGCAACCGGCTGGGGCGCCGAGCTACGGCAATACGGTCGTCGGACCGGTCGGGGACACCACCACGCTCCGGATCGTGCACCGGGTCGTCGGCGGGGAGCACCGGTACACCGCCTGGACGAGCGTCGATGGGCGGCACTTCGTCCGGGGCGGGACGTGGACGGCGGACCTCGGGAGCGCGCCGAGGATCGGACTCATCTCGCTCGGCGGTGCCGGGTTCACGAGCACGTTCGAGGACCTGCGGGTGAGCACGGTGGCGACGCACCGGCGGTGACGGTCTGACGTGCCGCGCACGCCGGCGCCGTCCATCCGGAGAACGCCGCGGGCCCCCACGATCCCCGTCGGGATGGGAGGATGCACCGACGCCTGCCCGCACCGAGAACGAGGTTCGATGAGTCCGACCGAGGACACCCAGTCCGCGGCCCCACTGCTCGACGGGCGCTACCGACTCGAACACGCCATCGGCCAGGGCGGCATGTCCGTCGTGTACCGCGGCATCGACGAGAGCCTGCACCGCCCCGTCGCCGTCAAGGTGTTCCACGCCGGCACGGTCGACATCGCCCGGCAAGAGGCCGAACTCGGCGTGCTCGCCTCGCTCGAGCACCACAACCTCGTCAGCCTGCTCGACACCGGCGTCGTCACCGGCCACGACGGCACCCACCAGCGGTACCTCGTGATGGCGCTGGTCGTCGGCCAGGACCTCGAGGAACGTCTGGCGGTCGGCCCGCTCGCCTCTCGCCACATCGCCGAGATCGGCTACGACATGGCCGAGGCGCTGCACTACATCCACAGCCACGGCGTCGTGCACCGCGACATCAAGCCGTCGAACATCCTGCTCGTCGACTACGGCCACGACTCCGACCGCGCCCGCGCGCGGCTCACCGACTTCGGCATCGCGCTCGCCGCGGGCGTCGAACGCATGACCGCCGACGGCGTCACCACCGGCACCGCCGCCTACCTGAGCCCCGAGCAGGCCCGCGGCGGCGACGTCGGGAGCCCGAGCGACGTCTACTCGCTCGGCCTCGTGCTGCTGCAGTGCTTCACCCGCCGCCGCGAGTTCCCCGGTTCGCTCGTCGAGTCCGCGGTCGCGCGGCTGTCCCGCGACCCAGTGGTGCCCGAGCCACTGCCCGAGCACTGGAAGCAGCTGCTCCGCGCGATGACCGCGCAGGACCCGGCCGCACGCCCCGCCGGCGCCGAGCTGGTCACGATGCTGCGCGACGTCGTCATCACCGAGACCGCCGGCACCGACCACGTCGTGGACACCACGGCCGCAGCTCCGACCGCTGCTGCTGCTGCCGGTGCGCCGCGAGCCGACGCCGACACGGCCCGCCCGGCGACGCTCGACACCCTGCCCGACGAGGCCCTGCACCGCACCACCGCCATGGCGGCCCGCCTGTTCGACGCGCCCATCGCCCTGGTCGAGGTGCTCGACGAGGACCGCGCCTGGTCGCAGTCGTACATCGCCGAGGGCGTCGACGAAGCAGCGCGCAACATCAACTTCGGCAACGGCTTCGCGCCCGTCGCGGTCCCCGTCGTCATCCCGGACGGGTCGATCCACCCCGACATGCAGCACAGCCCGCTCGTCACCGGCGCGCTCGGCATCCGGTTCTACGTGAGCGTGCCGCTCGTGCGGCACGACGGTGTTCCGATCGGCACCCTCGCGGTGCTCGACACGAAGCCGCGGCAGGCGACCGAGGCCGACCTCGCCAACCTGCACGACCTGGCCGCCCTCGCGGTCACGCAGCTCGAGATCCGGCAGGAGTCGCTCCGCACGACGAGCGACTCCCTGCCGGTCGCGCAGGCGGTCCCGCAGGAGGGCGCGCGGCCCTAGACGGTCGCCGCTGACGGACGGGAGGCCCGGTGCGGGCCCGCCCCGCGCCTCCCGTCCGCCCGCGGTCGCGCTTCGTGCGTCGGTCCCGCCCGCGGGCGGCTGCTTGCCCGGTCGCGCGCCTCCCGCCGGCCTGCTCGCTCGCCCGGTCGGCGCGCGCTGGATGCCGAGCGGGCGAAATACCGGGGTTGCGCGCCCCGCGACCCGGGCATTTCACCCGCTCGCGGGCGCATGCCGCAACTTGCATGCATCCGGTGGAATACGAGTGCCCGCTCGCGCGAACGGGCGAAATGCCGGGGTGAGGAGCCGGCCAGCCGGGGTATTTCGCCCGTTCGCGGGTTCGGGGGCATTGCGGGTGCGGGAACGGTGGCGCGGTGGCACCTGGACGGGAGGTGGCGTGGGCGGCGGCGTCGGCCGTACTGTCGGTTCGTTGCGCGGCAGCGGCCGCCACGGAGGGATCGCACTGTGTTCATGGACCTGTCCGAGTCGCACGTGTTCGTGCTCCTGCTGATGCTGGCCCTCGAGGTCCTCGCGCTCGTCCAGGTCTGGCGTGACCGTCGGCGCACGCTCGTGGTCAAGGTCCTCTGGACGCTCGTGATCCTCGCACTGCCGGTCATCGGCGTGCTGGGCTGGGCCGTCAACTGGCTGCTCGGCAAGGCTGCAGAAGCGCTGCAGCGACGGAACGCCTGACCGCCGATCCCGGCTGATCGGGCACTGCCCCTATCGGTTCAGGCGGCGCAGGCGCATGCTGTGCGAGGTAACGGAACCCGAATCCGCAAGTGGTCGAAGCACGATCGGCCCGTGGGGAGGGAGCGCCTCTCTGGGCCTCAGTCGAGCGTCGACGCTTCCTTCCTGTCCTGCCCCGCAGCTCGTCCCGCCGCGATTCGGGTGTCGCGACCGGACGGGAGGGACGTCCGCGTCCCCGCGAGCCGGGCCCTCACCGTCGCCCGGCTCGTGCAGTTCACTCAGTGAGGGCAGCAGCGTAGGCGCGGACCGAGCGGTGGTAGCGGGGGAGCGTCGGTTCGACGGCCTCGATCGCGACACGGAGCGCCTCGTCGTGACGGCCCGCACTGTGCAGGGCGAGCGCGAGGAACACCTTCGGCGCAGCACCGGTGGACGGGTGTTCCGGGGCGTCGCGGAGCATAGCGATGGCCTCGTCGACGCGGTCGAGGTTCCGCAGGGTCGAGGCGTGCTGCACGACCATCTGCGCTGCACGGGCGGGATCGACGTCGGCGAGTCCCGCGGCGGTGGCGGCTGCGTAGTGGACGTCGGCCTCGGCCTCGTGGCCGCCGGAGTCGTTCGCGCCGCCGAGCTCGAACGCGCCGAGGGCCGGGTGCGGCGCAGCGTCGGCGAGTTCGCGCATGCGGTCGATGCGCTGCTGGTCGTCGATCGTGTCGTCGGCCCAGAGTGCGGCGACGCGGGCTTCCCAGTCTGCGGTGCTCATCGGTCCAGCGTATTGCCGCCCGGCGTCGCACCGTCGGCGAACGTCGCTCCGTCGTTGACCGTCGCACCGTCGGCGATCGTCGCGCGGAAGGACCGGACGAGCGGGACGCCGGGGTGCACGAGCGCCGGCGCACGCCAGGCGACGGCCGAACCGATCGCCGGGTACTCGGCGGCCCGGACGAACCAGGGATCGCGGTGGTCGAGCGCTTCGAGCCGGATCGTCGCAGGCCCTCCCTCGAACACCGCGGACCACTCCACCCAGGGCGCGACCGAGCCGTGCACCGCCGCTTCGCCCTGCGCGTCAGCGGTCCGGACGACCACGTCGGTGCAGTCGGCGAAGCGCCAGAAGAACCCGCCGTACCCGGCACCGACCCGGCCGTTGCAGCCCGGACCGCCGAGGTGCACGACGGCATCGCCGGGGGCGCGGAACGACGACGACCAGGTCAGTTCCCACCCGGAGTCGACGGCGCGCCAGGCGAGGGTGCGGTCCTCGTGCAGGACGACCGTGTGGTCGGGCCCGCGCCAGACGAGTTCCTGGACCGTGCCGCCACCGTGCGGAGCGGGGTGCTGCTCGGCGCGCACGACGTCGACGCGGCCGTGGTCGTCGCGCCACACGTAGCCCGGACCGTGCACGTAGGTGCGGCCGCCCCAGCAGTTCACGCCGTCGACGTCCGGGATCGCGACCCCGACGCCGCAGTGCCAGTCGTGGTCCGCCGGGTGGTCGGCGCTCAGGAGGGTGCCGCCGAGGGTCCGCACCGGGTGCAGGTACGGACGCGGCGACGAGGTCGCGATGGTCCCTGAGCCGTCGAGTTCCGTGGCCACCGGTGCCCCGTCGACGCGCAGGACCTGCAGCACCTCGTCGCGGGCGGTGTGGGCCCAGGGTGCGCCGACCTCCGAGAACAACGCGCGTGCGTCGGCGGCGCGGTCGACGATCGCCTCGACGTCGGCGACGAGCGGACGACGGGCAGTCCCCTCGCCCTCCCACGTCACCCAGGGGTGGTCGATGCGGACGGGCTCGGCGGCACGAACGGCCTCGAGCACCTCGACGAACGCACCCGTGAAGACCAGGGGGACGAGCAGATCGTCGCCGCGGGACCGGTGGGCGAGCAGGTTCTCGAGCAGGTCCGTCCGGCCGACGGTCCGGGTGGTGTCGCCGACGGTGACCTCGTCGGCCGTGTAGTGCAGAACTGCGCTCGCGGCGGTGCCGCGGACTCGAACGGTCGGCAGGACCTCGGACGGAGCGCAGAGGGTCAGGGCGGCGGTGGCTTCGAGCCCGGCGCTGGTCGTGACCCGGACGGCCGAGGTGTCGTCGCCCTCGATGTCGTTCGCCCGGAACAGCTCGACCTCGACGCGCCTGACGTCGGACGCCCGACGGCAGCCGACGAGCGCCAGGGCCGTCGCGACCGCGTGGGCGAGCGGGTTCGTCACGACGCCGTCGAGGACGTCGACGCCCTGGACCCGACGCCGTCCGGCCCAGGCGGAGCGGTCCCAGTACGCCTGGTTCCGCGTCCACGTGCCGACGGCCGCGGCGGAGCGGACCGGACCGACGAGCGACCCGTCACGGAACGCCGGCAGCGCCTCGGACCCGAGGCTCTGGAACCCGACCTGCACGACGCGGCCGGTGCGCTGCTCGGCGTCGACCAGGGTGTCGAGCGCGTCGCGGGTGGTCACCGGGGGCTTCTCGAGCAGGACGTCGGCACCGGCCTCGAGGGCAGCGAGCGCCAGCGGCAGGTGCGCGGCGATCGGGGCAGCGATGACGACGACGTCGACCGGGCCGTGGTCGCGCGCTGCCACGACGTCGGCCACGACGACCGCCCCGTCGTCGGTGCTGGTGCCCAGCGTGGGGTCGACGACGGCGGTCAGCGTGCAGACCCCCGCGGCGACGAGCCGGTCGATGTTCGCCCGGTGGTGCAGGCCGTAACCACGCGCACCGACGAGCACCACGCCGGGGAGGGTCATCGAGCGGTGCCGATCACGATGCGCGTCGTGCCGGGGGAGCGCCCGGTGACGTGGACGTGCTCGCCGTCCGGTCGGTCGGTGCCGCCGAGGAACGCGTAGTCCTGTCCGGGCGCGTAGAACGCTGGCTGGGTCGGGCCGCTGCCGTTGCCGGCCCCGAAGGACACGGCGTCGTCGCCGACACGGTAGGTGCCGGTCCCGTCGGCGAGGACGGTCTCCCCGGTCGCGGCGTCGGTGCTCACACCCGTGAACGTACCCCCGCCGCGGAACGTCAGCTGGAGCGACCACGGCACGTCGGCGCCCTCGGTCGTCACGTCGATCGAGACGGCGTCCGGCGAGACGGTGACGTCGACCGTCGTGGTGAGGGAGACGGTGTCCGCCGCTCGCGAGCCGAAGGACATCGACGCCGAGAACCGGCCCTCGTCACCGAGCGCGTACGCGCCGTCGGTGCGTCGAGCCGCGGCGGGCAGGGGCTGGTGGTAGCCGGCGGACACGGTCTCGACGAGTCGGTACCGCCCGTCGCCGAGGGACTCCAGCGAGGTCGGACGGAACGGTCCGAGCCCGAAGAACTCCCGCGACAGCCGGACGTCGGACAGCACGACCGAGCCGGCGAACACCCGCAGGAACGTGGGGCTGTTCGCCAGGCCTGATCGGACGTGGCCCTGGGACGGCACGTCCGACCCGGCGAACAGCACGACGCTGCGGTCCTGTTCGCGGACGTGCACGAGCCGGGCGTCGGCGAAGGAGTGCACGGCCGGTTCGAGCGGCGCACCGACGGGCAACGGGCGGGCGAGCAGCGGATCCGTCATCGCGCGGGCCGCGACCGCACCAGGCTGCCACATGTCCGCGACGGCGGCCCGGGCAGCGACGGCGGCGAGGTCGGCGCGGTCGTCGAGCACGGCCAGGTGCCAGAGCAGGGGAGCGAACGCGCCGATGCCGAACGCCTGCGACTGGTCCTGACGGCGGGACTGGACGGTCTCGACGGTGTCGTCGGGCAGCAGCAGCGCGAGCGTGGCGTCGAGGGACCGGCGGACGGGGTCGAGCAGTTCCGGCCGGTCGAGCACCGAGGCGAGGACGAGGAACGACGGGCACGAGACGGCCGCCGCGTAGTTCGGGCTGCGCTCCGACCACAGCCCGTCGGCGTCGATGTCCGCGCCCTCGGCGAGCCACTCCTCGATCCGCGCGACCAGCGCTGGTGCCGGGTGCAGTCGGTGGACCCGGGCGAGGGCGGCCGAGACCTCCCACCGGTGGTTCGGCGTGTGCACGCCACCGGTGAGCAGCGCCGGCGTCGCACGGTGCACGATCCGGTCGAGGTCGTCGGCGAGCACCGCGGCCGCCGGGACCGACGCCCGGTACGGCGCGAGCAGCTCGAGGGCGTCGCAGACGTCGTTCACCGTGAACGCCGAGTCCGGCGGCGACAGCACGTTGTCGCCGCCGACGAACGTGCCGCCGGGGGACTGCCGGGCCGCGAGGTGCCGGACCCAGCCGTGCGCGGTGGCGAGGTCGTCGTCGGGAAGGCAAACCGGGCCTCCCGTCCGCTCGTTCCGGACCCACGCCCCGACCAGGGTGAGGGCACGCGCCATCAGTTCCCGGTGCTGCAGCGCAGCCGGATCGTCGTCGGCGAGCCGGAGGCGCGCGACGGCGGCGTCCGCGGCCGGGCCGACCGCGTCGAGGAACCCCATCAGTCCTTGAGTCCCGCGTTGAGGTCCGCGCCGTTCACGTACTTCTGGAACACCAGGTAGATGAGCACGAGCGGGATGATCGAGATCACCGAGGCACCGAGCAGGACGGTCCAGTTGACGTTCTCGGCACCGACGATGCTCTGCAGTGCGATCTGGATCGTGAACTGGTGAGGGTCGTTGAGCACCAGGAGCGGCCAGATGTAGTCGTTCCACCGCCACTGGAACGAGAAGATCGCGAGCGTCAGCATGATCGGCCGGGAGATCGGCAGCATGATCCGCCAGAAGATCCCGAACTCGCTCGCACCGTCGATGCGCGCGGCCTCGACCAGGTCGTCGGGCACGGTGATGAAGAACTGCCGGAACATGAAGATGCCGGTGGCGGTGATGACCGACGGCACGATGATGCCGGCCAACGAGTCGTACATGCCGAGGTCGCGGATGACGATGAACGTCGGCGCGAGGATGACCTCGGTCGGCAGCATCGTCGTCGCCAGGATGCAGACGAAGAAGACCTTGAGCCACTTGTTGTCGTACTTCGCCAGGGCGTACCCGGTGGCGGCGCTCGCCAGCACGGTGAGCACGGTCGTGACCAGCGCGACGATGACGGTGTTGCCGAAGTAGCGGGCGAAGTCGTAGCTCGCCCACGCCTCGGTGAAGCCGCTGACCGACCAGTTCTTCGGCAGCAGGGTCAGCGGGTACGAGAACAGCTCGCCGCCGGGCTTGAAGGCGCTCAGCACGAACCAGAGCACCGGGAAGCCGAAGGCGATGATGAAGACCCAGAGCAGGGCGGTGGCGGCGATGGCCTTCGGACGGGGCGGGCCGTCGAGGCGCTTGGTCGTGCCCTTGCCCTTGCTCTTGGTCGTGTTGTCGGTTGCGGGTGCGCCGGGGGTGCTGGGCAGGGTGGCGGTCATCGACGGGCCTCCGTCCGACGGTTCACGGCCAGCTGGATGAGCGCGATGGCCATGAGGATGAGCATGAGGACCATCGACGCCGCGCTCGCGTAGCCGATGTGGGCGTTCTGGAACCCGTTCGTGTAGATGTACTGCACGAGCAGGTTGTTGTCGGTGCCGGGTCCGCCGCCGTTGAGCGCCTGGATGGTGGCGAACTCCTTGAACGCCCCGAGCGACGACAGCAGGATCACGATGAACGACGTCGGCGCGATGCTCGGCAGCGTGATGTACCGGAACTGGTGCCAGGCGCCGGCCCCGTCGAGGGACGCCGCCTCGTAGTACGACTGCGGCACGTTCCGGATCGCGGCGACGAACAGCAGCATGTTGAAGGCGGCGCCGGCCCACGCGGTGGCGAACACCACCACGAGCAGCGACAGGTCGGCGTTCGACTGCCACGGCACGGCCTTGCCGCCGAGGGACTCGATGACGAAGTTCGCCAGGCCGAAGTTCTCGCCGAACATCCACCGCCAGATCACACCGGTGACGATCGGGGAGATGAGCCACGGCACGAAGAACACGATGCGGGCGACGCTGCGGCCCTTCGCCGCCGGGCTCGTCAGCATCAGCGCCATCGACAGTGCGAGGACGAAGCCGAGCGGGACGGCGACGATCGCGTAGAGGAAGGTGCGCCCGAGGGCTGCGTAGAAGGTGTCGTCGGCGAACAGCTCGAAGTAGTTCGCCAACCCGATGAACTTCGGGTCGACGACGCCGTTGTAGTCGGTGAACGAGTAGCCGAGGCCGATGACGGCCGGCCACACGAAGAACACCACGAACAGGACGGCGTTGACGCTCACGAACAGGATCGGGGCGAGGACGGGCTTGCTGACGCCGGAGCGGCGGCGCTTCGTCGTCTTCGCGGCTCCGGGCCGACGGGGCGGCACCGGGGTGGGGACGGCGGTCTGCACGTCACCGGCTGCGGTGGGGATGCTCACGATGATCCTCTTCGTTCGACGTGGTGCTGCTGTGGAAGGAGAGACAACGGGGTCGGACGCGTGCGCCCGACCCCGTTCCGTCAGCCGACGTGCTCCTCGTAGTACTTCGTGATCGTCTCGAGGGTCTTCTTGGCCGACTGCTGCCCGTTGATGAGCTTGCCGACCTCGGCGGTGGTGGGATCGGTGCCGAGTTCCTTGCCCTCGACCGCCCACTTCGCGCTCTCCTTGGCGTAGGAGCTCGAGATCGGGTCGGCTGCGTCGATCTCCTTCTGGTACAGCGCGAAGGAGTCCTTGGCCGCCTGGGACTCGAACGGGTACTGGATGTCCAGCCCGGTCTCGACCGGCAGGAAGCCGTTCGTCGTCACGAGCTTCGCGTAGTTCGTCGGGTCGTACATGTAGTCGATGAACTTCTTGGCCGCGGCACCTCGGGCGTCCGAGTTCTCGAAGCCGACGATGTTGCCGCCGTAGTTGATCTCGGTGGCGTGGGTCGGGTCGGCCGGGGTGGCGGCGCTCGCCCAGTCGAAGTCGGTGATGTTCGACGCGAAGTCCGACGACTGCCAGACACCCGAGAAGTACGCGACGACCTGACCGCTCTTGAACAGGGCGTTCGGGTCCTGACCGCTCGTCCACACCGACTTCGGCATGACCGAGTCGTCGTTCATGTCGGCGAAGTCCTGCAGTGCGTCGACGGTCTTCGCGTCGGTCGGGAAGGAGCCGTCCTTCTCCTGCTGCATGAAGTCGGTGCCCTTGGTGAACATGTAGGCACGCAGACGCGACGGCGACGAGTCGAACACCATGTCGTACTTCGCGCCGGTCTTCGCCTTCACCTTGTCGGCGGCCGTGAGGAACTCGTCCCAGGTCCACGCCTTCGCGGGATCGGTCGGGTAGTCGACGCCGGCCTTCTCGAACAGCGACTTGTTCACGAACAGGCCGGCAGCGGTGACGTCGGACGGGATCGAGGTGACCTTGCCGTCGTCGTCCTTCGCGATGATGTCCTGGTCGATCTTGTTCGCGTCGTCGTCGACGATCGAGGCCAGGTCGACGGTCTTGCCGGTCCAGATGGGGTCGATGCCGGCGGCGCGCACGACGTCGGGCAGCGAGTTCGCCTGGGCAGACTCGCGGAGCTTGGTCTGCAGTCCGTCGTACGGCAGGTTCACGATCTTGACCGTGACGCCGGTCTTCTCCTCGTACGCGGTGGCGAGGTCCTGGTAGCCCTTCTCCTGCGCGGTGGAGGTGGAGAGCCAGAAGGTCAGCTGATCGACCTTGCCGCCGTCGCCGGAGCTGCCGGAGGCACAGCCGCTCAACAGGGCCAGTGCGGCGATGCCGCCGGCGAGCGCGAGCATTCTCTTGGATGACTTCATCGTCACTGCTTTCGTTCGGGACCACTGGCGTCTGCCGTGGGCGAGCGTTCGGGGTGTCTCGGCCGAGGACCCCAGGTCTACACGACGTGAGCGCTCATGGCAAGCGCTTTCCTGCGCGATGTTCTGACAATGTGACCAGCCGTCTCGGAAGGCCGCGCCGACGGCGCGGACGCTGGTCGGGCCTCCCGGGAAATCGCTATCCTCGCCACAGACCGCGCACGGCGCGGACCGGACTGGAGGCACGACATGCCCGAGCGAGGCACCGTCACCCTGGCCGACGTGGCCGAGCTCGCAGGCGTGTCGCTCGCGACCGCCTCGCGGGCGCTGAACGGCAGCACGCGGAAGGTCCGACCGGAGTCGGTGGACCGTGTGCAGGCCGCCGCCCACGAGCTCCGGTACACCGCCAACGTGCAGGCGCAGGCCGTCGCTCGCGGGAGCACCACGACCCTGGCGCTCGTCGTCGGCGACATCGCCGACCCGTACTTCGCCGCGATCGCCGCGGGGGCGATCCGGGCTGCCGACGACGCCGGGCTCGTGGTGACGATCACCTCGACCGGCGGGGATCCTTCGCGCGAGGCCGCGGTGCTCGGCGTCGTCGCCGGACTCCGGCCGCGGGCAGTGGTGCTCGCCGTGAGTCGTCGACTCGGTGCTGGGCAGACGTCGGGAGCGTCGGACTCCGCAGCTGCCGTCGGCGCACTCGTCGCCGCCGGTGCCGGGGTGTCCGCGCTCGTGTCCGACCTCGACGGTGCCGCCGCCGGGGTGCCCGGCGTGCACGGGGTCGTCATCCGGAACCTCAGCGGTGCCGCGGCCCTGGCGGGAGCGCTCGTCGAACAGGGGCACGACTCGTTCGCCGTCCTGTCCGGCGACCCGGACCTGGCCACCGCGCACGCCCGGGTCGAGGGCTTCGTCGCCGGACTCGCCGCGCACGGCATCCGGGTGCCGGACGACGCGGTGGTGCCCTCGGCGTTCACGCGCGACGGCGGGTACCAGGCGATGGTGACACTGCTCGACCGGGCGGCGGGAGGCGTGTGGGCGTTGCCGCGGTGCGTGTTCGCGGTCACCGACCTGATGGCGGTGGGGGCGGTCGCGGCGATCCGGGAGCGCGGGCTCGTCCCCGGGGTGGACGTCGGCGTCGCGGGGTTCGACGACGTGCAGATGCTCGCCGACGTCGTGCCGGCGCTCAGCACGGTGCGGCTCCCGCTGGAGGAGATCGGGGAGCGGGCGGTGCGGCGGGCACTGGGGCTCGAGGCCGACGGTGCCATCGACGGCGAGGTCGTCCTGCGCGCGAGCACGGCGCGGTAGCGCGGCGGGGGCGGGGCGCTCGCGCTTGGTGAGCAGAAAAGGTCGGGTCCGGCGCCGCCACTCGACCTTTTCTGCTCACGGAGTGTGGCGCCGGCGGCTGGTCGGGCTCGAGGGCGCGCGACACGCCGTCGGCCGGGCGTCGAGGTTCCGCAACATGCCGCGGGTTCGGCGCCGAGGTTCCACGGAGTGCCGCCTGGCGCTCCGAGGTTCCGAGATCTCGGAACCTCGGATGGCGCGGTCGGGAGCGTCCCAGGCGGTCCCCATCGGCCAGCGGCGGGTGGGGAGCGTCGCACGACACGCCGACGCCCGGGGCGTCGAGGTTCCACAACATGCCGCGGGTTCGGCGCCGAGGTTCCACGGAATGCCGCTCAGCGCCCCGAGACTCCAAGATTTCGGAACCTCGGGCGCGGGCCGCCGCCGCCGCACCCCGGCCGCGCGTGTGCGTTCGTGTTCGGGTACTACTGCAGCGCGCCGGGCGTGGTGTACGGTTCCGGGCAAGCGCTTTCCACCACGCGGAGAGCAGGCCACAGCGAGCAAGGGAGCACGCGTTGACCACCACGCGCACCATCGGCATCATCATGAACGGCGTCACCGGACGGATGGGCTACCGCCAGCACCTCGTCCGGTCGATCCTGGCCATCCGCGAGGACGGCGGACTTCGGCTGCCGGACGGCTCCCGCGTGCAGCTCGAACCGATCCTGGTCGGCCGCAACGCCGCGAAGCTCGAGGAGATCGCCACCCGCCACGGCCTCGAGCACTGGACGACCGACCTCGACGCCGCCCTCGCGGACCCGCGCTGGGACGTCTTCGCCGACTTCGCCGTCACGAGCGCCCGTGCCGATGCCCTGCGCAGGGCGATCGCCGCCGGCAAGGCGGTCTACACCGAGAAGCCGACCGCCGAGACCTCCTCGGAAGCGCTCGAACTCGCCCGACTGGCCGCCGAGGCCGGGGTGCCGAACGGCGTCGTGCACGACAAGCTCTACCTGCCCGGCCTCCGGAAGCTCCGCCGCCTCATCGACTCCGGGTTCTTCGGGAAGGTCCTCAGCGTCCGCGGCGAGTTCGGCTACTGGGTGTTCGAGGGGGACTGGCAGACCGCACAGCGCCCGAGCTGGAACTACCGGCAGCAGGACGGCGGCGGGATCGTCGTCGACATGTTCCCGCACTGGAACTACGTGCTCGAGCAGCTGTTCGGCCGCGTCGAGTCCGTGTACGCCCGCGCCGTCACCCACATCGAGCAGCGCACCGACGAGCAGGGTCACGAGTACCCGGCGACCGCGGACGACGCCGCCTACGGGGTCTTCGACCTGGCCGGCGGCATCACGGCGCAGATCAACTCGAGCTGGGCGGTCCGGGTCGACCGCGACGAGCTCGTCGAGTTCCAGGTCGACGGCACCCACGGCAGCGCCGTCGCGGGACTGTTCGGCTGCCGCATCCAGCCACGAACGGCGACGCCGAAGCCGGTGTGGAACCCGGACCTGAAGGACGACCGCGACTACAAGGCGCAGTGGCTCGAGGTCCCCGACAACGAGGTGTTCGGCAACGGGTTCCGCGCCCAGTGGGAGGACTTCCTGCAGGACCTGGTCGCCGGCCGCCCGCACCCCTACGACCTGCTCTCCGGTGCCCGCGGCGTGGCGCTGGCGGAGGCCGGCCTGCGGTCCAGCGCCGAGGGTCGACGCGTGGACCTGCCGGAGCTGCACCTGCCCACGGGGGCCGAGCCGCGCCTCCAGGTCGAGACGCCGGAGGTCGCCCTGCATACCGAAACGGTCGGCGCACGCGCATGACCGACCTCACCCTCCTCGCCGCCGACGGCTCGACCAGCCGGACGACCCTGAACCCGCCGGCAGTCACGGCCGCCGCCAAGCCGACCGCGCCCCTGACCGAGCG
Organism: Curtobacterium sp. PhB190; assembly: GCF_004365385.1. Classification (NCBI taxonomy): domain Bacteria; kingdom Bacillati; phylum Actinomycetota; class Actinomycetes; order Micrococcales; family Microbacteriaceae; genus Curtobacterium; species Curtobacterium sp. PhB190. The sequence goes on along the minus strand of NZ_SODN01000018.1, from coordinate 10,203 downwards.
CCTCGTCTACGCGGCCGCCCACGTCGTCCCGCGCGCCGCCGCCGACAACACCCCCGGCGCCCCGGCCGACCTCGACTGGGACGCCACCCTCGCGTTCCGCCACCACCTGTGGTCGTGGGGGCTCGGCGTCGCCGACGCGATGGACACCGCGCAGCGGAACATGGGCCTCGACCCGGCCGCGACGCGCGAGCTCATCACCCGCAGCGCCCGCGAGGCGCACTCCGTCGGCGGCCGCATCGTCGTCGGCGTGAACACCGACGACCTGCCGGACGACGGGGACGACCTGCCCACCGAGCAGCAGGTCGTCGACGCGTACGTCGCCCAGCTCCACCACGCCGAGGACGCCGGCGCGGGTGTCGTCCTCATGGCGAGCCGTCACCTGGCGCGACTCGCGCAGCGCGCCGACAGCGACAGCCCCAGCAGCAACGTTGCCGCCAGCACCTACCGCCGCATCTACGGCCTCATCATCGAGCAGGCGAGCGCCCCCGTCGTCCTGCACTGGCTGGGGGAGGCCTTCGACCCCGCCCTCGCCGGCTACTTCGGCGGGCAGCAGGGCCCCGACACCGTGCTCGACATCATGCGCGACGCCGGGCCGAAGGTCTCCGGCATCAAGATGAGCCTGCTGAACGCCCGCGCCGAGGTCGCCCTCCGCTCCCAGCTGCCAGCGACCGCCCGGATGTTCACCGGCGACGACTTCCACTACGTGAACCTGATCGCCGGAGACCGGGCCGGAGACCGGGCCGGAGACCGGGCCGGAGACCGAGCCGGAGCACGGGGCCGAGCCCACTCCGACGCCCTCCTCGGCGCCTTCGCCGCCATCGCCCCCATCGCCTCCGCCGCCGTCCAGGCCCTGCCCGACGAGACCGCCTACCGCACCCTCCTCGCCCCCACCGAGGCGCTCTCCCGCCACGTCTTCAGCGCCCCCACCTGGCACTACAAGACCGGCATCGCCTTCCTCGCCTGGCTGAACGGCCACCAGCCCGCCTTCCAGATGGTCGGCGGCCAGCACGCCGGCCGCTCCCTGCCGCACCTGTCCGAGACCATCCGGCTCGCGAACGCCTGCGGCGCCCTCGAACACCCGGACCTCGCCGCCTCGCGCTGGCACGCGCTGCTCACGGTGGCCGGCGTGGAGACACGGTCGACCGGGAGGCCCGGATCACCCACCGCCGACCGCACCGTCGCCGAGGTGGTCGCGTGACGACCGCGGCGGACGCCGTCACGCCGGTCCGGTCCGCCGGCGCTGCGCCGCATCCGCGGCTGTCGGTCAACCAGGCGACGATCAAGTACGCGCCGCTCCGGCAGGCGCTCGACACCGTGGCGGGGGCCGGCGTCGGTGCGATCGGCACCTGGCGGGAGCCCGTGGCCGAGGTCGGTCTCGCCGAGGCCGTCCGGATGGTCGCGGACTCCGGGCTCCGGGTGTCGGCGCACTGCCGCGGAGGCTTCTTCACCCTCCCGCCAGGCACCGCGCGGCAGCGGGCGCTCGACGACAACCGCCGCGCGATCGACGAGACCGCCGCCCTCGCCGCGGCCGGAGCACCCGGTTCGGCGCCCGTGCTCGTGCTCGTCGCCGGGGGACTGCCCGAGGGCTCGCGCGACCTGGTCGACGCCCGGGGCCGGGTGGCCGATGCGCTCGCCGACCTGGTGCCGCACGCCCTCGACGCCGGTGTCCAGCTCGCCGTCGAGCCGCTGCACCCGATGTACGCAGCCGACCGAGCCGTGGTGTCGACGCTCGCGCAGGCGATCGACCTGGCGGCGCCGTTCCCGGCCGCTGCCGTGGGGGTCGTGGTCGACACGTTCCACGTGTGGTGGGACCCGGCGCTCGCGGCGTCGATCGCCCGCGCCGGGGCTGCCGGGCGGATCGCGTCGTACCAGGTGTGCGACTGGACCACCCCGATCGCGGCGGACCCGCTGCTGTCCCGGGGCTACCCGGGCGACGGCCACGTCGACTTCGGGCCGGTGACGGACGCGGTGGTCGCTGCCGGCTACGCCGGTGACGTCGAGGTCGAGCTCTTCAACCAGACGATTTGGGACACTCCGCCCGCCCAGGTGGTGGCCCGCGTCGTGCAGGCGTTCGACGCCGCGGTCCCACTCCCGCGCTGACCGTCCCGCGCGGCAGCCGTCGTCAGCGCGCCCGGCGGACCAGCACCACGCTGTCGAGCACCTCGTGCGGGTCGCCGTCGGGAGTCGTCGCGGTACGCGGCCGGAGTTCGGCGGCGACGACGTCCCACGAGCCGTCGAGCTGCAGGGCCGTCAGGTCCTCGTCGGGCGTCGGGAACCGGTACTCCCGCATCTCGACCGGCAGGTCGTCGTGCGGTGGGGCAGCGTGCGCGGTCACGAGCAGGTGCCCGCCGACCGCGACGAACCCGGTCGCCCGGCGCAAGATCTCCGCGCGGGGGATCTCGACCGGCCACGACTGCAGGAACGACGCCGTCACCAGGTCGAAGCGCGCAGCCGTCTCCCACGTGGCGAGGTCGGCTGCGACGAACGCCGTCCTTTCCTCGACCCCGGCCGACACGGACGCCCGCGAACCGCGCTCGATCGCCGTCACCGAAAGGTCGACCCCGAGTGCGTCCCAACCCTGCTCGGCAAGCCAGACGACGTCGCCGCCCTCACCGCAGCCGAGGTCGAGCGCGCGCCCCATCGGCAGCGCCCCGGCGACGTCGGCCAGCACCGCGTTCACCCGGCCCGACCAGATCCCGTCGCGCTCGGCGTACCGCTGCTCCCACCAGTCGCGGGCCGAGCCGACGCCATCGGTGGTGGTCTCGTGTGCATGCATCCGCCCACTCCAGCGCACCCGCCGGGCCCGACCCAAGCCCTGTTGCCGCCCCGGCAACGTCGCACGGTGCGAGGCGGACCCGCACCGCGCCTCCCGGCCGCCCGATCGTGAGCAGAAGATGTCGGGTCGCCGTCACGGATCCGACCATTTCTGCTCACGAAGCGGACGCGCCCCGCTACTCGGCGGGTGGGATGGGCTCCGCGTTCTCGATGCGGGCGCTCGCCGTGGCCATGTGCTCGTCCATCGCACGCTGCACGGCGGGCACGTCGCCGGCCCGGAGCGCCTCGTAGATCGCGCGGTGTTCGTCGTAGGCGGCCTCCGTGGCCTGGCGGGTCTGGACGCGGCGGCCGACCCACACGCTGAGCATCGAGCGCAGGCTCTGCAGCAGGTCGCCGAGCACGTCGTTCCCCGCGGCGCGGGCGAGCAGGACGTGGAAGCGGACGTCGGCGTCGATGAAGGCCTCGGGGTCGTCGAGGGTGGCCTCTTGCCGGACCAGGTACGCGCCGAGCTCCGCGACCTGCTCGGGCGTGGCGCGCTGCGCGGCGAGGATCGCGACCGTGCGCTCGAGCGACGACCGGACCTCGAGCAGCTCGCGGGTGCGGTTCGACGCGAGCATGAGGCCCCACGACAGCGTCGTCGGCAGCAAGTCCGAGGTGCCGCCCTGCAGGTACGTGCCGGAGCCGGGCCGGATCTGCACGATCCCCAGGATCTCGAGGGCCGCCAGGGCCTCGCGCACCGCGGAGCGTCCGACCCCGAGCCGTTCGGCCAGGATCCGCTCGGACGGCAGTCGCGAACCGGGGGCCAGCTCACCCGCGGTGAGCAGGGACACGAGCTGTCGGGCGACCTCGGAGGCGGGCGACCCCGCGGGCACGGACTCGAGTTCGAGTCGGATGTTGAGGGGGTCGTCCGGGCTGAACGCGGGCATGCAGTGAGCGTACCGTTCGGTCAACCGGTTGGGCTTCGAGGAGCTTGGGCTGGTTTGGTCAACCGGTTGACAAGTCGGATTCGAATCCGCACACTGGACCAGGCGCACCGATGCGCCCGCTCCATCCGGGCGCAGCAGCACGGGTCGGAGTCGTACCACCCCCACCGAGCAGGAGTCATCGTGGACATCCCCGCCACGCGAGGCATCCCCACCTCGGTCGTCGAGAAGACGGCCATCCGCAAGATCGCGATCCGCATCGTGCCGTTCGTGGCACTGATGTTCTTCATCAACTTCCTCGACCGCACAGCGATCTCCTTCGCGGCCCCGAACGGCATGGAGGCGGACCTCGGTCTGACCGCTGCCCAGTTCGGGTTCGCCTCCGGCGTGTTCTTCATCGGCTACCTCGTGCTCGAGGTCCCGTCGAACCTGGCGCTGCACAAGTTCGGCGCGCGCATCTGGCTCGCGCGCATCATGATCACGTGGGGCATCGTCTCGCTGCTCTTCACGTGGGTGCAGAACTACCCGCAGCTCGTCGGGCTGCGCTTCCTGCTCGGCATCGCCGAGGCCGGCTTCTTCCCCGGCGCGATCCTGTTCCTGTCGACGTGGGTGCCCGCCCGGCACCGCGGCAAGATGCTCGCGCTGTTCTACCTGGCCCAGCCCCTGACGAGCGTCATCGGCTCCCCGCTCGCCGGCTGGCTGATGACCCACGAGGGCATGCTCGGCGGCCTGGCCGGCTGGCGCTTCATGTTCCTGTGCGTCTCGATCCCGGCGATCATCGTCGGCGTCCTGTGCCTCTTCGTGCTCAAGGACAAGCCGTCGCAGGCGAAGTGGCTCGACGAGGACGAGAAGCTGTGGCTCGAGGGTGCCCTCGCCGCCGAGAACAAGGCCAAGGGCGGGGGAGACGGGCACGCCAAGGGCGGTCTCCGTGCAGCCTTCGGTTCCGGCCGCGTCTGGATGCTCGCCGCGGTCTACTTCGGCTTCATCTACGGCCTCTACGCACTGAGCTTCTTCCTGCCGACCATCATCGACGGCTTCCAGGAGCAGTTCGGCACCACGTTCGACCTGTTCCAGAAGGGCATGATCACGGCGATCCCGTACGTCCCCGCCGCGGTCGTCCTGTACTTCTGGTCGCGTGACGCCTTCCGCCGTGGCGTCCGGGTCTGGCACATCGCCGTCCCCGCGCTCGTCGGCGGCCTGAGCATCCCGGTCGCGCTCTACATGAACAGCCCGGCCGCCACGATCGCCGTCATCGCGGTCACCGCCTGCGCGATCTTCGCGGCGCTGCCGAACTTCTGGACCGTGCCGACGCAGTTCCTGACCGGTGCCGCCGCTGCCGCGGGAGTCGCCCTCATCAACACGATCGGCAACCTCGGCGGGTTCGCCGCCCCGTACATCACGGGCGTCGTCAGCGGGTGGACCGGCGGGTACCAGGTCCCGATGTTCATCGTCGGCTTCTTCATGGTGCTGTCGAGCGTGCTGATGTTCGTGCTCGGTCGGAACACCAAGCGGAACGAACGACGTGCCGCCGACGCTGCGGCGCAGGCCACGAAGAACACGACCACGACCCAGGAGAGCCACGCATGACCCGCCTGTTCAACGACCCGGCCGACTTCGCCGACGAGATGGTCGACGGCTTCGTGGCCGCGAACCAGTCCCGGGTCCGCAAGGTCCACGGCGGCGTCGCCCGCTCGACCACCAGCCCCGAGGGGACCGTCGCGCTCGTCGTCGGCGGTGGCTCCGGCCACTACCCGGCCTTCGGCGGACTCGTCGGGCACGGACTGGCAGCCGGTGCGGCGATGGGGAACCTCTTCGCCAGCCCGAGCGCCCAGCAGGTCACGGCGGTCGCGAAGGCGTCCGAGCACGGCGGCGGGGTGCTGCTGAGCTACGGCAACTACGCCGGCGACGTGCTCAACTTCGACGCTGCGGCGCGGGCACTGGCCGACAGCGGGATCGACGTCCGCACCGTGCGGGTGACCGACGACGTCGCCTCCGCCCCGAGCGCCGAAGCCCACAAGCGTCGTGGCATCGCCGGTGACCTGTGCGTCTTCAAGGTCGCCGGTGCCGCCGCGGAACGCGGGGACGACCTCGACACGGTCACCGCGATCGCGACCCGCGCCAACGACCGCACCCGCAGCTTCGGCGTCGCCTTCTCCGGCTGCTCGCTCCCCGGCGCGGACGAACCACTCTTCACCGTCCCCGAGGGTCGGATGGCCATCGGCATGGGCATCCACGGCGAACGCGGCATCGCCGAGGCCGACGTCCCCACCGCGTCCGGACTGGCCGACCTGCTCGTCGACAAGTTGCTGACCGAGCTGCCATCCGGTGTCGTCGTCGACGGGGCACGCGTCGTCCCGATCCTCAACGGTCTCGGCAGCGTCAAGTACGAGGAGCTCTTCGTCGTCTTCGGCGCCGTGCAGCGCGGGCTCACCGCGGCCGGTGCCGTCGTCGTCGAGCCCGAGGTCGGCGAACTCGTCACGAGCTTCGACATGGCCGGCGTCTCGCTGACGCTCTTCTGGCTCGACGACGAACTCGAGCAGCTCTGGGCCGCCCCAGCCGACAGCCCCGCGTACCGCAAGGGCGGTGCCGTCCCGCAACAGCCGGTCGCACCCGAGGCCCTCGCCGCGGACGAGCAGGCACCGGTCACGCCGGGCACCGAGGCGTCGCAGGCGTCCGCCGCCCGGGTCGCCGAGGCGATCACGGCCATCCGCACCACCATCGACGACCACGCCGACGAGCTCGGTCGGATCGACGCCGTCGCCGGCGACGGCGACCACGGCATCGGCATGCAGCGCGGCTCCACCGCCGCGGACCGCGCCGCTTCGGACGCGGTGACGCGCGGCGCCGGCGCCGGCAGCGTCCTGGCGATCGCCGGAGACGCCTGGTCCGACAAGGCCGGTGGCACGTCCGGCGCGATCTGGGGAGCCGCCCTGGAGGCACTGGGTCGCGTCCTCGGCGACGACGAGCGTCCGACCGCCGCCACGGTCCAGAGCGCGGTGCACGCCGCCACCGAGGCGGTCCTCGCGTTCGGAGCCGTCCCCGGCGACAAGACCATGGTCGACGCGATCGTCCCGTTCGACCAGGTCCTCACCGACCGCGTCGCGGCCGGCGACGACCTGGTCCGTGCCTGGTCGGCAGCGTCCGCCGCGGCGACGGCGGCCGCCGACGCGACCGCTGACCTGCTGCCGAAGATGGGCCGCGCCCGCACCCACGGCGAGGACGCGGTCGGCACCCCCGACGCCGGCGCGATCTCGTTCGCCCTGATCACCGCCGCGGTCCTCGCGACGCTGGCCGAGAAGTAAGGAAGCCCCCATGACCGAGCAGCAGTTCCGCATCGTCGTCGGCTCGGACGACGCCGGGTTCGACTACAAGGAGATCATCAAGGCCGACCTCGCGAAGGACCCGCGCGTGGTCAGCGTCACCGACGTGGGCGTCGACGCGGACGGGCACACCGCTTACCCGCACGTGGCCGTCGACGCAGCACGACTGGTCGCGAGCGGCGAGGCGGACCGGGCGATCCTGATCTGCGGCACCGGACTCGGCGTCGCGATCGCGGCGAACAAGGTCCCCGGCATCCGGGCCGTCACCGCGCACGACTCGTTCAGCGTCGAGCGTTCGGTCCTGTCGAACGACGCCCAGGTCCTCTGCATGGGCCAGCGGGTCGTCGGCGTCGAGGTCGCACGCCGGATGGCTCGCGAGTGGTTGGGCTACACGTTCGACCCGTCCTCCGCCAGCGCGTCGAAGGTCGCCGCGATCTGTGCCTACGACGGCTCGGCCCCGGTCGGGACCGACGCCTGATGCCGGCGACCACGGCGGCGGCCCCGATCACGATCGGGGTGTCGCTCAAGATGTACTTCGGGCACGCCCGGACGCTCGAGTGGGCGGCCGCCGTGGCCGACATCGCCCGGACCCACCCGGCGGTGCAGTCCGGCGCCGTCGAACTCTTCGTCATCCCGACGTTCCCGTCGCTCGTGCCGGTGCACGCCGTGCTCGAGCGCACCCCGGTGCTCCTCGGCGCGCAGGACCTGGCCTGGGCCGACGAGGGTGCCTTCACGGGTGAGGTGTCCGGCCGCGAACTCCGCGAGGTCGGGGTCGACCTGGTCGAGATCGCGCACGCCGAACGCCGGTCCCTGTTCCACGAGTCCGACCAGGACATCGCCGGCAAGGTGCACGCCGCCTTCCGCAACGGCCTGCGTCCCCTCATCTGCGTCGGCGAGACCGACCGCGCGGCCGACGGCGACCCGTCCGCTGCCGTCGCCGAGGTCACCGCGCAGCTCGACCGCTTCGTCGCGACGGCCGTCGCCGACGGACTCGCCGGGCCGGTCATCGCCGCCTACGAGCCGGTCTGGGCCATCGGCGCACCGCAGCCCGCTCCCGACGAGCACATCGTCGCGGTGCTCGCGGGCATCGAGCAGCACCTGGCGAACCGCCCGGAACTCGCCGGTTCGGTCGTCATCTACGGCGGCAGCGCCGGGCCTGGTCTGCTCACCCGGGGACAGGGCCGTATCGGTGGCCTGTTCCTCGGCCGCTTCGCCCACGACCCCGAGGCGATCCGCACGATCCTCGACGAAGCCGAGGCGCTGGCTGCGACGCAGGACGGAGCACCGGCGTGACCTCCCTGCTCGGCCTCTCCACCTACGCCTACTTCTGGCGCATGTCCGACCGCGTGCCGGCACCGATGTCCCTCGACGACGCCCTGCGCGACGCCGCGGCCCACGACGGCGTCGACCTGTTCCAGATCTGCGACCACCTGCCGCTCGACACCGCGTCGGACGACCGGCTGGCCGCGATCCGGATGCTGGCCGACGATCTCGGGCTCACGCTCGAGGTCGGCACCCGCGGCACCGACCCGGCGCACCTCGCCCGGTACCTGCACATCGCGCAGGTACTCGGTGCGACGCTCGTCCGGTCGATGTGGACGAGCGGCGACGACCAGCCGGACACCGCCGAGACCGAACGCCGTCTGCGCCGGGCACTCCCCGCCTACGAGGCGGCCGGGGTGACGCTCGCCCTCGAGACCTACGAGGTGGTGGCCACCGCCGACCTCGTCGCGGTCGTGCAGGCGATCGGCTCCGACCACCTCGGCATCTGCCTGGACCCGGCGAACACCGTCGCACGGCTCGAACACCCCGCCGACGTCGTCGCGATGACCGCCCCGCACGTCGTCAACTGGCACGTCAAGGACTCCGGGTTCACCCGGTCGCCGGGGTGGGTCGGGTTCCAGTACACCGGCGTCCCGATGGGCACCGGGGTCATCGACCACGACGCCGTCCGCGCCGCGATCGACCCCGACGCCCGGGGGATCAACCGCGTCATCGAGTTCTGGCTGCCCTGGCAGGACGAGCACGCGGGCGCCGACCCGCGACCGGGCGAGACGCCCGCACAGACCACCACCCGCATCGAGGCGGCGTGGACCGAACACACCATCGAGCACATCAGGAGCAAGGAATCATGACCGACACCGTCACCACCCCCCACACCGTCGCTGCCGGATCCGGTACGGCCGACGTCACCGTCGCCGTGATCGGTGCCGGCGGCAAGATGGGCACCCGCGTCTCGAACAACTTCGCGAAGAGCGAGTACACGACGCTCTACAGCGAGGCCTCGCCCGCCGGGCAGGAGCGCATCCAGGCCCTCGGCCGGTCGCTCAACGACAGCGTCGAGGCCGCCAAGGTCGCCGACGTGGTCATCCTCGCCGTGCCGGACGTCCTGCTCGGCACCATTTCGGAGCAGCTCGTCCCGGTCATGAAGGCCGGCGCCAGCATCCTGACGCTCGACCCGGCCGCCGCCTACGCCGGACTGCTCGCCAAGCGCGAGGACATCCACTACGCCGTAGCGCACCCGTGCCACCCGTCGGTGTTCCTCGAGCGCACCACCAAGGCCGAGTGGGACGACACCTTCGGGGGCATCGCCGCCCCGCAGGAGGTCATCGCGGCCTTCGACGCGTCCGAGTCCCTCGGTGACCCGGACGACTCCGCCAAGGCGATCGCCGAGGCCGTCATCACCACCATGTACGCGCCCGTCATCCAGGTGCACTGGGTCACCGTGAAGCAGCTCGCCGTGCTCGAGCCGACCCTCGTCGAGACCATCGCCTGCATGATCGGCGACTTCCTCAACGACGCCCTCGAGGAGACCGTCACCGGTGTCGGCGTGCCCCGCGAGGCCGCCCGCGCCATGCTCTACGGCCACACCTGGATCGCGCTGACCAACGGCCTGCGCGGCTCGAACCCGTTCTCCGACGCCTGCCACATCGCCATGGGCTACGGCCGCGAGAAGCTCATCAAGGAGGACTGGAAGCAGGTCTTCGACGACAGCGAGCTCGACAGCGTCATCGCCAAGATGCTCAAGATCGACGCCGTCCGCCGCTGACGTTCGTCTGACCCGCGAAAGCGACAGATTCCCGCCGACCATCGGCGGGTGGATTCAAGTGGTCGGTGCAACACCGCCTGTCAGTGACGCCGAGAGTAGCTCGTCGAGAGCTTCTCTCGGCGTCATGGCGTCGAGG
>NZ_SODN01000017.1:0-40253 GCF_004365385.1 Curtobacterium sp. PhB190 | reverse complement strand
TCGAGGGCATGAGCCCGGTTCAATACCGAGCTCACGCCCTCGCGGCCTAATCTGACTTCACGGTCCAACAAACCGGGACCAGTTCACTGGCACCGTCCCTCCAGGCTGCATCACGTGCCGCGCGCGATGGGCTGCTCGTCGTGGAGCTGGAGTTGCCGTCCGCATCGCTGTGCGACGCGCTCACTGTGGGTGACGATCACGAACTTGGTTCCCGCTTGCTGCAGCCGGTCGAAGAGGGCGAGCACGTCGTCTTCGGTCGTCTCGTCCAGTGCGCCGGTGGGCTCGTCGGCGAGGACGACGGCTGGGCGCTTTGCGATGGCTCGAGCGATCGCGACGCGCTGCGCTTCTCCTCCCGAGAGTCGCCGTTGGCGCTTGACGGCAAGGTGACTGATGCCGACCGCCTCGAGGGCGTCATGTGCTCGGGCGGCCGAGCCGGCACGAGCAGGAACGCCGAGCCGGACGTTGTCGAGCACGCTGCGGTCGCCGAGCAGGTTGTGATCCTGGGTGACGATGCCGATGTGTCGGAGTCGGTGCGCCGCCATCCTGGACGCGGTGCGCTCAAGGATGTGCCCATCATGGACGTAGGTCCCCTCGAAGTCGGTGTCGAGGCCGGCGAGGACCCGGAGCAGCGTGCTCTTGCCCGATCCGCTGCGTCCCGTGATGGCTACGGAGCGATCGTCTTCGCGAAGGTCGAAGTGCAGTCGGTCGAACAGCGTTCTGGTCGATCCGTCGGGCTCGGTGACCGTCTTCGAGACGTCGCGCAGTGTGATCATCGTGGGGCACCTCTTCTGCGTCCGGTGGTCAGTTCGATGCGGACGGCTCGTCGGCCGAGTGCCCCGTCCGCCACGCACCAGAGCAGGAGGGCGGTACCGGCGCCGAATCGAGCCGTCGCACTGTCGTTGGGGAGCACCGCGCTCGTCGCGAGGAACAGCCCGAACGCGGCGATGTACTCGGTGAGGCGGCTTGGGCGGAACAGTCGGCTCGTGTGGTCCGGGCTCTTCCCGAGGAGATGGTGCACGTGCGCGACCGGCGCTCGACGGTGGTGCAGGAGTCGGTTGAGGAACACCGTGATGAGGCCCACGCCCGCGGTGAGGACGACGAGCAGCGCGGTGACGAGCACCAGGTTGTCCTGGATGAGCTGGCGGACGAGGGAGAGCTGCACGAGGTAGGTCGGTACTCCGAGCAACGTGTACGACCTGAAGCCGGTCTCGTCTCCGATCCCGTCGAGTCGTGCGACCACTCCACCGAAATCGAGGCTGCGATCGACGGCGAGGTCGGCGTTCAGTACCTGGAACACCAGGCGTCCGAACAGCTCGGGATCCAACCGGTCGAGTGCTGCTCGGTCGAGTCCGGCGAGTGTCGGCGGGTAGGGCACGATCACGGTGTCATCGAGGTAGTGGTTGGCCTCACCGCGGAAGTACATGGCGCTGTCCGGTTCGAGGAAACCGACGACTTCGAGCTCCTGCGCCTGCAGGATGACCGCTCCGGTGAGGTGTTGCCCGAGCTCGTACACGCCGCGGTACTCGTTGCCGAGCAGCACGGGGATCCGGCCGGAAGCCCAGTCGACGGCGTCCCAATCGATCGGCTTGCCGTCCTGCACGGAGAGCCCCGCGAACTCGAACGCGGTCTCGTTGAGCTGGATGGACTTGATGTCCTGAACACTCCGCCCCGATTCGTCCTGGTACTTCCCGTTGAGCGTGTACTCGGTCCCGTAGCCGACGTCGAAGCGATCGTCGCCGCGGAAGTCCTGGACGGTGACGGGTTGGTCGTACGAGGAGATGAACCTGAATCCGGGCTCGTCATCGATGCGGTCGACGAACGAGGCGACTGCGTCGAGTGCGCGCTCGTCTCGCCGAATCGCTTCGAAAGCCTCCGGGTCGAGATCGTCGATCACCGTGTAGAGGTCGGCATCGGCAACAGTGGACAGGCCCTGGGTCACGGCCTGCGACGTGGACTGGGTGAACGACGCCACGTTGTACCAGCAGAGTGCGAGCAGCACGATCAGGACGATCTTGGCGACGATGATCGTCCAGTTGGACCGAAGGTCGTTCAGCAGTTCCATCGACGGCTTCCCTGCCAGAACGAAGCGACGGACACGGCAAACACGACGCTTCCGACCGCGATGACTGCGGTGGTGACGTCGAGGTCGAGGGTGGTGGTTTGCCTGACGACCGCCGCGCCCGCGAGGGCGGTCGTACAGGCGGCGGTGCCGATCAGAGCGACTCTGGCGGCCGCGCTGCGAAGGGTGTTCAGCGGTCGGAACCCGGTGGTGAAGCGGACGGCGGCGGTGCGGAGTTCCCATCGTCCAGCCTGAAGACCTGCGACCACGGCGATGAGCATGATGACGAGCGCGCCGAGCGCGACCAGGACCGGTGACACGGCGTCGACGTTCGTCCTGCGGTTCGTGCCGTCGTCGATGATCTCAACGACTCGTACACACGGATGCTCGCGAGCGACGTCCGGTACCGGTTCGTCCTCGACGCCAGCACGATCTGACGCCCAGTCGGCCGTTCGCACCCGGGTCGGTGATCTGGACGAGTCCCCAGCGGGGAGTCGTTGCGCCAGGCGTGTTCGCATCCCCGGGCCGTAGTGTGGCGGCACGCGGTCTTCGACTGCTGGAGCAGGGCACGACCGGCCACTTCTGATCACAGCATCTGGAGTGACCCCGTGGGCGCCGACCGCGAACGACGACTGTTGCAGACGATCATCGCGCTGGTCGGCAGCGCCACCAGCTCAGAGGACCTCACCGGGCGCCTGCAGCACCTGGTGGACGAGTCGGCGGCGTTGTTCGACGTCCACGCTGCCGGGCTGATGCTGTTCGGCTCGGATCACCGGTTGCAGATCACCGCCTCGGTGGGGCACCACAGCGGACTGCTCGAGCTCCTGCAGCTCGAAGTCGGCGACGGGCCCTGTCTCGAGGCAGCGCGGACGGGGAGCGTGGTCTCGATCCCCGACGTCCGAGTGGCCGAGCCGCGATGGCCGCACTTCTGCCGGGCCGCGGCTGACGCCGGGTACACAGCCGTCCACTCGATCCCGCTGCGGCTCCGGACCACCGTCATCGGATCGCTCAACCTGTTCGGCGAGTCCGCCGGCGCGTTCGACGAGGACGACCTCATCGCTGCGCGGGCACTGGCCGACATCGCAGCGGTCTCGCTCATGCAGCAGCGCACCATCGACGACGCGGTGACGACGCAGGGGCAACTGCAAGCAGCACTCGACAGCCGTACCGTCATCGAGCAGGCGAAGGGGTGGATCGCGAACCGGAACGGGGTGGACACCGCGACCGCGTTCTCCCTGCTGCGCGACCACGCGCGGCGGAACCAGCTCCCGCTCGCCGAGGTCGCCCTCGCCGTCCTCGCCGGACGGACCACCCTCGGCTAGTCCCCGCCCCCTCGCAACGCTGCGCCGGTACGTGTTCCAGACGGACAGGAGGCCCGATGCCAGCTGACACCGTCCCTCCCGTCACGGCCGTCGCCCCGCTGGCGCGGTGCGCCGCTCAGCCAGACTCAGCCACCCGCCCGGCGTCGCCGCTTTCGCTCGTTTCCGCTTCGGTCACCCGGAGCGCCGTCCTGTGGATCACGACGTGGCTGCGGTCGAAGCGGCCACGGCCACGGACGTTTCCGGCACCGCCCCACCCCAGCCGTTGAATCCGCCGAACACGACCCGCACCGGGACGGCCTGGGCCCGGTCGGTCACGTACCGGTACACGCCGCCGGGGCGTCCGAGCCACAGCACACGCGCCGGCGTCGCGGTCGTCGCCACTGTCCGGAGCTCGACCAAGTACTGCCCGGAGGGAATCTGGAACTGTGCCGTCTGCTCGCTGTCGAGCAGCGTCGAGAACCGGGTCGAGAACGACGCACCGGTCGTCGCGTTCGTCACCGTGACGCGCGCGCCACTGAGCAGCGGCGACGGGGTGCGGGACGCCGTGTCGGCGTAGACGACCAGGTCGTAGTCGCTGTGTGCGTAGTGCCTCGACAACGTCACCTGCGACGCTGGGAGGGTCCCGCGCTGCTGGTACACCCGGGTCTTCCAGACGGCGGGCGACGCCGTGCCGCTGGCGTAGGCCTCGATGCGGTACTTCCCGGTGCTCAACCCGACGAACCGGTACTGGCCCGCGCTGTCCGAGGTCGTCCGGAACACCTGCGAGGTGTCTTCGTTCCAGGCGTACATCAACCGTCCAGCAGCGGGACCCGAGGGGCCGACCACCCCGCCCTCCACGGTGGCGCCGATCACGAGCGGCACGGTGACCGCGACCGTCGTGCCGCCGCGGACCACGATGGCCGAGCGGAGTCCGGGGGCGTAGGTCTGCGTTCCGCGCGGCGGGAGTTGCCGTGTGGTGACCGTCACGGTGTCCGGGGCGGGGATGCCGGTGAACGTCGCGGTGCCGTCGGCATCGGTGGTGGCGGTCCCGACGACGGCGTCGATGCCGATCGCAGCGATTTCGACGTCCGCCAACCTGATCGGGGTGCCGTCCGGCGTCGCGAGCTGCACAGCGATCGTCCCCGACCCGGCCGCGGCCGCTGGCGGCGCCAGGCCGACCATCGCTGCTGCGGCAAGCGCCACGACCAGTGTCGTTCCCGTCATCAGTCGCATCGCGTTCCCCGCCCACCGGTCTTACCTTGCGGGGGACTGTACGCGTCGTGCGAGTGGTGGGGAAGGACGGCGTCCCGGTTGCGCACCAGGAACGTCGGCGTTCAGTACCTCGTTTCCGCGGCTTCTTGCACAGTGCGGTGCGCGCTCCGGAGCGTCGCGTGCACTACTGTCCTCGGCAGAGGGAAAAAATCCCGCGCTGCTCCGGCAGGCGGGACCGCACACGCGTCTCACGGGAGTCGCCACTTCTTCATCGAAGGAGTGTGCCCGTGTCCGACCCCATCGCCCGCCCGCCGTTCGACCCCGAACTCGCGACCTTCCTGACGGCGCTCGAGGCCCGTGGTCCGTTCACCATCACCGCAGAGATGCTGCCCCGTATGCGACAGCTCGACGTGCCCGAGGACGTCCTCGACGAGCGCCTGCGGTCCCGCGGGTACCAGCGGCGGAACGTCACGGTTCCGGGGTACCTCGGTGAGCCCATCGACCTCGCGATCATCGACCGCGTCGAGCGCACCGGTGCGGCCGGTGCGACCGCGGCCGTCTACTCGATTCACGGCGGGGGCATGATGTTCGGCCACCACCTCGGGAACCTCGACTCGTTCGACGACTGGCTGCTCGACCACGACGTGGTCCTCGTCAGCGTCGACTACCGCCTCGCACCCGAGTACCCCGATCCGTACCCGGTGGAGGACTGCTACGCCGGTCTCGTCTGGGTGGCGGCGCACGCCGACGAGCTCGGCATCGACCCGGCGCGGATCGTCATCGCGGGGCAGAGCGCGGGCGGCGGACTCGCGGTGGGGACGGCCCTGCTCGCCCGTGACCGGCAGGGTCCCGACCTGATGGCGCAGATCCTCGTGTCACCCATGCTCGACGACCGTGACGAGACGGTCTCGACCCAGCAGATCGACGGCGTCGGGGTCGCCGACCGCCAGATGAACCGCTTCGCGTGGGACGCGTACCTCGGCCCACGCCGTGCCACCCCTGACGTCTCCGAGTACGCCGCTCCGGCTCGTGCCGCAGACCTGTCGGCGCTGCCGCGCACCTACATCGACTGCGGCAGTGCTGAGGTCTTCCGCGACGAGGACGTCGCCTTCGCGAGCCGCCTCTGGGCAGCGGGGGTCGACGCGGAGCTCCACGTCTGGCCCGGTGCCTTCCACGGGTTCACGAGCATGGTGCCCGACGCCGCGATCTCGAGGACCGCGACCGCGGCCCTGGCGGACTGGACCCGACGGCTGCTCGGCGATCCTTCCCGGGACGACAGAGGCCGACACCTCCGGATGTGCCTCGACCGTGTCAGCGGCTGACGGTGACGCGTTCGACGGAGGTTCCGCCACCACCGTCGGCCTCGATGGACGCGGCATCGCGGAGCGGGAGGCCGTCGTCGGTGATGATCGTCGACAACTCGTCGAGTCCGAGGACCCGGTACCGGCCGAACGTGCCGTACTTCGAGCTCGTCGCGACGAGCACGGTGGAACCGGCCGCGCGCGCCGCCGCCTTCTTCGGCTCGACCTTCGACTCGGACGGGATGGTGATCCCGCGACGGAGGTCCCACGAGCTGGTGCTCAGGAACGCGACGTCGATCGAGAGCTCTGCGAGCACGATCGAGGGGAGCCGTCCGACGGTGGACTGGTTCTGCTTGTCGAGGCGTCCGCCGACGACGATGACCTCGATCGTGGGGTGGTCGAGGTACGACGACGCGATGACGAGGTCGTTCGTCACGACGGTCAGGTCGTGCAGGTGGTCGAGGTAGGGCCGCATCGCCTGGATGGTCGTCCCGGCGTCGAGGTAGACCGTCATGGACTCGTGGACGAGCTGCGCGGCCCTGGCAGCGATCGCGTCCTTCTCGCGGACCTCGGTCGTGGACTTCTCGATCCGTGGCGGCTCGCTCGCGACCCGTGCGACGCTCTTCGCGCCGCCCTGGGTCGCGATCACCCGGCCCTGTTCCTCGAGTTCGGCGATGTCCCGCCGGATGGTCATGTGGCTGACCCCGAGGAGACCGGCGAGCTGGCGGTAGCTCAGGACGGAGTCCTGCCGCAGGTGGCGCACGATCAGGTCGCGCCGCTGCTCGGGGATGAGCGGCGGTTCGGACGTCTGCGGCTCGCTCACACGGTCACTGTAGCGATCGTCGGGTCCACGGCGTGCCGTACCGGTCGGCGAGCTCGATCGCGTCGTCCTCGGACAACAGTCGTCGGTCGTGTCCCGCGGTCAGGACACTGATGCGGCACGCCTCTTCGAGCTCGATGGCGGCTTCGAGGGCGTCGGCCGTGTTCGTCCCGCTGACGACCTGGCCGTGGTTGGCGAGCAGGACGGCCCTGGAGGGTGTCGGCTCGTCGCGGATGAGCGCGCCGATCTCCGGGTGGCCGGGAGCCCGGTAGGGGATGAGTGGCGTCTGCCCCACACGCATGACGAAGTACGGGGTGATCGGTGGGATCGCGCTCGTCGCGGACCACGGCGCGAGGCAGGACGCAGCGACGGAGAACGGCGAGTGCACGTGCACGCATGCGCCGTGCGTCGGGTTCCGGGCGTACATGGCGAGGTGCATGGCGACCTCCTTCGACGGCCGCGGCCCGTGCACGTGGGTGCCGTCGAGGGTGAGCTCGGCGATGCCGTCGGGGCGGAGGTCGCTCAGGTCGGTGCCGGTACCGGTCATCGCGACCCGTCCGTCGCGGAGGACGCTGATGTTGCCGGTGCTGCCGGGGCTCAGGCCGGCCGCCGCGAGGCGCTTGCCGGTGTCGGCCAGGGCAACGGTGACGTCGGCGAGCCAGTGGTCGGTGGTGTTCACGCGAGGGCCTCCCATGCGGTGACGAACATGTCCGGCGACCCGAAGTTCCCGGACTTCAGTGCGATGGCGATGCGGCGTCCCGATGCGGTCACCCCTTCTGCCCAGCACACACCGGGGGCGATCGGTGCACCGATGACGAGCCGCTGGATCCCGAGCCGCGAGACCACCGCGCCGGACGTCTCCCCGCCGGCGACGATGCACTGTGCGAAGCCGTCGGCGATCGCACGGTCGACGATCTCGGAGAGTGTGTGCTCGACCCGGGTCGAGCTGTCGGCGTCCGCGGAGACGTCGGACGGAACGCCGACGCTGTAGACGACGGGTGCGCTGTCCGCGGGTTGCGCTCGGAGCCAGGCCACGGCCTCCTGGACGACCGCTGGTGCATCGACGGCGAGCCGGGCGACGTCGAGCTGGTGCGTGGGGGAGCCGGCCGCGACGGCGGATGCGATCTGCTCGCGGGTGCGCGCAGACGCGCTGCCGCAGACGACGAGGCGGCGGCCGACGGGCGCGGTGAAGGCGGCGGTGGCGTCCGCACTGCCCGGTGCGACGCCGAGGGCGAGCCCGGAGCCGCCGGACCGGAGGACGTCTCCCTCGGTGGCCGCGGCGATCGTGACGAGGTCGTCGTCGTCGACCGCGTCGACGACGACGTACGGATCTGCGGACGCGTCGAGTGCTGTCCGGACTGCCTCCGGCCCGGCCTGCACCGTCGTGAGACGGACCTCGCCGACGGTGTGCCGGGTCTGCGGGCGGAGGATGTCGGCCACGCGTGACTTCGTCATCGGGGTGAGCGGGTGGTGCCGCATCGAGGAGTGCTCGAGCAGGTCGGACCAGACGAAGAGGTGTCCTTGGAAGGTGGTGCGGCCGTTGTCGGGGAACGCGGGGACGACGACGCAGCGTGCAGCACCGGTGCGTTCGACGAGTGCGTCGAGGACCGGTCCGATGTTGCCGCGATCGGTCGAGTCGAACGTGGAACAGTACTTGAGGAAGAACCTCGTGTGGCCGGCTGCCGCGAGACGGTCGTGCGCGGCGAGCGATTGGGCGACGGCGACGTCGATCGGCGCCGTCCGGGTCTTCAGCGCCACGACGGAGACGTCCGTTCCGGGGTCTGCGCGCGCGTCGGGTGCCGTGAGGACCTCGGTCCGGTAGCCCCGGGCGGCGTACGCGGTCGCGATGTCGGTCGCTCCGGTGAAGTCGTCGGCGATGACGCCCATCGTGGCCATGTCGTTCCCTCCTGACGATGCCCGCCGCTCTCCGGCGCGCGTCCTCCAATGAGAATACACGTGAATCCGTGTGAAAGAAGTTGAACAACTGTGACAAGCGGTGTTACGGTGGCGATCGCCCGGTGGTCACCTGACCCGGTCATCGGGCACCTGATCAACGAGGAGACGAGGAACGATGGCGATCCAGCAGCCCAGTGGCACGCAGACCCGAGTCGCGCTGACCGGCGCGCGCGGAGGCTACGGACGGACCCTCCTGGCACAGCTGCGGAACGTGGCCGACATGACGCCGACGGTCCTCGTCGACCCGGACGGGGCAGGGGTCGAGTCGATGCTCGCCGACCTCGGCATCAGCGACGCCACCGTCGTACCGGACCTGGCGGGGATCGACTGGAGCGCGATCGACGTGCTCGTCGAGGCCACCGGCCGGGTCGCCGCCGGCGTCGCGTACGCCGAAGCCGCCATCGCGCACGGCGTGCACGTCGTCATGGTGAGCAAGGAGGTCGAGACCGTCGCCGGCGTCACGCTCGCCGCCACGGCCGCCGCGGCCGGCGTCCGCTACCTGCCCGGCGACGGGGACCAGCCGGCCAACCTCATCCGCCTCGTCACCTGGATCGAACGTGTCGGGCTCGACATCGTCGCGCTCGGCAAGTCGGGGGAGTACGACCTCGTGTTCGACCCGACCGCCGGCACCGTGACCCAGGTCGACGAGACCATCCCCGCGCCGGGCATGGCCGACCTGCTCGCCCTCGGGGACGACCTGCACGCCACACTCGCCGCGCGCGCCGACCTGGTCGCTCCGCTCAAGCGCCGTGCCGCGGCCGACCACTGCGAGATGACCGTCGTCGCCCAGTACACCGGGTACACCGCCGACCGCGAGGACCTGCATTACCCCGTCGTCCGCACCGCCGAGCTCGCCGACGTGTACGCGGCCCGTGCCGACGGCGGGATCATCGACCGTCCGGGCAGTCTCGACGTCTTCTCGATGCTCCGCCTGCCCGACGAGGCGAGCTTCGGCGGAGGTGTCTTCGTCGTCGTCCGCACCGGCGACCCGGAGACCTGGAGACTGCTCGCCGGCAAGGGGCACGTCGTGAGCCGGGACGGCCGCTACGCCTGCGTGTTCTGGCCGTACCACCTGATGGGCGTCGAGACGCCGCTCACCATCGCAGCCGCAGCCTCGGGCACCGCGACCATCCCGGCGCCGCGCCAGAGCTCCGTGCTGGCCGGCCGGACCGCCGAGCCACTGACGGCCGGCGCGGCCTTCCAGGTGGCTGGGCACCACCACGAGGTCGCGGGCATCGACCCCGTCCTGCTGTCCGATGACGACGCGCCCGCGGGGACCGCGCCGTTCTACCTGCTCGGCGGTGCACGGCTCGTCCGCGACGTGCCCGCCGGTCACCTGCTGACGTTCGACGACCTCACCGGGATCGACGAGATCGGGCAGCGCATGTTCGAGGAAGCCCGTGCGGCAGGTTCGCGAGCTGCGCTGTGAGCGCACCGGAACTCCACCTCGTCTTCGCCGCCGTCGCGATCGTCCTGCTCGTCATCGGCATCGCGAAGTTCAAGCTCAACCCGTTCCTCGCGCTCCTCATCGGTGCGCTGCTGCTCGGGTTCGCGAGCGGACTCGGCGTCGAGAACACCGTCGGCAAGTTCGAGCAGGGATTCGGCGACACGCTCTCCGACACCGCTCCGGTGATCGGACTCGGGTCGCTCCTCGGCGCGATCCTCACCAGCACGGGTGGGGCGAACCGGATCGCGGACGCCTTCATCGGCAACCGCAAGGTCGCGCTCATCCCGATCTCGATCGCCGTCGCTGCGCTCGTCATCGGCCTGCCGAACATCTTCGACGTCAGCTTCGTCATGCTCGTGCCGCTTGCCTACGCCCTCGCACGCCGTTCCGGCACACACCTGTTGTTCGTCGGGATGCCCCTCGCCGCCGGCCTGTACACCGCACACGGCCTGCTCCCACCGCACCCCTCACCCACCGCCGCGGTCGCCGCCTACGACGCGAGCTTCGGACTGACCCTGGCACTCGGCTTGGTCGTCGCGATCCCGACGGTCATCCTCTGCGGGCCAGTGCTCACCCGGGTCGCCTCGCGCTGGTTCGGACCGGCACCCGACCTCGATGCCGGTCCCGCTGCCGGGTCCCGTGAGCTGACGGAACTGCGCCCGCCGCTGTGGCTCGCCCTCGGCGTCGTGCTTCTCCCGCCGCTGCTGCTCGTGATCGGCGCGTTCGGCGTCGACGCCACGGCCGACGGCACCGTCTTGCACACCGTGTTGACGTTCTGCGACGACCCGGTCGTCGCGCTGCTCCTGGCCGTGGTCGTCGCGATGATCGGCCTCGGCCGGACTTCCGGATCGTCGATCGCGACGATGGGGAGCGTCGCCGGTTCGGGACTCAAGACAGTCGGACCGGTGCTGCTCATCATCGGAGCCGGCGGTGGACTCGCAGCGATGCTCGCCGAGACGGGCGTGAGCAAGGTCATCGTCGAGTACGCGCAGGGATGGCACGTGCCGGCACTCATCCTGGCCTGGGTGATCGCTGCCCTGCTGCGCATCGCGCTCGGGTCGGCGACCGTGGCCACCGTGACGGCAGCCGGGATCATCGCTCCGCTCGCTGCGGCCGACCCGTCGATCTCGCCTGAGCTGCTCGTGCTCGCCACGGCGTCGGGCTCGGTGATGCTCTCGCACGTCAACGACTCCGGGTTCTGGCTGTTCAAGGAGTACTTCCAGCTGTCCGTCAAGCAGACGTTCCGCACGTGGACGCTCATGCTCTCCCTCCAGTCGGTGATCGGCGTGGTCGGCGTGCTGCTGCTCTCCCTCGTCGTCTGACCCGACGCAGCCTGCGCTGCACCCGACGCGGCGCTCGCCGCCCCCGACGCGGCGCTCGCCGCACCCACCCCGTGCAAAGGAGCATCATGACCGCGTCCACCCGCCTCGAGCCGGACAGCGACCCCAGTGTCGCCCGCCCGACCAGGATCCGCTGGGCGATCGTCATCCTGCTGTTCGTCTTCTACACGATCAACAGCGTCGACCGCAGCGCGCTCAGCGTGGCCCTGCCCTTCATCGGGGACGACTTCCACATCTCCGGCACCGTGCAGGGGATCATCCTCAGCGCGTTCTTCTGGTCGTACTGCCTGCTCCAGATCCCCGGCGGTCTGACGGTCGACAAGTTCGGGCCGCGCACCGTCATCGGCATCGCGTCCGTCATCTGGGGCTCGTTCATGGCCCTCGCCGGATTTGCCGCGAACGCCGTGATGCTCGTGCTCTCCCGCATCGGCCTCGGCGCGTTCGAGGCGCCGTTCATGCCGGCGGCGTCGTCGCTCGTGTCGAAGTGGATGCCGCCGCGCAAGCGAGCAAGCGGCGTCACGTTGATCGATTCCGGTGCTCCGCTCGGCGCCGCGGTCGGCGGGTTGGTCGTGGCATGGCTGATCGGTACGACCGGTTCGTGGCGCGTCTCGTTCGTCATCATCGGCGTGTGCACGGTGCTGTTCGGCCTCGGCGCGTGGTTGTACCTGCGGAACCGCCCCTCCGAGCACCGATCGGTGAACGCCGCCGAGGTCGCCCTCATCGAACAGGCCGAGGACGAGCAGTCCGACCGCCCCGGGGTCAGCCGCGCGAACGTCATCGCGATGGTGGTCGGACGTCTGGCGTGGGCGATGGTGTTCTGGGGCCTGGTCACGTGGGGGCCGAGCTACCTCTCCGCCGCCCGTGGACTCGACCTCTCCGCGCTCGGGTTCGCGACGTTCCTGATCTTCTCCTGCGGCGCGGTGGGCGAGATCCTGAGCGGCTTCCTCGCTGACCGTCTGCAGCGCCGGTTCCGCCGGAACGTGGCGTTCAAGATGCTGTTCGGCGGCTCGGGCGCACTCAGCCTGGTGGCGCTCGTCGCCCTGCCGTTCGTCACCGACACCGCCGTCGCCGTCGCGTTGCTGTGCATCGGCGTGTTCTTCAACCTGTTCGGCGGGCTCTACTGGACCATCCCGTCGATGCTCGCGAAGCCGAGCAACGTCGGCATCGTCGGCGGCGTGATGAACTTCGCCGGTACCGCCGCCGGCATCATCGTCCCGATCGCGGCCGGGGTGCTCCTCGACCTCACCGGCGGGTACACGGCAGTCCTCGTGTTCCTCGCGATGGCGGCAGCCGTCTACCTGGTCGGTTCGCTCTCGATCAACTTCACCGGCACCACGCGGACGGAGCCCGCTCGTGCCTGAGGCCGGGTACCGCGGCCCGGTCATCGACGCGCACCACCACCTGTGGCAGCTCGCCGACGACCGGTACCCGTGGCTGCGGCCCGGCGTCCTCGTCCCGCACCGCTACGGCGACTACTCGGCGATCAAGCACGACTACACCGCCGCCGACCTGCTCCGCGACACCGCTGGTCAGGGGGTCGTCGCGACCGTCTCGATGGAGGCCGAGTGGGACCCGGCCGAACCCGTCGGCGAGACCCGGTCCCTGGAACGGGTCGCCGCGACCACCGGCGTGCCCGGCGCGATGGCCGCGCAGGCGCGGCTGGACGCCGACGACGTCGCCGAGGTGCTCGCCGCACAGGCGTCGCACCCGTCCGTCCGCAGCATCCGGCACAAGCCAGGAGGCCCGGCTCGGCTCGAGCAGGTCGGGTCCGGTCGGACGCGCATGAGCGACCAGACCTGGCGCGCCGGCTACGCGCTGCTCGCCGACCACGGACTCCACTTCGAACTGCAGACTCCGTGGTGGAACCTCCACGAAGCGGCCGAGCTCGCCGTCGACCACCCCGAGACGCTGATCGTCGTGAACCACGCCGGCGTGCTCCTCGACCACGGCGCACGGACCATGCGTGGGTGGCGTGCAGCGCTCGCCGAGCTCGCGGACCTGCCGAACGTCGTCGTGAAGGCATCCGGACTGTGCACCGAGGCCGACGGCTGGGACCAGTTCGTCAACCGCGAAGTCGTCCTGACACTCGTCGGCCTCTACGGCGCCGAGCGGGTGATGTTCGGCAGCAACTTCCCCGTGGACGGCATGTTCACCACCTACGCGGCGATGCTCGACGGTTTCCGGGACATCCTCGCCGACCTCCCGGCGGCCGGGCAGCGCGCCGTGTTCCACGACACCGCTGCCCGTGTCTACCGACCTACCCGCATCCACCAGCCCGCCAGCGCTTCGTAGGGAGCACCGACCATGACCATCGCCAACGGCCACCGTCCGAGGATCCTCGACGCCCACCACCACTTCTGGGACCTGCAGAGCGAGGGGCACTGGCCCTGGATCCAGACGGATGTCAACGCCGACTTCTTCCTCGGCGACTACGCCGCGATGCGCCACACCTTCATGCCCGATGACTACCTCCACGCGACCGCGGGATGGGACGTCATCGGCACGGTGCACTGCGAGGCCGAACGCTCCCGCACCGAGCAGGTCGAGGAATCGGCATGGCTCACCGCGCTCCACGAAACGGACCCGCGGTTCCCGATGGCGGCCGTCGGACACGTGTTCTTCACCCAGCCAGACCTCGACGACGTGCTCGCGGGGCACGCGGAACACCCCCTGGTCCGCGGCGTCCGGTCGAAGCCCGTGACCTCCGCGCACCCGGGTTCGACCGTGCGCGGGGTCCCCGGGTCCATGCAGGACCCAGCCTGGATCGCCGGTCTGCACCGACTGGCGGCGTACGACTTCAGCTGGGACCTCCGCGTGCCGTACCACCACCTCGCGGAAGCGGCCGACGTCGTCCAGGACATCCCGGACACCACCGTCGTGATCAACCACTGCGGCCTGCCCCTGGACCGCAGCGACGACGGACTCGCGATCTGGCGCCACGGCATGGAACGACTCGCCGCCCTGCCGAACACGGTCGTCAAGGTCTCCGAGCTCGGCCTGCCCGGGAACCGCTGGGACCGTCCGAGCAACGAAGCGGTGGTCCGCGAGACCCTCGCGGTCTTCGGTCACGACCGGTCGATGTTCGCCTCGAACCTGCCCGTCGCGACGCTCACGGCGCCCGACTTCGACGAGGTGATGGACACGATCCTCACCGGGGCCGCCGGGTCCACCCCGGACCAGCTCGACGCCCTCTTCCACGGCACCGCCGCTCGCGTCTACCGCATCCCGCTCGCCGACACCGTCGGCTGATCCGACACCGAACGAAGGAACCCGATGACCACCGTCAACGACGACGCACTCTTCCGGAAGGTGTCGACCCGCGTGCTCCCGCTCGCGATGATCGGCTTCTTCCTGTCCTACCTCGACCGCGTGAACATCGGATTCGCGCAGGAACAACTGAGCACCGACCTCGGCTTCTCCTACGCCGTCTACGGACTCGGCGCCGGCCTGTTCTTCGTCGGGTACTTCATCTTCGAGATCCCGTCCAACCTGATCCTCGCCAAGGTCGGTGCGCGGAAGTGGATCGCCCGGATCATGATCACGTGGGGCCTCATCTCCGGGTGCATGTTCCTCGTCGACTCCGAGACCACGTTCTACGTGCTGCGGTTCCTGCTCGGTGTCGCCGAGGCCGGCTTCATCCCCGGCGTGCTCTTCTACATGTCCCAGTGGTTCCCCGCCAGCCGTCGCGGCCGAGCATGGGGCATCTTCTACATCGCCCTCGCCGCCTCGGGGGTCGTCGGCGGGCCGGTGTCCGGCTTCATCCTCGACGGCATGCGCGACGTCGCGGGTCTCGACGGATGGCAGTGGCTCTTCATCATCGAGGCGATCCCGACGATCGTGTTGGGCTTCGTCGTCCTCCGGTACCTGCAGGAGGACCACCGCACCGTGCGCTGGTTGACCGAACCCGAACGCAGCCGGCTGGGCGCGCTCCTCGACGCCGAAGCCCCACCCGCCGGACACACGAAGCTCCGGGAGGTCTTCCGGAGCCCGATGATCTGGATGCTCACCGGCATCTACTTCTCGTACAACTTCGCGCTCTACGGCATCAGCTTCTGGCTGCCGAACCTCATCCGTGACCTCGGGATCGACGGCGACGTCACGGTCGGTCTCGTGTCGGCACTCCCGAGCCTCGCCGCGATCGTGTCCATGGTGATCTTCGGCCGCAGCTCCGACCGACACGGCGAACGGAAGAAGCACATCGCAGCGGCCTTCGCGCTCAGCGCCGTCGGGTTCGTCATCTGCATCCTCGCCGGCGACCAGGCGGTGCTCGGGATCATCGGACTGATGCTCGCCAACGCCGGCGCCCTCTCGATCCCAGCCGTCTTCTGGAGCTTCCAGACGTCGATGCTCAGTGGCACCGCGCTCGCCGGTGGCATCGCGCTCATCAACTCCACGGGGAACCTGGCGGGGTTCGCGGCGCCGTACGCCATCGGCGCGGCGAAGGACGCCACGGACTCGGCGACGATCGCGCTGTGGATCACCGCGGGGTTCATGGTGCTCGGCGGTGTCCTGACGTTGACGGTGCGGACCGCGCGTGCACATGCCGCAGTGCCTGGCCGGGTCGAGACCCCCGACCTCACCTCGTAGCGAGCTGCGTCACGGCGCGAGGAGCCACTGGCTCAGCGGGTGGACCAGGTACCGCAGCGAGGCCGCCTCCCACGCGGCACCGATCACGAGGAGGGCGAGGGCGGGGACGGCGAGGGTGCCGAGCTGCTGGAGTCCACGTCGGTACCCGTCCCGATGACGCTCCACCCCGGCGGCCCCGGGGCGGAGCCAGTACTTGCCCACCATCAACGAGCCCAGCAGCAGGAGGACGTAGGCCTGCAGCTCGATGAGGAGCGTGACGGAGTGCGGGATCAACGCCACCCAGCCTTCTCCGGTCGACGGCACGAGGGTGATCCCGGTCTGCACCGCCCAAGCGCCGAAGATCGCGAGCCCAGCGAACGGGACGACCAGTGACGGCAGGACGAGCGTGAGCAGGCTCAGCCGGAGGACGTTGACGGCGAGGATCGTCAGTGCGAAGAGCGCCGGCGAGCTCACGAGTCGGGTGACGAGTCCGGCGGTGCCGTCGGCTTCCATCGCGGACATCCGGGCGTCGGTGAGTCCGGGGAACACGAGGCCGATCGCGAAGCCCAGCACGACCAGCCCGTACGCCGAGAGGTTCAGGACGAGGTACGCGCGGGACTCCCGTCGGACGATCTGGCCCAAGCCTCGCACCACGCTGCGGCCGACCGGCGGCGTCACGAGGCTGCTCCGCCGTCGAGCAGCCAGTGGTAGCGCAGCCGCGTCGCTCGCTCGACCGCTCCCAGGGCTGCCGCGAAGCCGAGCGCGACGTTGGCCCACGGGGTCAGGTGCACAGGCGACTCGAACGTGCCGACCGTGTCTGCGATCGGCGGGATCTCCGAGATCGGCTCGAGCACCTGCAGGACGTTGAGACCGACACCGACGAGCAGCACGACGACCGACACGGCTCCGACGATCCTGCTCGCAGCAGGGTGGCGCTGCGCGAACCGCAGGCGGCGCCCTTCGGCCGAGCGAGGGTCGGGAACGAGCTGCCGCTGGGTGCCGTCCTCGGCGACGAAGTGGCAGCGGCGCAGGCCCGACTCGCTGACACGGACCTCGATGTGCCCGCCGGTGACCGGGAATCGTGCAGGGACCCGCGAGACGAGGGTCAAGGTGCCGTCGACGTAGAGGCGAGCACGTACGACCCCGTCGGTCGCGTCCCCGCCGTGGCGGACGTCGATCGTGTGGTGGACCGGGACGCCGTTGCGCGTCAGGGTGATCGACATCAGTGAGCGCCGCGTCGTCTGCCACCAGCGGAAGGGCTTCAGGCTCGTTCCGTCACCGGGTTTCGCTCGGCTGGCCCACCGTTGTGCTCGCCGGTTCGCATCCATCCGCCCGTCCTCTCTAGTACAGTGTGACAACACGGCGAGACGCTAGCACACTGTGCTAGTCGAATGGAGAGGATGGTGACCTTGGTCGATCCGGCGGCACCGGACACCCGGTCGAAGATCCTGATCGCTGCGGCGACGATGATCGGAGAGGACCCGACGGCTCGCCTGAGCGTGCGTGGGGTGGCTGCCCGCGCCGGCGTCAGCACGGGGTCGCTCCGGCACTTCTTCCCGACGCAGCGGGAGCTCATCGACACCGTCGTTGAGGGACTCCAGAGCCTCGACCTCCCGGAAGACCCGATCGCGGACCACTCCAAGGAGCCCGCCGAGCGACTCGAGGGGTGCCTGCACCTGCTCCTCGCGAGCATCGGGAGCGGTGCGTCCGCTCGGCAGAACTGGGCGGCGCTGCACGATGCCTACGTCGCCGTGCCGGTCGCCGGTGATGCCGAGCACACGTTCCTCGCGATGGAACGGCTCGCCGTCGATCGGGTCGAGCGGTGGCTGTCGGTGCTGCGGCAGGAGGGGGTCCTGCAGGACGGCGACGCTGAGGAACACGCGCGGTTCCTGCTCACGGTCGTGAACGGCCTCGCACTCGAGCGCGCCCTTCCCGGTGCGCCTGCTCGGGCCGCCTTCGAGCGGGCGTCCATGCGGTTGGCGGTCGCTGCCGTACTGCGCTGAGGGCCAGCCGCTCCTGCCCACCGACCGGGCTCCCGGGCGTCGAGTCGGGGCCACGACAACGGGCTCGTCCTCGGCGATCAGGATCGCGAATGTCGGATCATCATGGCGCCGGCCTCATTCGGCGCTGCGCAGGTCCTGCACGTCGCCGTCCGAGCACTTCGAGACACCGGTGATGCTGTACCGCAGCGGGTACGCGTTGAAGCCGATGGAGGTGACGGGCCCGTCCGCGCCCCGGATGCCGGTGAGCGGGTCCGAGCCGCCGCTCTCGAACCGCTCCGTCGTGATCCCCTTGGACTTCCAGAGCTCCTCGACCGTCCGGATGTCGGCAGCCGGATCGGTGCCGTTGGTGCCGCTCCGCTCCAGGATGTACACGAAACGGGCACCATCGCCGCCGCCCGACCGGGTGCAGACCTCGGCGGCCGGGCCGCGGTACACGGTCCACTCGCCGCCGACCGCGTCGGTGGATTCCTTGACGGCGTCGACGATCGACTTCTTCGCTTCGGACGGATCCACTGTCATGCCTCCGGGGGTGTTGCTGCAGCCGGCCACGGTCAGTGCCGCCGTCAGGATGAGGGTGACGCCGACGCTGGTGCGGGCGGCGCCACGGATTCGTTGGTTCACGTTCACAGTGTCCACTGCGGGTTCTCCAGGAGCGACTTCTGGAAGTCGGTCATCCCCTTCGGCTGGGGATCGGGCATGGGCTTGGGGTGCCCGGCGCCCCACGTCGAATCGAGCGACCTACGCGCAGCGCGCACCACGGAACCCAGCCGCCCCTGTTCACCAACCGGACTCCCACGCATGGCAGGGTGGTCCGGGGCACCGTCGCCCGCAGCCCACCCAGCCGCGAGCGGAGCACGATGCCACCACAGGACCTGATGGTCGTCACGGACCTCGACGGGACGTTCCTCGACCACCACGACTACTCGTTCGACGCTGCCCTTCCGATGCTCGAGCGCCTACGCGCCGACGGCGTGCCGGTGGTGTTCTGCAGCAGCAAGACCCCGGCCGAGATCACCGCCCTGCAGCGGCGGACCGGTCTCGATGGCCAGGCGTTCGTCGCGGAGAACGGCGCGATCGTCGTCGGACCGGACGGCAACGTGACCACCGGCGCCGGTGCCGGCCCCGCGGATGCCGACCTCGCGCGTCTCCGCACGGCCCTCGACCACACCCGATCGGACCTGGACCTCCACTTCGCGACCTTCAGCGGCGAGACCGACGAGGTCGTCGCCGCCTGGACCGGACTCGACCTCGGAGCAGCCGGTGATGCTCGGCGGCGCGAAGCCTCCGAGGTCCTGCTCTGGCACGCCGAGGACGACGACCGCGCCGACGCGTTCCGCGATGCGCTCGCCGCGGCCGGCCTCGACCTCGTGCGCGGCGGCCGCTTCTGGCACGTCCTGCCCGCCGGGCGCGACAAGGGCACCGCGGTCCGCCTGCTCGTCGCCGACCACGAACGTCGCACCGGCACTGCTCCGCGCACCGTCGGGCTCGGCGACGGCCCGAACGACTCGGCGCTGCTCGACGCCGTCGACCTGGCGGTCGTCGTCCGCGGCCACGGCCCGGCACCCGGACCGCTCGCCGACGACCGACCCGAGCGCGTGTACCGCACGACGCACCCCGGCCCGCTCGGCTGGAGCGAAGGCCTCGGACACCACCTCGAACACCAGCTCGGACACCACCTCGAACAGCACCTCAGGAGCCACCGATGAGCGACTTCCACCAGAACGGCGTCATCACGACGTTCCACGACCTCGGCCGCCGCAGCACCGCGAGCATCGAGGACGACCTGCGGGGCTTCGCCGAGAAGCGGCCGATGAGCCTGATCCTGCCGGCGCTGTACTCGGAGCTCGAACGCCCGGCGCTCTCACGGATCGTCGACGAGCTCGCCGAGGCCGACTGGCTCAGCGAGATCGTGATCGGGCTGGACCGTGCCGACCGCTCGCAGTTCGAACACGCGCGGGAGTTCTTCGCCCGGCTGCCGCAGCGGCACCGCATCCTGTGGAACGACGGGCCGCGCCTGCGGGAACTCGACGCCGAGCTGGAGCGCGAGGGGCTGGCTCCCGGCGAGCCGGGCAAGGGCCGGAACGTCTGGTACTGCACGGGCTACGCCCTCGCGTCGGAGCGCGCGGAGTGCATCGCGCTGCACGACTGC
This sequence comes from Curtobacterium sp. PhB190, assembly GCF_004365385.1. Lineage (NCBI taxonomy): Bacteria > Bacillati > Actinomycetota > Actinomycetes > Micrococcales > Microbacteriaceae > Curtobacterium > Curtobacterium sp. PhB190. The sequence continues at coordinate 20,099 of NZ_SODN01000017.1, read as the reverse complement.
GACATCACCACGTACGAGCGGGGCATGCTCGCGCGGCTGTTCTACCCGGTCGCGAACCCGGCGTTCGACTACGAGTTCTCGAAGGGCTACTACGCCCGCGTCGCCGACGGCCGGATCAACGGTCGCGTCGGACGCTTGCTCGTCGGTCCGCTGCTCCGGTCGCTCCGCCAGGTCTACGGGGAGTCCGAGTACCTGGAGTACCTGAGCAGCTTCCGGTACCCGCTGTCCGGCGAGTTCGCGATGCGCGCGCACGTGCTGAACGGCCTGAAGATCCCGGGGGACTGGGGCCTCGAGATCGGCATGCTGTCCGAGGTCTACCGCGACTACGCCACGCGGCAGGTGTGCCAGGTGGAGATCGCCGATGCGTACGACCACAAGCACCAGCCCCTCGCCGAGGCCGACGGCACCGGCGGACTCGCCCGCATGGGCAACGACATCGTGCAGTCGCTGCTCCGGAAGCTCGCGACGATGGGCGTCCCGCTCACCTCGGACTCGTTCCGGGTGCTCAAGGCGACGTACTACCGGAACGCCCTCGACATCGTCGAGGTCTACCGGCACGAAGCGGAGATGAGCGGCCTCGGCTTCGACCAGCACGCCGAAGAAGCCGCGGTGGAGCTCTTCACCAAGGCGATCCTCGACGCCGGCGGCGCCTTCAGCGCGCGCCCGGACGACAAGCCGTTCATCCCGAGCTGGAGCCGGGTGCGCTCGGCGGTGCCGGACGTGCTCGAGCGGTTGCAGGATGCGGTGGAGGCGGACCAGCAGGACTGATCACGCGCCCTGGGCGCGACCGAAGGGCGGACGGGAGGCACAGCGAGAGCTGGCCACGTGCCTCCCGTCCGGCGGTCTGGCGCCGTTCTCAGGCCGCCGGTCCCGGCGCCCAGCCGAGTTGCGGACCCAGGTGCTCGGCGATGTCCGTGGTGATCTGCGCGTAGTCGTCCGGCTCGAACGAGAACGGCAGCGCGAAGGCGACCTCGGTGACCGCCTGGTAGCCGGCGTCGGCGCGCAACCGGTCCGCGATCTCCGCCGAGGTCCCCACGAGGTCGGCGGCGAAGAGCATCCCCGCGGGCCCCATCGGCACGCCGACGCGGCCCGAGCGGCTCTCGACGTAGGCGCGGTAGCGGGCCTCCTGCTCGCGGGTCGCCGTGTCGGTCGGGATCACGACCAGGCCCTGCGAGACCCGAGCGGTGCTGGGATCGGGGTGGACGTCGAGGTAGGCGTCGATCTGCGCGCGCTGGTTGGCGGCGAAGTCCGTGCCGACCTCGCTGCGCGTGACGCTCGAGGTGAGCAGGTGGAAGCCGTTCTCACCGGCCCAGACCGCCGACTTCGTGCTGCCGGTGCCGTACCAGATGCGGTCGGCGAGGCCGGTGCTGTGGGGCTGGACGGTGCTCGCGAACTCCTCGATCCCTCGGCGTTCGACGGTGCCGGTCGCGGTTCCGGTTCCGGTCACCGCTTCTCCGCGCACGAGGGCACGGAAGCGCAGGAGTCGGTCGTTGCCGAGGTCCTCGTGCTCGGCGGTGTCGGGGTAGATCGCGTCGCGGTACAGGTCGAAGTTCATCGGGGTGCCGACCGAGAAGCCGGGGTTCAGGCGCCCACCCAACAGCACGTCGACGGTGCCGAGGTCCTCGGCCAGGCGGAACGGGTTCTCCGCCCCGATCGGCGTGACGGCGGTGCCGAGCTCGATCCGCGAGGTCCGTTGCGACGCGGCGGCCAGCACCGCGACGGGGGACGAGATGCCGTGCTGCAGGTGCCGGTGGCGCAGCCACGCGCTGTCGAAGCCGAGGGCTTCCGCGCGCTCGATCACCCGGAGGGTGTCCTCGTGTCCCTCGGACGGTCGGGCGGGGTCAAACGACCCGATCGTCAGGAAGCCGAGCCGTTCCAGGGGAGTTCCGTCGAGGGGCATGCCTCGATCGTGCCAGACCACCGGGTGGCGCGGGGGTCCGGCTGGCAGGGTGGATCGGTGCACATCACTCTGGACTCCGCGACCGACGTCGTCACCGACATCCGCTTCCCCGAGGGCAACCGCTGGCACGACGGGCGGCTCTGGTACTCGGACATGCACACCGGCGAGGTGTTCTCGATGGACCCGACCTCGACCGCGGCTCCGCGCCTGGAGACCACGGTCGAGGGCCAGTCGTCGGGGCTCGGGTGGCTCGCCGACGGGCGACTGATCGTCAGCTCGATGGAGTCCCGCACGGTCGTCGCCGTCGACGATCGTGGCCAGACGTCGGTGTTCGCCGACCTGTCCGGCGAGGAGTCGTCGCTCGTGAACGACCTCGTCGTCGACGAGGCGACCGGCCGGACCTACATCGGTGCCTTCGGCTACGACCTGTACGGCGGCGAGGACCTCCGCCCCGGTCCGCTCTGGGTGATCGAGCAGGACGGCTCGTTCCGCCTCGCCGCCGACGGGCTGGTGTTCCCGAACAGCGCGAACGTCCTGCCCGGCACCCGGACCCTCGTGGTGAGCGAGACGTGGGGCGGCCGGCTCACCGCGTTCGACATCGAGCCCGACGGGTCGCTGACCGGCCGACGCGAGTGGGCAGCGCTGCCCGGTGGCGTCACGCCGGACGGCAGCACGGTCGACCGCGACGGCGCTGTCTGGGTCTGTTCCGTCGACACGGGGGAGTTCCTCCGGGTCCTTGAGGGCGGCGAGGTCACGGACCGGATCGACGCGCCGGGGCTGTGCGCGATCGACTGCGCGCTCGGGGGCGAGGACGGCCGCACGCTCTACCTGGCGACGGCGGACAGCTACGACCCGGCGACGACGGCGCAGACGCGTGCGGGGCGGATCAGTGCGGTGCGGGTGGCCGTGCCGGGTTGGTGACCGGAGGCCTGGCTGCCCGCTGATCGCGGTGGGAGCCCGCTCGGTGCGAGGTTGACCGCATGGTGCGAGGCATCAGGGCCGCACCATGCGTGCAACCTCGCACCAGGCTGTTCGGGCCTCCGAATACGGCAGACTGCACGGACAACCATCCAGGAGTGTTCGTCATGTTCGTTGCCGCCATCGTCTTCCTCGTCATCGCGCTCGTCGCGCTCCCGTTCCGGAAACGGACCTACACCACCGCGGAGCGACCGGCCACCCCCGGTCGCGAGGCCCGGCCAGCCGTTCCCACCCGCCGCCCGAACCGCATCGCCACGTGGACAGCAGCCGGAGCCGGCCTGGTCTTCGTCGGCTTGGCACTCGGGAGCACCCTGTACGCGCAGGACACGGGCGAGTCGAAAGTGCAGGTGGACATCTCCGGCAACATCGTCGGGCAGACCACGGACTCCGGGTTCCACTTCAAAGCGCCGTGGGCCACGCTCCACACGTTCAACATCCGGAACCAGACCGTCACCTATATCAACGCGGTGAACGGCTCCGACTCCGACAACAACGGGAACGTGCGATCCGGCCCCTACGTCACCGTCCAGGACCAGGACGGCGTCTCGTCGAACGTCAGCCTGAACCTGCAGTACAGCATCGACGCCAAGTCGGTCACCGACATCTACCGGTCCTACAAGACCGAGGAGAACTTCAAGACGCAGTTCATCGGCAACTCGGTGCGCAGCGTCGTCCGGCAGGTCCCGAACGACTTCACCACCATCGAGCTGATCACCAAGCGCGGCACGGTGGAGAAGTCGATGATCCAGGCCCTCGAGACCCGGTGGAAGGGGTCCGGCGTGCACGTCGACAACTTCGCACTGCAGGAGATCACCCCGCCGAAGTCCGTCACCGAGGCCTACGCCACGGCCCAGCAGGCACAGATCCAGGTCACGAAGGAGCGCGCGCTGCTCGACGCGAAGAAGGTGCAGGCGCAGCAGCAGGTCGCCGAGGCGCAGGGGCAGGCGGACGCGAACGAGGTCCTCAACGAGCACCCGCTCTCGGCGGCGGCGCTCAAGCAGCGTGAGATCGAGGCCCTCAAGAGCGCCGGCGACAACGGCTCGCTCATCGTCGTGCCGCAGGGCACCGACAACATCCTCAGCCTGCCCGGTACCGGGGCGTCGAAGTGAGCGGACGGCTCACGACCCTCCGTTACCGGACGGGCTGTCGCGAGCGAGCGGCGCGGGTGGTCCGCCACGTCGTCACGAGGGCCGCGACGCCCATCGCGATGCCGACGACGCCGGAGCCGAGGCGCAGTGGCATCACGAGCCCGAGGCCGATGTTGGCACCCCCACCCTCCGGTCCGTAGTAGACGTCGAACATCAGCGCGCCGACGCCGAGGAACCCGACGGCCAGCAGCAGCGTGCTGATCAGGTGGAACGTGCGCGCGGTGGTCATGATCTGGCCCTTCGTCGAGGTGGTCGACGAATCCTCGCACGACGCCGCATCGACGTATTCCTGTCCCGGCATCTGACGGCGGTAGTGGGCGTGCGTAGAGTGCAATGGTGAGCATCAGACAACTCGACGCCATCGGGTGGGCGCAGCTCCTCGGCACCCCTGCTGTGTTCGTGGGGCTGTGGCTCATGCTGGTCGGCCTCCACTTCCCGGAGATGTCCCAGACGGTCGTCCTCGTCGTCGTGGCCGTCCTCGCCGCAGGTGGCTTCGCGCTCATCCTGGGCAGCTGGTCGCGCTTCGGCGGCTACGCCTCGTACCGAGCGATGAACCGGTGGCTGCGCGGTGGAGCCGACCCGACCGGTGTCCCGGTCGTGATCCGGAGGCGCTTCCTGCGCCGCCAGACGTCGCAGGGCGCGGTCACCGGGTGGGTCTGGGTCAGCCTGGGCATCCTGTGGGCCGCGCTCGCCGTGCCGGAGGTCTTGCAGGGAGACCCGGCGGGCTTCGGGCGCGGGGTCGTCGCAGCGTTGTGGGCCGTCATCGGCATCGTCCGCGTGGTCTTCATGCGCAAGTGGGGAGCTCGCGTCGACGAGCTGGTACGCGAGACCGAAGCGCAGATGGCCGATCCCGGCGCGACACCGCACCTCGACCTGTTCCGGTGCGCATGACCACTGAGCCCGGACTCGTCCCCGAACTCCTCGTCGCCGACCTGGACCGGAGCCTCGCGTTCTGGTGCGGCCGGTGCGGCTTCGAGATCCGCTACTCGCGGCCCGAGGAGCGCTTCGCGTACATCACCCTCGGCAATGCCCACCTGATGCTCGAACAGGCTGGGGTCGGTCGGAACTGGATCACCGGTCCGCTCGATCGCCCGCTCGGCCGAGGCGTGAACTTCCAGATCACCGTGCCCGACAGCCGCGCACTGGCCGCCACCCTGCTCCGTGCCGGGACCGAACTCTTCATGCAGCCCGAGACGAAGTGGTACGACGTCGGGAACGAGCAGGCCGGCGTGGACCAGTTCCTCGTGCAGGACCCGGACGGGTACCTGGTGCGGTTCCAGTCCTCGGCGGGACGACGCCCAGCGGCCGACTGAACTCGTACAATCGGCCGTGCCTTCCATCCAGATCGAGAGCCCTCGCAGCGACGACGTCCTCAGCCTGCTCCGCCAGGGGGACGCCTTCGCCCTGGCCCTGTACCCGGCTGAGAACTACTACGGCCTCGACGTCGACGCACTGGAGTCCGACGGGGTCTCGCTGTTCGTCGCTCGCGAGGGTGACGTGGCCGTCGGTACGGCGGCGCTGGTTGATCGGCGCGACGGATCCGGCGAGGTCAAGCGCATGTTCGTCACCGACGACGCTCGAGGACTCGGGGTCGGCCGAGCCCTGCTCCAGGCACTCGAGGCGCACGCGCACGACTTGGGCATCGAGACGCTGCAACTGGAGACGGGCTTGCCACAGGTCGCGGCGATCGCCCTGTACGAGAAGCTCGGGTACCGCCAGGTCCCGCGATTCCCGCCGTACACCGACGACCCGACGAGCTACTGCATGGAGAAGCGCCTCTGAGCCCTTCGTGTTCGGGCCGGCGCGACGCCCTGGTCGCGACCGCTGACGGACGGGAGGCCCGTGGCGGCCCCGCCACGAGCCTCCACTCCGTCATCCGTCCGTCGGGCGCGATGCGCTCTCCGCAGCTGGCGCATCATCGAGGCTCGCGTCGACCGCCGGGTCGGGTGACACCGTCTGCGTCCGGATCGGGAAGTCGTCGAGGGCGGTGGCGGCCGGGTGTGCCGCTGACCCACCGCGCACGCGCTTCCTGACGGCTGCCCACGGCCGACCGAAGGCCGATCGCGGCGCGCGCTCTGACGGCCCCTCGACCTCGAGGCCGTAGTACGCGCCGACGTGTTCGAGCAGGACCTCGCGTTCGGCCTTGTCGTAGGCACGGCGCTCGCGGGTGAAGGCGATGATCGTCGACCAGCAGGTGAGCAGCAGCACGACGCTGAAGGGCAACGCCGTGGTGATCGCCGCCGTCTTGAGAGCGTTCAGCCCGCCGCTCAGCAGCAGGGCAACGGCGAGCAGTGCCGAGACGGTGGCGAAGAAGACGCGCAGCCAGTTCTTCGGCTCGATGTCGCCGCCGGACGCGATCATCGCCATCACGAGCGACCCGGAGTCCGACGAGGTCACGAAGAACACGCCGATGAGCAGGATCGCGCCGAAGGTCAGCACCGCTCCGGCGGGCAGGTCGCCGAGCAGGGCGAACAGCGAGCCTTCGAGGTCGACCGAGCCGTCCGAGCCGACCAGGCCACCGGGGCCGTCGGTCTCGCGGTGGATGGCGGCGCCGCCGAGCACGGCGAACCAGAGGAACGTGAGCGCGGTCGGCACGAGCAGCACGCCGAACACGAACTGGCGGACCGTTCGGCCCTTCGAGATGCGCGCGATGAAGACGCCGACGAACGGCGCCCACGACATCCACCAGCCCCAGTAGAAGGTGGTCCACGCGCCCTGCCAGGCGACGCCCTCGGCGCCCTGCTGTGCAGTGACGTTGAACGACAGGCCGACGATGTTCTGCAGGTACGCGCCGATGGACTGCACGAAGTCGCGGAGCAGGAACTGGGTCGGCCCGACGATGAGCACGAACAGCAGCAGTGCGGCGGCGAGCAGCAGGTTGAAGTTCGACAGGATCTTCATGCCCTTGGTGACACCGGTCACGAGCGACACGATGGTCACCGCGGTGATCACGGCGATGATGGCGATCTGGCTGACGATGCTGCTGTCGGCGATGCCAGCGCTCTCGAGCCCGGCGCCGATCTGGATGACCCCGAGGCCGAGCGAGGTCGCGACACCGAACAGCGTGCCGACGAGCGCGATGACGTCGATGAGGTTGCCCCACCCGCCGCGCACCCGGTTGCCGAGCAGCGGCTCGAGCGCCCACCGGATCGACACGGGGCGGCCGCGGCGGTGGATGGCGTAGGCCAGGGCGAGGCCGAGCACGACGTAGATCGCCCACGCGTGGAGTCCCCAGTGCAGGAACGTCTGGGTGAGGGCCTGCTGCGCGAGCTCGTTCTCGGTGCCGGTGACGCCGGGGCGCGGTGAGGCGAAGTGGCTGAGCGGTTCCGAGACGCCGTAGAACACGAGGCCGATGCCCATGCCGGCGGCGAAGAGCAGCGCGAACCACGACCCGGTCGAGAACTCGGGCTCGTCCTGGTCCTTGCCGAGCTTGATGTCGCCGAACTTGCTGAAGCCGACGAACAGCGAGAAGCCGACGAAGAACGCGGCGACGAGGACGTAGTACCAGCTGAAGTTCTTGACGATGCCGTCCTGCAGGCCGACGAACATCGCCTCGGCGCTCGACGGGGAGATCAGGGTGAACGCCACGAAACCGAGCACGAGGACGGCGGCGGGCCAGAACACCCACCGCCGCACCTTCGACGTCGTCTCGACGGGGCCGGGCGGGGGAGCGGAGGTGGTGCTTGCCATGCCCTCCATGGTGCCTGGCGGCGGCTCTGTGCGTTCGCTCAGGCGTGTCGGGGGCGGTACGCTCGGTGCTCTGGAACGTTCCAGAACGCGTTCCGGACCACCTCGAAGGAGAGATCATGGCCCACCCCGACGGCGCCCACTACCGCGACCTCGACCCGACCGCCCTGCGCGATGCCCTCGCGGCCGAGGAGCAGCGCCTGACGTTCCCGTCCTTCGACCTCGACGACTCGTGGCGCCTCGGCTCCTGGCTCCGGCAGGCGGCGATCGACCGCGGCCACGCCATCGGGTTCGCCGTCGTGTTCGGCGAGCAGCGGGTCTTCCACGCCGCGACCGAGGGCGCCGCCGCGTTGAACGACGCCTGGCTCGAGCGGAAGTTCCGCGTCGTGCGGCACTTCGGCCAGTCGTCGCTGCGCGTCCGCGCGACCTACCTGGCCGCCGGCGGGAGCTTCGAGCAGGACGGCGCCCTCGACACGAACGAGTACGCGGCGGCCGGCGGTGCGTTCCCGCTCCTGCTGCAGGGCCGCCTGATCGGGGCGGTCGGGGTCAGTGGTCTCGAGATGCACGACGACCACGCGCTCGTGGTCGAGGGGCTCGAAGCGATCCGGGCCGACGCCTCGTGACCGCCGACGTCCGCATCGCGATCATCGGCGCCGGCAAGATGGCGGCCGTGCACGCCGCCAAAGTGGCCCGCACCGACGGTGCCGTCCTGTCCGCGGTCGCCGGTGGGTCCGGAGCACCGGCGCTCGCCGCTCGCCGCTCGCCACGGAGCCGCCGCCCTCGAGGTCGACGCCGCGTTCGCCGACCCGGCGATCGACGCCGTCGTCATCGCGTCGCCGAACCCGCTGCACGCCGCGCACATCACGCAGGCGGTCGCCGGTGGCAAGGCTGTCCTGGTCGAGAAGCCCGTCGACCTCGACATCGCCCGGGTCGACGCCTGCATCGCGGCCGTCGGCGCCGCCGCAGACCGGGTCGTCGTGGCCTTCAACCGTCGGTTCGACCCGTCGTTCGCGGCCCTGCACGACCGGTTGGTGGCCGGTGAGATCGGCCCCCTCGAGCAGCTCGTCATCGTCAGCCGCGACCCTGCACCGCCGCCCATCGCCTCCGTGCCGGGGTCCGGTGGATTGTTCCGCGACATGACCATCCACGACCTCGACATGGCCCGGTGGCTCGGCGGCGAGGTCACCTCGGTGCACGCCGTCGGCCAGGTGAGCGACCCCGAGGTCGCCGCACTCGACGACGTCTCCGGTGCGATGGTCACCCTGACCACGGCCGGCGGGGCACTCGTCACGATCGTCGACGCGCGGAGCAACGCCTCCGGGTACGACCAGCGGCTCGAGGCGTCCGGGGCGGCGGGCACGCTCGCGGTCGGCAACCGGACCGCGACCTCGGTCAGCGCGTCGACCGCTGCCGGCGTCGGTGCGGGTGACCTCGCCATCAGCCACTACGGCGACCGGTACCGCGAGGCCTACGCGGCCGAGATCGCCCACCTCGTCGCGGTGACGCGCGGCGACGAGCGCCCGCGCGCGACGCTCGAGGACGGCCGGCGAGCCCTCCTGCTCGCCGACGCCGCGACGGAGTCGCACCGCTCCGGAGCGCGGATCGCGACCTGACGGCGCGGGCCGCGGCCCTGGTCGGGCGCGTGCGGCGGACGGGAGGCACGGGGCGGGCGCGACCCGCGCCTCCCGTCCGCCCGTGGGGACGCACACCCCCTTCAGGTGCCATCACAACGCCCGCTGGACAGGGCAGGCTGATTGTCAGGTGGAATCGCACCTTCAGGCCCTAGGGTCGCACCAAGCGCAATCGCGTGAACTCTCTCGAACCGGCCGAAGGGCCGGTCCGCACCGGAAGGTTGGTCCACTTGACCACCACTCCGCTCGCTCCGGGCTACACCCGCACTCGACCTGGAACAGGAAGCCCCAAGGGCACCTCGACCTACTCAGCCCTGCTCGCGCAGGTGAAGGAGAACGGACTCCTCCGCCGCCGCACCGGGTTCTACTGGTCGCTGTTCGGCACACTCATCGTCACCTTCGCCCTCGCGTGGGTCGCGTTCGCATTCCTCGGCGACACCTGGTTCCAGCTCATCGTCGCCGGCGCGCTCGGCGTGATCTTCACGCAGTTCGCGTTCCTGTCGCACGAGGCCGCGCACCGCCAGGTCTTCGCCTCGCAGAAGTGGAACGACCACGCCGGCCGCTGGCTCGGCACGTTCCTGGTCGGCCTCAGCTACTCGTGGTGGATGAACAAGCACACCCGCCACCACGGCAACCCGAACACCGTCGGCAAGGACCCCGACATCGCACCCGACGGCATCCGGTTCCTGCCGGAGGACGCCGCCGCGGTCAAGGGTCCGCTCATGACGACGTTCATGCGGTTCCAGGGCTGGCTGTTCTTCCCCCTGCTGACGCTCGAGGGCCTGAACCTGCACCGGTACGCCGTGCAAAGCATCGTCACCGGCAACGGCACCAAGGCCGACGTCAAGCACCGCTGGCTCGAGGCCGCGCTGCTCGTCGCCCGCTTCGGCATCTACCTGACGGTCGTGTTCTGGTTCCTGCCGTTCGGCATGGCCTGCGCGTTCCTCGGTGTGCAGCTCGCCGTGTTCGGCGTGATGATGGGCGCCTCGTTCGCCCCGAACCACAAGGGCATGCCGACCATCGCGCACGACGCCAAGGTCGACTTCTTCTCGCGCCAGGTCCGCACGTCGCGCAACATCCGCGGCGGCTGGTGGGTCTCGTTCCTGATGGGCGGCCTGAACTACCAGGTCGAGCACCACCTGTTCCCGTCGATGCCCCGACCGGCGCTGAAGCAGGCCCGCCTGCTCGTCCGCGACCACTGCGACACGCTCGAGGTGCCCTACACCGAGACCACCCTGCTGCGCTCCTACGGCATCGTCGTCCGGTACCTGAACCGGGTCGGGCTCGCTGCCCGCGACCCGTTCGCCTGCCCGATGGTCGCGCAACTGCGCATCCACTGACGCCGTGCTGTCGACCATGCCGACCGGCACCGTGAAGTGGTTCGACCACGCCAAGGGGTACGGCTTCATCCACCCCGACGACGGGTCCGAGGACCTGTTCGCCCACTTCTCCAGCATCATCGCGACGACCGGCTACCGGTCGCTCGAGGAGAACGACCACGTGCAGTACGACGTGGGCCCCGGCAAGAAGGGCCCGCAGGCGGACAACATCTCGATCATCCGCTGACGCGGACGACGGACGGGAGGCACGGTGCCAGCTGGCACCGTGCCTCCCGTCGTTTCTTTCCCATGTCCACTGCGCTGGTATGCGGAATCGGGCGTACCTGGTCGAAAGAAACGACCAGGTACGCCCGATTCGGGCAGGTACGCCCCGGAACCGCCAGGCCCGCCGCGCTACTTGATGCCGGTCGAGGCGATGCCCTGCACGAACTGCCGCTGGAACGCCAGGAACACCACGAGCAGCGGCAGCACGGTCACGGTCGCGATGGCCATCACGGCACCCCACGGCGAACTGAACGCCGGGTTGTTCGTCAGCGTCGACAGGGCCACCGGCACGGTCAGGTTCTCGTTGCCCTGCAGCACGACGAGCGGCCAGAGGAAGTCGTTCCACCGCGTCATGAAGCCGAGGATCACGAGCACCCCGACCAGGGGGCCGCACGAGGGCAGCACCACCCGGAAGAACGTCTGGAACTCGCCGGCGCCGTCGAGTCGAGCGGCCTCCATCAGGGCGTCCGGCACCCCGAGCATGAACTGCCGGGCGATGAAGATCCCGACGACGTCGAACACGGTCGGCAGGATCACCGCCCAGGGGGAGTCGACCAGGCCGATCTTCGCGACGACCAGGAAGCTCGGCACCAGGGTGACCTGGATCGGGATCATGATCGTGACGAGGAACGCCGAGTACAGCAGCCCCCGGCCCATGAACCGGAACTTGGCGAGGGCGTACCCGGCCATCAACGACACGACGACGCTCAACGCGGTGCCGACGCTGGTGATGAGCGCCGAGTTGCCGAGCCACCGCCAGACCGGCTGCGTGCTGAACACCTGCGTGTAGTTCTCGAACGTCGGCCGCGTCGGGAACAGCGAGAACGTGCCGCTCTGCGACTGCCCGCCGGGGGTGAGCGCCGAGACGACCATCCAGTACAGCGGGAACACCATCAGGATCGCCAGGGCGGTGAGCCCGGCGACGAGCACCCAGCGACCAGGCCGGCGCCGGGAGCGGGCTCCAGCGGGACGGCGGCGGGGACCGCGGACATCGAGTACGGCCATCAGAGCATCTCCTCCGCCTTGCGGTTGGCGCGCTGCCGGAGCAGCGTGAACACGAGCAGGATCGCGACGAGCACCAGTCCGAGCGCCGCGGCGTAGCCCATCCGGGCATCGATGAACGCGGACCGGAACACGTACTGGATCAGCACGGTCGTCGAGAAGCCGGGGCCACCGCCGGTCATCACGTAGATGACGTCGAAGGCCTGCAACGAGAACACGACGTTCAGGATGAGCAGGATCGACGTCGTCGGGCGGAGCAGCGGCCACGTGATGGTCCGGAACCGCACCCAGCGCGAGGCGCCGTCGATCGCGGCGGCCTCCTTGAGCTCTGCGGGTACGGACTGCAGCGCGCCGAGGTAGATCACCATGCAGAAGCCGATCCGGGTCCAGACCACGACGACCACCAGGGTCGCCATCGCCCACCCCGGAGCGGTCAGCCAGGGCACGCGCCCCATGCCGAGCGCTTCGAGCAGGTTGTTCACGACGCCGTAGTCGCCGTTGAAGATCCACGACATGATGACGCCCACCACGACGCCGGCCGCGACCATCGGCACGAAGAACAGGGCGCGGAACACCGAGCGCCCGGGCAGCGGCCGGTTCAGGGCAACGGCCGGCGCGAGCCCGATCGCCATCGAGGTCGGCACGGTGCCGAGCGTGAACACGAGCGTGTTCCGCAGCGCCGTGCCGATGAGCGGGTCGGAGCCCATGTCGACGAAGTTCTTCCCGCCGACCCAGGTGCCGTCGCCGAGCGAGGTGCTGGAGTCCTGGAAGCTCAGCGCGATCGCCGTGATGATCGGGATGAGCGAGAAGCCGAGGAACAGCAGCGCCGCGGGGCCGATGAACACGTACGGGACGAAGCGGCCCCGGCTCCGGCGGGCACCGCCGCCCGCGGGGAGTCCGCCGGTCGGTGGGGCGGTGGACGCCGTCGTGCGGACCGGCGCGGTCTCAGTTCGCAGTGACACTGCGCATCGCCTCCATCATCTGGTTCGAGGCCTCTTTCGGGCTCAGTTGCCCGAGCAGACAGAGGTCGAGGTAGTCGGCGAACACCGCGTTGAGCGAGCTGAAGTACTCGCCGCTCTCGGCCTTCACCATCGAGAGCGGGATCGTCGTCCCCTGGTCGATGAACCGCTGCATCGTGTCGGTGTTCGCGGCGTACCCGATGTCCTTCGCGTCGAGGGACTTCCGGGCGGGCAGCCAATTGCCGTCGTGGCAGAACTGCTGCATCTTCGACCGTGACGTGATCATCGCCACGAGCTCGGCCGCGAGCTCCGGGTGCTTGCTCGACTTCGTGACGGCCAGGGCGTTGCCGCCCAGGTCGCTCGCCTCGCCGACGTTCCGGATCATCGGGGCCGTGCCCCAGTTGTCCGGCATGTCGGTGTCGAGCTGCGTGATCGACTCCGGGTTGTTGAGCATCATGCCGATCTGCCCGGTCAGGAACAGGTTCCGCGAGACGTCACCGCCGCCGCTCTTGCTGAGGTTGCCCGTGGTCGCGAGTCCCTCGGCGTACCACTTCCTGCCGAAGGCCAGGGCGTCGATCGCCTCCGGGGTGTCCATCGACGGGGTGGCACCGTCCTCGCCGAGGAACGCGCCCCCGTTCTGGTGGACCAGCGGCAGCCACCGGTACGCCGTCTCGGGCGACGACCACCCGTACCCGAACGCGTACTTGCCGGTGACCTGCTTGACCTCCTTCGCGACGTCGAGGAACTCGTCCCACGTCCACGCGTCGGCCAGCGCCTGCGGTGGCGTGACGCCGATCTGCTCCATGACGTCGCGGTTGTAGTAGGTGATGAAGTTGTCGGTGTGCTGGAAGACGCCGTACATGCCGTCGTCCCGCGCGCCGATCGCCCAGAACGGGTCGCTGTAGTCCTGCCGGTAGTCCGCCGGGACGGACCCCGAGATGTCGACCAGGCTGCCGTTCGCGGCGTACCGGCCGATCTGCTGCGGGGTGATCCGGATGACGTCCGGCGCCAGGTCGGCGGCGAGCCGGGTGATGAACCACTGGTGGAACTGCCCGGTGGTCACCTCGACGGCGACGCTCGTGCCGGGGTGCGCCGCGACGAACTCGTCGGCGATCGCCTGGTAGCTCGTGATGTCCGTCGGGATGTTCCAGGTGGACAGGCGGATGTGCTTCGTCCCGCCGCGGCCGGTCGTGCCGCCGCCGGCGCACGCTGCCAGCGCGCCGGTCAGCGAGATGCCGGCGAGGGCGAGGAACCCCCGTCTGGCGAGCTGGGGGGATGGTCGGATGGTCGGGTCGGCATGGTCCTCTCCTTTGAGGTCGTGGTGCCGTTCAGGTCGGCCGGGAGGCGCGGGGTGCGCACACGGGGCGCCGCGCGTCCGACGTGGGGTCGCGTCCTGGACCCGACCCCACGTCGGGCGCGACGGTTCAGACGAGCGCGGGGCGGGCCTCCCGGTCGGCCACCGGTGCCGCGGTGACCGCGTCCGCCGGACGCAGCGACTCGGGGAGGAGCGCCGCGTGGGCGTGCAGGAGCTCGTCGGTCATCTCGGCGATGCGGTCGAGCGTCAGGTGCGCCGCCGTCAGCGGGTCCAGAGCCACCGCGTGGTGGACGTGCTCGACGTTGCCCGTGAGTGCAGCACGCACCGCCAGGGTCTGCACGTTCGTGTTCGTGCGGTTGATCGCGGCGAGCTGCGGCGGGAGCTCACCGAACGACGTCGGCTGCACCCCCTTGCCGTCGACCAGGCACGCGACCTCGACGCAGGCGTCGGACGGCAGGTTCTGGATGACGCCCGTGGCGTTCGGCACGTTGCCGTAGACCACCGCCGGCACACCCGTCACGATCGCGTTCACGATGCTCGCGCCGTACTCGACGCTCGGCGTCAGGTCGGCCTTGAGCTTCTCGAGCTGCGTGTCCACGTCGCCCTGCTCGTCGTGCGCCAGGCAGATCTCGTAGTAGTCCCAGCGCTCCGGGATGTACTCGAGCACCGTCTCCGGGTCCTTGCGGAAGTACGGCACGTACTCGCTGGCGTGGTGGCTCGACTCGGTCTCGAAGTACCCGAACGAGCGCATCAGCTGGGTGCGGACCTGCTCGTTGCCGCCCTCGTAGTTGCTCGCCGCGGCAGCCGCCTCGCTGTGGTCGCCGTCGTCGTCGTGCAGGTCGGACGCCGCGACGCCCCGCTGGTGCTTCGCCGTCATCACCTCGCGCAGACGCGGGTACAGGTCCTCGCCGTTGCGACGCGTGAACTCGAGGATCCACGCCTGGTGGTTGATGCCGGCGCTGACGAACTCGACCTCGTCGTACGGCACGCCGAGCGTGCGCGCCAGCATGCGGGTCGTGCCCTGCACGCTGTGGCAGAGCCCCACCGTCCGGAGCCCCTTCGCGTTGAGGAACGCCGTGGCCATCGCCATCGGGTTCGCGTAGTTGATGAACTGGGCGTCCGGGCAGAGCTCGAGGGCGTCGCGGGCGATGTCCTCGTAGGCGCGGACCGACCGCAGGAACCGGAAGACACCACCCGGGCCGACGGTGTCGCCGACCGCCTGGTCGATGCCGTACTTGCGCGGGATCTCGACGTCCCACTTGTACGACTCGACGCCGCCGACCTGGAACGTGATGATGACGACGTCGGCACCCGCCAGGGCCGCACGGCGGTCCGTGGTCTCGAGGACCTCGACACCGAGGCCGTGGTGGGCGACGAGCTCGCGGGCGGCCGTCGCGGTGCGGGCGACCCGGCCCGCGTCGAGGTCCATGAGGTGCAACGTCGCGTCCTGCAGGGCGGGGAAGGAGACGAGGTCGCCGATGAGGCGGAAGGGGAAGACGAAGCCGCCGGCGCCGATGATGGTGATCTTGGTCATGTGTCGACGGTAGGAAGCGCGGGGGTGTGCGGTCCTCCGGCTTCGGACGGTGGGGTTCCAGGATCCTCGGATCGGTCCGTGGCCGGTGTGCGAGTGTTGTCCGGTGCGCTAGCGACTGATGAACGAGTACAGCGTCGACTGGCCGCTCTGGGACGAGGACGGCCTGTGCCCAGAGGGGAGACCGGCGTTGTCGGAGACGGTCCGCGACGAAGTACTGCGGTGGGCCGCCGAGTTCAACGAGGACTACTCGGTGGAGGCGGGATGGCCGACCGAGGCCGCGGCGCGCTCGTCCGAGCGCCAGGCGCGGCGACTCTTCCGGCTCGTCGAACGCGAGCTGCCGCCGGGCGACGAGCTGGTGCTGGGGTACTGGGAGACGAACAGACGGAAGGGGCTCTGACGTGGTCTCGACGTCGTGCTCGACATCGAGCTCGACGTCGGGGCGATGGAAGTGGCGTACTGGAGCCACCGTGGCCCGGCCCCGCTCATGGCGTGGAGCTCGTAGGGTTCGGTGATGCACTGGCAGCAGTCGCTCCTGGAGAGGCTCCGCACGGACCCGGCGGTCGGCGCGGTCCGTCCGTACGGCTCCGTCCTCACGCCCGACCAGCTGGATCCGTGGAGCGACCTCGACGTCGAGCTCGATCTCGTTGCGGACGTCGAGGCGGGGACACTCCTCGGAGGTGAGCCGTGGGCGTGGCAGAGCACCCTCGACGACGGGGTGCAGCACGTTCGCATCGTGCTCGCGGACGGTCGCCGCGTGGACCTCGCGACGCGAGGTGCGACTCTGGAGCTTCCGCCGGAGCCTCCGGACAACAGTCAGCGGTTCGATCTCGCGCTGGCTGCCACACGATTCGGGCGCGGAGCTGACGCCATCGGGCTGCACCTCGTGCTCGGGGTGGTCCGCGAGGCGCTCGTGCACAGCATGGTCCTCGCCGACCAGCGGGAGGGGACGGTGCACCACCGGTTCGGCTCCGGCACGGACCTCGCCGCGGCCGATAGCCAGACGGCACTGTCCGGAGCGCTGAGCCCGTCCTTGGCGTTGCGCGTCGCCTCTGTCTACGCGGAGAGCCGTGCGGCCGTCGACGAGGACTACCACCCCGACTGGCGCGGTCTGGTCGCCGTCGTCGCTGCGGGGTCTCGGCGACCTTGAGTCGCCCGCTGGCACGACCCGGGTCGCGACGGTCGTCGTACGCTGGCGGTCGTGGACGAGTGGTGGGACGTGGTCGATGCGAGCGGTGGAGCGACGGGCGCGACGTTCCGGCGAGGCGACAGCGGCTGGCCCGCCGGGTCCTTCCACCTCGTGGTCACGATCTGCGTCCACCGCGCCGACGGGACCATCCTCGTCACGCAACGAGCTCCGACGAAGGAGTTCGCGCACGGGTGGGAGTTTCCCGGTGGCAGCGCGCTCGCCGGCGAGTCGGGGACAGCGGCGGCCTGCCGTGAACTGCGCGAGGAGACCGCCCTCGAGGTCGCGCCCGACGCGCTGCAGTGGGTCGGTCGCTTCACCGAGGACTCTGCGCTGGTGGATCTCTTCACCGTCCGGGAACCTGCCCGCTCGACCGTGCGGCCAGCTCCGGCCGAGGTGATGGCCTGGAAGTGGCTCCCCGCGTCCGAGGTGGTCGAACTCCGTCAGAGCGGCGTGATGGCGGATCCCTGGGGACCGCGGTTGGACGCGATGTGGCCAGCGGCGATGGCCACGATCCGGTCCGGGGGAGAGCCTCCCGCGGTGCAGCTGGAAGCACACCGCGACTCCTGGAAGACGGACTACCAGCGTGAGGCGTCGCGGCTCGTCGCCGCGCTCGGAGACCGCGTGCTCGCGGTCGAACACATCGGCAGCACGGCCATCCCGGGCCTCGAAGCGAAGCCGGTCATCGACATCGCGGTCCGGGTCGCAGTCGACACGGATCCGTTGGCGCTCGGCCCGTTGCTCGCGGCGACGGGCTACACGCAGCACCGTTCCGGTCCGAAGAACCACGGGGTGTACACCCGAGAGCGAGACGGGGCGAGGACCCACATCCTCCACGCCTTCGCCTCGGACCAGTGGGACGAGTGCAACCAACGGCTCTTCCGGGACAAGCTGCTGCGCGACCCGACCGCCGTTGCGCGGTACCGGGAGGTCAAGACCCGAGCAGCGCGATCGTCGGACGGTCGTGCCTACACGGCAGCGAAGAGCCAGGTGGTGCAGCAGCTGCTCGATGAGGAACGTGCCGTCCGAGGTCTCGCGTCCGTGACGGCGTGGGACAAGTAGACGGCGGCGCCTGTGGCAAGTCGTGAGGAGTACGACGTGCTCTGGGAACGTGCCCGTCAGCGGCTGCGTGTTGGTGACCTGCAGCTCGACCGTGAACCGGTGGACGGTGATCCGCGCTGGGGTCTGAGCCTGGTGCTGCTCCCTCCGAGGCCACTCGCTCAGCGGATCGCTGGCGTGGCGGATGAACTGGCCGCCGCGTACGACGGCACGCAACACGTGTACGGAGTCGAGGACGTGCACCTCACGATCACGAGCCTCGAACCGTACCGCGATCGGATCGACCGTGCGACGCTCGAGCACTACATCGACGTCGTCGAGGATTCGCGCGGCGCGCTCGACCACCGAGTCCGGCTCGACGGCCTTGGAGGATCGGCGGCCGGCATCTTCGTGCAGGGGTTCGACGACGACACCCTGCGGCCGATCCGTGTCCGGATGCGTGAGGCTGCCTCGGCGCTCCACGGCGGTGCCGCGCCTCCGATGGCCTTCATCAGGAACACGGCCCACCTCTCGATCAGTGTGCACCGCGAGGCCTCACGCGAGGCAGCGGTCGTGCGTCACGTGGACCGATCGCGCCACCAGGAGCTCGGAGAGATGCACGGGGCACGAGTCGCGCTCGTCCGGTACCGACCGCGCGTCGGCTCCATGGGCATCGAAGTACTCCACACCGTCGGGTGAGTACCAGGACAGGCTGTTGCGCCAAGGCCGTAGGGTGGCGCTCGTGACGGCCACAGGGAGACTGAAGCGATCGGTCGTGGTGATGGTCGTGGTGACGCTTGCGCTCGTCGCGTTGCTCGCCGGTGTTCGCCTCGTGTCCCTGTTCGCGTTCGCGACCGAGGGGGATGTGCCACCCGCTTCCTCGGTCTCACTGCCCGCGGGCAGCGAGCTGATCACGGAAGAGAAGGAGTGCGCTTCTGGTGGGTGCTGGGCCGTGCTCTCGGTCCGACCGCCCGAGGGAGTGAGCCCGCAGGACCTCGCGACGAGCTTGGGGATGACTCCGCAAGCTCGTCAGCGCGGGACACTGTGGGACCCGCGCACCGTCAACCTGAGTTCGGAAGCGGACGGGGAACTCCTGGTCATCAGAGCCGACTACTGGTCTCGTCAGGCGACCCCCTGACGGAGGTCCTGTGTGGGGAAAGGCTCACTGACGTAGGCTCAGCATCGTGCTCGACGTGGAGACGATGGAAGCGGCGTACTGGAGCCACCGCGGCCCTGCCCCGCTCATGTCGTCGTCCCACCGGCACGACGACCTCGAGATGAACCTGGTGCTCGACGGGCACCTGGACTACCGGTTCGGCGGGGCGCCGGTCAGTGTGCACGCGGGCGAGATCGCACTGTTCTGGGGCTGGACCCCGCACCAGCTCGTGGGTGACGGCACCGGCACGGGCGAGTTCCGCTGGGTGCACATCCCGCTGGCCGAGGTGCTGTCGTGGGGACTGCCCGACCACGACCTCGGAGCGATGCTCCTGAACCGCCCGGTCGTCGTGCCGACCGCAGCTGCCGGGCGTGACGTCGAGTCGATGCTCGGGTCGTGGCAGCAGGACTTCGAGGACGACGGTGCGGAGATCATCGCCAACCTCGAGGCGCAGGCGCTCGTGCGTCGCCTGCTCCGGCACCACCGCGATGCCGTTGACCTGCGGCCCGGCGGCGGGCACGGCACCGTGGATGCCATGCACCGCGTGATCGACATGGTGCGGTTCGTGGTCGACCGGTTCCGCGAACCGATCGAGGTCGCTGACGTCGCAGCGGCCGCACACCTGCACCCGCACTACGCGATGTCGGTGTTCCGACAGGACGTCGGCACCACGATCGTCGAGTACCTGACACGGTGCCGGGTGGCCGAGGCGCAGCGGTTGCTCGCGACGACGTCCATGACGACGTCGGAGATCGCGCACGCTGCAGGATTCGGGTCGCAGTCGAGTTTCTACGTGCACTTCACCCGCGCCTGTGGAACTGCGCCAGGTGCGTACCGGGCACGGGCTCGCTGACCCGGTGTCCCCACGCACGAGCAACGCCCCGTCGCGAGCGACGGGGCGTTGGCCGTTCCGGTCTGCCATGCACAGCCGGAGTACGTGGGGTGTTACTTGATCTGTGCGGTG
>NZ_SODN01000016.1:0-42836 GCF_004365385.1 Curtobacterium sp. PhB190 | reverse complement strand
ACGCCTCGACGCCATGACGCCGAGAGAAGCTCTCGACGAGCTACTCTCGGCGTCACTGACAGGCGGTGTTGCACCGACCACTTGAATCCACCCGCCGAACATCGGCGGCACCCTGTCGCTTTCGCGGGTGAAGACCGGCCAGGTCAGCCGAGCTTGTCCTCGAACTGGGCCGGCAGCTTGTCGAGCGCCCACTCGATCGCAGCGGTGGTGCCCATCGAGAACGCCGACGACACGTCCTTGTCGTCGAAGACGATGTAGTGGCCAGCCTCGACCGACGGCACCTTCTGGAACAGCGGGTCAGCCTCGGCCTTCGACGCGTCGACGTAGATCGGCAGGACCAGCGTCAGGTCGGCGTCGAGCAGGTCGAGGTTCTCGTCGGACAGCGTCACGGAGAACGCCTTGCCGGCTTCCTTGTCGATGGCCGACGGGATCGTGAACCCGAGGTTCTTCATGAACGACGAGCGGCTGTCCGTGGAGGCGTACGCCCCGAAGCCCTCGGAGCTGTACGCACCGACGACGGCGGTCTTGCCCTCGAAGTCCGGGTGGGCCTTGCGCGCCGTGGCGTAGGCGTCGTCGAGGTCGGAGAGCAGCTTCTTGCCCTCGGACTCCTTGCCGAGCGCCTTCGCGATCATCGTGGTCTGCTGCTCGGTCGAGGCGAGGTAGTTCTCGCCGCCCTTCGGGATCGCGACGGTCGGCGCGATCGCGGACAGCTTGTCGTAGCGGTCCTTGTCGCCAGACGACTTCACGTCGAGGATCAGGTCGGGGTTGAGCTTGAGGATGTCCTCGTAGCTCGGCTCGAGCGTCTGGATGATCTTCGGCGACTTCGTGTACGCGTCCTTCAGCCACGGTCCGACGCCGTCGCCACCGAAGGCGAGCCAGTCGCTCGCGCCGACCGGCTGCACGCCGAGCTCGAGCGCGGTCTCGGCGTCACCCCAGCCGAGGGCGACGACGCGCTTGGGCTGCGAGTCGATCGTCGTGGTGCCGAGGCCGGTCGTGATGGACACCGGGAAGGCGCCGTCGGACGAGCCGGACGAAGCCGTGTCGGTGGACGAGCCGGAGCCCGAGGCACAGCCGGCGAGGACGAGGGAGGCTGCGGCGACGGCACCCGCAGCGGCGAGGACACGTCGGAGACGAAGGGATGAGCGGATCACGAAGGGTAGCCTAACCTAACGGGGCGTACAGGAATTCAGCTGGATAGGCTGGGTGATCGTGGCCGTCCCAGATCCAGACCGCACGCGCCTCGCGGTGCTCGGCTCCCCCATCGCGCATTCGCTCTCCCCCACGCTCCACGAAGCGGCCTACGACGCGCTCGGGTTGGGGTGGTCGTACGGGAGGCACGAGGTCGCGTCCGGTGGGCTCGACGAGTTCGTCGCGGGGCTGGGTCCCGGATGGCGCGGGCTGAGTCTCACGATGCCGCTCAAGCGCGAGGTGCTGCCGCTCCTCGACCGCACGACCCCGTTGGTCGATGAGCTCGGGGTCGCCAACACGGTGGCGTTCCGCCACGAGGGCGACAGCATCGTCCGTGCGGGTGCCAACACCGATGTCCAGGGGCTCGTCCGTCCGGTCGAGGCCCTCGGGCACCTTCCCGGCGAGGCCACGATCCTCGGCGGCGGGGCGACCGCGGCGAGCGCCCTGTCCGCAACCGTGCGGCTCGGGGCGTCACTCGTGCGGGTGTTCCTGCGCGACACCGCGAAGGCCGGGTCGCTCGTGGAGCTGGCCGTGCGGCTCGGCGTCTCGCTCGAGGTCCTGCCGCTCACCGACCTGCCCGGCACCCGCCACGGGTTCGTCCTGTCGACGCTTCCCGGCGGTGCGGCCGACCCACTCGAGCTGGTGCCGTCGGGGTCGGACGCCGTGCTGTTCGACGTCGCTTACGAGCCGTGGCCGACCGCCGTCGCGTCGCGTTGGGCCGGTGCGGGCGGCCGGGTGCTGAACGGTCTCGACATGCTCACCGAGCAGGCCATCGGCCAGATCCGCTTCTTCCTGACCGGTGACGAGGACGAGCTGCTGCCCGACGAGGCCGCCGTCCGTCGTGCGATGCGCTCGGCTGTCGGCCTGCCCGCCGTCATCAGCAGCTAGCCGACGACGACACCGGCGACCCGCGGTCAGCCGCGGGACCGCGCCTCGGCGTCGAGCAGGGCGACGGACACGTCCCACAGCCGGTCGGCCTGGTCAGGGTCGAGCGCCCAGGGCAGCACGCCGTGCAGGCCGTCCTCGATCCGCTCGACCACCGCTGCTTCGTGGCAGTCCTCGAAGTAGCGGCCGGTGATCCCGTCGAGTTCCGGTGCGGTGGCGAGCAGGACCGAGGTCGCGGCTCCCTGCTCGGGGGTCTTCACGGCGTCGGCGGCGGCGATCTTCGTGGCGGCGAGGACCTCCGGGTCCCAGTGCTTCTGCAGCCCGGTCCAGATCCCGCCGGGCATCAGGGCGTTCGCGGTGATGCCGTCGGCGGCCCACCGCCGGCCGGCAGCGACGGCGAACAGCACGTTCGCGGTCTTCGACTGGCCGTAGGCGAGTCCGGGTTCGTAGGGGCGCCGGCGGAAGAACAGGTCGTCGAACACGACGGGCGAACCGCCGTGGCCGCTCGACGACACCGAGACGATGCGGGCCGAACCCGAGGCCGCCAGGGCGTCGTGCAGCCCGACCGCGAGGGCGAAGTGCCCGAGGTGGTTCGTGGCGAACTGCGCTTCCCACCCGGCGGGCGTGTACGACTCGGGCGCGTCCATGATGCCGGCGTTGGCGACGAGGACGTCGAGCGGCCCCGACCACGCTGCGGTGAACGCCTCGACGGAGCCCGGGCGGTCCAGGTGCAGTTCGACGACGGCCGGTGCGTCCGTCCCCGTCGACCGGGCGATGTCGTCCGCGACCCGTCGGCCGGCGTCGACGTCCCGCACGGCGAGCGTCACGCGCGCCCCGGCTCCGGCGAGTGCTCGGGCGGTCTCCACCCCGATGCCGGACGCGGCGCCGGTGACGATCGCCGTGCGTCCTGTCAGGTCGAGGCCGTCGACGACCTCGGCGGCCGTGGTCCGGCCGCCGAAGCGGGTGAGGTCGCGTGCGGGCATGTCGACTCCTGTCAGCTGGCGTGGTGCGGAGCCGTCAGGCGACGACACCGTCCACGTAGAACCATCGTCCCTGCTCGCGGACGAACTCGCTCGTCTCCTCGAGCGTCCCGCGGTCGTCGTCGGAACGCCACCACGCGCGGAACGCGACCGTGCCCTGGGAGTCGAACGGGCCTCCCGAGGTCGTCGTCAGGATGTCCAACCGGGTCCAGCGCTGGGACGCGTCCAACTCGAGGGCCGCCGGTCGGGTGCGCGGGTGCCAGGTGAGCAGCAGGTACTCCGGCAGTCCCAGCGCGAACGCGCTGAAGCGTGAGCGCATCAGGCGTTCCGCGGTCGGTGCGGCCGCTCCGCGGTGCAGGGGGCCGCAGCACTCGCCGTAGGGATTGCCGCTCAGGCAGGGGCAGCGCGTCTCGTCGGTGACCACGCCGGAACGCTAGTCGACGATCGACAGCGCGACGGTGATGTTGCCGCGGGTGGCGTTCGAGTACGGGCAGATCTCGTGCGCGCGCTCGGCCAGGCGCTGGCGCTGCTCCTGCGGGGCGGCCGGTGCGTAGACGTCGAGCTCGACCGCCAGGCCGAAGGTGCCGTTGCCGGCGCCGCCGATGCCGACCTCGGCGGAGACCTCGGCGCCGGTGGTGTCGAGGTCGAGTTCCTTGCCCGCGGCGTGCAGTGCACCGAGGAAGCACGCGGCGTACCCGGCGGCGAACAGCTGCTCGGGGTTGGTGCCCTCGCCGCTGCCGCCCATCTCCTTCGGCGGGCGGGTGTCCAGGTCGAGCCGGTCGTCCTCGCTGCGGACGTGCCCGTCGCGGCCGCCTCCGGTGGCGTGGGCGGCTGCGGTGTAGACGATGTCGAGACTCATGGAGCCGAGGCCATCGCGCCCACCTGGACGTGTGCTGCGCGTGCCCGGGGTGCCGGGGCCGGGCGCCAGCGCGTGCCCGCGCCGCCGGGCGTGTCCGCGGGCGTGCCGCGGGGTGCCCGCGGCGCACTTCGTTCGTGAACTTCGTGAGCAGAAATGGTCGGGCCCCACGAGCGCACTCGACCATTTCTGCTCACGAAGTACCGAGCGCCCGGCCCACGACACCCCGCGCCCGGGAAGACATGACACGTGTTCAAGATCGGGTGGCAGGTGTACCGGGAGCGACTGCCCGAGGTCATCGGTGAGCGCATCCGCCGACGCATGGTGCTCGTCGGCGCGATCGTCGCGGCGACCGCGTTCGTCGTGCTGCTGTTCGTCGGCGTGCTCCTGGACCGCTTGGACGACCCCGTTCCCGGTCCCGCCGGTGTCGTCATCGCGGTCGTGGTGGCCGCCGGCTTCGGGTGCTTCGGCGCATCGATGACGCCGGTCGGCCCGAAGGGATGGGCCGTCCCACCGATCCCGGGCATCGGCTGGCGCACGCAAGAGGCCATCGCCCGTTACTACGGCAGGAACCCTCCGGCGGTGGAGCCGCAGCACCGCGATGCCGTGCTCCACGGTCTGCTGGAGAGCCGCGACCAGATCGTCCGCTTCGCCACCCGTTCGTTCCTGCAGTTTGCCAGCTGGGTGGGTCTCGTCCTCGGCACGGTGGTCTTCGTCCTCACGTTCCCCGTCGACGGCGACCGGATGATCGTGCTCCTCGGTGTGTGGTTCATGTGGCTCGTCATCTCGAGCGGCACCGGCGTCATGGGCATCCGCACCCTCGGCCGTCAGGAGCAGCTGCGCGTCGAGGCCGAGGCGCTCCCGCCCGTCCCGCCGGCACCGCCCGCCCGCGGCCGGCCCGGCACCCCGAAGGGCAGCAAGCTCTCGCTGCCCGGAGACTGATCCGTGTTCGCACTCGGTTGGCGGATCTTCTTCCGGCACGTCGACGACGTGCTGGACCCGCGTCGTGTCCGCCGCGCGGCAGCGTGGTCCGGCGCAGCAGCCGTGGTCGCGTTGGTCGGCATGCTCGTCCTGGAGGCCCGGCTCGGCTGGACCGCACAGCCTCCGCTCCGCAGCGTGGCGGCCATCGTGCTGCTGGCGGCCGGCGTGGGCCTGCTCACGTTCGCGTGCTTCTCGACGCGGCGCCCGCCGGACCCCTCGGCGACGATCAACGGGCGGCAGGTGCGGGCCTCGTGGCAGAACTCGGTGCGGTGGTCGGTGCAGCCGTACCTGCTGCGACGGCCACGCCCCGTCCGTCCAGACGACCGCGAGGCGGTCCGCACCGACACGGTCCTGCTCCGCCGCGGCCTGATCGGCACGCTCGCCCGCGTCACCCCGCTGCTGGGGGCAGGGGTCGCCGCCGTCGGTGCTGGCCCGTTGCTCGACGTCGCGCCCTGGTGGCCCGTGGTGTCCGTCGCGCTCTACGTCCTCGTGCTGCCCGAGTACGTCGTCCGCCTCGGCCGCTCCGAACGCGCGCGGGTCGCCGCCGAGGCCGCCGAGCCGTTCGAGGTCCCCGCCGGCCCGACTTCGTGAGCAGAAATGGTCGGGTGGCGTGACGGGACCCGACCATTTCTGTTCACGAAGCGGAACGGGACAAGGGAACAGGCCGACACGACGCAACAGCCCCGCCCGCGCGACTGTCGGGGGCACGGGGCACACTGGGCGCATGTGTGGAAGGTTCGTCGTCTCCGACACCACGGCCGATCTGTTGCCCGAGCTCCTCGGTGAGCTCGCCGGCCGGACCGAGCACGTCGACCAGGACACCGGCGTCGTGGGGACCGGCCTGGTGCCGAGCTGGAACGTCGCCCCGACCGACCCCGTGTCCGCGGTGCGCCAGCGGCACGGCGAACGCGAGCTGCCGCAGATCAGCTGGGGCTTCGTGCCGAGTTGGGCGAAGGACTTCCAGAAGCAGCGCCCGAAGCCGATCAACGCCCGTATCGAGACGGTCGCGACGAGCGGCATGTTCAAGCGGGCCTTCGCGACGAACCGGTGCATCGTGCCGGCGCAGGGCTACTACGAGTGGGTGGTGCGCGAGGACGGCAAGGAGCCGCACTTCGTGCACGAGCCCGGCGGTGCCCTGGCGATGGCCGGGGTCGTGAGTGCCTGGCCGGACCCGACCAAGCCCGATGGCGACCCGGACAAGTGGCGGCTGTCGCTGGCGATCATCACGCGCGACGCCCACGTGGCCCCGGGCGAGGTGCACGACCGGATGCCGGCGTTCCTGACGCCCGACGGCTACGACGACTGGCTCGGCGGCGGCACCGGTGGCGCCGGGGGCCTCGGCACCGACGACCTGCTGGCCCTGCTCGACCACGAGTCACTGACGGTCGCGGCCGGCCTGGAGCAGTACGAGGTCGCCCGCACCGTGAACAGCGTGAAGAACGACGGCCCGCAGCTCATCGAACCGGTGGCGTAGCCAGCGAGACGCCGCCCTACTCGACGCTCGGACGCACCCACAGTTCGGCGATCTGAGAGTCCCGCGGGGCGTCGATCACGAACCGCACGGCCGAGGCGACGGTGGATGGTTCACTCCGCACCACGTCGGGGTCGGCCGGACCGTACCGATCGCCGGTGTGCGCGAGCGGGGTGTCGGTCGGTCCCGGCGCGACGGCGCTCACCCGGATCCCGTCGGCGCTGACCTGCTGGCGGAGTCCGTCGGTGACGGCCTGCAGCGCGTGCTTCGACGCGGAGTACACGGTGCTGTTCGGCACGGCCCGTCGAGCGGCGCCCGAGCTGATCACGACGACCGACCCGGCGGCCCGGCGCAGGTGTGGCAGGAACACCCGGCTGAGCTCGGCCGGCGCGATGACGTTGGTGGCGAAGGCGCGCTGCCAGTCCTCGGCGCGGGCGTCCTCGACACGCAGGCGTTCGACGATCGCTGCGTTGTGCACCAGGACGTCGAGCTCCGGTACCGAGTCGGCGAAGGCCGGGAACCCGGCGGCGTCGGTCAGGTCGAGCTGCACGGCGGTGACGTGGTCGAGCGCCCCGACCTCGTCGAGCCGCACGCGGTCACGCCCGACGGCGATCACTTCGTGGGTCCGGCGGAGCTCCTCGACGACGGCGCGTCCGATGCCGCTGGTCCCACCGGTCACGATCGCGGTGGGTCGGCCGGGTGCGGTGGGTCGGTCGCTCATCCTCCGAGGCTAGCGAGCGGCGGAGCCGCACCACCCCGCGTGACGGCGTGCGTCGGACGCGACCACGGCAGGAAGACGGGAGGCCCGGATCACGTGCGCCTGTCGGCTGACGTGATCCGGGCCTCCCGGTCGACCGCGGTGGTTACGGACGCGCGCCGCGTCGGATCCCCGGGGTGGCTGCGATGCCCGCCGCGATGCGGCGACGCGTCACGAGCAGCACGCCGGCCAGGAGCAGTGCGATCGCCGCGAGGCCGAGGCCGACGAGGCCGGTCGCACCGGTGAAGGCGAGCTCCGCGGTGTGGACCGCTGCCGCGATGCCGGTCGGGTAGGTGACCGTGATGGTCGCCGTCACCGTCTGGCCGTTGCTGTCCGTCACCGCGTACCCGATGAAGGTGGTGCCGGTGTGGCCCTTCGCCGGGGTGAAGACGACCTTGCCGTCGCGGACGGTCCAGGCGCCCTCGTGGCTGACGACGACGCGGTCGGACTGCTTGCCCGTCTCCGGGTCGATCAGGTGCAGGGTGCCCGTCTCGAAGGTGGCACCGCCCGAGGCGGAGTCGTTGTCGAGCGGGTCGATCGTGACCTGGTGCCCGACGGTCCCGGTGGCGGAGTCGTCCTTCGCGACCGCGGCGGCGACGACCGTCATCGTGGCGGTGGCGGTGGTGGTCTGCCCCGAGGCGTCCGTCACCGTGTAGGTGAAGGTGTCCGTGCCGGTGAAGCCGGCGGCCGGGGTGTAGACGTACGCGCCGGTGGGCTGGACCGTCACCGTGCCGTGGGCCGGCTTGCGGTCCAGCGCTGCGGTGAGGCGGGTGCCCTGGTCGTTGGTGAGCAGACCGTGGGCGGCGTCGCGGGAGATCGGGGTGCCGGCGATGGTGTGGCCGGCGTCCTTCGTCGCGTCGATGCCGACGGTGACGGTGACGGTGGCGTCGACCTGCTGACCCGAGCCGTCCTGTGCCCGGTAGGTCACGGTGTCGGTGCCGGAGAAGCCCTTCGCCGGGGTGTAGACGAACGTGCCGTCCGCGGCGATCGAGACCGTGCCGTGCCCCGCCGTGCCGGAGGTCACGACCGTCAGGTCACTGCCGTGGTCGTTGCCGAGCACGCCGGGGCCGGCGACGGTGATCGACTTGCCGGCCTTCGTGGCTGCCTTGTCGTTCGTCGCCGTCGGGGTGACGGTGATCGTCACGAGGCCGGTCGCGGTGTTGCCGTCGTGGTCGACCGCCGTGTAGGTGAAGGTGTCGATGCCGGACCAGTCGTGCTCCGGCGTGTAGACGTACGAGCCGTCCTTCGCCAGCGCCACGGAGCCGTGTGCCGGCTTGCGGTCGAGCTTCGCCCACAGGTCGGTGCCCTCGTCGTCGGCGAGGACGCCCGTGCCGACGGTCGCGGTCACGGTGCCGTTGGTGGCGGTGCGGCCGGTGTCGGGGGTCGCCATGGTGCCGACCAGGACGGTGACGGTCGCCGTCGTGGTCTGGCCGGAGCCGTCCGTGACGGTGTACGTGAACGTGTCCGTGCCGGAGAAGCCCTTCTTCGGCAGGTAGACGAGCGAGCCGGGCTCGGTGCCCTTCGTCACGGTGCCGTGCGCGGCGTCGCCGTGGCCGGTGACCGTGAGCGTCGTGCCGTGGTCGTTGGCGGTCAGCGTCGTGCCGGCGATGGCCAGCGCAGTGCCGGCGCTGGTGCGCACGGTGTCCGCGACGGCGACGGGCTTGACCGTCACCGTGACGGTCGCCTTCGCAGTGCCGCCGGTCGGGTCGGTCACCGTGTAGGTGAACGTGTCCGTGCCGGAGAAGCCGTCGGCTGGCGTGTACGTGACGGTGCCGGTGGTGCCGGTGCCGGTGTTCGCGGCCTCGCCGTGACCGGGCTTGGTGACCGCGGTGACGGCGAGCTTCGTGCCGGAGTCGTTGCCCGTGACCACGACGTCGACCGGGGTCGAGGCGGTGGTGGTCGCGGTGTCGGCGACGGCCTTCGGGGAGACGACGATCGTCACGGTGCCGGTCGTGGTGCCACCGGCGCCGTCGGTGACGGTGTAGTCGAACGAGTCCGGGCCGGAGTAGCCGGGCTTCGGCGTGTAGGTGTACCCGCCGTCCTTGTCGACGACGACGTCACCGTGCGACGGGTCGGTGTTGTCCGTGACGTGCAGGTCGGTGCCGGTGGCGCCGTCGAGCACGCCCTTGTCGGCCGGGACGGTGATGGAACCGTCGGCGTCGGTGGTCGTGGAGCCACCCGCCGTGACGGGTGTGACCCGGACGGAGACGGTACCGGTGTTCGTGAGGCCGTTGCGGTCCGTGACCGTGTACGTGAACTCGTCGGTGCCGGAGAAGCCGGGCTTCGGCGTGTAGGTGACGGTGCCGTCGTCGTTCCGGACCGCGGTGCCGTTCGTGCCGCTCTTGCCGACGGGGATGTCGAGCACGGACAGGCCGGTGCCGTGGTCGTTGCCGGTCAGGTCGGCGGAGGTGACCGTCTTGCTGCCGCCTGCCTTGACCGCGATCTCGTCAGACTCGGTGCCGGGCTTGACCGTGATGGTCACGACACCCGTGGCCGTCCCGCCGGAGGGGTCCTTCGCCGTGTAGGTGAAGGTGTCCGTGCCCGAGAAGCCGTCCTTCGGGGTGTACGTGAACGACCCGTCCTCCGCCAGCTCGAGGTCGCCGTTCGCGGGCTCGAGGTCGACCGTGGCGGTGAGCTTCGTGCCCTCGTCGTTCCCGAGCACGCCCGTGCGGTCGTCGCCGTCCCCGCCCACGGTCAGCGTGGTGCCGGCGGTGGCGGTCGCGGTGTCCGGGGTGACCATCGGGCCGACGACGACGGTGATCGTGCCGGTCGTGATCTGGCCGGAGTCGTCCCGCACCGTGTAGGTGACGGTGTCGGTGCCCGAGAAGCCGGGCTTCGGCGTGTACGTGATCACGCCGGTGGTCGGGTCGATCGCGACGTCGCCGTGCGTCGTGCCGTCGGCGTCCGGGACGGCGGCCGCGTCGGTGACGGTCAGCTTCGTTCCCTTGTCGTTGCCGGTGAGCGTCGTCGGCGCGATCGTCAGCGTCTCGCCGGACTTCGTCGCCACCGTGTCGCCGTTCGCAACCGGCTTGACGGTGACGGTGACCGTCGCCGGGCCGGTGGTGACCTTCGAGCCGTCGGTCACGGTGTAGGTGAACGAGTCGGTGCCGGAGAAGTCACCCGTCGGCGTGTACTCGACGGTGCCGTCCTCGGCGACCACGGCGGTGCCGTTCGCCGGGCCGGTGACGATCGTGGTGACCAGGTCCGTGCCGCGGTCGTTGTGCTGCACGTCGACGTTCACCGGGGTGCCGGCGCTCGTCGTCGTGGTGTCGTTCGCGATCGTCGGGTTGACCGTGATGGTCACCGTGGCGGTCGTCGGCGCACCGGCGGTGTCCGTCGCGGTGTACCGGAAGGAGTCCGTGCCCGAGAAGCCGTCGGCCGGCGTGTAGGTGATCGCACCGGTCGCCTTGTCGAGGGTGAGCTCGCCGTGCGCGGGCTTCGTGTTCGACGAGATCGTCAGGCCGGTGCCGAGGTCGTTGCCCAGGACGCCGGTGGCGCGGGTGTCGGCGGTGTACGTGGTGCCGGCGGCGACGCGGACGGTGTCGTCCCTCGCCAGCGGGGCGACGTTCACGGTCACGGTCACGGTGTCGGTCCCCCCGGTGCCGTCGGTGACGGTGTACGTGAAGGAGTCGGGGCCGGAGTAGCCGGTCGTGGGCGTGTAGGTGTAGCTGCCGTCCTTCGCGACGACGACGTCACCGTGAGCGGGCTTGGTGTTGCCGGTGACCGTCAGGTCCGAGCCGAGGTCGTTGGCGAGCAGGCCGGGGGCGGTGCCGGGGGTGGTGGCCCCCGCCGTCGCGGTGATCGTGTCGGCGACCGCTGTCGGCAGCACCGTGATGGTGACCGTGCCGGAGATCTTCGCGCCGTCGCCGTCCTTCGCCGTGTAGGTGAAGGAGTCCGGGCCGGAGTAACCGGCGGTCGGGGTGTACGAGTACGAGCCGTCCTTCTCGACGGTCAGGTCACCGTGGGCGGGCTTCGTGTTGCCCGTGACCGTCAGGCCGGTGCCGTGGTCGTTCGCGAGCAGACCCGTCTTGGCGTCCGCGGTGGCGGTCTGGCCGGCGTGCACGCTGAACGCGTCGTCGGTACCCGCCGGGGCGACGGTGATCGTCACGGTGCTGGTCGACGTCTGGCCGGACGAGTCCTTCGCCGTGTACTGGAAGGTGTCCGTGCCCGAGAAGCCGTCGGCCGGGGTGTACGTGTACGAGCCGTCGGGGTTCACCGTCGCCGTGCCGTGGGCCGGTGTGGTGTTCGACACGACGGACAGGCCGGTGCCGCTGTCGTTCGCCAGGACGCCCTTCGCGGGCACGGTGAGCTTCGTGCCGTTCGGCGTGTTGCCCGTGTCCGAGGTCGTGGTCACGTGGACGGCCTTGAGCGTGTTGGTGAAGGTGACCATGACGTCGGTGCCGTCGGCGGTCGTGGCGGCGGGGAACGTGAAGGTGCCGGTGTTCCCGGTGCCCTTCGCGATGACCGCGTTGGTCCCCCGGTCGACGGCCTTCCACGTGGTGTCGTAGTTCGCCATGTCCGTGGTGCCATCGGCGGTCTGCGTGACCGTGTAGTCCTTGTTCGGCGTGGTCAGGACCGCGCCCGCCTTCTGCGCCTGGATGCCCGTGGCGCTGCCGCTGCTGGTGCCGGTCGTCCCGGCGTTCGGGGTGATGCCGCCGCCGGTGATCGACACCGTGAACTGGTCACCGCTGTTCCAGCGGGTGTCGACGCTCGACTCACCCGTGACGGTGTCGGCGTAGTTGCAACTGGCGAGGTCGCTCGCGGCGTAATCACCGACGATGCGGAAGTTGCGGACTTCCTTTCCCGACGTCGGGTCCAGCTGGAAGATCGTGGTGGTGGGGGCCCGGTTGGTCGTCACCGTGTTCGAGACGTACAGGAAGCCGTCGGAGGAGAACGCAATGCCGGGGCTGTTGGTGGTGGACGGCAGGGTCGCGATCTCGGTCGTCGTCATCGCCGTGTTGCCCGACGTCGTCGGGACCTCGTTCGTGTTCACGCGGTACACGTGGTTCGCTGCGACGACGAAGAACAGTCCGCGGGAGCTGAACGCGAAGTCGCCGTTCGCGTTCGCGGTGTCGGCGGCGTTCCGCGTGGCAAGGCCGTTGATCTGCCCGACCTGACCCAGGTACTTCGCCGGCGTCGTGTCCGTCGCGGGGCGGTACGCGCCGAGCCAACCAGTGCCGTCACCGTAGTAGTAGATGCCCGTTGCCGGGTTCACGGCACCACGGATCACCGACCGTGTCGTGTCGGTCGCGACCGGGTCGCTGGCGACGCCCGTCTTCGGGTCGTACTGACGAAGCGTCGCGGTCCCACCGTTCGCTGCGGCGAACATCGAAACGCCCTCGCGCGAGATGCCGAGACCGTTGTTCGCGCCCGCACCGAGGTTCGTGACCTCCGCGGTCTGGCCGACCTTGGATTCGTCCGAACTGATGTCGACGGCGACGACCTTGCCGGTGCTGTCGATCGCGTACAGCGTGTTCTGCGGATAACAGACCAGCGCACCGTTCTGGGTCGCATCGACGGCCGACGCCGGCTCGGCGGCGAGGACCGCAGTGGTCGTCGAGAGCCCGACGCCGGCGAGCAGCGCGGCGCCGAACATGGCGACGGTTCGGACGCCGAGACGGCGTCGAGGCACAGCGGTGCCCTGGGAAGCAGGCAGCATGATCACTTTCGGGTCGAGACGATGCGGGCGCCTGATCCACGGCCGTCGGTTCAGGGAGAACGGTCAGTGGCGCCGGGTCGATACTGGCAGGTCTCGATACCGAAGTGGGGACGGGACGGGTCCCCAATAGGGGGGACCACTCGTTGTGGGGGTAGCCGCCCCGCAGGCCCGCGTCACCCGCTCGGAGCACGCGAAAACCCCACCGGATCCGGTGGGGTTTCGGGGTTCGCGGGGCTCAGCGCGTCAGACAGCCTGCCGGATCACGTCGGGCAGCAGCACGTGCAGCCGCTCGGCCAGACGCCCCTTGGCCTC
The DNA here is from genome assembly GCF_004365385.1 of Curtobacterium sp. PhB190. Taxonomy (NCBI): domain Bacteria; kingdom Bacillati; phylum Actinomycetota; class Actinomycetes; order Micrococcales; family Microbacteriaceae; genus Curtobacterium; species Curtobacterium sp. PhB190. Next base: position 29,747 of record NZ_SODN01000016.1, on the reverse strand, counting down.
GTCGAGGGAGCGGAAGTCCCCCACGTACTCGCCGAACGTGTCGGCGACGAAGAAGTGGGTGCCCTGCCGGTCGACGGTGCCGCCGTAGTACCCGCCGTAGTTGGCGACCCAGAGCCCGGTGTCGGGCTGCGCCCAGCTGATGCGGACGCGAGCCGGCGCGGTGTCGGCGACGACCTGCGCCTCGATCTCGGCGATGACCTCGATCGTCCGGGTGTCCAGCGTCACTTCGGTCTGCTGGTGGTGATCGGCGGTCATGCTCATGGTCGTGCTCCTTCGGGCTGTGCTGCGTGCTGGTGCTGCGGGCGTCGCGGACGCCGATGGTGCATGGTGGGACGGGCGCCGACGGCGCCGGTGACGCCTACTCGACCGGTCGGATGACAGACGGGAGCATGACGTGGAGCTGGTCCTCGAGCTTGGTCTGCGCTTCTTCCAGCGATGCGAACTCACCGACGACCAGGCCGAAGGTGTCCGAGGCGACGAAGCGGCCGTCGCGCTTGTCGACGCTGCCGCCGAAGTACCCGCCGTAGCCGGCGATCCACTCGCCCTGGTCTTCCTGCACCCAGGTGACCTTCGCGCGGGTCGGACGGGTCGAGGTCGCCGCGTCGGCTTCGAGGATCGCGATGGTGTCGACCGTGTCGGTGTCGAGGGTGACCTCGGCCTGCGTCGCGTTGTTGACGGTGATGCTCATGTCGCTCTCCTTCACGATCCGGGGTACATCTGCTGACACCAGAACGCTACGAGAACCACGGCCCGAACCGCCAGCGATGCCCGTTGATTCACGGGTTCCGTCAATGCGACCCATCGGCGTCCCCCGGGTTTCCGGGGCGGTGTGACGTCTTTCCGGGGTACAGGCTTCAGATCGGGGTACTCGTTTTCCGGACCTCCGAGATGCGTCACGGAATGACGGAGACGCCCATCCGGGAGGCCCGACTCACTACCGTCGGTCGGGTGACCTCCGACAGTCCCCGCGATCCAGGGCGCGCCCCGGCCACCGGCCGCAGCCGTCGGGTCGCGACGTGGCTCGCCGCCGCCTACGGCGTCGCGGTGGTGCTCGTCGGGTTCTGGGGTTCACCCGTCGACGCGGCAGCCGGTCCGACGCTCGACCGGGTGATCGCGATCGCCCATCGGCACGGGGCCCCCGACTGGTTCGGCTACGGCACGATCGAGTCGCTGTCGAACGTGGTCTTCTTCGTCCCGCTGGGTCTGCTCGTGGTCCTGCTCGCGGGCGCTCGGTGGTGGTGGGCCGGTGCGGCTGCGGGCCTGGTCGTCAGCGTCGGCATCGAGACCAGCCAGACGCTCTTCCTGCCCGCTCGCACCGCATCAGTGGCCGACGTGCTGGCGAACGGCCTGGGCGCGGTCCTCGGAGCCGTCCTGGGCATCCTGGCGCTCGCGTGGGCGGCACACCGCCGGCGTCACTGACGCGCGGACACGACGAAGCCCCCGGAGCGATGCGCTCCGGGGGCTTCGTTCAGTAGCTCGAGACTCAGACGGACTCGCGCTGGCGACGGACCGAGCCGCGGACCAGCAGCAGTCCACCACCGAGGACGACTGCGCCACCGGCGACCCAGAGGGCCAGGGCGGACACGGTCGAACCGGTGAAGGCGAGGGTGCCGTCGGTGCCGGAGCCAGCACCCGCAGCGGGGACAGCAGCAGCAGCGTCAGCCGGGGCGACGGTGAAGGCGGCGAAGCCGACGACACCCGAGGTCGCGCCGGTGGCGGTCAGGTTGTAGGTACCCGAAGCGCCCTTCGGGAAGGTGACCTTGACGGCGAGTGAACCGTCGGAGGCAGCGGTGTAGGTCTTCGAGACGGTCGTGGTCGGCAGCGCGCCGAGCGTGACCGCACCGGCACCGGTGACCTGGACGTTGACGGTCTCGTTGTCCTGGAACGCACCCTCGGTGAAGTTCACGGAGGCGGTACCACCGGCAACAGCGGTGCCGGAGACGGAGACGTCGGAGTCAGGCGTGTAACCGGCGGCATTGGCGACGGTCGGCGTGGCGAGCAGTGCGGCCCCAGCCAGCACCACCGCAGCGATGAGCTTCTTCATGTGGTTCCCCTAAAGATCTGAAGATCCAGACCCTGACACCCAGAGCCCGCTGATCCGCCCGTGGTTGTCCCCGGCCAAGAAACTGGCGGTTGTGATGGCGAAGTTGTCTCAATCTACCGGACTTTCACAGCTCGGTACCAGATGGCGTGGATTTCGGTCATTGGTCGTCATGTGTTCATTCCGGACGAGCGCGCGACCGAGTCGCCGTCATGATGCCATCGGGCTGAATCCGACGAGGAAATCCCAGGTCAGGCGAACGTTCAGTCGCACCCCACGAATCCTGACCGCCGCATCACCAGCCTGTGACGTCGGACAGCCGCGATCGATCACCCCCGGAGTGGGGTCACGCGATCCGCGTTAACGGGACGGCGGGCTCACCCGGCGGCGAGAGGCTGGTCACACTCGAACGCGATCGGCTTGGCCTCGGACTGCCGGACACCCGGGGTGGAGCTCGCCTGCACGGGGGCTTTCGCGTACTTGCTCGCGCCGAGGAAGGCAACGCGGTAGGTCAGGCTCTGGCCCGGTGCGAGCAGCGTCTGCAACTGCGCCACGGGGTGTCCGCCATCCGTCGCCGTCTGCACAGCGGTCGTCTTGCCGTCCTTGGTTGCGCCGAGGAAGATCGCGCCCTCGGGCGCGTAGGTCGCGATCAGGGTCTTGATCTTGCCCGGCTCCACACCGAAGTCGCCGCCACCCGTGACGTACTCGGGCAAGCTCGTCGCGGCGTCGGCGGGTGCAGTGTTCTTGATGGTGACCTCGACGACCGACGTGGGACGACCGTCTTTCCGGCACACTGAGCTGCCGACTGACACGGTCTTCTCGAGGTAGTAGTCCATCTTCGAGCCGGTGCCGTCGTTCAGGTACACCGCGAACTCTCGTGACAACGCCGACTCGGTCGGGAGTTCGCCGGCCACAGCGGTACCGCTGATGCGGCGCTGCTCGGCCCGGTCCGCGCTCCACAGGCGCAGTCGGTCCTCGCCGGTGCTCTGGCTCAGGGCGGAGACGAACTGCTGGGGGTCGAAGTCACCACTCGCGACCTTGTCGAACACCGCGCTGGCGGCGGAGGCGAAGAAGGCGTCCTGCACGACCGGGTCCGGGTACCTCGCGTACACGTCGCTCAGTAGGAGCTTGACCGCGTTGTCCGACGTCAAGGTGTCTCCAGTCGGCAGTTTCACCGGGCCGGTGGCCTCGAGGATGTAGCTCAGCGTCACCGGGTCCATCGCCAGCACGCCGTCGACCTGTTCGCCGAACTTCTGCTTCCACATGGCCCGAGCGAGCTTCGCCGAGACGTCGAAACGCGGGGTCAGGGTGACGTCCTGCATGTACTTCCCGGTGATGCTGCCGTACAGACCAGTCGTGTCCGGGGTCAGCGGCAGGATCGGCTGCGCGTACGGACCGAACGAGCCACCGGACGTCTGGTTCTGCAGGTGAATGGCACCGTCATCGGTCTGGAGGAGCGCCACGGCCCCCGGGATCCCGCCACCCGCGCGCAACTCGGCGTTGTTCTGGAACAACAGCAGGTAGTTCCGTTCACCGTCGTTGCCCAGCATCGCCGGCGCGAGCTGCACGACCCGGTTCGCGGTGGTCACCTGCGCAGAGGCGGACGACAACGCGTTCCGCAGCTCGGCAACCGCGGTCGTCACCGGGGACAACGTGTCACTCGTGTCGATCGCGTCCGCATCGCGGTCCGCCCGTGCCAGGGTCGTCGTCGCCGTCGCGACGGCCGGCTGCGCGTCCACGATCGGCTGCAGGTCGACCTTGCCGTTCTTCGGCGCGAACGAGTCGGTTCCGAGACCGCCGATGACGTCGGCGACCGGGGTCACCGCGTTCCGGGCAACATCGTCCACGACGACGGAGACTTGGCGGACTGCGCGCAGGTTGGCCCCGAAGAACGGGACGTTCTGCGAGGCCCCCCAGATCGGATCACCCGTCAACGAACGAGCTGCCCCCGCTTCACGCTCCAGGTGCTTCGCGGTCTTCTGCGCGGCGGCGGTGTCGCCACCGGTGAGTTGGGAGCGCAGTGTGTCGACGTCACCGACCGCTCGTTCGAGGTGTCCCTTCGCGAGCGCACCACGTACTCCCACCCAGGCGACGGTGAGGATGAGCAGCAGGACGAGGGCGAGGACGATCCACAAGACGATCCGGGCCCTGGATCCCCGGTGTGCTGCAGTGCGTCGCGACTCGGGCAGGTCGGACATGACGCGATCCTACGGTTCCCCGTGTCCAGCCCACGTCACTGACGCACGGTGTCCACGTGTTCGCGGTACCAGTCGATGGTGCTCCGCAGACCGTCCTCGAGGCCGATCTGCGCAGTCCAGCCGGCATCCGCGAGCTTGGATACGTCGAGCAGCTTCTGCGGCGTGCCATCCGGCTTGGTGGTGTCCCAGACCGTCTCACCGGTGAAGCCGACGATCCTGCCGATCGTCTCGGCGATCTCCTTGATGGTGACGTCGGACCCGGTCCCGACGTTGACCTGGTCCGGACCGTCGTAGTGCTCCATCAGGTGGAAGACCGCCGCCGCCATGTCGTCGACGTGCAGGAACTCCCGACGGGGCGAGCCCGTCCCCCAGTTCTCCACGCGCGCCGCACCCGTTCGTGCCGCTTCGTCGTACCGGCGGATGAGGGCCGGCAGGACGTGCGAACCGGTGGGCGAGAAGTTGTCGCCCGGGCCGTAGAGGTTCGTCGGCATGGCCGAGATCCACGGGCGCCCGAATTGCCGCCGGACGGCCTGCACCTGCAGGATGCCAGCGATCTTGGCGATCGCGTACGCGTCGTTGGTGGGCTCGAGGTGCCCGGTGAGGAGCGCGTCCTCGTGGATCGGCTGTTCGGCCATCTTCGGGTAGATGCACGACGACCCGAGGAAGACGAGCCGCTCGACGCCGTGCTCCACAGCCGCGTCCATCACGTTGACCTGGATCTGCAGGTTCTCGCTCAGGAAGTCGTGCGGGTAGGTGTTGTTCGCCATGATCCCGCCGACCTTGGCTGCCGCCAGCACGACGTGCTTCGGCTGCTGCTCGGCGAAGAAGGCGAACACGGCGCCGCGGTCCTTCAGGTCCAGCTCGGAGGAGCTCCGCCCGACCATGTCGGTGATGCCCTCCGACTCGAGCTTGCGCCAGACCGCCGAGCCCACCAAACCGCGGTGTCCCGCGACGTAGACGCGGTCCGCCCGGTTGATCGGACCGGGAGTGAAGTCGGTCGTGGTCATCAGGATCCCCAGCTCTCGAGTCGGACGGTGTCGATCCACGGGCTGCCCTCGTGCTCGAGGGCGGCGATGTCCGCGTCCACCATGATCCTCGCCAGTTCGGCGGTGTCGACCGTCGCCTCCCAGCCGAGCTTCTCCTTGGCCTTCGACGCGTCACCGACCAGCGCATCCACCTCGCTCGGTCGCAGGTACCGCTCGTCGAAGCGCACGTGGTCTTCCCAGTTCAGGCCTGCGTGGGAGAACGCGGTCGTCAGGAAGTCCTTGACCGTGAAGTCACCGCCGGTCGCCAGGACGAAGTCGTCCGGCTCGTCGACCTGCAGCATCCGCCACATGCCCTCGACGTACTCGGCGGCGTACCCCCAGTCGCGGACGGAGTCGAGGTTGCCGAGGTACACGTGGTCCTCGAAGCCGGCCTTGATCCGCGCGACTGCTCGGGTGATCTTCCGGGTGACGAACGTCTCACCACGTCGCGGCGACTCGTGGTTGAACAGGATGCCGTTCACCGCGAACATGCCGTACGCCTCGCGGTAGTTCCGGGTCACCCAGTAGCTGTAGACCTTCGCTGCACCGTACGGAGAACGCGGCCAGAACGGCGTCTCCTCGTTCTGCGGCGGCGGGGTCGCCCCGAACATCTCGGAGGAGGACGCCTGGTAGAAGCGCGTGTGGATGCCGGAGACCCGGACCGCTTCGAGCATGCGCATCGTGCCCACACCCGTCACGTCACCGGTGTGTTCCGGCTCGTCGAACGACACCCGCACGTGTGATTGCGCCGCGAGGTTGTAGACCTCGTCCGGCTTCAGTTCGCTGAGGAGGCTGACGAGTCGTGCACCGTCGCCGAGGTCCCCGTAGTGCAGGAACAGCTTCGCGCCCGACTCGTGCGGGTCGACGTAGAGGTGGTCGATCCGCGAGGTGTTGAACGTCGAGGCGCGACGGATCAGGCCATGCACCTCGTACCCCTTGCGGAGCAGCAGCTCAGCCAGGTACGAGCCGTCCTGTCCGGTGATGCCCGTGATGAGCGCGCGCTTCGTCAATTGGTCCCTGTCTTGTCGGCAGAACCGGATTCGAACCGGTCTGGGAGGAGCACATGAAGAATACTTTTGAATCGATCGATCGCAGCAGCCGCAGTGAGGTGAGCCGCTCGGTAATTCCGAGCGTCCCTTCCGTACCGCTCCCGCGCAGTCGGGTCTCGGATGAGCGAGAGCACGCCGTCCACGAGCCGAGTCGGCCTGCCCGCATCGACAACGATCCCTGCGTTCGCAGCGAGCACCTCGGCTCGAGTGACGCTCCCCTCGTCCGACGCGGCGAGCACCGGAACGCCGGTCGCGAAGTAGGTGGTCAGCTTGCTGGGGACAGCCATGCCGGAGATGCCGGGTGCCTCATTGACCAGGAGAACGTCTGCGGAGTTGAGTGCAGCGGCGAATTCGTCGTCAGGGAGCGGCGCAAGGAATTGCAGGCTGTCGATCCCAGCCGCCTGCTGCTGCAAGGACTCTCGTTGGTTTCCGTCACCGAGGAGGACGAAACGGATGGGAAGACCTCTGTCCTGAACGGAGCGAGCTGCTTCGACGACGTTGCCCAGGCCCTGCTTCACACCCATGTTCCCCGCGTGAAGGACGATCGTCTCGTCCGGTGCCCAGCCGAGCGACGCACGAGCCCCGACTCGGTCGACGAACTCGGGCGGCTCGACGTGGGTCCAGTTCCGCATGACGGTCACTCGCGACGCCGGCACACCGAACTCTTCGACGACCGTCTCCATGAACCGGTCGTGGATGACCACGACTGTCGATGACCGTTTGAGGACCCAGCGCTCGATCGCAGCGACGAAGCGCTCAGCCGGCCCGGTACCCGATCCTGTCTCGCGGAGGCCGAGCGAGTAGATGTCCTGGACCCAAGTCACGACGGGGGTTCCTCGCGAGAACAAGCGGGCACGCACTAGTGCGATTGCCGAACTGAACAGAGCGGGAGACACGAGAACGAGGACGTCGTGCCGCGCCCAGCGGCGGGAAACGGCGTGTAACCCGAAGCTCACCTCGGACAGCAGTCTGCTCACACCACCGGGCCGGGCCGGGAGCCGATGGCGGAGTCTGTGCACCGCACAGCCAATTTCGGTCGTCACTGCAGACGACGGTGGACGTGCGTCTCCGAAGCTCCAGGCCGGGTAGTGCGGAAAGGTCGTGATGACGCTGACGTCGACACCGGACGCCGTCAACCCGCTCGCGAGCCCTCCGCTGTAAGGAGCGATCCCGGCGGGCTCAGGGGGGAAGTTCAGGCCCACCATGAGAACTGCCCCGCGCCGCATGGGGCGACCATAACAGTTGCAAGGGATTCCGATCCGGCGTCGGCGCACCTGCGGCGCCGCCGGGCCGCCCGCCAGCCGGTAGCATCGGCGCAACGCGTACTCGGGCGCGCAGAGAGGCGGGGGCCATGATGTCGGACGCGAAAGTGCCCGTCATTCCGCTGAAGTCAGCTCCAGGTGAACGGACGTCGTGGAGCCGGGGCAAGGGGATGGTGTACCTGTGGGCCGTTGCCGAGCTGCTGTTCGTGACCAATCCCTGGCAGATCAGCTCCTCGCTCCGAGCGAAGGTCCTGCGGCTGTTCGGCGCGGAGATCGGGGTCCGCGTCATCATGCGACCGCGGATGCGTGTCCGTTTCCCGTGGAAGCTCCACATCGGCGACGACTGCTGGATCGGCGAAGGTGTGTGGTTCCACAATCAGGACCACATCCGGGTCGAGAACGACGTCGTCATCTCGCAGGAGGCGTTCCTCACGACCGGGAGCCATGCCCACCGCACCGACATGGCGTTGATCACGCGCCCGATCGAGATCGGAGCCGGCACCTGGATCACTTCGCGCTGCATGGTGCTCGGTGGCACGCGACTCGGCGAGTCGTGCCTCGTGAAGCCGATGTCATTGGTCTCCGGGACGAGTCCCGCGAACAGCGTCCTCGAAGGAAACCCCGCGCGGGTGACAGGCGTGCGCTTCGGAGATCGATGACTCCTGTCAACTCTGGCTGGGATGCGGTGCGAACGGAACCAGACCGATGCGATGATGAAGGAATGACCTCTTGGTGACTCGACTGAGGGACGCTTCCGTCCTGTGGGCGCAAGGGGGCCTCGGCAACCAGCTCTTCCAGTTGAACGCCGGCCTGACCCTGTCCGAACATCCCGCAACCCTCCTGGTCTCAGGGAGCAGTTTCGGTCGCGACCGTCTCCGGCAGTTCGAGCTCGGTGCTTTGCTCCCCTCTTCAGCGCTGACAAGCTCGAGAGAGGACTTCCGGCTCGGTCAGCCGTACGACTGGAGGGGCCGTCGCCGATCGAAGACCCGCGATCGATCGCTGACGACGGTATTCAGCGACCCCGAGACGCTACCCTCCGCCTTCCGGCCCGGAACGTTCAACATCGGGTTCTTCCAGGATGCGGCATCACTCGCTCTGCCGACGGACGCAACTACTGCCCTCCTCGCTGCGTACCGGAACGCTGTCTCGGCGGGATCTGCGTCAGCGAACCGACCCGTTCTGCACGTCCGCCGTGGCGACTACACGACTTCTCCTGCCGCGCAGCGCACCTTCGGCACGCTCTCCCGGCGCTACTACGACGACGCGTGCCGTGCGCTCGGGATCCCAATCGACGAGAGCATCATCTTCACCGATGACCCCGCCGCGGTCGAACGCGAGTTCGACGTCCCTCGCAGCAACATCATCGGACCCGAAGACATCGAATCGCCGCTCGACACGCTCGTGGCAATGTCGCGCGCCAGCGCCCTGGTCATACCGAACAGCACCTTCTCGTGGTGGGCCGCTGAGCTCGCCTCCCACGTTCCGGTCGCGGCCCCGAGCACGTGGTTCTTCGATCGCCCGGGAAACCTGCGGCGCACTGGATGGGTCTCCGTGCCGAACGCATGAGACGATTCGGCATGTCCCTGTCGCTCGGGTGGCTCCCGGCGAGCCAGGCGCTTTCCTTGGTCGCCTCGTTGGCGGCCTTCGCCGTGCTCTCGCGCGAGCTCGGGCCCGCGAGCTACGCGCAGTTCGCCGTCTTCGTGTTCGTCTACACGATGGCCGCGCTGGCCACGGACTTCTCAGCCATGGGTTTCCTGCTCGTACACGGGGTCTCCGGCCCGCTCCGACGAGCGGCGTGGTCCAGTTCGGCGGTGAGCGCGACCGCAGGTGGTGTTGCGCTGACCGCAGCGTTGTTCGTCCTTTCGTTCTTGAACCTCCCGACGGGGCCTCCCCGGGTCTTCGACGTGCTGATCTTGGTCGCGGGGCTCGTCACCCAGTCGCTCATTCAGCCGCTTCGCGGCGAACTCATGGTGCATCGCCGCTACCCGACTGTCGCTCTTACCGACGTGGGCGCAACAGTCGCCGGCTTCGCGGCCGCGATCCTCCTCGCGGCACAGATCCACTCCGTGACCGTGCTCTGCGTCCAACTCGCTCTCACCTCCGTGGTCCGTCTCCTGTTGACGCTCGCGCTCTCAGCTCGCGGTCGCCAACGGACCCTCCGAGGACGCGCAAGCAGCTCCTCGTCCGGAATGGCCGCCCCTGCGCCGAACCCGTTCCGGTACGGCCTCAAGGTGCTGCCGCTGAACGTTGCTTCGTACGCGAGCCGAGCGATCGATTCGGGCACGTTGCCGCTCATACTCCCGGTCGGAGCGGCAGCAGCGTATGCACGCTCGTACCAGTTGATCGTCACGCCGGTCACTCAGGTCCAGCTGTCCCTCGGAGGGGCGATCGTCGAGCGCATGGCCCGCCGTGCCGCGCTCCCCGGAGACAACGGCACGTTCGACAAACGAGTCTGGCAAGCACTCCACGTCGTCACCTTCGTCGCAGCCATCGTGTTGTCGGTGGGCGCACCGATCCTGGAGAAGGTCTTCTTCGGCCCTGGCTGGGTGCATGTCGCGCTCATGATCTCCTCGATGGCGCTGCTCCTGCCATCCCTTACCTTGAGTTCCTTCATGTCGTGGAAGCTCCAGATCAAAGCGGAACTCCGGCACTCGCTCCTCAACCTGGCCGTCCTCATGCTCGTGCCACTGCTCGCCATCGTTCTCGGACTGCTCTACAGCACCATTGGCGCGTTGATCGGCTTGGCAGTTGGTGCGCTCGTCCAGGGTCTTGCTCTGGCCACGCTCCATCGTTCGCTCCTGCCGATACCGCTCAGGTACGCCGTTGCACAGATCGTCGTGGAGTGGGCAGTCCTGGCAGCCCTATTGGCGGTCCGATTCCTGTGAGCTCGCTCCTCTGGTGGTCCTGAGCGGGAAACTCCACGGAGAACGCACCAGCCGCCGGAGGTGACGGCGGTCTCGCCTGCTCGTCACGTCGTCGATGCGGCGTTCGAGCCTCGCACGCAGCTGGTCGGTGCTCGTGTCGCTCACGTCGACGCCGAGCACCGACTCCGCAAGCGCGACGTACGACGCGGCGAGGTCTCTGTTGTCACGCACCTGCCCGCCGTAGCCCGGTTGCGAGGTTGCCTGCTCCGGGTGATGGCGGTACGCAACCGTCGGCACGGAGGAGAACGAGATGCGAACGCCGGATGCAGCCAGTCGCATCCAGAGCTCGTAGTCCTCGGCATGGCCAGGCCGGTACGTCGCGGCCCCGTCCAGCGAATCCCGTCGAGCAATCATCGTCGACTGCGGCACCGGGTTCAGGGCGAGGAGCGCCAGTGGCATCGCCGCCGGTGACAACGATGCAGGTCGAGGGAAGTGCACGCGCCACGTCTGACCGAATCGTGCGATCGGGGCGAACACGATGTCAGCGTCCGAGACCTGGCGGCGGTACCCGAGGAACCGGTTGGGCAGGCACACGTCATCAGCATCCATCGCGGCGACGAACTCGCTGTCGGATCGGTCGAGCAGCCGATTGCGAGCCTCTCCCGCACCGACGTTGGTCGTTCCTTCGATCAACGACACACGTCGCGAGCGCTCGGCGAAACGCTCGACGACGCGGCGGGTTCCGTCCGTGCTCGCATCGTCGTACACCAGGACCTCCGCGTCGCTCGGCATCGCGCTGAGCGTCGACCGGAGCGCTGTCGTGATCGTACGCTCCGCATTCCATGCGGGCATGATCACCGACACCCTAGGCATCTCGCATGCCCACAGGCCTCGCGGGGGCGCCGATGACTGTCACTCCAGGCTCCACGTCATCGACAACGACCGCCATCGCAGCGAGCGTCGCACCGGAACCGACCCGGATCGGCCCGAACACCTGGGTGTACGCGCCGAAGGTCACGCTGTCCCCGATGACCGGTACCCCGCCGCCCTCGCGGCGTTCTCCGATCGTGACTCCGTGCCGCAGCACACAGTCAGCCCCGATCCGCGCTTGCGGATGGACGATGATCCCGCCGAAGTGGTGGATCATCAATCGTGGACCGATCTCGACCGTCCGGGGGATGTCGATCCCGGTCACCAGTCGAACCACGCTGTAAAGCACGAAGGACAACGCGTGGAGGAACTTCCCTCGGATGCCCCTGACCTGCAGCGTGTACCTGCCGAACCGGTACACCCGAAGCGCCCAGTAGCCGGGCTGCAGGAGCCACGGGTGTCCGCCGAACAGGGCGGCTTCCTCCTGCTTGGCGGTGACGCTGTCGTAGAACGACATCAGTGTCCTCTCGAGAGCATGGACCGGTACCTGCGTGCCGCGCGATGACGGAGCCCGCTCACGACGGACACGGCGGGGTGCACGGACAATGTCTCGCGCTGGACCCGACGTGCTTCGGCGCCGATCAGTTTGCCGTGCTGCGTGGACGTCCCATCAAGGTGGAAACGAGCGACCACGATGTGCTCGACGACGAATGGGACTCCCGAGGCATACAGCCTCGCCGTGAAGTCGTAGTCGGCGGCTACCCGGAAGCTCTGGTCGTAGCGACCCGTGATCGCCGCTCGCGGGTAGAAGATAGCTTGATGCGAAGTCGGCAAGGCGTGCCACATCGAACGAGCGGGTCGAGACGCGCGGGTCTGGTCCCGAGTGGCCGCTGCTAGGACGAAGTCCCCGAGGATCACCGCAGCCTCGTGCGCGTCGAGGACCGCGGACAGTTGCGACCATCGGACGAGGCTCTCGTCGCCGCCGTTGAGGAACCAGAGGTGGTCGCCGCTTGCCGCGGCCATGCCCTTGTTCATCGCGTCGTAGATGCCGGTGTCGGGCTCAGAGATCAGCCGAACCGATCGTCCGAGATCCGACACGAGCCGAGCTGTACCGGGTGACATCCCGCCGTCGACGATGACGAGCTCACAACTATCACCCGATTCGTGGAGCAGGGTCTCCAACGAAGCGACCGTCCGCCGCAGGCCTTCGTCGTCCTGGAACGTCACGGTGATGATCGACAGCTTCGGGGGCAAGTGCAGAACCGCTCTCTCCTGGGATCACGAATCGGCGTTGGTGCCGGGTGGCGAAGACCAACCAAAGGGTGAATACGTACTCCGGCAACATGATGCCACCTGAGAAGAGAAGACTCCCGACCGCCCAGAACGGGAGCACCGCCTGCGCGACCGATCCGGTTCGCAGTCCAAGCGCCAAGCCGACGAGCGCCCACGACGCCAAGGCGATGGACGCGATGAGACCGAGCCAACCGAAGTAGAAGACGATCACGTAGAAGCCGTTGTCGAGGGAGTCGCCCGCAGCCACGCCGTTGAGGATGCCGTAGTCCGCGACGGTGTTCCGCAGTGAGCCGTACGGATGCCCGAGCGGGAAGTGCACGAGCGTGTCACCGAGGATCTGCAGCGGGCCGATCAATCGGTAGTAGGCACTCGAACCGGTGGTGAAGGTCGAGTCCAACCTCCCCGACAAGTACGGCAGCGCCAGTGACGTCAGCACCGCCAAGACGATCAGTGCAACGACCTTCAGGCGGCTCTTCCCGACGAAGATGACCATCAGGGCCACCACGCCGAAGAGGATCAACCCGGTTGCGGAGCGAACAGCGAGGAGACCTGCTCCGGCGAGCACCCAGACCGGGGCCTTCCGGTACCCCTGCGCCAGCAGCGCGACGGCAAGGGAGCCGATGACGAACGCGGCGTACGACGGCTCGAGGTAGAAGCCGGCGGCGCGCGGGATCGGATTGAACTCGAGGTGTGGGTCGTACTCGTAGAGGTACTGGTGTTCCCCGAATGGATTGAACCACTGGACTGATCCTCGTGCGCCCGTCGCGACCTGGAGCACGCAGAGCGCGACGACGATGACCAGAGCGAAGAATGCCCCGCGCAGCATGGCCGGGACTGCTGCCGGTCGGATGGTGCCCCGTCTGCACTGTCCGATGACGACGGCCGCGAACACGAACAGAGCCAAGGTCTGGAAGAAGGACGACGAACCTTCACGCGTCGAAGGAGCAGCGATCTGCACCAACGCGTTCGGGACCACCGCGATCCCCAGGGCGATGACGACGTTGCTCATCGCCAACGTGGTGCTGACGCTGATGACGAGCACTATCCCGAGGAACAGACCCATCGTGATCGGGTAGTCGCCGACCTTGCCGACCTGGAAGTGCTCGAGGAGCACGAACGCGGTGGTCAGGAGACTCACGAAGGCTCGGTAACCGTTGCTCATGCGGCGAGCACTCTCCGGTAGACGTCGACGTACTCGTCGATCATCCTGTCGGGAGAAAAGCCAGCGAGCTCGGTCGACGACACCGGGTTGCTGGGGACGGCCGACGCGATGGCGTCTGCCCATCGACGACGTTCATCCACAACCGTCACGTTCGACGACCACCCGAACTCGCGAGCGGCTCTGGACTCCGCCGCGATAACCGACATGCCAGCCGTGAGCGCTTCGACGATGGTCAACGGGTAGTAGTCGACGGTCGACGAGAACACGAGGTGAGAGTGGTCACGCATGAGGCGGTACATCTCACTGCGATCGGTGATCGCTCCGACCATGGTGGCGTTCGGGATGGGGGACGGCGCATTGTCGCCGACTACCGTCAGCCTTCCGGGGGCTATCCGCGCGATCTCCTCCAACAGGCTCCAGTCGACCTTCGCTGCGTCACGAAGGTCTCGGCATATGAAGAGGAACCGTGCCGGAGTGGAGCGGTGATCGACCGGACGCTGCGCCCAGGCCATGTTCCAGAACCGCGGATCAACCGAATTCGTGACGGTGGTCACATCTGAGAGACCGCCCGCTTCCATCTCCTCAGCCAGCCATGAGGCGCAGGCGACCATCTGCAAGGGCACGCTCGATCGAACGTCGTCGATCGCCCGGCGACGTGCAACGAACGTGGGTGCCGCTCGATCGATCTTCGCGGGCGGGTACGCGGTCAAGAAGGGACAAGGGTCACACCCGCCCTCCCACCCGGTGCACGTCCCGGGCTGTGCGCACCGCCCAGTCATCGCCCACTGGTCGTGCATGGTCCACACGATGGGCTTCCCTTCCTCAGCGATCATCGAGAGAAGGTCGGTCGGCGGCATCATGTAGCTGTGGATGGCATGGAGGTGGACGACGTCGCTCTGTCGCACCGCCCGTCGCAGGGACGCTCTCCTCGACCGTGATGGGCGGACCACCTCGGTCCCGACGATCTGGTGCGCAGCGAGATTGAGCGCGGCTCGCGGAGCCGATGTGAGTCGGAGAGCGCCGTACTCCGCTTCCAGCGGGGACGGGCTTCCGCCCTTCGCATAGCCGTACGCGATCTTCGCGCCGATCCCACGCGACGGCAGGCCGTCGTGCAGGATGCGCGCGACCCCGGCCGCGCCGCCCTCACTGAGGCGAACGTTGATCTGGAGCACCTCGGTCATCTCAGCGGCCCCTCCTCGGCCGAAGTGACCCCGTTCACTTCACGCCGTTCACTGACGGACGCATTCTGGAAGGGGGGAGCCTCGAGCGCGGCCATCAATATGCTCCTTGCGATCGCCAGACGGCCTTGGCAGTCCGCCAGAGCACCACGAGATCACCCGTGATGGACCAGTTCTCCACGTAGTACAGGTCCAACCGCACCGAATCCTCCCACGACAGGTCGGACCGACCGCTGACCTGCCACAGACCGGTCATGCCCGGCTTCACCAGGAACCGACGGTGGACGTGCGTGTCGTAGCGCGCGACCTCGCGGGCGAGCGGAGGACGTGGACCGACGAGCGACATGCTGCCGGCGAGGACGTTGAACAGCTGCGGCACCTCGTCGAGGCTGTATCGCCGCATGAAACCGCCGATCCGGGTGACACGGGGATCGTTCCGCATCTTGAACAGGACGTCGTTCCCCTCGGCCCGGTCCAGGGCGCTGAGCTCCTGCAGGCGATCTTCGGCATCGACGACCATCGATCGGAACTTGATCATCCGGAAGGTACCGCCGTTCAGGCCGACTCGCTCCTGGCGGAAGAAGACCGGACCCGGTGTGGTGGTCTTCACCAGCACCGTCAGCACGAGCAGCAGCGGCGACAGGACGATGACGAGCAGCGCTGCACCGACCAGGTCGAAGGCACGCTTCGTGTAGAGCTTGCGCCCAGAGTACGTCGGCGTCTCGACGTGGATGAGCGGGAGCCCCTGCACGGGCCGCGTGTGGATGCGCGGTCCTCCGATGTCGGTCAGGCTCGGTGCGACGACCAGGTGCTGCCGGCCGGGCTCGAGCGACCAGCTGAGTTCGCGGACCCGCTCCGGCGGCAGGTCGTCGGAGCTCGTGATCACGACGGTGTCGGCACCGGTCTCGCGCAAGGCGGAGCCGACGTCGTCGAACCCGCCGTGGCTGCGGATCGTCGAGCCCGCCAGCATCCCGCGGTGGTTGGAGGACACGACGGCACCCACCACGCGGTACCCGGCTTCGGGTGAACGAGCCAGTTCGCGGCCGATGTGCAGCACGCTGGCCGGCGAGCCGACCAGCAGCACCGTCGCCGAGTACGCACCCTGCTGACGCTGGGCGACCAACCACTGCCGCCACATCCACCGCGACAGCAGCAACACGAGGATCCCGATGGGGAAGGCGATGAGCACGTACCCGCGCGCGAGATCGACGTGCAGCAGGAACGCCGCGATCGCCAGCAGCCCGAACACCCGGACGCTGGAGTCCGCGACCAGGCGGTACTCCGTGCTCCCGACACCGATGACTCGCGCCCCGCGGGTGTCGTACAGGGCGAGCGCGCTCATCCACACCACGATCACGACGATCGAGATCGCCGAGTAGCTGAGCCGGAGGTCCGCGGTGTTGGTGGCGAGGTTCGACTCGATCCCCAGCCAGGCGATCTGCACGCCGAAGACCACCCAGATCAGCGCCAGCAGATCCGTGATGAGCACCCGGCGCGAGTACGAGCGGCTCCACTCGTCGCGGGCCCCGACCACGCTCGGTGCGCGGAGCGCGTCCGCCGTCACGGTCGCATCACCACGACGCACCGCCGTCACTCGAGACCCTGACCGTCTCGCCGTCCCACAGCCAGACGTCCTGTCCGGCACGGTCGATCGTGACGGTGCCGTCGGAGTCCGCACCGTCGGCGCAGCCCACCGGCGAGACCGCGGTGCTGGGGGTCACGTCCGCCGCGGGCATGGTCACGAGTTGCACGCCGGAGCAGGACGCCACGTCCACGCGGGCCAGGGTGTACTCGCCGCCGTCGACCGCGATCGAGCGCACACCGCCCATCGGCACGTCCACCCATGCATCCGTCCCGGCCCGCCACTCAAGCTGGCCGTCGCAGATCACGACCGAGGTCCGCTCCCCCTGGAACGCCTCGATCGGGTCCGCGCACGGGGCGTGGATCGTCCCGCTCGCGAGCACCACACCGTCGGTGCTGATCCCGGCGCCGGCGGCGCCTGGCGTCCCCGCGCTCCACGTCACGCCCGCATCGGTGCTGGTCCGCGCCGTCGTGGTGCAGTCGTCACCGACGCCCGCCAGGATCGAGAGCTCCGCACTGGAGGCCCGGATCGCCATGAGCGATCCGACATCCGTCCCGAGTCCCACCGGAACCCACGTCGACCCGCCGTCCACGGTGTGTTCCAGCACCGGCCGGGGGCCGCCGCACGACCCGCCGGACGCACGCCATGCCTCCCGGTCGTCCACGGCTGCCAACAGACGCCGCCCCCGCTGAGCGGTGGATGCGGAGTCTGCGTCAGCAGACGCGCTCGCGCGCGGCGTCTCGGTCGTGTCGGGTGTACTCGTGAACGTGGGGATCGGGCCCGCAGGTCCGTTCTGCTCCGGCGCGGTGCGCCCCAGGGCGAGGGAGACGAGCACGACGTCGATCGCGACCAGCACCACCACGACGGCCGCCACCACGATGAGTGTGGTTCGGGGCAGTGCGCGGCCGAGGCTTCGGGTCCCCCGGCGCGTCGTCATGTCGCGGCTCCGCTCAGCGTCCGGCTCGCCGGAGCACGCCGAGCTTCTTGCCGGGTTGCTTCGGCGGGGTCACCGATGCGGTGGCGCCGTCGTCCTGGCCGTAGCCGTACCCGTACCCGTACCCGTACCGGCCGTACCCGTACGCACCGGGACCCTTGACGGGCATCTTGGTGATGACGAAGCCGGAGATCGGGGCGCCGACGTTCTCGAGCGATGCGATGGCTGCCGCCAGTTGCCCCTTGTGGGTGTGGCCCGAGGCGACCGCGATGATCGCGCCCGATGCCTTCTTCGCCAGGATCGCCGCGTCGGTCACCGGGAGCAGCGGCGGCGCGTCGAACAGCACGTAGTCGAACTGCTGCTCGAGGCGCTCGATCAGGTCCTGCATCGCGCGCGAGCCGAGGAGTTCCGACGGGTTCGGCGGGATCGGTCCGGCGGGCAGGACGACGAGCTTGCCGCGCCCCCACGGGTGTGCGACGTCCTCGAGGTCGGCACGACCGATGAGCACGTCGGTGAGGCCGGCGTTGCCCTCGACGTCCATGTACTCGGCGACGCGGGGGCGGCGCAGATCGGCGTCGATCAGGATGACCCGGAAGCCGGCGCTGTCCAGGGCGATCGCGAGGTTCGCCACGGTCGTGCTCTTGCCTTCGGACTGCATCGACGACGTCATGACGAAGGTCCGAGCGCCCGTGCCGATGTCGAGGAACTGGAGGTTCGTGCGGAGCGTCCGGAAGGACTCGGCACGGGGGCTGCGGGGGTCGACCTGCACGATGAGCGGACGCTCGGCGGCCTTGGCGTCGTAGGCGATCCCGCCGATGACCGGCTTGTCGCTGATCTTCTCGACGTCGAGCTCCGTGCGGACACGGTTGTCCAGGGTCTCGCGCAGCACGGCGATCCCGATGCCGAGTGCCAGCCCGACGAGCAGACCGAGTGCGACGTTGACGGGCACGTTCGGACTGACCGGGGTGCTCGGGACGTCCGCCTGCTTGACGCGGGTCAGCTTGACCGTGCTCTTGCCGCTCGCGTCGGTGGCCTCGATGTCCTGCACGACGTTGGTCAGGCTCTGCGAGGTCGCGTTCGCGATGTTCGCGGCCTGCACCGGGTCGGTGCCCTCCACCGAGATGGAGATGAGGGTGGTGCTGGTCGGTGCCGTCGCCGACACCATGGTCGCGAGCTGGTCGGCATTCATGTCGAGCTTGAGCGACGAGATGACCGGCAACAGGACGATGGGCGTCGACACCAGGTTCGAGTACGTCAGCACGCGCTGCTGGGTGAACGTGTTGCCCTGCGCCAGGTCGCTCGCGCTGCCGGACGTCTCCGTGGAGACGAAGACCTGCGCGGATGCTGCGTAGACCGGCTTCTTCACCAGGGAGAAGCCGGCCGCGGCCGCGACCCCGACCAGTGCCAGCACCAGGATGAAGACCCATCCCTTGCGCAAGACCGCTATGTAGTCGCGTAGCTCCACGCGGCACCCTTCCCCGGAAGTCGCCGCGCCCTGCAGAGTCCCTGTCGCAGGTCGACCGGGATCGTCCCAGCGTTCGGCAGGGAAATACTGCCACACCGATGAGACGCGCTCGGGGTCGCGCGACGTCGAGTCTCGTTCTGCGTCCCGTACGGTGGCGACATGCAGCCCGAACCGGACGCGCCGACCGCCGCCCGCCCTTCCTCGGCGGTGCGGGACCTGCAGGTCATCGTGATCGCGCTCCTGGTCGCCGTGCTGCTGTCCCGGGTCGTCGGTGGCGTCGCCCGGACTGGGGGTCTGCCCTCCCCGATCACGCAGGTGCTGGTCGCCGACCTGGCCGTGTGGGTGCCGCTCGTGCTCGGCGTCGGGTGGGTGCTCCGGAGGTCCTCTCCGGCACTGCTGGTGCGCCGGCTCGGGCTCGGGTGGGCCGACGCCGTCGCGGCCATCGGCATCTTCATCGTGTGCCGCGGGCTCGACGCCGTGCTGTCCGTCGCGTTCTTCGGTGTGACCGGGCTGACGCCGCAGCCGACCCTCGGCACGCCGGACGTGCTGCTGCTCGTGGTCTCGGCGATCGGGGTGTGCCTGGTCAGTCCGGTGCTCGAGGAGATCGTGTTCCGTGGTCTCATGCAGCGCCGGCTGTCGGCCGAGCTGACGCCGCGCACGCGGTTCCTGGCCGTGCTGGTGACCGCGTTCGCGTTCGCGCTGATGCACCTGGCGATCAGCACGCCCGCATCGTCGGTCGCGGGGTTCGAGGTCTTCGTGACGACGTTCGTGCTCGGCCTGCTGACGGGGACGCTCGTCGCGATGACCGGACGCATCGGCGGGGCGGTCCTGGCGCACGTCCTGTTCAACACCGTGGCCGTCGTGCTCACCTGGCCGCGCTGACATCGATCGCACCAGCAGACGCACCGACCGGTAACGTCCTCCTCGAATGTCTCGCCCAACCAGCATCCTCGAGAGCCCCCTCGCGCGGCAGGCTCCCCTGAGTGCGCTGTTGGCGCTCAGCGCCGTCCTGAGCATCACGGTGCCGTCGCTCCAGGTGACGGACGGCGGCCTGTTCGTCGCGAGCCTCGCGGTCACCGGTCTCGCGACGGTCGTGGCTGCGGTGGCACTGGCGTTGCCGCACTCCGTCGGGCTCGTGCCGGCGCTGCTGGTGCTCGACTTCGTGGCGATCGCGCTGTTCCGGACGAGCACGGGCGCAGGTGCCTCGGTCTTCACCTCGCTCGCCGTCCTGCCGGTCGTCTGGTGCGGATCGCTCCGTGGCCGCCTGACCGTTGTGTACGCGGCGCTGGGCGTGACGCTCGTGATCATGGCGCCCTACGTCCTGACGCCGACGAACGTGCCCGGAGCGAGCGAGTTGGTCCGCCTTGGCGTCACCGTGATCGTGTTCGGGACGGTCGCGGCAGTCGTGCAGGAGCTCTCACGGCGAGCGCGGCGCAACGTCCGCGCTGCCCGACTGGGCGAGGAACGCGTCCGCGCGGAGATCGACCGTGCCGCCGCCGTTCAGCGCTCGCTGCTCCCCACGCCGACCGACCACCTGGGCGCCGACGTCGCGGTGGCGGGCGCCTGCCTGCCGGCGAAGTCGGTCGGTGGTGACTTCTTCGACTGGTACGAGACGAACAGCGGGATCGCCGTCAGCCTCGGTGACGTGATGGGCAAGGGCGTGGGGGCGGGGCTCATCGCAGCGGCCGTGCGGGCCACGGTCCGCAGTTCCCGTGCCGTCGACGACCCGTCCGAGGCGCTCCTGCGGGCGGCCGACGGGCTCGCCGCCGAGGGCAGCGCGACCGACGTGACGTTCACCACGCTGTTCCACGCGCGCATCTCGACCGACGGCACCTTCCGGTGGGCGGACGCGGGCCACGGGTTGAGCCTGGTGCTCCGGTCAGGCGGCGGCGTGGATCGGCTCCGGTCGAGCGATCTCCCGCTCGGGATGGGGCTCCGCGACGAGTGGGCGACGACCGAGGGGTTCCTCGACACCGGCGACCTGCTCATCTCGTTCAGTGACGGTGTGCTCGACCTGTTCGGCGGGCGCGAGGACACCGTCGACGCCGTGGCCGATCTCGCACGGGCCTGCGGCTCCGAACCCACGGCGTTGGTGGCGGCACTGTCCGCGCGGGCGGACGAGGTCGCGCACGACGACGATGTGACGGTGATCGCGATCCGACGAGCGCCGGTGGCGACCGTGGCCTCCGCGCTGCCCGCGCAACCGGCGCGCCGAGAGCGCACGTGACCTGGCGATCAGCACGACCACATCGTCAGTCGCGGGCTTCGAGCCGATGTTCGTGCTCGGCCTGCTGACGGGGACGCTCGTCACCATGACCGTGCGCATCGGCGGCGCGATCCTGGCGCACGTCCTGTGCAACACCGTGGCCTTCCTGCTCACCCGGCCCCACTGACACCGGTTCGGACACTCGTCGACGTCGACTGCGCAGCGGGACCAGGAACGCGCTGAGCACCAGGACGCCACCGATCACTACGCCGGTCACGCGGTCACCGTTTGCGTCGTCGTCGGGCCAGAGACCGCCGAACAGCAGTCCCATCCCAACGGTCTCGACGGTGTAGAACACCGCAAGGTTCCGTGCCCAGTGCGGACGCCGTTCCTTCCGCGGGGCATCTCGCCCGGTCTCGAACCACATGGCGGTGCCGAACGCACCCCACGCCACGAAGACGAGGCTCTCGACCGGGAACCAGCGCTGGAGGATCGTGAGTGTACAGATCCCCATTGCGAAGCCGAGCAGCAACCACCCGAGCGATGCGAGGCGACGCCGACTCACTGACGGTCCTCCGGCGCCGCTGCCTGTTCGCGCCGGAAGCGCTCGATCTCGGCATCGACCTGCCGCCGCGAGAACCGCTTCGCCACGAGCGCGGCCCAGATCGAGCCGACCGCGGTGATCGCGACGCCGAGGACGGTCCCCTCGACGCGGAGTTCACCGTCGCCCCGGTTCGGCACGATGGCACCGACCAGCAAGCCCACCCCGATGACCGTGATCGTCGACAGCACGAACGTGGCGACGGGGCTGCCCAGGCGCGGACGACCAGTCGGCAGTGACCAGGCCGAGGTCGCGAGCACGAACCAGCCGACGAGGACCCCGGCACTCACCGGGAACCACCGCCCCAGCACGAGCAGCAGCCCGAGCGACAGGACGAACCCGCCGGCGCACCAGAGCCACCACCGGTTCCGCTCCCGCCGCTGCTGTCCGGCCACGTCATCAGTCCCCATGGGTCGAACGTACAGGTCACCGGCGATCGGCCCGGACGAGCCGATCGCCGATGACCTGTCGGTGTCAGGACAGGGCGGAGAAGGACGCGTCGCGGATGAGCACAGTTGCGGCTCCGGCAGCGACCTGCTGCTGCGGGTCGCTGGACAACCCGAGCTGCCAGTCGCCGCCACCCGGCTTCGCGGGCAGCGTGAACTCGACGGTCGTGTCCGAGGCGTTGAGCAGGACCGCGACGGTGTCGTCGCCCTGTTCGAGGACGAGCATCACCGCCCGGTTGCCGCCGTCGGCCCAGTCCGCGTCCTCGAAGCCGGCGTTGTCGGCGCGGAGCACCGAGACGGTCGAGTCGGAGTCACCGGGTGCCGTGCGGTACCACTCCGGACGCAGGGAACGGTGCTGCGCCCGGAACGCGATGGCCGCGGTCGTGAACGCGAGCAGGTCCCGGTCGGCCGCTTCCCAGTCGAACCACGAGATCTCGTCGTCCTGGCAGTAGGCGTTGTTGTTGCCGCCCTGGGACCGAGCGATCTCGTCGCCGCCGAGGATCATCGGCACACCGGCCGACAGCAGCAGGGTGCCGAGGAAGTTCCGGCGCTGTCGATCGCGGTACGCGTTGACGCCGGCGTCGTCCGTAGGCCCCTCGACGCCGCCGTTGAACGAGGCGTTGTCGCTCTCGCCGTCGTTGTTGTCCTCGCCGTTCGCCTCGTTGTGCTTCTCGGCGTACGAGGTCAGGTCCGCCAGGGTGAAGCCGTCGTGTGCCGTGACGAAGTCGACCGAGCACAGCGGCGAGCGGCGGGACCCCTCGTACACGTCCGGGCTGCCGAGGACACGCTGGACGGCGTCACCGAGCGCCCCCTCGTCGCCGCGCCAGAAGGCACGGAGGTCGTCGCGGTACTTGCCGTTCCACTCGGACCAGTCGGCCGGGAACCCGCCGACCTGGTACCCCGCGGTGTCCCACGGCTCGGCGATCATCTTGACCCGACGGAGCACCGGGTCCTGGTGGACGATGTCGAGGAACGCTGAATGCTTCTCGGCCTCGCCGTCCTGTCGCGTCAGCGTCGTCGCCAGGTCGAAGCGGAAGCCGTCGACGTGCATCTCCTCGACCCAGTAGCGCAGCGAGTCCATGATGAGCCCGAGCGCCGCCGGATGGCCGACGTTGAGCGAGTTGCCGGTGCCGGTGGTGTCGAAGTAGTTGGCCTCGTCACCCTCGACGAGGCGGTAGTACGACTCGTTGTCGATGCCCTTGAACGACAACGTCGGGCCCATGTGGTTGCCCTCGGCGGTGTGGTTGTAGACGACGTCCATGATGACCTCGAGCCCCGCGGCGTGCAGGGCCTTGACCATCTCCTTGAACTCGGCGACCTGCTCGCCGGCGGTGCCGCTGGACGAGTACTCGTCGTGCGGTGCGAAGAACCCGATGGAGTTGTAACCCCAGTAGTTGCGGAGCCCCTTGTCGGCAAGGGTCGAGTCCTGGACGAACTGGTGCGTGGGGAGCAGCTCGACGGCCGTGACGCCGAGATCGACCAGGTGCTGGATCGCCGCCGGGTGCGCCATGCCGGCGTAGGTGCCGCGGATCGCCTCGGGGACGTCCGGGTGCTGCTTCGTGAAGCCCTTGACGTGGACCTCGTAGAAGACGGTGTCGGCCAGACTGGTCGAGGGACGGACGTCGTCGCCCCAGTCGAACGAGCGGTCGGCGACGACCGACTTCGGCATCGCGGCGGCGGAGTCGGTGTCGTCGCGGGTCTCGGGGTCGTTCATGTCGTGGCCGAACAGAGCCTGGCCCCACTCGTACGAGCCGTCGACCGCCGTGGCGTACGGGTCGAGCAGGAGCTTGGCGCCGTTGTGGCGCAGGCCCTTGGCCGGGTCCCACGCGCCGTGCACGCGGAAGCCGTAGCGGGTGCCGACGGCGACGCCGGGGACGATGTCGTGGAAGGTGTAGCCGGTGCGGTGCTGCAGCTCGGTGCGGTGTTCGTTCCCGTCGTCGTCGAACGTGCAGAACTCGACGCGCTCCGCGGTGCTGGAGAAGAGTGCGACGTTGGCGCCGCCGTCGACGAGCGTGACGCCGAGCGGGGTGCGGGCAGAAGTGGTCATCGTGTCGTTGTACCGGGCGGCCGCTGTGGTCCCGGCTCGCGCACGTACCCCGCCAGGCATGGATGCGCAGACCGGACAGCTGCGACCGCCTCGTCGGACACCGGACGGTGACCGAGGGCGTCTGCTCCTCGTTCGGGTCGAGGAGCAGGCGCCCTCGCGCTACGACGACGTCGGGTTCGGCGCGGCGGTCCGCGACGATGCCAGCCCGGAACAGGGATCGGGCCCCCGCAGCTGAGCGGCGCGGGGTAGCTCACGAGACGGTACGGACGTGCCGCTCTCCGGGCGCACAGGTACGCGGAAATCCACGGGAGCGGCCCCGCTGCCATCCAGAGAACGCGCGTTCCCCGTTTGGGGGATACCAACGAGGGGCGTCGCCTGATTGGGTCATCGAGTCAGCAACTCCGTTGCGGACGAGATCCGCGCGGAGCTTTGGCACCAAGCGAAGGTGACCTCCCTCGGGTGGGGCGGTCACGGTGGGTGCCGGCGTGTCGATTCGGGTTCGACGCGGCGGCACCCCCATTCACGAGACGCGCAGGGGTCCTCACTTTAGGGGACTCGCCTGTACCCCGTTCTGGGTGTACCGATTCGTCTGTCCTCCGACTGTGATGGGTGCCTGGGCTCCACTGTCCGCATCCACCCGAAGGAGCGCGCATGACCGTCACCGTCCCGCGTCTGAGCGCCGTCCTGTCGTCGGCCGAGCCGCCGCACCGATCGGCGCTCCGGCCGCTCCCCCGCGCGTGGACGCGGTGGCTCCTCCGGCTCGCGTTCGCCGTGCCCTACGTCGTGGTCGCCGTGCTCTCGATCGAGATCCCGACCACACCGATCCTGGAGCTCACCGGCAACCAGGCGACCCTCGACCGGGCGACGGCGGCACTCGACGGCGGCGTCGTGCAGGCCGTCGGTCAGCTCTACCCGCTGCTCTCCGGCGTCCTGCTCCGGTTCCTGCCGTTCGGCGTGCACGGTGCAGCGGTCCTCGGCGGCCTCGCAGCCGGCGTGCTGCTGCAACTCCTGGCGCAGGCCATGCTCCGGCGCGGTCTCCGGATGCGGAAGGTGGTCGTCTTCACGATCGCGCTCGGCGCGAACCCGCTCTACGCCTTCGTCGCCCTCAACGACCTGCAGGCCTTCCTCGGCATCGCGCTGTTCGCGCTCGCGATCGCCGACATGGTGCGGTTCTTCTCGTACGGCGACACCCAGGCGGGGTTCCGTGCCGGCCTGTCGTTGATGGTGTCGACGCTCGTCGACCCGATGGGCCTCGTCTACGTCGTCATCGCAGCTCTGACCGCCCCGCTGCTGGAGCTCGCCCGGCACGGACAGCCGGGCATCCGCCGAGCGAACACGCTCGTCCTCGTGTTCCCGAGCATCGCCGTCATCGGCTCGATGTCCGTGCTCGACCTGCTCGTCCTCCGCGACCCGTTCGCGGCACTGCGGAACACCGTGCACACCGACAGCACCCGGCTGAGCGGCCTCGAGCACCTGGTGGGTTCGTTCGACGGGCTGTTGCTCCTCGCGATGGTCGTCGCGGGGTGCCTCCTGGCCCTGCTCGTGCACCGACCCGGTGCGATCGTCATCGTGGTCGCGCTGTTCGCCGGGATCCTCGCCGGCTACGCGATCGGGCTCATCCCGGTCGCCACCGCCGGCAACACGTTCGTCACGATGCTCGCCGTCGCGATCGCGATCCTCCCGCGTGTCAGCAGCCGGGTCACGAGCGCTCTCGTCATGGTGCTCGCCGCCCTCCAGATCCCGCTCGCGTGGACCGCGGCGTTCGAACGCGAGGTCGTCGCCGAGTGGATGCACGCCCTGGTCTCGGCGGTGGGCGCATGACCGCCGTCGTGTCCGGTGCGTCCGCCGTCTCCAGCGAGACCGACGCCCCGTCGATCGACGAGACGACCGCCCGGCACCGCGGCGGCGAGTCCGACTGGCGCCCACCGCACCGGTGCTCGGTCCGCCGGCACGTCGACGAGGGCTGGGTCGCCTCCGCACGGATCCGCGAGGGTGTCCTCGTCCTGACCAGCGGCCGGTCGGACCCGGATGTGCTCCGGGCCGCCTTGACCGAGGAGTTCGGCGAGCCGGTCGTGCTCCGGACGGTCGATGAGGCCGAGGTCCGCCAGCGCATCATGTGGGAGCTGGACGACGAGGTCGCCGACCTCGCCGCACACGACCTCGCCCGCACGATCCCGGCCATGTCCGCCCGCACGGTGCTGTCCCGCGGTCAACAGGTCGGCGGCGGCATCGCCCTGCTCGCGTTCGCCGGCTGCCTGGTGATCGCTCCGGGTACGACCGCCGCCATCGTCACCGCGGTGCTCTCGCTCGGGTTCCTGGCCGGCATCGTCTTCAAGTTCTGGGTCTCCATGGTCGGCGCGCGCTTCGACCTCGTCGAGCAGGTCTCAGCGGCCGACGTCGCCGCGCTCGATGACACCACGCTGCCGACGTACACCGTCCTGGTCCCGGTGTTCCGCGAGGCGAACATCGTCGGCGACCTCGTCCGCAACCTCGAGGTCCTCGACTGGCCGAAGGACCGCCTCGAGGTCCTGGTCCTCGTCGAGGCCGAGGACCACGAGACACGCCAGGCCGTCCTCGACGCTGAACCACCGGCCTGGATGCGGATCGTCATCGTCCCTCCCGGGGCGCCGCAGACCAAGCCGCGCGCCTGCAACGTCGGCCTCGCGATCGCCCGCGGCGAGTACGTGGTCATCTACGACGCCGAGGACCGCCCCGACCCCGACCAGCTCAAGAAGGTGTTCACCACGTTCGAGCGGGCCGGCACCGACACGGTGTGCGTCCAGGCCGCCCTGAGCTACTTCAACGCCGACGAGAACGCCCTGACGCGCATGTTCACGCTGGAGTACTCGTACTGGTTCGACTACATGCTCGCCGGCCTCGACGCCCGGAACCTGCCGATCCCGCTGGGCGGGACCTCGAACCACTTCCGCACCGAGCTCCTGCGCGAGCTCGGTGGTTGGGACCCCTACAACGTCACCGAAGACGCCGACCTGGGGATCCGTGCGTCCGCGGTCGGGTACCGCGTCTCCGTCGTCAACTCGACCACGATGGAGGAGGCGAACACCTCGATCCCGAACTTCGTCCGGCAGCGGTCGCGGTGGATCAAGGGGTACATGCAGACCGCCCTCGTCCACGCCCGGCGCCCCCGTGCGCTCGTGCGGGAGATCGGGTTGCGCCGGGCTGCTGCGTTCGCGCTGCTCATCGCCGGGACACCGTTGACGTTCCTCGGCATGCTGCCCGGCATCGCGGTGACGATCGCCACCTTCGTGCTGCCCACGGCGTGGACGGCCCCGGTGTTCCCCGCCCCGGTGCTCTGGCTGTGCGTGCTCGACTTCCTGCTCGGCAACGCCACGATGATCTACCTGACCATGATGGGGCCGTACAAACGCGCTCGGTTCGACCTGATGCTCTGGGCGTTGCTGAACCCCGCGTACTGGGTGCTGCACTCGGTCGCCGCCTACAAGGGCCTGTGGCAGCTCATCACCCGACCCCACTACTGGGAGAAGACGGAGCACGGTCTCACCAAGACGTCATCCGTGTGAGTACTGCGGTCGCCGCGGCGTCTCCCGTTCAGGGGGTTGCCGCGGCGGTCGAGGTGGAGCACGCTGTGGTCGGTCCGGTCATGTCAGCACCTGAGGGGAAACCATCATGCGATCGCTCGTCTACACCAGCACGCAGACCCGACCGATCACGGACTCGGAACTCGCGCAGATCCTCGCCGTCGGCCGGGAGAAGAACACCCGCCTCGGTGTCACCGGGATGCTCGCACACCGCGACGACAACTGCATCGGCATCATCGAGGGCAACGACGACGTCGTCGCTGAACGCTTCGATCAGGTCCGAGCCGATCCCCGCCACACCAACGTCCGAGTGCTCCTCAACGAGCCGATCCGACACCGGTCCTTCCCGGACTGGTCGATGGCGTTCCAGCCGCTCGACCCGTTGCTGCACGACGTGCCGGGGTTCAGCGACCTCTTCACCGCCAACCGCCCCAACGACTCCACCTTCGGTGCGTCCCGCGCGCGTGCTCTGCTCGACTGGTTCCGGAAGCACCCGCTCGCTCCCTTGACGAACCAGGACGCGGCCGACGAGGAGATCCCCCGAACCCGGATCCTGAACGCCGCGATCACCGCTGTCCACGCCGGCGGCGCGTCCCGGTTCACCCTCGAGGACGTCGCAGAACGCGCGGGGATGACCGTCCCCGAGGTCCTGGGGCTCTTCCCGTCGCAGCACGCCGTGCTCGCCGCGACCGTGATGCGGTGGACCCGAGCAGTCTCCGCTCCCCTGCTCCCCCTCGCCGCCGAGAAGGGCACGATCGCGTTCCTGCACGCGCTCCTCGCCGCCCATGCCGAGGAACCCGCCCTGATGCGCCTGATCGCGTCCACACTCGCCACGTCGACCGACCCGTCGACCGACGGAGCGGACTACTACCGGTCCGCCTACCTCCAGTTCCGTGAGACCGTGCGCACCGCCCTCGCCGAAGACGTCCGTGCCGGGCGGGAACCCGCCACGATGGATCCGATCCGCGGTGCACAGCAGCTCCTCGCCCTCTACGACGGCATCCGCCTGCAGGCGCTCCTCACACCGGACACCGACGTCGTCGACGCCTTCGACCGCGCCGCGTCGCGCATGCGACGGGGCTGGACCGAACACTACGAACGACCCGCCTACTGGGACCTGCCCACGATCCCCAGCGCCTGACGACGGGGGCCGGCCCCGCCGACTCCACATGGGCCGATGGCCGAGAGGCACAGCATCGCGCGAGTGGTAGGACCTGTCCATGGTGTTCTACGACGCACGTCCGATCCGCACGGCAGGGCAGGTGCTGCTCGATGTCGTCGTGGTGGCCGGGATGGTCGCCGCGGTTCTGCTCGGGCGAGCGGTCTCCGCATCGATCAGCGCCCTCGCCGACATCGGAACTCGTGTCCACGACCAGGGCACCGCGTTCCAGGAGCAGTTGCGCAGCACCGCAACGGCACTCGAGAAGGTGCCGTTCATCGGCAAGTCGGTCAGCGCACCGCTGCAGGACGCGAGCCAGAGCGCGCAGCGGATCGCGGCTGCCGGAGCAGAACAGCAGCAGGAGACGCTGCACGTGGCGCACCTCCTGGGTACCTCGTCGACCGCGGTGCTGATCATCGTCCTGGTGGTGGTCTGGATCCGGTACCGCGGCGGCTTCATCCGGCTCGCCACGCTCACACAGCGCCTCGGTCAGCAGCCGGACGGAGCCGAGTTGCTCGCCGTCCGCGCGCTGACGACCCGGAACGCCGCCGGCCGGCTCGGCGTCGACGTCGTCGACCGATGGCGGCACCGGGATCCGGAGGTCATCCGCGCGCTGGCCGATCTCGAGCGGCGCTCCACCGGGCTCCGCGTGGCGCCTTCGCGGACGTCGTGACCTCCCGCCCACGAGGGCGGGATCGGGTCAGGCACAACTGGTGCGGCCGAGTCCGAGGAAGCGGACGGTGCTGATGCGGACGCTGCTGGCGGAGGTCGTCGTCCACGTCGAGGTGACGTCGGCGCGGACGGT
>NZ_SODN01000015.1:0-59493 GCF_004365385.1 Curtobacterium sp. PhB190 | reverse complement strand
CGGTCACATTCCGAACCCGGAAGCTAAGCCTCTCAGCGCCGATGGTACTGCAAGGGGGACCTTGTGGGAGAGTAGGACGCCGCCGGACTTAACGTAAGAAGATGTGGCCATCGGCCCTCCATCGTGAAATCGCAGGGGAGACCCTCGTTCACGGTGGTGGCCGGTGGCCATTTCTGTTTTGCCGCTCGTCGCTCGTCGCTCGACGTCGGCTCCGGTTCGTGATGGACTGGAGCTCGAACGTCGGTCCGACCGACGCGGCACCCAACACAACGACACAGCGGACGAACGCCCGGCCTTCGGCTCGGGCACGCGATGAGGAGCAACGGTGGCGAACGACGACGAGCGGCGGAACGACGGCGACCGGGGAGACCGACCCCGACGGGACGACCGAGCCCCTCGACGCGACGGAGGTCCGCGCGGAGACGCTGCGAGCGGAGGCCGTTGGTCGTCCGGTCCGCGTGACTTCGAACGCCGTGAGGATGACCGTCGTGACCGTCCTGAGCGCTCCGACCGTCCGTTCCGCGACGGCGCTGCACGTCGCGACAGTGCGCCGCGGAGCGGTGGCGACCGTCCGTTCCGCTCCGGAGACCGTGATGATCGTCCGTCGTGGCGGAGCGATCGCGGCGACTCCGGCCGTCCGCCGCGCGGCGACGGCCCCCGCGGTGCTGAGCGTCCGCGCCGCGACGGGGACCGTCCGTTCCGGTCGGACCGCCCCGCGCGTGATGGTGACCGTCCCGCCTACCGTGGTGGTTCGGATCGTCCGCGTCGTGATGGGGACCGCCCCTACCAGGGTGGTTCGGATCGTCCGCGTCGTGATGGCGACCGTCCCGCGTACCGCGGTGGGTCGGACCGTCCCGACCGTCCCGCCCGCGATGGCGACCGGCCGGCCTACCGCGGTGGCTCGGACCGTCCCGCCCGCGACGGCGATCGTCCTGCTCACCGCGGTGGTTCGGATCGTCCGCGTCGTGATGGTGACCGCCCGTACCAGGGCGGCTCGAATCGCCCGCGTCGTGATGGCGACCGTCCCGCGTACCGCGGTGGTTCCGACCGTCCCGACCGCGGTGGAGACCGCCCGTACCGCGGTGGTTCTGACCGCCCGGCTCGTGATGGCGACCGTCCGTCGTACCGTGGCGGCTCATCGGACCGTCCGCGTCGTGACGGCGACCGTCCCGCGTACCGCGGTGGTTCCGACCGTCCCGCGTACCGCGGTGGTTCCGACCGTCCGGCCCGCGACGCCGACCGTCCGCGTCGTGACGGCGATCGTCCGTCCTTCCGGGGTGCTTCGGACCGTCCGGCCCGCGGTGGCGACCGCCCGCGTCAGGACGGTGGCGACGACCGACGCCGCTTCGGCGACGGGACGCGTCACGCCGGCGCACGGTTCGGCGAGGCAGCCCGCGACGACTGGGAAGACCGCGACCCGTACGGCACGAAGTCGATCCGCCCGCGCCACGACGACCCGGACATCCCCGACGAGATCGATGCGCGCGACCTCGACCCCGCAGCGCGCATGGAGCTGAAGACGCTCAGCAAGGACAACGCCGACTGGGTCGCCCGGCACCTCGTGGCCGCGGCGCTGTTCGTCGACGAGGACCCCGCTCTGGCGAACGAGCACGCCCTGAGCGCCGCCCGCCGTGCCGGTCGCGTCGGTGTCGTCCGCGAGACCGCTGCGATCACGGCGTACCGCCTGGGGGACTTCGCGACCGCGCTGCGCGAGCTCCGCACCTACCGGCGCATCTCCGGCCGCAACGACCAGCTCCCGATGATGGTGGACTGCGAACGAGGCCTCGGCCGCCCCGAGCGTGCGCTCGAACTCGGTCGTTCGGTGGAGCGTGCCGCGCTCGACACCGCGGTGCAGGTCGAACTCGCGATCGCGATGTCCGGCGCACGCATCGACCTCGGGAACCCCACAGCTGCCCTGGGCGAGCTGGAGATTCCACAGCTGGACCCGTCCACGGCCTACACGTGGTCACCGGCGCTCTACAGTGCTTACGCGGCCACGCTCGAAGAGCTCGGCCGCCAGGACGAGGCCGACGAGTGGTGGGCCCGTGTCGACCGTGCGGCAACGGCTCTCGCCGAAGCCGCCGACGAGAACGCTTGGGAGACAGTTGATGTGGTCGAGGAAACGCTCGAAGTCGAAGAACACGGAGACGCCGGCGAGCTCGACGACACCGACCAGCTCGACGACGACGACGACGCCGACCTCGACGACGACGAGCCAGCCCTCGCCGAGCCCGACGTCGTCGGCGAACCCGGCGACGCCGACGAGCCCGGCGAGCTCGACGACGACAACCCCCGCGACGTCGACGGCTCCGCAGCCGACTGACGTCCCGACCGCGCCGACCGACGGCGTCGACGTGGTGCTCACGGACCTCGACGGCGTCGTCTACCGGGGGCGCAACGCCATCCCGCACGCGGTCGAGGCGCTCACACGGGCATCGCTGACCGCACGGGTCGGGTACATCACCAACAACGCGTCCCGACGACCGATCGACGTCGCCGAGCACCTCGAGCGCTACGGGCTCGAGGTGTCCGAGGACGACGTCGTCACGTCGTCGCAGGCGGGCGTGCAGCTCCTGTCGACGCTGGTGCCCGCCGGCGCGACGGTGCTCGTCACCGGTGGGCTGGGACTGTCGAGCATCGTCGAGGCCGCCGGCTTCACGGTGACGACCAGTGCCGAGGACTCCCCGGCCGCGGTCATCCAGGGCTTCTCCTCGGACCTCGGGTGGAAGGAACTGGCCGAGGCGTCGTTCGCGTTGGCCGACCCGGCGATCCCGTGGGTCGCCACGAACATGGACTGGTCGATCCCGGTCGAGCGCGGCATCGCCCCCGGCAACGGCACGCTCGTGTCCGCGGTCCACCAGGCCGTGGGGCGGATGCCCGTGGTCGCCGGCAAGCCGGAGCGCCCGATCTTCGACGCCGCGGTCGAGCGGTTCGGCGGTGGGAAGACACTGTTCATCGGCGACCGTCTCGACACCGACATCAAGGGGGCGAACGACGTCGGGATCCCGAGCGTCCTCGTGCTCACGGGCATCGACCAGGCGAAGCAGGTGCTCGCGGCCGATCAGCGTTCACGTCCGGTGTTCGTGCTCGAGGACCTCCGTGGTCTGTCCGAGCCCTACCCGGTGATCGTCCGGCGGCAGGACGACGACGGCACGCGGTACGTCACCGTCGGCAGCGCCACCGTGGCGATGCGGGGACACGTGGTGCGGGTGCTCGACGCCGGCAGCGACATCGATCGACTCCGCGCCGGCGCAGCGCTGATCTGGGAGTCCGGTCTGGCCATCTACGGCCTCGACGTGGACCCGCAGCTGTACGGCGGCGAGTAGCGTGTCGGACGTGCCGAACCCCGAGCAGCCGTCCGCCGACCTGGAACCGCAGGACGAGTTCGCCGTGCGCACCTCGGCGGCCGAGACCCTGCCGCTCGTCGAACGTGCAGACGCGTTCTCGGCACTCCACGACGAGCTGCGCACGCGGCTCGAGAGCGGCGGCACCGCGAGTGCCTGAACCGGACGGAGCCGTGCCCGACGCGACCCCGGTCCGCCTCGATGCCCTGCTCGCGACACGTGGCCTCGCGCGCTCGCGCACCGCTGCCACCAAGCTCATCCAGGACGGCCGGGTGACGGTGGACGGTCGTCCTGTCGTGAAGCCCTCCACCCCGACCTCGCCGGCTGCCGACATCGTGGTCGACGCGGCCGACGAGTGGGTCTCCCGCGCTGCCCAGAAGCTGATCGGAGCGCTCGATGCGTTCGGCGTCGACCCGTCCGGCCGTGTGGTGCTCGACGTCGGTGCGAGCACGGGTGGCTTCACGCAGGTGCTCCTGGCCCGTGGTGCTCGCCGGGTCATCGCGCTCGACGTCGGGCACGGGCAACTGCACCCGACGATCGCCGTCGACGAACGTGTCGCCGTGGTCGAGGGCACCAACGCCCGCAGCCTGACCCGGTCGGACTACCTCGCGCTCGACGGCGCCGCAGCCGAGACGACCCTGGTGGTCGGCGACCTGTCCTTCATCTCGCTCCGGCTCGTGCTGCCCGCCCTGGCCGAGGCCGTCCCCGCCGACGACTTCGTCCTGTTGGTGAAGCCGCAGTTCGAGGTCGGTCGCGGTGGGGTGCGCGAGGGCATCGTGCACGATCCGGCGCTCCGCGACGACGCCCTGATGAACGTCCTGTGGGCCGCGTGGGACCTGGGCTTCGGGACCACCGGGCTCGCGGCGTCGCCCATCATCGGGACGCACGGGAACCACGAGTACCTCGCGCGCTTCCAGCGTGGTGTCGGTGGCAATCCGACAGAATGGAGAGTCCGAGCAACCGAACTCACAGAGGGGACCGCATGAGCGACGACCGGCACATCCTGCTCGTCTCCCACACGGGTCGCCGTGACTCGATCGACGCTGCGGTCGAGGTCTGCGACCTCCTGCACGCCGCCGGTCTGATCCCGGTGATGCCGTTCGACGAGTACGCCGACATCCGGCGGGCCGAAGCCTCGGTGGGGCAGGTCGACATCCTGGGCGTCGACGTCCAGGCGGACCAGCTCGAGATCGTCATCGTGCTCGGCGGCGACGGCACGATCCTGCGCGCGGCCGAACTCGTGCGCGAGACGCGGGCACCGATCGTCGGCGTGAACCTCGGGCACGTGGGCTTCCTGGCGGAGAGCGAGCGGGACGCCCTCGCCGAGACCGTCGAGCGTGCTCTGTCGGGTGAGTACCACGTCGAGGAGCGCGTCACCCTGCAGGTCGACGTGGTCGTCGGCAACCAGATCGTCTACTCGAGTTGGGCGCTCAACGAGGCCACCATCGAGAAGGCATCGCGCGAGCGCATGCTCGAAGTGGTGACCGAGGTCGACGGACGCCCGCTGTCCTCGTTCGGGTGCGACGGCGTCGTCGTGTCGACCCCCACCGGGTCCACGGCGTACTCGTTCTCCGGCGGCGGTCCCATCGTCTGGCCCGACGTCGACGCCCTGCTGATGGTGCCGCTCAGCGCGCACGCCCTGTTCGCCCGCCCGATCGTGGTGGGCCCGGACTGCACGCTCGCGATCGAGGTCCTGCGGCGCACGAGCGGTGTCGGGGTGCTGTGGTGCGACGGTCGCCGGACGCACGACCTGCCGCCGGGCGCTCGCGTCGAGGTCCGACGGTCGCCGGACCCCGTGCGGGTCGCGCGCCTCAAGGACGCCCCGTTCACCGACCGGTTGGTCGCGAAGTTCCGGCTCCCGGTCACCGGGTGGCGCGGGCCGCAGACCGACGAGGACGAGGACCACCTGTGACCGGCCGAGGCGAGGAGCACCACCGATGATCGAGGAGATCGCGATCCGTGACCTCGGGGTCATCGGCGAGACCACGCTCGAACTCGGTCCGGGGTTCACCGTCGTCACGGGCGAGACCGGTGCCGGCAAGACCATGATCGTCACGGCCCTCGGGCTGTTGCTCGGTGCTCGGGCGGACGCCGGTTCGGTCCGCCGTGGTGCCTCGAGCGCCGTGGTCGAGGGCCGGTGGAACGTCCCCGAGCACGCTGCCGTCGCCGAACGCGTCGAGGACGCCGGCGGCGCGGTGGAGGACGGCGAACTGATCCTCACGCGCACGGTCTCGGCCGAGGGGCGCAGCCGTGCGACCGTCGGGGGCCGCAGCGCTCCCGTCGCCGTGCTCGGTGAACTCGCGGACCAGCTCGTGACGGTGCACGGCCAGTCCGACCAGATCCGACTGACGTCGTCGACCGCGCAGCGTGCGGCGCTCGACGGCTTCGGCGGGGCGGCCCTCGAGAAGGTCCTGAACCGGTACGTCGCCGCGTACGACGCGTGGCAGCAGCACACGGGCGAACTGGAGACACTGACGCGCGACCGCGACGAGCGGGTGGCCGAGGCCGACCGGATCCGCGCTGCCTCGGACGAGATCGAAGCGGCCGACCCGCAGCCCGGCGAGGACGTCGAGCTCGCCGAGCGCGCCGACCGGCTCGGCAACCTCGAGGAACTCCGGCTGTCCGCGGCCCTGGCGCACGAGGCCCTGTCCAGCGAGTCCCTCGACGGCGTCTCCGACGTCGTCGGCCTGGTCGAGTCCGCCCGACGCGCCGTCGAGCGGGTCGCCGACTCCGACGCCGCCCTGCAGCCCGTGCTCGAACAGCTCACGGAGCTCGGCATCCAGGCGGCCGAGGCCTCGGCGAGCATCTCCAGCTACCTCGGCTCGCTCGAGCCCGAGGCCGGGCACGACCTGGAGCTCATCAACGAACGGCGCGCCCTGCTCGCCGGCCTCACCCGCAAGTACGGCGAGACCGTCGACGACGTCATCGACTACGGGCAGCGGGCGAGCGACCGCCTGCTCGAGCTGGACGGCGACGACGACCGCATCGCCGCCCTCCAGCAGTCCGTCGAACAGGACGAACAGGCACTCGGGGCGGCCGCGGCCGCGTTGACCGCTGCCCGCACGAAGGCAGCAGCGGACCTCGCGAAGCGCGTCACGACCGAGCTGAAGACGCTCGCGATGGCCGGCGCAACCCTGGTGGTCGAGGTCACCGAGGCGGGGGAGTACCGCCGACACGGACGCGACCAGGTGTCGATCCTGCTGCAGCCGCACTCCGGCACCGACCCCCGACCGATCGGCAAGGGGGCATCGGGCGGCGAGCTCTCGCGCGTGATGCTCGCGATCGAGGTCGTGATGGCCGGCAGCACGACCGTGCCGACGTTCGTCTTCGACGAGGTCGACGCCGGCGTGGGCGGTGCCGCGGCGATCGAGATCGGCCGTCGGCTGGCGAAGCTCGCCGAGCGCACGCAGGTCATCGTCGTCACCCACCTGGCGCAGGTCGCGGCGTTCGCGAACAACCACCTCAACGTGGTGAAGGACGCCAGCGGCGCCGTGACCTCGTCGAGTGTGCGACGGCTCGAGGGCGACGACCGCCTGCAGGAGATGGCGCGGTTGCTCTCGGGGCTCGGCGACAGCGCGAGCGGCGTGGAACACGCCCGCGAACTGCTCGACGTGGCCGGCCAGACGGCCTGACCTGCCACACGGCCGCAAGCACGCACGCAAGCACGCGCGCACGGCCCGAAGACCCGGCCACCCACCCCGCGCAACGCCCACGGCGAACCGAGGTCGCGCCTCCCGGCAGTTCTGACGTACGATGGAATCCCGTGGCGGACACTCTCAGCAGCGGTACCCAGGCAAACACCCCGACCCCGAAGGTGACGAAGCAGATCTTCGTGACCGGCGGGGTCGTCTCGTCTCTCGGCAAGGGCCTGACGGCAGCCAGCCTCGGCAATCTCCTGACGGCTCGCGGCCTCAAGGTCGTCATGCAGAAGCTCGACCCGTACCTCAACGTGGACCCGGGCACCATGAACCCGTTCCAGCACGGCGAGGTCTTCGTGACCGACGACGGTGCGGAGACGGACCTCGACATCGGGCACTACGAGCGTTTCCTCGACATCAACCTGGCGCAGTCGGCGAACGTCACGACCGGCCAGGTGTACTCGACGGTGATCGCCAAGGAGCGTCGCGGCGAGTACCTCGGTGACACCGTGCAGGTCATCCCGCACATCACCGACGAGATCAAGCGTCGGATGCGCGAGCAGGCGGAGAACGACCCGCAGCCCGACGTCATCATCACCGAGGTCGGCGGCACCGTCGGCGACATCGAGTCGCAGCCGTTCATCGAGTCGGCGCGCCAGGTGCGCCACGAGCTCGGCCGCAACAACGTGTTCTTCGTGCACGTGTCGCTCGTGCCGTTCATGAACGCCTCGGGTGAGCAGAAGACGAAGCCGACGCAGCACTCGGTCGCCGCGCTCCGCTCGATCGGCATCCAGCCCGACGCCCTCGTGCTGCGGTCGGACCGCCCGGTGTCGGACTCGAACAAGAAGAAGATCGCGCTGATGTGCGACGTCGACGAGGACGCCGTGGTGAACGCCGTGGACGTCCCGTCGATCTACGACCTGCCGACGCTGCTGAACAACCAGGGCCTCGACCAGGTCATCGTCGACGCGCTCAAGCTCGAGGCCGGCCCGGTCGACTGGACCGCGTGGACCCCGGTGCTCCGTGCCGTGCACGAGCCGAAGAAGGACGTCACGATCGCCCTCGTCGGCAAGTACATCGACCTGCCGGACGCGTACCTGTCGGTCACCGAGGCGCTCCGTGCCGGTGGCTTCGCGCACGACGCGAAGGTGACGCTGAAGTGGGTCGTCTCCGACGACTGCACCACGCCCGAGGGCGCTGCGAAGCAGCTCGGCGACGTCGACGGCATCTGCATCCCCGGCGGGTTCGGCGTGCGCGGCATCGAGGGCAAGCTCGGCGCGCTGCGCTTCGCCCGTGAGCAGGGCATCCCGACGCTCGGCCTGTGCCTCGGCCTGCAGTGCATGGTCATCGAGTACGCCCGCCACGAGGCCGGCCTGACCGACGCGTCGAGCACCGAGTTCGACCCGGAGACCTCGACGCCGGTCATCGCGACCATGGCGGAGCAGGTCGACATCATCGCCGGCGGCGACCTGGGCGGCACCATGCGCCTCGGCCTGTACCCGGCGACGTTCAGCTCCGGGTCGTTGGCCGAGTCGCTCTACGGTGCGCCCGAGGCGTCCGAGCGCCACCGTCACCGCTACGAGGTCAACAACACGTACCGGCAGCAGATCGCGGACGCCGGCCTGGTGTTCTCGGGCACGTCGCCCGACGGCAGCCTGGTCGAGTACGTCGAGCTGCCGCGTGACGTGCACCCGTTCTACATCGCGACGCAGGCGCACCCGGAGCTGCGCTCGCGTCCGACGAACGCGCACCCGCTGTTCGCGGGGCTCGTCGCGGCCGCGATCGAGCGCCACGAGGCGTCCAGCCTGTTCGACCCGCAGAACGAGGAGCAGGTCGCGTAAGCACAGCCCAGCCACGAGCGGACGGGAGGTGGGCCCCGCCAGCCGGTACCGGCGCACCGCGCCAGCGGGGTGACGGCCGTGCCTGGAGGGACGGTGCCAGCTGGCACCGCGCCTCCCGTCAGTCTTTGGTCGCGCCCACCGAACCTGGTTCCGGACACGGAACCACGGAACGACGCGGTGCTGTGTCCGGAACCTGGTTCCGCGAGGGGCGCGTGCTTGGATGGTTCCGTGACTGACGCACCCATCGCTGACGAAGCCGCCTCGTTCGAGGTCACCGAGTCCACCGTCGTGTACGACGGCGCCGTCTGGGACGTGCGCCGCGACGCGATCGCGTACCACGACGAGACGATGGTGCGGGAGTACATCGACCACACCGGTGCCGTCGCGGTCTACGCCGAGGACGACGAGGGCCGTGTCCTCGTGATCCAGCAGTACCGGCACCCCGTGCGGGTGCGCGACTGGGAGCTGCCGGCCGGCCTGCTCGACGTCGAGGGCGAGGACCTCCAGGTCGCTGCCGCCCGCGAACTCGCTGAAGAGGCCGACCTCGAAGCGGACACCTGGGAGCCGCTGGTCCGGTACAACACGTCGTCCGGCGGGAGCAACGAATTCCTGCAGGTCTACCGCGCCCGGGGCGTGCGGCCCACGACGACGGCGTTCGAGCGCGAGGCTGAGGAAGCCGACATCGTGAAGCGGTGGGTGCCGCGGGCCGAGCTGGTGGAGGCGATCCTCGATGGTCGGCTGCACAACTCCGGGCTGGTCGTGGCCGTGCTCGCGGTGGATGCGCTCGAGCGAGGCCGCGCATGAGCCTGCGAGAACTGGTCGACGCGGCGACGTGGACGCACGAGCCCGAGGCCGTGGAGTTCGACGGCGACGTGCTGCGCGTGACCGCGGTCGAGGGCAGCGACGCCTGGCGGACCACCTCGTACGGGTTCGTCCACGACTCCGAGCACGCGCTGGTGCAGCCCCTCGACGGGTCGTTCTCGGTCGAGGCATCGTTCGTCCTCGACTACACGGAGCAGTTCGACCAGGCCGGTGTCTTCCTGCGCGTCGACGAGCGGAACTGGATCAAGGCCGGTGTCGAGTTCTCCGACGGGACGCCGCAGCTCGGCGCCGTGGTGACCCGTGACTTCTCGGACTGGTCGGTGGCGCCCGTGCCGGAGTGGGTGGGACGTGTGGTGACCGTCCGGGCCAGCCGCGACGGTGATGCCGTGACCGTCCGGGCGTGGGCCGACGACGAGGAACCCCGGCTGGTGCGGGTTGCGTACCTCGATCCCGATGCTGCCGTGTCGGCCGGACTGCTGTGTGCAGCTCCGACGCGAGCCGGCCTGACCGTGACGTTCACCGGGTACCGGGTCGGGGCCCCCGACGAGGCACTGCACTGACCGTGCGCCTGCTGTCGTGATTCCCCTGGACCGTGCCACGGAGACGTACCTGCGGCACGTCGCGATCGAGCGCGGGCTGTCGCAGCACACGCTGTCGGCGTACCGGCGTGACCTGGCGGTGTTCACCTCGTGGCTGGCGACGGCTTCGGTCGTCGAGTCCGACGGTGCCGACCGGGCCGGCGGGGCATCTGCGATCGACGACGTCGGGCGGCTCGCTCGGGCAGACGTCTCGGAGTTCGTGACCTACCTGGCGACGAAGCCGGACGGTCCGCTGGCACCGAGGTCGATCGCCCGGATGCTCAGCTCGGTGCGGTCGTTCACGGCCTTCGCGGCGGGGGAGGGCTGGCTGCCGCTCGACCCCGGTACCGCCGTCCGGCCGCCGAAGGCCCCGATGCGGCTGCCCAAGGCGATCTCGGTGGAGGACATGGAGCGGCTGCTCGGCGCGGTGTCGACGGACGTCTCCGCAGACGGCGTTTCCGGTGTGGACGACCCCGTGCGGCTGCGGGACAAGGCGTTGCTCGAACTGCTCTACGCCACCGGCGCGCGGATCTCCGAGGCGGTGGGGTTGTCGGTGGACGACGTGACGACACTGTCCGACGACTCAGCCCCCGACGCCGACGGTCTCGCCGTCGTGAAGGTCACCGGCAAGGGGAACAAGCAGCGGGTCGTGCCCCTCGGCAGTTTCGCCCGGGCGGCGATCGACGCCTACCTGGTGCGGGCCCGTCCGGTGTTCGCGGCACGAGGGGCCTCGACGCCGGCACTGTTCCTCGGCGCCCGAGGTGCTCGGCTGTCACGGCAGAGCGCGTGGCTCGTGATCCAGTCGGCGGCCGAGGCGGCGGAACTCGAGGCGCATGTGTCGCCGCACACGTTCCGGCACTCGTTCGCGACGCACCTGCTCGAGGGCGGTGCCGATGTGCGCGTGGTGCAGGAGTTGCTCGGGCACGCGAGCGTCGCGACGACCCAGATCTACACGATGGTGACGGCGGACATGCTGCGGGACGTCTACCAGACGGCGCATCCGCGGGCGCGGCGGTAGGGCTCGTCGTTCGGCGGGCCCGGGCGTGCACTTCGTGAGCAGAAATGGTCGGGTCGCTGGTCGGTACCCGACCATTTCTGCTCACGAAGTCGGACGGTGACAGCCCCGGATGCGTCAGAAGAGGTGGAACTGGGCCGATGCCGCCACCGCGCCCGTCGCGACCGCCACCACCACCGCGCTCGAGGACGCACTCCTCGCCGCGACCGCCCACCCGCCGGTCGCACCGGGGCGAGCGACACCGACGAGCCCGCACACGAGGGCGAGCGCGCTGCTGACACCCAGCGGGTTGACGAGGATCGACGTCAGGGCCAGCAGCACCGCGAGTATCGTGAACACGCACAACCGGCGGTCGCGACTGCCGCCGGACGCCCACGCGTGGGTCCGGATCGATGCCGTGTGCACGGAGAACGAGGGGCCGACAGGTGCGACGACGATCGGCAGGACCGGTTCCGGAGCACTCGGCAGGACACGGGTCGCGGCACCCCAGGCGTGACCGTCCCACCAGCGGAGACGACTGGCGTCCTGCGGGTCCGGGAACCAGCCTGCGGCCGGCAGTGTCACGGGGACTCCTCGAGGTGCGGGGGGATGGTGCTCCTCGACGGTAGGGGACGCCGCCCCGCCGCCACAGTCCCAAGGTGGGTGTCGGCACAAGTGCGGACACCCGGCGGTGCGCTACGGTCGGCTGGTGACCGCGAGCCTGGACGACTTCTGGAACGAGCGGCGCGACGAGGCCTCGGAACTGCCGGCCGAGGTGCCGGAGGCGTGGTCGTTCGGTGCCACGCCGCACCAGGCTGATGAGCTGCTCGGCCTGGTGCTCCGCGGGGTCAAGGACGGCACAGCGTCATCGCTCTGGGACTACGAGGCGACGGGGGATCCGCTCCCCGCGGCCGGGGAGTGCAGCATCGTGACCGACGGCGCCGGTGTTCCCCGGGCCGTCATCGAGACGACGGACGTCCGGATCGTCCCGTTCGACGCCGTCGGGGCCGAGCACGCTCGCGCCGAAGGCGAGGGCGACCGGACTCTCGAGCACTGGCGGACGGTGCACGAGGCGTACTGGCGTGAGCACTCCGAGAACCCGCGCGGCTTCGAACCGGACATGCCGGTGGTCTGCGAGCGCTTCCGGCTGATCTGGCCGACGCCGACGCCGACGCCGACGCCTGCGCCGACCCAGACGACGACGCCGACGCCGGAGTAGACGCAGCCGCCGACCGTCAGCGCCTGACCGAGCAGATCAGGCCGGGACGGGTGCCGCGTCGACCTCGGTGAACACGTCCTTCACGGCGGCGAGCAGCCGCGCGTTGAAGTCGACGCCGAGCTGGTTCGGCACCGTGACGAGCACGGTGTCGGCAGCGCGGACGGCCTGGTCGGCCGCGAGCTCCGCGACGAGGTCCTCGGGTGAGCCGATGTACGAGCGGCCGAAGCGGGCGAGCCCGCCGTCGAGGTGCCCGACCTGGTCCTGCCCCTCGACCTGTGCGCGCACGCCGAAGTAGTGCCGCGACTCGTCGTCGATGATCGGGATGATGCTGCGCGACACCGACACCCGAGGGGTCCGCTCCCAGCCCGACTCGGCCCAGACGCGGCGGAAGCGCTCGATCTGTTCGGCCTGCAGTTCGTCGAACGGCACGCCGGTGTCCTCGGTGAGCAGGGTCGACGACATCAGGTTCATCCCCTGTTCGGCGGTCCACTCGGCGGTGGCTCGTGTGCCGGCGCCCCACCAGATGCGGTCGCCGAGCGAGTCGGAGAGCGGGGAGATCGGCAGCGATCCGACCGAGCCGGTCATCTGCGGGTTGGCGTTGGCCATCGGTTCGCCGGCGATGGCGCGACGGAACACGCTGGTGTGCGCGCGGGCCATGTCGCCGCCGTTCTCGTCGGACGCGTCCGGCACGTAGCCGAACTGCTGGTAACCGGCGAGGGCGGTCTCGGGTGAGCCGCGGGAGACGCCGAGCTGCAGTCGTCCGCCGGAGATCAGGTCGGTCGCCGCGGCCTCCTCGGCCATGTAGAGCGGGTTCTCGTAGCGCATGTCGATCACGCCGGTCCCGATCTCGATGCGGCTGGTCTTCGCGGCGATCGCGGACAGCAGGGGGAACGGTGCCGCCTGCTGCGGTGCGAAGTGGTGCACGCGGAAGTAGGCGCCGTCGACGCCGGCCTCTTCGGCAGCGACCGCGAGGTCGATCGCCTGCACCAGGGACTCACGCCCGCTGCGCACCTTCGACCCCGGCACGTCGCGCCAGTGTCCGAACGACAGGAACCCGATCTTCGTCATGTCGATGCAAACGCATCCGGAGAGTCGGGCATTCCGTCACGACTACGGTGTCCGCCATGGACGACCCCCGCACTGCGCTCGACGCGGAACGCGCCCGCAACGAACGGCTGCTCGCCGACGTCGAGCGGAGCATGCGCGACGTCAGTGACGCCCGCCAGGACGCCAACTCCGACGACGAGCACGACCCCGAGGGCGCGACCCTCGCGTGGGAGCGCGGCTCGCTCGGCGCCGTCCGCGACGCGGCCCGGCAGCGGATCGAGCAGGTGGACGCCGCGCTCGCGCGGCTC
This sequence comes from Curtobacterium sp. PhB190, assembly GCF_004365385.1. Taxonomy (NCBI): domain Bacteria; kingdom Bacillati; phylum Actinomycetota; class Actinomycetes; order Micrococcales; family Microbacteriaceae; genus Curtobacterium; species Curtobacterium sp. PhB190. The sequence continues at coordinate 45,702 of NZ_SODN01000015.1, read as the reverse complement.
GACGCCGGCACCTACGGAACCTGCGCGGTCGGCGGCGAACCGATCCCAGCGGCCCGATTGGCCGCCGTCCCGTGGGCCGCGACGTGCGTCGCCCACGCGTGACGGGCCTCCCGGCGGACACCCGCTGACGGACGGGAGGCGCGGCGCATCCCCGCCACACGTCCTCCGTCACGCGCACCGCGCGTCCACCGCGTGCGCCGCGGATTCCCAGCCGCACGCCCTACGTTTTCGGCATGGACGGCGACGCGAACGACGGACCCGGCGAGGGCCGGACCGACGGTGCGCCGCGACAGCGCTTCCAGTGGTTCCACGACATGCGGACCTGGATCCACGCGCGGCCGCACCTGCACCTCTTCTACAAGGTGCTCGTCGGCATCGTCGGCGGGCTGGTCGTCATCATCGGACTCATCCTGGTGCCGCTGCCCGGGCCGGGATGGCTCGTGGTGTTCATCGGGCTCACGGTGCTGGCGAGCGAGTTCCACTTCTTCCACAAGATCATCGTGTGGCTCAAGGCGCAGCTGCACCGCTTCTGGGACTGGGCCAAGCGGCACGGACCAAAGCGCCTGCGTGATGCTGCCGACCGGGGCAAGGCCGACGTCGACGCCGCCCACACGGGTGCTGCTCGGACGGTCGGGGTGCGTGCTCGTGGACGGGCGCGCGGCGCGAACTCGGCGCACCCGGGGCACTAGCCGTCAGCTGGTGCGAGGTTGATCACTCCGTGCGGTGCTGTGGCCTCGCACCGTGTGGCCAACCTCGCACCAAGCGGGTGCCGGGCGCCGGCCCGCCTACTCCGCCGCGACGCGGATCGAGCCGGTGGCGGTGCGCTCGATGACCTCGGCGGCCTGCTCCTCGACGGCGGCTGCTTCCTTCGACGTCAGCTGCAGCACGAGCGCGACGACGGCCGCGAGGACGATGAACCCGCCGTACCCGGCGATGACGGGGACGAGTCCGATCGACGGTTCGAGCAGCCCACCGATGACGGCGGGGACCCCGAACGCCAGGTAGCTGACGACGTAGATCGTCGAGAGCAGTCCGGCGCGGTGGGTCGGTGCCGCGGTCGCGAGCAGCATCCGCAGCGGCGCCTGGAACCCGGCGCCGAAGCCGACGCCGGCGATCGCACTGCCGACGACGAGGCCGGGCAGGGAGTGGGCCATCACGAACGCCACGGTCACGATCGGGCCGAGCACCAGGGCGACGAGCCCGACGAGCACGGCGCGACGAGCGTCCATCCGCTGCGTCGTGAGCCCGGTCAGTGCACCGACGCCCGTGACGACGGCGATGAGTGCGCCGGCCGCGAAGTGGTTCGTGATGCCGAACACGGCACCGAGGGCCGAGGGGACGAGTGAGAGGAACATGCCGCCGAGGGCCCAGCTGGCGACGAGGGAACCGACGACCCCGCGGAACAGTCGACGCGAGCTCCGCGGCACGCTGATCGTCGGGCGCAGCGAACGGAGTGCTCCGGGGCGCCGTTGGACCTGCTCGGGGACCACGAACAGCGCCAGCACGAGGAGTACGAGCAGTGCGCCGAAGACCAGGTAGACGAGCTGCTCCGGCGCCGGACCCCACTGCACGAGCGCCCCGCTCGACATCGCACCGGTGGCCAGCGCGATCGGCGGGATGACGCCGTTCAGCACGCCGGCCAGGGTCGGGTGCCGCTCGAGCGAGTTGTCGATGAGGGCCGCCCCGAGCGCACCGATCAGGAGCCCGACGGAGATACCCTGCACGATGCGGTCGACGATGAGCGCGCCGACGCCGTCCGCGATCGCGAACAGTCCGAGCGACAGGGCGACGCCCAGACCGCCGGCGACGAGCACGGGTTTGCGGCCGACGTGGTCGGACAGTCGGCCGGCGATCAGCAGACTCGCGAGCAACCCGGCGACGTAGATGGCGAAGACGCCGGTCAGCATCAGTGGCGTGAGGTGCCACTCGGCGGCGTAGACCGGGTAGATCGGCGAGGGGACCGCGGACGACGCGACCGACACCAGGAGCATCGCCGCGAGGATCCAGAACCCGGCGACCGAGCGAGCTGACTGCTGCATGAGCATCCTTCCGATGGTCCGTTGTACGACTGCATTCGTACCGCAGTCCGCAGTACGACGCAAGTCGTACAGCAAGCCGAACGGTGGTAGCGTCCCGTCCATGCCCGCGCACGTCGATGCCCCCGAGCGGCTGCCCCAGCCGTCCGCGGCCGAGATGGACCTCCCCGTCGTCCTGGACGCCCTGAGTGACCCGATCCGGTTGGCGATCCTGCACCGCTACCTCGTCGACGCCGCCGGTGGCGAACGGAGCTGCGGCTGGGTCGGGATCGACCGACCGAAGTCCACGCTCACCCACCACTTCCGGGTCCTGCGCGAGGCCGGACTGCTCGAGCAGCACCTCGAGGGCCTGACCCGCATCAGCCGGGTCCGGATCGAGGACGTGCAGCAGCGGTTCCCGGGGCTGCTCGACCTGGTGCTCGACTGGCAGGTGCCCGCGGCGCTGCTCCGCGACGGGATCGAGTCGTGAGCACGGTACCCGGCGCGGGTGCCGGCGCCGGGGCGGCCGTGCACACGCTCCCCGACATCAGTGCTGACCCGGCCGCGACGACGGCGCTCGCCGCGGACCTCGACGCCGCCGGCTTCACCGTCGACCGGGTCGACGCACTCTGGGGGACCGAAGCGGCCGCATCGCTGCACCGGGGGTCGCGAGTGGCGGCCCGCCGTGCCCTGGCTGCTCGTGAGACATCCCCGCTCGGCACCCTCGCCACCCTGTTCGTGCTCGGGCTGCCGACGTCCCGCGCGGACGCAGCTGCCGCGTTCCCGACCGCCGGGCTCGACGCCGTGGTCGCGGCAGGCCTGCTGCGGGTCTGCGACACCGACGCCGCAGTCGTGGAGCCGACGGTGGACCTGCGCCCCTACGCCTTCGTCGACGACCTCGGCGCCGGCAGCTGGTGGATCGTCTCGGACCTCGGCGAACTCGCCCTCGGCCACGCGATCAGCGAGGAGCACGTCCTCGGCATCGGCGGCGCCACCACCACGCTGAGCGGCCTGCAGATCCCCGTCCCCGTCCGCACGGTCCTCGACCTCGGCACCGGATGCGGGATCCAGGCCATGCACGCCCGGCGCTTCGCCGAGCACGTGGTCGCCACCGACATCTCGCGCCGCGCCCTCGACATCGCCCGCTTCAACGCGCAGCTCAACGGCATCGACGGGATCGACTTCCGGTACGGTTCGCTCTTCGAGCCCGTCGCGGGGGAGCGGTTCGACCGCATCGTGTCGAACCCGCCGTTCGTCATCACACCCCGTCGGCCGGGCGTCCCCTCGTACGAGTACCGCGACGGCGGCATGGTCGGCGACGCGCTCGTCGAGACCGTGCTCCGCGGCCTGTCCGAGCACCTCGAGCCCGGTGGGACCGCGCAGCTGCTCGGCAACTGGGAGTACCACTGGGGCGTCGACGGCCTCGACCGTGTGCGCAGCTGGTTCGCGGACACCGACCTCGACGCGTGGGTCATCGAGCGCGAGCGCCAGGACCCCACGTCGTACGCCGAGACCTGGATCCGCGACGGCGGCACGAAGCCCGGGACGCCCGAGTTCGACACGCTGATGGGCGCCTGGCTCGACGACTTCGCGGACCGCCGCGTCACCGGCGTCGGTTTCGGCTACGTCGTGGTGCGTCGAGCCCTGCCAGGAGGAACGGCGAGCCTCCGCCGGTTCGAGCGCGTCCCCGAGACGCTCGGCTCCAACCCCGCCGGGCTCGGCGCCACGGTCGCTCGCGTCCTCGACGCGGCCGCGTGGCTCGCCGCGCACGACGACGCCGCGCTCGCCACGGCACACCTGACGGTGGCGGGCGACGTCACCGAGGAGCGCTACTACTGGCCGGGCAACGACGACCCCACGGTGATGACGCTCGTGCAGGGCGGCGGACTCGGACGGCGGGTGGACGCGGACACGGCGCTCGCTGCGTTCGTCGGAGCCTGCGACGGGGACTTGTCCGTCGCGGCGATCGTCGGCGCGCTGGCGCAGATCACGGGTGTCGACGAGCAGGTGCTCGCCGCCGACCTGCTGCCGGTGGCGCGCGACCTGGTGCTCGACGGGCTGCTGCTGCCGGCCTAGCGAAGGGGCCGCTCAGCGGCGGACGCGGGCGCTGCTAGCGGCCGTCGCGCCAGCTGTGCTCGGGGGCGTAGCCGAGCAGCTCGCGGGCCTTCTCGGACGACAGCAGCGAGCTGACGCCGTCGATGTCCGCGCGACGCTCGATGTCGGGCACGTAGCGCTCGACGAGCTCGATCGTCGGGGTGTCCATCACGGTGTCGGGGCTCGCGATGACGAACGCCTCGAACCCGGTGAGCTCGGCCTCGACGGCCTTGCGGACCGCCTGGGCGCCGTCACGCGAGTCGATGTAGGACCACAGGTTGAAGGTCTTCGCCTCCGGGGTGGCGTCCCACGGGAACGCCGGGTAGTCGGTCTCGTCCATCACGTTCGAGAACCGCAGGCCGATCATCTTCAGCTCCGGGTCCCAGCGGGTGAAGTGGCGGGCCATCTCCTCTTCGACCGCCTTGCCGAGCGAGTACGACGACTGCGGGCGGACCGCGAACTCCTCGTCGACGGGCAGGTAGGGCGGGTGGTGCTCGCCCATCGGGATGCCGAGCAGGGTCTCGCTCGACGCCCACACCAGGTTCTTGATCTTCGCGGCCCGTGCGGCGTGGAAGACGTTGATCGACGCCGTCACGTTGTTCGTGATGAGCGCCACGTCGGGGACCTGCCCCGGAGCGGGCACGGCCGCGAGGTGCACGACGGCGTCCACGTGGTCGTACCGGTCGTCGATGCCGAGCAGGGCGTTCAGGACCTGGCCGTAGTCGGTCAGGTCGATCCGGACGAACTGCACGCCCTCGGGCTGGTCGGGGGAGGGCACGCGGTCGAGCAGCACCACGTCGTACCCGTGCGCATCGAGGTCGCGCACCACCGCTCGTCCGAGCTTGCCGCTGCCGCCGGTCACCACTACACGCGTCATCGCGTCACTCCACATCCTCGTCGGGTCGCCCTCCGGGCACGCCCCATCCTGCCCGGCGCCGCCTGACCCGACCAGGCCCTGTCCGTACCCCGCTGTCCGGCGGGGAGCGCCGAATGTGATGTTCCGGCTACGCTGCAAGTGTGAGCACTCTCGCTGACCTGGTCGACGCGGGCAAGATCGGTGATGCCGTGCAGCAAGCACGCGGGCTCACCCCGGGGCGGGTTCGCGAACTCCTGTTCGCGTCCGGCGGCTTCATGCGAGACTCTGGGCCGTACGACGAGTTCTTCCGGCGTTGGTACGCCACGCTCGACAGTCCGTACCTGCGCGCAGAAGCGGCTGACCGGTTCTGCCAGGCCTACCTGACCGAGCTGGCCGACGTCCCCGGCGCGGAGCAGTTCGGCGCGGCATTGGCGACAGAGTCGAAGCGAGACGTGCTTGGGCACCTCGCGAAGGAGATGCGCGGGCGCAACATCTCGGATTGGTCGACCTCGCCGGAGGAGCCCCTGTCGAAGGCGCAGGTCCGTGCGTGGGCCGACGCGTCGTACGCGCTGGCCTCGGTGCGGTTGCCCTGACCGTCGCGTGACCGGAGCCGCCGCGCTGGACCGCGCCGTGCCTCCTGTCAGGCGGTGGGGGCGACCTGGGCGATCGCGAGCCGGGCGACGAGCTCGACGTGCTGCGCCATGTCCCGCGACGGGTCGAACAGCCACTGGATCTGCATGCCGTCGGACACCGCGAGCAGCACGCTCGTCAGTTCCTCGGCATCGACGTCGGCGCGGAGTCGTCCGTCCTGCTGCATGGTGCGGAAGTCGGCGGACAGGTCGCGACGGCTGCGCTCGTAGCGCTCCTGGAAGTACGCGTGCGCGGGGTGCTCGGGGTCGGTCGCAGCGGCGGCAGAGAGGTTGACGAACATCTGCACCAGGCCGGGGACCTCGGCGTTGTGCCGGACGATCGCGGCGAGCAGTGCAGCGGGGTCGGGTGCCTGCCAGTCGTGGGCGAGGTCGAGCTCGTCGCGTCGTCGCAGGATCTCGACCCAGAGCTCGTCCTTGGAGTCGAAGTAGTGCAGCAGGCCGGCCTGGGTCAGCCCGACGGCGTCGGCGATGTCCTTGATGCTGGTGCGGCGGAACCCCTGCGAAGCGACGAGGTCGAGCGCGACCGTGAGGATCTCCTCGCGCTTCGCGATGCCCTTCGCGTACGAACCCCGTCGTGCCATGGCAGGACTGTACCGCTCGGAGTGCACACAGAAAACCTAGCCGCACTTGGTTTTGGTGTTACCGTGGGCGGAGCCGCCGACGAAGGCGTGCGAGTCACCGGTGCAGGTGGCGTACCCGAGAAGAGGTTGCAGTGGCCAACGACGCCCTGACCGTCAACGACACCCCGACCGCAGTCGCACCCACGCGCGGCCGAGGTGCCCCGCTCATGTACACGCTCGGCATGCCGATCGCGATGCTCGGCCTGTACATCGCGCTGCTGCCGCCGGTGCTGGTCGCCATGGCGCTCAAGGTCGCCGAGATCGCGCCGGACAACCAAGCGGGTGTGCTCGGCCTGGCACTCGGTGTCGGCGCGTTCGCCGCGATGGTCGCCAACCCCCTGGCCGGTCGCTTCAGCGATCGGACTGCCGGGAGGCTCGGCATGCGTCGTCCGTGGATCATCGGTGGCACCGTGGTCGGCTTCGCGGGACTCGTGGTCGTCGCGACGACGACCTCGACCGTCGTGCTCGTCCTCGCGTGGGGCGTCACGCAGATCGCCTACAACGCCACGATCGCCGCCATGACCGCGGTCCTGCCGGACCACGTCACGCGGTCCCAGCGCGGCCGGGTCGCGGCGCTGCTCGGGCTCTCCCAGAACCTCGCGCTCGTCGGCGGCACGTTCCTCGTGCAGCTCTTCTCGACCTCGGCGACGCAGATGATCATCCCCGGCGCGATCGGGTCGATCGTCGTCGTGCTCTACGCGCTCGTGTTCCGCGACCGCGTGCTCACCAACCGGCCGACGTCGAAGCTCAGCATCGGGCAGGTCTTCGGCTCGTTCGTCTTCAACCCCGTGAAGCACCCGGACCTCGGCTGGGCCTGGCTCACCCGGTTCCTGATGGTCGCCGCGCAGTACACCGCGGTGAGCTACCTGACGTACTTCCTGCGGGACGACATCGGCGTGGACCCGGACCACGTCGCGAACGCGGTGTTCCAGGGAACGCTGTGGAACGTCGTCGGCATCGTGCTCACCTCGCTGATCGCCGGCTGGCTGTCGGACAAGCTCGGCCGCCGCAAGCTGTTCGTCGCGATCGCGGGCATCGTCGGCGTGGTCGGGCTCGTGATCATCGCGCTCGCGCCGTCGCTCGGCATGGTCCTGGTCGGCGAGTTCGTGATGGGTGCCGGCATGGGCGTCTTCTACGCCGTCGACCTGGCGCTCATCACCGACGTGCTGCCGTCCGACGAGGACAACGCGAAGGACCTCGGCGTCGTCAACATCGCGCAGGCCCTGCCCCAGTCGATCGTGCCCGCTGCGGCCCCGGGCGTCATCGCCCTGACCGGCGGGTACAGCGGCTTCTTCATCACCGGCGCCGTCGTCGGACTGCTCGGCATCGTCTCGGTGTCCCGCATCCGCGGCGTGCGCTGACCACGCTTCCCCAGGCTCTGAACGAAAGGACCGACCACCGTGACTACCGTGAACGACGTGACCGCTGCCTCCAGTACGGCCGAGCGCATCGACGCGCTCGTCGACCAGCTGACCACCGACGAGAAGGTGCAGCTCCTGACCGGGCGCGACTTCTGGACCACCTGGCCCATCGAGAAGATCGGGCTGCGCCGGATCCTGATGTCGGACGGCCCCTCGGGCGTCCGTGGTGAGGTCTGGGACGAACGCGACCCGTCGCTGAACCTGCCCTCGGCGACCGCGCTGTCGGCGTCCTGGGACCGCGCGATCGCGAAGCGCTACGGCGCAGCAGCAGCCGTCGAGGCACGCCGCAAGGGCGTCGACGTCGTCCTCGGCCCGACCATCAACCTGCACCGCTCGCCGCTCGGCGGCCGGCACTTCGAGGCGTTCAGCGAGGACCCGGTCCTGACCGGTGACCTGGCTGCGTCGTACGTCGACGGTGTGCAGGAGAACGGCGTGGCCGCGACCCCGAAGCACTACATCGCGAACGACTACGAGACCGACCGCTTCACCGCGTCGACCGAGGTCTCCGACCGGGCCCTGCGCGAGCTGTACCTGCTCGCGTTCGAGAAGGCCGTGACCGAGGCGCACGCCTGGGCGATCATGTCGTCGTACAACTCCATCAACGGCGTCACCGCGTCGGAGCACGACCTGCTCGAGACGCCGCTGAGCTCGGAGTGGGGCTTCGACGGCATCGTCGTGTCCGACTGGACCGGCGTGCGCTCGGTCGACTCGGCGAAGGCGTCGCAGGACGTCGCGATGCCGGGCCCGAACCAGTGGTGGAGCGAGGGTCCGCTGCTCGCCGCGGTGCAGTCCGGTGACGTGCCGATCGAGGCGATCGACCGCAAGGTCCGCCGCATCCTGACCCTGGCCGCCCGCGTCGGCGCACTCGAGGGCTTCGAGCCCGTGGCCGCGCAGCCGGTGCACGTCGAGGACGGCGTCGCCTTCGTCCGCGAAGCCGAGGCCGAGGGCACCGTCCTCGTCCGCAACACCGGCGTGCTGCCGCTCGATGCCCCCGCCGTCTCCCGCATCGCCGTCATCGGCCACAACGCCGACCAGGCCCGCACACAGGGCGGTGGCTCGGCCACGGTCGTGCCGTCGCAGGTCGTCTCGCCGCTCGACGGGATCCGCTCGGCGTTCCCGGGCGCCACGGTCGACTACGCGATCGGTGCCGTCGTGCAGGAGGGCATCGCGGAGTTCCCGCTGTCCACCATCACGAACCCCGGCACAGGCGAGCCCGGCGCCCGCGTCGCCTTCGTCAAGGACGACCAGGAACTGTACGTCGAGGACCGTCGCGCCACGGCACTGTTCTGGTTCGGCGGCGACGCCCCCACGCGTGAGGCCGACCGGCTCGACATCACCACGACCTACACCGCGCCGTCCACCGGCACCGTGCGGATCGGCATCGGCGCGGCCGGCCGGTCGCGGATGTGGATCGACGGCGAGCTCGTGCTCGACGAGGACGTGCCGTTCGAGGGTGACCAGCTCGGCGCAGCGTTCCTCAACCCGCCGGCCCGCTCGGTGCCCGTGTCGGTGGCCTCGGGGCAGCAGGTCGCGATCCGCATCGAGTACGACGTCATCCAGGACGAGACCCTCGGCGGGGTGCTCGCGTACCAGTTCGGCACCGAGCCGTCCGACGAGGACCCGTCGGTGCTCATCGATGCCGCAGTCGAGGCTGCCCGCGCGGCTGACGTCGCCGTGGTGGTCGTCGGCACGAACTCGAAGGTCGAGTCCGAGGGCTACGACCGCTCGTCGCTCGCGCTGCCCGGGCACCAGGACGACCTGGTGCGTGCGGTCGTGGCGGCGAACCCGAACACGGTCGTCGTCGTGAACGCCGGCTCGCCCGTGGAGATGCCGTGGCGGAACGACGTCGCCGCGGTCCTGCTCACCTGGTTCGGTGGGCAGGAGTACGGCAACGCGCTCGCCGACGTGCTGACCGGAGCGCAGGAGCCCGGCGGACGTCTGCCCACCACCTGGCCGGTCGCGATGGCCGACGTGCCCGTGCTGGACGTCACCCCCGTCGACGGCAAGGTGTCGTACGACGAGGGCGTCCACATCGGGTACCGTGCCTGGCTCCGTGCCGGCACCACGCCGGCGTACCCGTTCGGGCACGGCCTCGGCTACACCTCGTGGACCATCGACGGCGTCGTCGCGACGCCGACCGTGTCCGAGGGGGACGCGGTCATCGTCACGGCGACGGTCGCCAACACCGGACCGCGCGCCGGCAAGCACGTCGTGCAGGTCTACGCCTCGCGCGAGTCCTCGGCGGTGGACCGTCCGGCGCGCTGGCTCGTCGGGTTCGCCCCGGTCCGCCTCGGCGCGGGGGAGTCGACCGAGGTCTCGATCGAGGTGCCGGCCCGGGCGTTCGCGCACTGGGACGGAGCCTGGCAGTACGAGCCCGGCACCTTCACGCTGCACGTCGGAGCCTCGGTCGCCGACGAGTCCGGGAGCGCGGCCCTCGAACTGGTCTGACCAGTTCGTCCGGTTTCCGCGCACCGACGACGCCTGTTGAGTAACATCGATGTGCGCCAGTCGGCTGGTTACCGTCGGCGCACGCACCGACTACGGGGTCGCTGGTTGTGCGACTCAGCCTCCTGATCCGGCTGACGATGCCCCAGCTTCCCCGGTGCGTCCAGAATGCGTCCCCGCGTCCGCGCGGGGGCGCATTCGTTCGTCCCGACTGTTTCCGTCCTGGAAGGGGTTCGGCGAACCGGTTGACGGACTTCGTGCGATCCGGGCAAAACGGGTGACGGATGATCAACTTTCTCGTCCTGAGGGCGCAACCGAGTGTGACAAACCGCTCGGTAGGTGGAACGATGGTCCCACCATCCCGTGCGGATCAGGGACGAGATGGTCATCCGGCAGGGCTCTCGAGCATCACCGACTCGATCTGAGCCCCGCCGGGTGTCCTGATCCGTTCTCAGGCCCGCAGTGCCGGCGCGATCTCCTCGGCGACGATGCGCAGGATCCGCTCGTGGGCGGCCACGTCGCCGTTCGCGGGCAGGGTGATCACGAGCTCGTCCGTGGCGGTGACGGCGGGGTCGGCGAGCAGGGCGTCGACGATGGCGGCCGGCTCGCCGGACAGCACCTTGCTGAACCGGAACGGCGGACCGGAGAGCGGTCGGCCCTCGTCGTCCATTCCCGAGGCGTACCCGGTCAGGAACTCGTCGTGGACCGCGCGGTCGTGGTCGTCGAGCAACGGCACGACGATGCGGCCCACCGCGACCTTCGACGTGCGGCCGGTCCCGCCGTGCAGCTCGGTGAACCGCTCGCGGTAGGCGGCGATCTGGTCGGCCTGCGCCTGGGCGAAGGGTGCACCGGTGTCCTCGGTGTTGAGGGTCGAGCAGTGCAGGAGCAGCCCCTTCTCGGCCGTGCGCACCGCGGTGCCCATGCTGCCGCCGCCCCACCACACGCGGTCGCGCAGGCCGGGGCTGAGCGGCTGCAGGGTCAGGTCCGCACCGGCCGGGATGCTCTCGTAGCCAGAGCCGGCGCTGCCGAGTGCGTCGCCGTCGAGCACCTCGAGCAGTCGGGCGGCCCGGGCCTCGGCCTCGTCGCGGAACGAGCGGTCCACGGAGCCGAACACCGGGTCGAGGATCGGCCCGTACCCGGCGATGCCCGTGCTGATGCCGAGCTGCACGCGCCCACCGCTCAGCAGGTCGACCGTGCTGGCGTCCTCGGCGAGGCGCACCGGGTCCTCGTAGCGCATGCCGAGCACCGCGGTGCCGAAGGCGATGGTGCTGGTCCGTTGGGCCGCGGCGGCGAAGAACGTCATCGGGCTCGTCAGGAAGGGCTCGAAGTGCCGACCGCGGACCCAGCCCGTGCCGTAGCCGAGGGTCTCGGCCGTCTCGAACAGCCGCAGACCATCCTGCAGGGCGCTCGCCGCACCCGCAGTGCCGCCGTGGTTCGGGACGAAGGTGAGGAAGCCGAGTTGGCGCATGACGCGAGTCTATGCGCGCGTATGGAGCCGGGCCTCCCGGTCGTCCGTACCGACCACCTCGTCACCGCAGCCTGGGAGGATGGGGCCATGACCGACGTCACCACCGTGCCCCCGCTCGTCGCCGCGATCCCGGCGGCGGTGGACGGCGTCGTCGACGCCGACGAGGTCTACGAGGCCTTCGCGGCCTGGGCCGAGGAAGGCGGCCGGCCGCTGTACCCGGCACAGGACGAAGCGGTCATCGAGCTCGTCTCCGGCGCGAACGTCGTGCTGAGCACCCCGACCGGCACCGGCAAGTCGCTCGTCGCGGCCGGCGCGCACTTCGCCGCGCTCGCCGAGGACAAGCGGAGCTACTACACCGCACCGATCAAGGCGCTCGTCTCCGAGAAGTTCTTCCAGCTCGTCGAGCTGTTCGGCGCGCAGAACGTCGGCATGGTCACCGGCGACTCCAGCGTGAACGGCGACGCCCCCATCGTCTGCTGCACCGCCGAGATCCTGGCGAACCTCGCCCTGCGCGAAGGACCCGACGCCGACGTCGACGTCGTGGTGATGGACGAGTTCCACTTCTACGGCGACCCCGACCGCGGCTGGGCCTGGCAGGTGCCGCTGCTCGTGCTCGAACGTGCGCAGTTCCTGCTGATGTCGGCCACCCTCGGGGACGTCACCACCATCGCCGACGACCTGTCCCGACGCACCGGCCGACCCACCGCCCGCGTGACCGGGGTCAGCCGACCGGTGCCGCTCGAGTACGAGTACGTGATGACGCCCGTGCAGGAGACCGTCGAACGGCTGCTGGAGGAGGGCAAGGCACCGATCTACATCGTGCACTTCGCCCAGGCCGCGGCGCTCGAACGGGCGCAGTCGCTGATGTCGGCGAAGGTCGCTGATCGTGCGCGTCGAGACCGGATCGCGGAAGCGATCGCGGGCTTCCGTTTCAGCGCCGGCTTCGGACAGACCCTGTCCCGCCTGATCCGCGCCGGCATCGGCGTGCACCACGCCGGCATGCTGCCCAAGTACCGACGGCTCGTCGAGCAGCTCGCACAGCGCGGACTACTGCCCGTCATCTGCGGCACCGACACCCTCGGCGTCGGCATCAACGTACCGATCCGCTCCGTGCTGTTCACCGGGCTGACGAAGTTCGACGGCACCAAGATGCGGCAGCTGTCCGCACGCGAGTTCCACCAGATCGCCGGCCGCGCCGGACGCGCCGGGTACGACACCGAGGGTGACGTCGTCGCCGAGGCCCCCGAGCACGACATCGAGAACGCCCGCGCGGTCGCCAAGGCCGGCGACGACCAGAAGAAGAAGAGCAAGATCAAGCGGAAGAAGGCACCGGAGGGGTTCGTGTCCTGGGGGCAGGCCTCGTTCGACCGGCTCATCGGTGCCGAACCGGAACCCATGGTGTCTCGGATGCGCATCACGCACGCGATGGTGCTGTCCGTGGTGGCCCGGGGCGGTTCGGCGTTCGACGAGGTGCGCTCGCTGGTGTTCGACAACCACGAACCGCGCGCCCGCCAGCTCGCGATGGCCCGGCGTGCGCTCGTCATCGCCCGGACCCTCATCAACGCGCAGGTCATCGAGCGGGTGCCGGGGCCTCCGGTCTCCTACCGGCTCACCGTCGACCTGCAGTCGAACTTCGCCCTCAACCAGCCCCTGTCCCCGTTCGCGCTCGCCGCGTTCGAGCTGCTCGATCCTGCTTCTCCGACCTACGCGCTGGACATGGTCTCGATCGTCGAGGCGACACTGGACGACCCGCGGGCGATCCTGTCGCAGCAGCAGTTCAAGGAGCGCGGCGAAGAGGTCGCCCGCATGAAGCGCGAGGGCATCGAGTACGAGGAGCGGATGGAGCTGCTCGAGGAGGTCACCTGGCCTCGCCCGCTGTCCGAGCTGTTGGAGGCGGCGTACGAGACGTACGCGGCGGAACAGCCCTGGGTCCTCGACTTCCAGCTCTCGCCCAAGGCCGTCGTCCGTGACATGTACGAGCGCGCGATGACCTTCGGCGACTTCGTGCGGTTCTACCAGCTCACCCGGTCCGAGGGGCTCGTGCTCCGGTACCTGTCCGACGCGTACCGGACCATGCGGCAGACCATCACCGAGGAACAGCGGAACCAGGAGCTCGACGACCTGATCGAGTGGCTCGGCGAGGTCGTGCGCCAGACCGACTCCTCGCTCGTCGACGAGTGGGAGGCGCTGCTCAACGGCGACGTGCTGCTCGCCCTCGCCGAAGAGCAGGAGATCGCACCGCCGCAGCCGGCACGGCTCACCGGCAACGTGCGGGCCTTCACCGTGCTCGTGCGGAACGCACTGTTCCAGCGGGTGCTGCTCGCCGCGCGCGACGACGTCGACGGACTCGGGGCGCTCGACGCCGCGGCCGGGTTCGACGGCGACGCGTGGGACGCGGTGCTCGAGGAGTACTACGAGGAGCACGACACCATCGGCACCAATGCCGAGGCGCGGTCGATGTCCTACCTGGTGCTCGACCAGACGGGGGCGACGGGTGTGGGGGCGGGTGCTGGGGCGACGGGTGCGGGTGCGGCGGGCGTGGCGCGCGTGTGGCGCGCTCGGCAGATCTTCGCGGACCCGTCAGGCGACAAGGACTTCGGGTTCTCGGCGACGATCAACCTCGACGCCTCGGACGAAGCCGGTGAGGCCGTGGTCCGGGTCACCGAGATCGGTCGGTTCGACGGGTGGGCCGACGTGGACGTCGACTGATGCCGGCCGGTGCCGGTTCGTTCGTCGTGCGAGCGCTCGGTGCGGACGACGTCGATGCGCTGCAGGTGCTGCTCGAGACCGTGCCGGACTACGCCGAGCGGATCACCGGGTACCCGCCGGGGCCGTCCGACGGGCTGAGCGCACTCGTGTCGGTGCCGGACGGCTTCGACCCGGCGGGCAAGTACGGGATCGGGCTGTGGGACGGCGAATCGCTCGTGGCATTCGCGGACGTGCTGCTCGGGTACCCGGCACCGACCACGGCGTACGTCGGACTGCTCGTCGTCCGCGGCGATCGGCAGGGTTCCGGCCTCGGACGGGTCCTGCACGAGGCCGTCGTGTCCCTGGCGGCCGACGCCCGCGCCGACCGACTACGACTGGGGATCGTGGCGACGAACGCGGTCGGTGCCGAGCCGTTCTGGCGGGCGCTCGGGTACGCGCCGACAGGGGAGCGGAAGCCGTACCGGTACGACGGGCTCGAGAGCACGGTGGCGTTGTGGGAGCGGGCGGTCTGATCCTCGTGGGTCAGGGGTGGACCAGGCGCTTCGCCACCAGGCTCCGGGCCGCCGCCACGATCGCCTCGTGCGGATCACGAGGGGTCCAGCCGAGCACGGTGCGCGCTCGCTCGTTCGAGGTGCGCTTGGCGTAGCCGAGGTCGGGCACCATCGCACGGAACTGCGGCTGGGTCTCGGCTGCGGTCCGTACGACGTCGTCGGGCAGCGTCTGCGTCGGGACTGCCCGGGCGTCGTCACCGAGGTGGTCGCGCAGGGTGGCGGCGATCTCGGCCATCTCGAGCGCCGGGCCGTTCGACAAGAGGAACCGTTTGCCCGCTGCATCCGGGGCGGTCGTCGCGGTGACGTGCGCCGCGGCGACGTCACGCACGTCGACGATGGGGATGAACAGTCGCGGTGTCGCGGGCATCGCGCCGGAGAGCATGGCCTGCAGGATGTGGTTCGCACCGGACACCGCGTGCCCCATCGCCGGACCCATCACCGCGACCGGCATCGTCGTGACGAGCTCCGGCGCACCGGGCTCGGACGCGACGAAGTCCCACGCGGCCCGTTCGGCGAGGGTCTTGCTCTTCCCGTAGGCGTCGACTCCGGGCCCGTCGAGCACCGTCCAGTCGGCCTCGGTGAACACGTGGTCGGAGTGCGGGTGGCCCCAGCTGACCGCGTGGAAGGCCGAGGTCAGCACGACCCGATCGACTCCGGCCGTGTGTGCGGCGCGCAGCACCCGCAGCGTCCCCTCCACCGCCGGACGGATCACGGTGTCCTCGTCCTCGACGTGGCCGGGCATCACCGGCGAGGCGACGTGGTGCACGACGTCGATGTCCGCGACCGCCTGGGCCCATCCGTCATCGGACGTCAGGTCGGCGGCGACGAACTCCAGCCGGTCGTCGGCGGTCAGGCCGGCCTCGGCGAGGACCGCACGGACCTCGGGTGCACGGTCGAGGGACCGGATCGTGGTGCGGACGCGGTGCCCGGCGTCGAGCAGCTGCAGGATCAGGTGGCCGGCGATGAAGCCGGAGCCGCCGGTGACCAGGACGTGTTCGGTGTTCTCCATGCGTCCAGCATCGTCTCGGGGTCGGATGCGGACCAGTGCCTCGGTGTTCCTGGGTCTCCGAGACCCAGGCCGACCGAGCTCGTCGGTCAGAAGAGCGTGGCCGGCGGGGTCGCCTCGGGCAGTGCGGACGGCTCGGTGACCTCGACGCCGGGCCAGCCCGGACCGTGCGGCACGTCGGTGTGGTTCTGGTACGCGGTGGCGGCACCACGGGCGCGGACGTCGGCGGCCTCGTTCATCTCGTGGCCGACGTGCCCGCGGACCCACTCGAACGTGACCTTGCGGCCCTGCAGCTCGGCGTCGAGCTCCTTGATGATCTCGACGTTCATGACCGGCTTGCCGTCGGCCTTGCGCCAGTTCTTCCGCTTCCACCCGGCGAGCCACTCGGTGCAGGCCTTGATGGCGTACTGGCTGTCGCACAGGATGTGCAGCGGCTCGCCGGAGTCCTTCGTCGCGCGGAGCAACTGCAGGACGGCCGTGAGCTCGCCGATGTTGTTCGTTGCCCGGGGCCAGCCACCGGCGGCCCAGCGGTCGTCGTCGACGTACCAGGCCCAGCCGGCGGGGCCGGGGTTGCCGAGGGCTGAGCCGTCTGCTGCGGCGACGATCGTCACGAGGGGACCTCCTGGTCGGGGCTGGTGCCCGTCGAGCGTAACGGACGGTCGCGTGCCGTCCGCGCCGAGGTCATCGGCGCGCAGGGTCGAGGTTCAGCGTGCTGCCCCCGAGCAACCAGTCGTCGGCTCGGGTCTCCATGTACGGGTTGAGCCACTGCACCTCGGCCGGTGTGATGCCGAACCGCTGCGCGACCGTGGTCAGCTCGTCGCCGTGCGCCACCAGGTAGTCGGCCGGTCGTCCGTCGGCGTCCGTGACGATGCCGTACGCCCCCGGTCGGTCCTTGCCCACGGTGATGCGCAAGTCCGGGTAGGGGTTCGGGATCTTCCAGTCCAGAGCACCGACGGCCAGCACCGATCCGACCCACGGGCGTTTCGACGGGTCTTCGTCCGGCACTGAGGCGGGGACGAGGACGACGCTGCGCAAGTAGTCCGGTCGTGCACCGGCGTCGTTCATGACCACGGTCTTCGGCGGCCCGGAGGCGGCGGTCCACTCGGTCGTGTCCCGCGCCGAGGCGTCACCGCCGTCGAGCGGGCTGGCGGTCCGGTGCCGGAACTGCAGGCTCATCTGCTGCGGGTTGGTCGTGCGGTAGCCGGACAGCTGCGCGGTGAACGTACCCTCGTCGTTCGCCACGATGCGCACGTGGATGCTCGTGTCACCGCTCGGGGACGTGACGTCGGTCTCCGCCGCGACCGTGCCCGTGGGCAGGACCTGCTCGACCTCGTCCGGTTCCCCGTCGACTTGCTCGGTCGTGAGCGTCGGATCGGGGATCGGCTCCGCCGTCCGCTCGGTGGCCTGTCGGGTCGGCTTCGGCAGGGTGTCGTCCCCGCCGAACGCCGTGCAGCCCGTCAGCAGCAGCCCCACCATCGCCGTACCGATGACCGCGCTCGCCGCGGTCCGCATCCGTGTCATCGTTCCCCCACGGCAGGGAGCGTACCGCCGGGGTCCGGCCCGATCGACCGCCGTGACCGAACTGGTACTCGGGGCACACGGACTACCGTCCGGGTCATGAGCGACAGCATCCCGGAGACGCCGGATCCCGACTCGACCGACACTGCGTACAGCCCGTCGAGCGAGCGGGAGACCGAGGCGTCGCAGACCGACCAGCGCAGCGACGCCGAACTCGAGGCGGACGGCATCGACACGTCCAAGATCACCGCCGCACCGGGAACGGGAGGCGCGGACGACGCCGGCGACGTGGAACCCGCACCGGGCGATCTGCACCTGCCGTGGCAGTCGGAAGAAGACCGCCGGGGCTAGCGGGACACCCGGTCGAGTTCGCGGACGAGTTCCTCGCCGTCGCGGACGTCCCAGAAGGCGAACACCTGCGGTCCGAACAGCCCGTCGAGTCCGGTGTTCGCGTAGATCTTGGCGGTCGCTCCGCCGGCGAAGAACGCCGACACTCCGCTCGGATCGCCGGTGTTCCACTCCACCGAACAGTGTCGTCGCCCCCCGGTCCAGGTGATGGTGCGATCGGTGCGTCCCACCGGAACCTCGCGTGTGGTGTTCGGCGTGATGATCAGTGCGCGGCGGTCGGTGACGGCGTACACGGTCGTGCGTTTGCGGTGGGCCTTCACGAAGAAACGCCCGAACACGAGATGCAGGCCGACCAGCGACAAGACGATCGGGATGATCGCGCCCACGCCGAGGTACCCGTTCCGCACGACGTCGGCCACTGCGAACAGGATGAAGCCGGACCAGAACAGGGAGAACGGGATGAGGAAGCCGTCCCGCCCCGTGAAGAGCTTCGCCGGGTCGCTCGTGCCGGCCCAGTACAGGTGCTCGTCGGGCCCGAGGTGCTCACGTGCGGTCTGCTGAGGATCGTTCACCCCGAAGAACCTACGCCGTCACGCGAGCACCACGTCACGACGGCGCTACCGTCACGACACCGAGTCGGGGTGCGAGCCCGTCCGCTGCCCGGACTCGAGCGTGGCGATCGCCGCGAGCTCGTCGTCGCTGAGCACGAAGCCGTCGACGTCGAGGTTCGACCGGATCCGCGACGGCGTCACCGACTTCGGCAGCACCACGACCCCCTGCTGCACGTTCCACCGGACGAGGACCTGCGCGACGCTCACCCCGTGTGCGTCAGCGATGCCGGTGAGGATCGGTTCGTCGACCAGCCGACCGCGACCGAGCGGCGACCAGGCTCCGGTGACGATGTCGTGCTGCTGGTGGAACTCCATGAGCTCGCGCTGCGGGAGCCACGGGTGCCGCTCGACCTGGTTGAGCACCGGCGCCTCACCGGTTTCGTCGACGAGCCGCTGCAGGTGCGGCACCTGGAAGTTCGAGACCCCGATGCTCCGTGCCCGGCCGGAGTCGCGCAGTTCGACGAGCGCGCGCCAGGTGTCGACGTAGCGGTCGTTCGCCGCGGCCGGCCAGTGGATCAGGTAGAGGTCGACCGCGTCGAGCCCCAGCCGCTCGAGGCTGCCGTCGAAGGCACGCAGGGTCGCGTCGCGCCCCTGGTGGTCGTTCCACACCTTGGTCGTCACGAAGACGTCGTCACGGTCGAGCCCGGAGGCCCGGATCGCCTTGCCGACGCCGGTCTCGTTGCCGTACATCTCGGCCGTGTCGACGTGCCGGTAGCCGGCGTCGAACGCGAGACCGACCGCCGTCTCGGCCTCGGTGTCGTCGACCTTGTAGACGCCGAACCCGATCGCGGGGATCGCGGCGCCGTCACGCAGGGGAAGTGAACTGACCATGCATCCATCCTGCCGGTGCGTGGCGGGCGCGCGCCGGGCCTCCCGGCCATCTGTGGAGAACGCGAGCCGTCTGCCGGACGCTCGTTCCTTCCCACATCGGCCGCGATGGCAAATGCAATCGGGCATACCTGGTCAGAACTTTCGACCAGGTACGCCCGTTTCGGCCAGGTACGCCGCCGAAAGCCCGCGCCCGCCCCCCGCTCAGGTCGGCAGGACCACCGGCTCGGTGTCGGGGATGGGGCTGGCGTCACGGCCGCGCAGGTCGGGCAGCCAGCGCTTCGCCCCGAGCGCGACGACGACGCCCACCCCGGCCATGACCGCACCGACCGTGAAGCCGCCCACCGGGCCACTGCTGTCGATCAGGAAGCCGGCGACCGCGGACCCACCGGCGGCGCCGATGAGCTGACCGGTGCCCATCCAGCCGTAGGCCTCGGCGGTGTCGGAGAACTTGACGGTGGCGGAGACCGAGCCGAACATCACCGCGAGTGCCGGTGCGATGCCGATGCCGGCGATCACGAGGGCGATGCAGAGCCACCAGAAGTTCGTGCCGCCCAGGGCGAGCGCGAGACCGACGAAGACGATCGCCATGCGCGTCCACAGGGTGTTGGGGGAGATCGGACGGTGGCCGAAGGCCAGGCCGCCGAACAGGGACCCGACCGCGAAGACGGCCAGGACGATGCCGGCGTTCGGGCTGCCCTCGCCGAAGACGCTGGTGACGCTGGCCTCGACCGCCGCGCACGCGCCGATGAGCAGCAGACCGGTCAGGGTGGCGACGACGACCGACGGGCGCTTCAGCACCACGCCGAACGCGCGCTTCGAGCGGGGGATGCGGACGCGGCCGAGCTCGGGGGAGGCGATGAACCAGATGCCGCCGACCACCAGGAAGACCATGGCGACGACGATCGCCTCGACCGTGCCGACCTGGGTCGCGACGAAGGTGGTGATGACCGGTCCGGCGACCCAGATGAGTTCCTGGGCGCTGGCGTCGAGCGAGAACAAGGGGGTGAGCTGCGACGAGGTCACCATCTTGGGGTAGATGGTGCGCACCGCCGGCTGCACGGGAGGGACCGCGAGACCGCCGAGGAACCCGACCACCACGTAGCCCCAGAGCGGCATGAGCACGAAGCCGATGACGCCCATGCTCACGAGCGCGACGATGCTCGTCAGGATGAGGACGGGGCGCATGCCCCAGCTGCCCATCCAACGGCTGGTGAGCGGGCCCGCCAGCGCCTGCCCGACACTCGTCGTCGCGAGCACCAGACCGGCGGCGCCGTAGGAGTGGAAGACGTGCTCGACGTGCAGCAGGTAGGCCAGCGAGAGCATCCCGAACGGGAAGCGCGCGGTGAGCTGTGCAGCGATGACACGACCCACGCCGGGGGTCTTCAGGAGGGGGCCGTACGTGCTCACGAGACGAGTGTACGGACCGGACGGATCGGGGTGTCACCCGTCCGGGGGAGGTGTGGAGGAGGTCCTCGTCGACACCGTTCTCAGACACGCCGACGGGAGGTGTCGAGAACTTCCGTCCACAGCTTGTGGAGAGTGTCGGTGGTGGGTGCGAGAGTGGCGGAAAACCGGGCCTCCGGGAATCCACAGTCTGTGGATCGGGTTGTGGAAACTACAGGCGTGTAACACTTTCTCTTGTGGTCGACGGGTCCGCCGGGCACAACATGTAGTAGCGTCGTCCTCAGCACCGCACACGAACTTCGGACCTGGAATCAGGCCCAGAAACCAGGGGAGAACATGGCCGTCACCGTCTACACCAAGCCGTCCTGCGTCCAGTGCACAGCGACGTACCGGGCCCTCGACAACAAGGGCATCGAGTACGAAGTGCACGACGTCTCCACCGACGAGGCAGCCCTCGAGCATGTCAAGAGCCTGGGCTACTTGCAGGCCCCCGTCGTCGTCACGGACGACGACCACTGGTCGGGCTTCCGCCCCGACAAGATCGCGACGCTCAGCGCCGAACTGGCGTAGTCGCCTCCCGTCCTGTGGACGGTCACCCCGGACCCGCTCAGGAGGCCCGGATCGCCGCCCACAGGACACCCCCGGTCCGTCTGTCCGCACCTTCCACCGAGGAGCGCGCCATGAGCCGATTGGTCTACTTCTCGAGCGTGTCCGGGTACACCGCGCGCTTCGTCGAGAAGCTCGGCCGCGACGCGGACCGGATCCCGCTCTACCCGAGCGAACCCTTCCTCCACGTGGACGAGCCCTACGTCCTGTTCCTGCCCACCTACGGTGGCGGCAACGGCGAGGGTGCGGTTCCCAAGCAGGTCATCAAGTTCCTCAACGACGCGCACAACCGCTCGCTCATCCGCGGTGTGGTCGTCGGCGGCAACACGAACTTCGGCGAGGCCTACGGCCTGGCAGGGGACGTCATCGCGCGGAAGTGCAACGTCCCCCTTCTCTACAGATTCGAACTCTTCGGGACCCCTGACGACGTGTCGGCGGTCAACTCAGGATTGGATGCATTTTGGACGCAGCAGTTGCAGACGTCGATCTGACGTCGCCGCAGACGGGGATGGACTACCACTCCCTCAACGCGATGCTCAACCTCTACGACGCGGACGGGAACATCCAGTTCGACAAGGATCGTGAGGCCGCCAAGCAGTTCTTCCTGCAGCACGTCAACCAGAACACCGTCTTCTTCCACAACCTGAAGGAGCGGCTCGACTACCTGGTCGAGAACGAGTACTACGAAAAAGCGACGATCGACATGTACTCGCTGGACTTCATCCAGCGACTCAACGACCTGGCGTACTCGAAGAAGTTCCGGTTCCAGACGTTCCTCGGCGCGTTCAAGTACTACACGAGCTACACGCTCAAGACGTTCGACGGCAAGCGCTACCTCGAGCGCTTCGAGGACCGCGTCGTCATGACCGCCCTCGGCCTGGCGCAGGGCAACGAGCAGCTCGCGATCGACCTCGTCGAGGAGATCGTCGCCGGCCGCTTCCAGCCCGCCACCCCGACGTTCCTCAACACGGCGAAGGCCCAGCGCGGCGAACTCGTCTCCTGCTTCCTGCTGCGCATCGAAGACAACATGGAGTCGATCTCGCGCGGGATCAACTCGTCGCTGCAGCTCTCGAAGCGCGGCGGCGGCGTGGCCCTGCTGCTCTCCAACATCCGTGAGGCCGGCGCCCCGATCAAGCAGATCGAGAACCAGTCCTCGGGCATCATCCCCGTGATGAAGCTGCTGGAAGACTCCTTCTCCTACGCGAACCAGCTCGGTGCGCGTCAGGGTGCCGGCGCGGTCTACCTCAGCGCCCACCACCCGGACATCATGAAGTTCCTCGACACCAAGCGCGAGAACGCCGACGAGAAGATCCGCATCAAGACGCTGTCCCTCGGCGTCGTCGTGCCGGACATCACGTTCGAGCTCGCGAAGAACAACGAGGACATGTACCTGTTCTCGCCGTACGACGTCGAGAAGGTCTACGGCGTCCCCTTCGGTGACGTCCCGATCTCCGAGAACTACCGCGCGATGGTCGACGACTCGCGCATCAAGAAGACGAAGATCAAGGCGCGTGACTTCTTCACGACCATCGCCGAGATCCAGTTCGAGTCTGGCTACCCGTACATCGTGTTCGAGGACACGGTGAACAAGGCCAACCCGATCAAGGGTCGGATCAACATGTCCAACCTGTGCTCCGAGATCCTGCAGGTCAACACCCCGACGACCTTCAACGAGGACCTGTCCTACAAGGAGATCGGCAAGGACATCTCCTGCAACCTCGGGTCGCTGAACATCGCGCTGACGATGGACTCGCCGGACTTCGGCAAGACCATCGAGACCGCGATCCGTGGCCTGACGTCCGTGTCGCAGATGTCGCACATCGCCTCGGTGCGTTCCGTCGAGGACGGCAACGACAAGTCGCACGCCATCGGCCTCGGCCAGATGAACCTGCACGGCTACCTTGCTCGTGAGCGCGTCTACTACGGCTCCGAAGAGGGCATCGACTTCACGAACATCTACTTCTACACGGTGCTGTTCCACGCCCTGCGTGCGTCGAACAAGATCTCGATCGAGACCGGCGAGACCTTCGACGGCTTCCGTGACTCGAAGTACGCGTCGGGTGAGTTCTTCGACAAGTACACCGACCAGGCGTGGACCCCCGCGACCGCTCGCGTTGCCTCGCTGTTCGACAACGCGAACATCACGATCCCGACGCAGGACGACTGGAAGGCGCTGAAGGCGTCCGTCCAGGAGCACGGCATCTACAACCAGAACCTGCAGGCCGTCCCGCCGACCGGTTCGATCTCGTACATCAACCACTCGACGTCGTCGATCCACCCGATCGCGTCGAAGATCGAGATCCGCAAGGAAGGCAAGCTCGGCCGCGTCTACTACCCGGCGCCGTTCATGACGAACGACAACCTGGACTACTACCAGGACGCGTACGAGATCGGTGCCGAGAAGATCATCGACACGTACGCCGCGGCGACGCAGCACGTGGACCAGGGCCTGTCCCTGACGCTGTTCTTCAAGGACACCGCCACCACGCGTGACATCAACAAGGCCCAGATCTACGCATGGCGCAAGGGCATCAAGACGATCTACTACATCCGTCTGCGCCAGCTCGCCCTCGAGGGCACCGAGGTCGAGGGCTGCGTCAGCTGCATGCTGTAGAGCTGCTGCTCTCTTCCTGGAGGCGCGGGGCGGGCCCCGCCCCGCGCCTCCAGTCCGTCATCAGATCACCATCTCGAATCCGGAAGACAATCCCATGACCCTCACCGACCCGGTCCACGCCACGGGCAAGTCCATCCCGCTGATCAGCTCGGTCAGTGCCATCAACTGGAACCGCATCCAGGACGACAAGGACGTCGAGGTCTGGAACCGGCTGGTCAACAACTTCTGGCTGCCCGAGAAGGTGCCGCTGTCGAACGACGTGCAGTCGTGGAACACGCTGACGCCGGCAGAGCAGCAGCTCACCATGCGGGTCTTCACCGGCCTGACGCTGCTCGACACCATCCAGGGCACCGTCGGCGCGATCAGCCTGATCCCCGACGCGATCACCCCCCACGAAGAAGCCGTCTACACGAACATCGCGTTCATGGAATCGGTCCACGCGAAGAGCTACTCGTCGATCTTCTCTACGCTGGCCTCGACGCCCGAGATCGACGACGCCTTCCGCTGGTCCACCGAGAACGTGAACCTGCAGAAGAAGGCCCAGATCGTCCTCGACTACTACACCGGCGACGACCCCCTGAAGCGCAAGGTCGCCTCGACGCTGCTCGAGTCGTTCCTGTTCTACTCCGGCTTCTACCTGCCGATGTACTGGTCCTCGCGCGCCAAGCTCACCAACACGGCTGACCTGATCCGCCTGATCATCCGTGACGAAGCCGTCCACGGGTACTACATCGGGTACAAGTTCCAGAAGGGCCTCGAAGGCGCTTCCGAAGAGCGCAAGCAGGAGATCAAGGACTACACGTTCAACCTGCTGTTCGAGCTCTACGAGAACGAGGTGCAGTACACGCAGGACCTCTACGACCAGGTCGGGCTGACCGAGGACGTCAAGAAGTTCCTGCACTACAACGCCAACAAGGCGCTGATGAACCTGGGCTACGAGCCGATGTTCCCCAAGGAGACGACGGACGTGAACCCGGCGATCCTGTCGGCCCTGTCGCCGAACGCGGACGAGAACCACGACTTCTTCTCGGGGTCCGGGTCGTCGTACGTCATCGGCAAGGCGGAGAAGACCGAGGACGAGGACTGGGACTTCTGACCCTGGTCTGACTCGTGGGGACGCCCTGCTGGCTTCGGCTGGCGGGGCGTTCTTGTGTCCGTATGTCGCCCCCCGGATTCACTTGGTCGACGCAACACCTTCCTCCGAGGTGTTGCCCTTGTACTTGTCTCTGTCGTCTCCGCAAGCTGTTCGCTTCCTCGCCCTGATCCGGGAGGGGCGCGGTCTCAAACCTTCCGCCCGAATCGCTGGCATCGGCAAGGAGACCGGGTACCGGTTCCTGCGCGAGCGGTATCTGCAGCTGCGCCGTTCCGGTTCTGACCCTGCAGCAGCGGTGACCGTCGTCGGTGTGACGAGCAGTCGCGTGGCCTCGTGGGAAGCGCGTCTGAACCTCGACGGCAGGCATCATCTGCGCGTCGAGCTGAGCGTCGAGGACCGGTTCTGGTCGGCGTTTCACGCGGGTGCATCTGTCGAAGATGCCGCGGTGGAATCCGGGTTGGGCCGCGCGACCGGCTACCGGCTCGTCCGACGCCGATTCGACGAGCTCCGGGAGGGAAGCTCCGTCGCGTCTGTCGCCGTCACGCTTCGGCTGAGCGGGAAGCGCGCTGACTTGCTCGAACGAGAACGGCAGAGCAGACTCCGCCGCGACCAGAGCGACGCCGCGGCGGCGCTGCGGAAAGCGTTGGCAGCGTCGGCGCGCGTTGCTGACCTCACCCTGACGACGACGCGGCGGGGGCGGAAGGTCCGTGACGTCGAGGATGAGTACTGGCAGCTGATGCGGCAGGGCATGAGCAACACCGACGCCTGCAAACTGCTCGGCATGACCCGACGTTCCGGCACCTGGATCCGACAACGAGCCGGCTACCGCATCCCATCGCTCACACCGACCGCACCGGCAGTCGTCGGACGCTACCTCGAGCTGCGGGAACGGCTCCAGATCGCCGACCTCCACCGCCTGGGACTCTCGATGCGCCAGATCAGCGTCCGTCTGGGCCGGCACCCGTCAACGATCAGTCGCGAGCTCCGTCGGCACCGGACGGGAAGCGGGGACTACTTGCCGCATGTTGCTGACGACGACGCCAGGCGCCAACGCGCTCGTCCGAAACCGCACCGCCTCGTCGCCGATGCCGCGCTTCGGCGGCTGGTGCAGCGGAAGCTGAACCGGTTCTGGTCACCGGAGGAGATCAGCGGCTGGCTGCGAAAGACCTACCCCACGGACCCGGCCATGCGCATCTGCCACGAGACCATCTACCGAGCCCTGCTCCTCCGGGACGATGCCGGCCTGCACAAGCGCTACACGGGCAAACTCCGCACCGGACGTCGAGTCCGACGCACCAGGTGGAACAACCCCATCGGTCGAGGATCCCGCATCCGGAACATGGCCAGCATCACCCAGCGCCCCGCCGAAGCAGCCGACAAGCAGACCGCCGGGCACTGGGAAGGCGACCTCATCGTCGGTGTCGGCTCCGTGTCCGCGATGGCCACTCTCCGTGAACGCACCACCCACTACGGCATCGTCCTGAACCTCCCGAACGACCACACCGCGCGCAGCGTCAACGCGGCGATCACGGAAGCGTTCGCCTCGATCCCCAAGCACCTGAAACGGTCGCTCACCTGGGATCAGGGCGTCGAGATGGCCGCCCACGAACAACTCACCGCCACGACCGGCGTCCCTGTGTTCTTCGCCGACCGTTCCAGCCCCTGGCAGCGCGGCGCGAACGAGAACTTCAACGGGCTCCTCCGGCAGTACTTCCCCAAGGGCACGAACCTCGCCATCCACAGCCCCAGCCACGTCACCACCGTGATGAACGATCTCAACAACCGCCCGCGAAAGCGCCTCGACTACGACACTCCAACCGAACGATTCAACGCCGAGAAGCGCCGCAAACCCGCCCTCCAGCTACCCTGAAGCCAGCCCCAAATCGACCATCTGTTGCGTCGACCATCAGAATCCGCCGCCCCGTCAACGAAATGGAGCGCGGACGGGCTATGTGAGACATGGCTTGTCGGCACCCTGGAGTGTGCAGCAGTTCGTCCGGTGGGCGACCGGCTTACGGGACGCCCCGCGCTCGCTAGCATCGGGTCATGGCACAAGTAGTCGTCTTCGGCCTTCGTGCGTCTCTCGATGCACATCGTGCTGCCCTCTCCGATGCGATCCATGGCGCGATCACGAAGGCGCTCGACTACCCGCCAGAGAAGCGGTTCCAGCGGTTCATCGGTCTCGACTCCTCCGATTTCGTCTACCCGGAGGACCGGGGCCCGAACTACACGATCATCGAGATCTCGATGTTTGAGGGTAGGAGCGACGGGGCGAAGCGAAGGCTCATCAGTGAGCTCTTTGCCCGAATTGAATCCGCTGCCGGCTTCTCGCCGCACAGTATCGAAATCACGATCACCGAGACGCCGAAGGTGGCCTGGGGCATCCGAGGCCGGAACGCCGCCGACCTCGCGCTCGACTACACCGTCGAGGTCTGAGGGCGACGGACGCCGACCTGCTCGCCCGCGGGAGCCCGCGCTGGAGGGTATTGGCTTTGACTTCGGGCGCGCAGGTCGGTGAACGTCGCACCTGCACTGCGTTGTGCAGTTCTAATCTGTCGACATGGTGCGATCCCGTCAGAAAGCGGTGCTGAGTTGGCTACGCCGAGCGACGCTTCCCGCGGTGGTCGTTCTCGCTGGCGCGGTCTTCGCGGTCGGGATGTTCAGCCTCGGCAAGATCCGTTACAGCTACGTGAGTTGGGGATCGGTGGCTGTCGCCTCACAGGTCGCGATCCCACTGGGAGTTGCGGTTGCCGCGGCCGTCGCGCGGGCCGGAGTAGGCGTGAGGAACCGCGCGGAAGAGGAGCTGGTGGCGCATCCAGTGCGCCGTGCATCACTCGTCGTGGGAGTTCTCGCGTTTGTCACTGCCGTCATCGGCGGTCTGCTGCTAACTATTGGTGGTTGGCAACTTGTGTTGCCGGCGGCAGCCGTCTGCGGTTGTCTGGCCGCGGGAAGCGCAGGGGTTGTTCTGCGACGGCCGAGAGCAGTCGCTCGCGACGACGAGTGAGATCGCTGCGGGGCAGCGCTCGTCCGGTATCCGATCGGCTATCGGCACAAGGGTCAGCGCTAGTTTCGTGGTGTGAGTTTCAGTGCTGCACAAGCGTCGTCGTTCTTTCGTGAGATCGGCAGCAACGGCCCGGTGTGGACGGTCGAAGACGACAGCGGTGTGCCGGCACCGAAGGCAGCCGATGGTCGCCGGGCGATGCTGTTCTGGTCTCGACGGTCGCGAGCGGAGCACGTCATCGCACAGGTTCCGGCGTACAGGGGGTTTCGACCCCTGGAGATCTCGCGCGCTGACTTCGAGAGCAGATGGCTTCCTGGAATCGAGCGCGACGGACTGATCGCAGGTCTGAACTGGTCGGGACCTCGTGCGACGGGCTACGACTTGACGCCAGAAGAGCTCCGAGCCCGAATGACCGCCTAGCGATCGGCTATCGGACGATGCGTAGCTACCCGGGGTGCACAATCTCGTCGAGAAGGTTGTCGGCGTCGTTCGCGGACGCCTGGCCGAGCGAGAGCATCTCCCGTACCTGACGCAGCCGCCCCTCCACCGCCGTGTCTCCGGATGATTGAGCGGCGAGGATCAGATCCGACAGTGCGGCGTGCGCGTCGTCGCGGTCCTTCGTCTCACCGCCCACGGAATAGCCACGCAGGGCCTGGCTGGCGCGAGTTACTACTGCTGAGTTGAGGGTCATGCGGCGCAGCCTAGGTCATCGGCCCGACGCGACAGAGGCCCGGTCACCAACGGTGACCGGGCCTCTACGCGAAAGGATGCTCGGGTCAGCCCTTCACGTTCTTGGGGTCGTTGCCCGGCGCGATCGTGTCCTTCGCGCGCACCTGGCCCTCCCGGTTGTGGATGGAGAGTTCACCGCCACCCTGATTGTTGATGATCGTCCGCGCGCGGTCGATCGCCTCAGCCTGGGTGTCGGTGTGTGCGGAGGCTCGGCTTCCGCCGCCTCGCACGTCCCAGCCGCCGTTCGGGTTGGGCACCACGTTCCTGTTGCTACTCATGTCACCTCCCTCGTCACGAACAAGGTAACCCCGACCGCCGACACCTAAATATGACACGCCGTATGGCTGTGTTACAGATGTGTGACGACGGGAGGCTAGTCGTCGGGCCGGCTGGTAGCTCGGATGCCGGAGAAGGAGCGAGGCGGCTCAACGCCCGTCGTGCGCCGGGCCTCCGTACGTACGCGGTCACGGGTGCCGTCGAGCCCGTACACAGTGCCGCACTCCGAGCACGATGTGCCGCCGGCGGGATCGTCGTCGATTGGTTCGAACCAGATCACGGCTTGGTCGAAGCCGCAGCCCTCGCACGCTCGCCCGAACACCATGCCGCTGTCGTAGTCGGTCATGTCGCCCCTCTCGTTGTGGGGACGGTACCGATGGGCGCCGACAACCAGGTACCTGCTCGAGCATCCGGTGCGAACCCGCGGTGAGCGGCCACCTCCAGGCGCGACCGACAACCGAGCCGTGCGCTCCACTGGATTGGCGATGAGGCTGTCACAAACGATCGTTTGTGGCACATCCGATTCGGAGCTGCTCGAATGGCCTGATTGGCGGCGCGTCGTGTGGCGGATACCAGTGCCACTATCTCTGCATCAATACCAACCCGGTGTGACGAGTTCCGTTACGTTTCTGCGCATGGGTGAGCGTCTCGGGTACGCGCGGGTGTCGACGACGGATCAGGATGCGGCGTTGCAGCTCGACGCGTTGCACGCGGCCGGCTGCTACCGGGTCTGGACCGACACCATGTCCGGGTCGCTCGAGCACCGTCCGGAGCTCGCGAACCTGCTTGATCAGCTCCGTCCGGGTGACACGCTCGTGGTGTGGCGGCTTGACCGGCGTGACCGGCTTGGCCGGTCGATCCGGAACCTCATTGACCAGCTGCAGGCGTTGGGGGAGCGGGGTGTGGGGTTCCGGTCGTTGCAGGAGTCGATCGACACGACCTCTCCGGGTGGCCGGTTGGTGTTCCAGGTGTTCGCGGCGTTGGCGGAGTTCGAACGGGACCTCATCAAGGAACGCACCCACGCCGGCCTCGCGGCGGCGCGCGCTCGTGGGCGGACGGGTGGTCGGCCGCCGCGGCTATCGGCGGACCAGGCCCGGACGGCCCGGCGCTTGTATGACCAGCGGGACATGACGGTTGCGCAGATTGGTGACGTCCTCGGGGTGAGTCGGACAACGGTGTATCGGGCTCTCCGGCGCGATAGCGACCCGGTCGCGGGACGCCGCAGCAAGACCGTGCCGACGCACCTCGAACGTTGACGTTGATCACCTACGAAGACGCGCAGCGTCTGACTGGCAGTGAGCTCGAAGCGCAGCAGCGTGCCGTGGTGACCGCGCTGCGCCAGCTCAGCCGGAGTGTGCCGACGTACTGGGATGACCGGACCGACCTTGAGCGTGCGCGCCGGATCCTTGCCCGGGTGGATCGGGACCGACGCGCTGGCTGCTAGCCGGAGTGTTGCAGTGACAGCAGTCAGACACGGTTCTCGTCGGCTGCCCGCCAGTCGCCTCTCCAGCGGCGTGGGTGCAGAAAGAGGGCTCCCCTCCGGCGATGTCGCCGTGCTCCTTCCGATGTTGGTCGGAAATCGGCTACGGAGCTGTGCGGCGTGTGCTGGCAGCGGTGTTCGGAGCGCGGAATCACTGCGTCCTCGAACAGGGGGCACGAACCTGAACGCCTTTACATTGTCTGGCTGCGGTCGGTGCCCTAGGTTGTGGAACAGATAGGGGGTCGCAATGTTGCAGAACAGCGGTCGGATTGTTGCTGTCGCGTTGAGCATTGTGGCGCTCATCGCCACTGCGGGGTGTTCAACGCAAGGAGTTCATGCCAAGATAGCGGCGGCTACTTCGCATTGGCCGGTGGACCCGATCGTGCAGTTGCGCGACAAGTCGCACGATTTCTACACCGATGCGACACCAGTGCTGCATCGACGCGGAACCGGCACGAAGACTTTTACGCTCAAATCCGTCCCGGCTGGCACAACGCAGATCACGTACTACGTGTCGTGCAGTCCGTCGAGTCATTATCAGGTGACGATGGGCAAGAATTTCGACGGGCCGTGCGCGAACGTGGTGCAGAACAGTGGTGGAATTCCCTTGGCTTCCACGGGTGAAGTGAAGGTCAAGATCAAGCTTCCGGCGAAGACATCGTTCTACATCGTCGGTATTCCCGATAGTAATTAACTGACACCCTTGGGGGGACAATTGAAGAAAATCATCGCGACGTCGGTGCTCGCTGCTGCGCTCATCGGCTTCGGAGGGACCGCGGCACACGCTGACACGGCTCCGACCACGGACCCGGCAGACTCCGGCGACACGTCGGTGTCCACGGACGCCACCGATGGCGGGATCGTGTCCGACAACGGAACTGTCGTGACCGTCGGTGACGTGCCGATCAGCAACCATCCCGGGACGATCGACTCACCCAACGGTCTGTGTGAAGGGGGAGTCGTGAGCCGCAAGGCGACTGAGACCCTGACGAACTTCACGATCGCGACCGGCCGGGACAGCACCGTCAGCGGTGACAGCGGCGTCACTTTGACGATCAGTCGGTCCACGACGTTCGGCGTGACCGGGACGATCTCATCCACCACGAGCGTGTCGGCATCTGATGTGATCACGACGGTCAAGGAGGACGTCGGTGTTTCCGTGGCGGCGACCAAGTCCGGGACGAGCAGCACCAGCGGTGCGTGGAAGGTGCCGTCCGCGTGGAAACGCGGTCAGCTGCAGATCGGTGCGATCAAGCACAAGGGCTCGGTCCAGAAGTACGTCGAGAACAAGGCCTGCAAGAAGGTCGCGTCGGGTACTGCCGCGACCTACAACATCCCCGAGACCGGGTGGTATTTCCACCACGTCAAGCTCGGCTAACCCGTCACGCCAGACAGAAGCACCCACCCCGCTCCACGGGTTGGGTGCTTTGCGTGATTACGGCAATTGTTTGCTGTGGCGAAGAGCCACTGGCCACCGGACGCCGAAGTGAGCTCAGTCATTGAGGTTCCGATTGGGCTGTCGCAACATTGGCAGTCCGGCCGTTACTCGCTCAACGATAAAGCAGCGAAACGGGACGCCCTCGGGTTGCTCGGAGGAGCTTTTCGAAGCGTGGGCCGCAGGTGGCGTGGCAGGGTAAGGTTTGATGTACCAGATGCGTTTTTCGCGTCAGTTTCGGAAATGCTATATCGGGGATTCACTGTCAGTGATATCGGAGCGTGCGGATGCATAGCTCTGAATGTGAATCAATTCGCCGATGACGACTGCGAGCCGCACGGCCATGCCTACCGCGAGGACGGCGTATCCGATGATTACGAACGCCTTCGTCCATGCTGTCCAGATCGTCGATCGGCGATCGTTGGCCGGGTGGCCGGGTGGCCGGGTGGCCGGGTGGCCGGGTGGCCGGGTGGCCGGGTGGCCGGGTGGCCGGGTGGCCGGGGTGGCGCTGTACGTGCTCGGAACCACCCATCATGATTGGCGACGGGAGAGAGTGACGGGGGAGTGGTGTGACCGAAGTGTCGGGTGGTGGGCCGGGAGCAAGACGACGGGTGAGTGGGGTGTCCGTTGGTCTCGCGATCGCGGCGCTGGTGGCCTTGTTGGTGGCGTTTGTGCCGTACTTCCTCGGCGGTCTCCTGGCCGGCTACGGGCAGGACGGCGGCGACGGTGGTGACGGCGGCGGTCCCGGTGGGTTCGCTGGCTACGGAGTCGTCGCGATCGTGCTCGGTGTCGGGATCCCCGGGTGGGCGCTCGTTTGGGGCATCGTCGACGTCCGGCGCACTCGTGGGACACCGGGTGCAGCGCTCCTGGTCGGAGCTGTGGCGCTGGGTATCGCTCTCTGCACGATCGTCCCCGGGTCGGTGACGATCATCCGGACCTCGGTGCGGCTGCAGGCGGCGTACGAGCGGGAGAACCCGCGGTCAGAGGTGCTGGCGACGGCGAGAGCCGAGGCCCGAGCATCGGAGACCGCGGCCTCGCCGGCGGGTCGGGCTGCGGAACGCAACGCTCCCGCACGCCGGGCCGCGACGAAGCAGCGACTCGACGCGGTGAGCCAAGCCGTACTGGATGCGCTGGCGATCACACCGGACGACATCGTCCCCGCCGGGCGGCCATTGCCGACGGGTTCGGCTGCGGCGCGGTCTGTCCGCGTCACCCCGTCCACGGGGCACTGCGATGCGGGATACGGTCCGAAGGCGGGCGTGTTCTACCGGTGGGACCTGTTCCTCGATGATTCCGTCGACCCGGTCCGCGCCGCCGCGGCGGTCCGGGCAGCGGTCGAGGCGACCGTGCCGGGTGCTGATCTGCAGCAGCAGAAGGTCGATGCCAGCTCGAGCCGGCTGGAGTTCACGGACGACGTGTCCGGGTCTCCGGACTTGCACGGAATCTTCACGTGGGGGGACGGTATCGGCTCGACCAGCCGGATCGTTGCCCTTGACACGGCCTGTCACTGAGCGTGTTGCAGTGCGGCACCCGGACCGCGGTCAGCGCAGGTTCGGCGGTCCCTGGTGCTTCGCGATGATGACGAGCCCGTAGATGCGTGACCACACGTACGCGATGATCGCCACGCCCAGTCCCACGAGGCCGATGGCCCCGAGCGCGGCACTGTTCAGGTGAGCGGCGCCGTTGATGGCGAACGCTGCGCCGCCGACGACCGCTGCGATGAACGCGACCATCTGGATGCGGAGCTTGAACTGCACCCGTTTCTTGTGTTCCCCGACCGCGATGATGTCCGACACTGTGTCCCCCTTGGTGGCAGACCATCCGCCCCAGGGCGATGCTAACCCGCGGAGCAGCTCAGCACTGACCCATCTGACGCCGACACGGAGGCGCAAGGCTGCAACTGAACCCGGCCGAACGTGCAGGATCGAACAACACGACATCCCTGGACACCGAGAATGAGTCCGCCGTCGCTCTCGTCCGCCATCGGTGTTGGTACACCCGAGCGCAGTCTCGGTCGCTCTGACCGGCGAATGCCGCATCTGCGTCGCGTGGAGTTCGTACCCATAGCGGGCCGTCGTTCTACTCGTCCTTCAGGCGGTGGAGTGTCCCGTCGCGGTGCGCGGTGCGCGGTGCGCGGTGCGCGGCGCGTCTATGGGGCGCGCCGTACCGGTGATCATTGTCGCGGAAGTCCTGCAATGTAGGCGGTCAGGACGGAGACGGGGTCGAGCGGTGCAACCGCAGCCGTCCGGTAGAGCAACATCGCGTCGATGAGGCTGACGAGATCGACCGCCGCGCGGTCAGGGTCGTCCACTCGGAGCGCGTTTAGGAGTGATCGGGCTGTTTCGTTCAGCCGGCCGCGCACCGGGTCGGCCCCGGTGAGCGGCGCGCGGAGTTCCTCGTCCTCTCGGAGGTCGAGCAGGAGTGCAAGGCGAGCCGCTTGCGCTTCTGCTCGTGCTGCGAGTTGTTCGAGGAACGCGGCCGCGATGTGCACGACAGCAGCGTCGTCGAGGTCATCGGGGATCTGCAGGGCTCCGAGTTCGGCGGAGAGTTGCGCTGTGACGCGGGCGACCACGAGCGCTGTCAGCTCGCGGCGCGTGCGGGCGTAGTACGACGTCGACCCCGCGGCCAGTTCGGCCTCGGCGTCGACTGCGCGATGCGTGAGCGCGCGGACACCTCCGCGCGCTGTGAGCCTGATTCCCGCATCTGCGAGCAGTTCCCGCCGATCCATACCTGTCCCTTCGGCCTCTACTATCGTAGTGTTCTCTACGGACGTAGAGGACGGGTGGGCTCATGCGAGTAGGAGTTGTCGGCGGCGGGATCTCCGGTGCCGCGATCAGCCAGGCGGTGGAAGCGCGAGGATGTTCGGTCACGCAGCTATCCCGGTCGACGGGTTTCGACGTGTTGCGCGACGACGCAACCGCTGCGCTTGCCGGTGCGGACGTGATCATCGAGGCGACTGGACAGTTCACGACGAGCAGGAGAGCGGCCACGCAGTTCTTCACGGGGTCGACCCGCGCGATCGGCAGGGTAGCCGGTGCGACCGGCGCGCACCACGTGCTGCTCTCCATCGTCAACTGCATGCGTCCCGAGGTGCAGGGGTACGGCTACTTCGCCGGCAAGACCGCCCAGGAAGCAGTCGCGCGTTCCGTCAGCCCGCACCTCACGATCGTGCGCTCCACGCAGTGGTTCGAGTTCGCCCGGCAGAACCTCGAGCGGATGCGCTTCGGACCCGTCGCGCTGGTCCCGGGGATGACGATCGCTCCGGTTGCACTCGATGCCGTGGCAGCGGTGATCGCCGACGTCGTGGTCGGCGAACGCTCCGCGCGAGAGGTCGAGGTCGCAGGCCCCGACACCACGACGCTGTGGACGATGACGAAGGCGCTGCCCGGCCCCGGGGTGATCCCGGTGCTCCTGCCGATCCCGGGCCGGATAGGACGAGCGTTCCGCGAGGGCGCGCTCCTACCCAGTCCTGGCACCGAGGTCGTCGGCCCACGCTTCCGAGACTGGAGCACCGGTCACTGATTCTCGACGACGGCAAGGGAAGGGGGCGGGTGCTTTGGGTATAGCCCTTGTGAATTGCTACGCGGAGGAGGGTCTTGCGACGCACTGTTATCGAGCGCATCATGCGAGTAGAGGTCGTCATGCTGATCGATCGGTCGTGAACTTGTTGGCGCTCGGCGAGCAATATCTGGTGTGAGCACCGACAGCGACATCATCCGGCAGGCAGTGGACGTGCCCGCCGTGTTTGCGCAGCTGTACGACCGGCACGCTCGGCCGATTCACCGCTACGCCGCACGCCGGGCCGGCCCGGACGTCGCGGACGACCTGTTGTCCGAGACCTTCACCGTGGCGTTCGAGCGCCGTGGGGACTACGACTTCGGCCGGCCGGACGCCCTCCCGTGGCTGTACGGCATCGTCTCGACACTGCTGAAACGGCACCGCCGAGTCGAGGCGAGAGCGTGGCTCAGCGTGCGACCGGACCCGACGGCGCTGGTCACCGAGCACCACCACGAAGCACTCGAGGCGGTGCTCGAGGTGCGGCAGCTTGGGACAGCTCTGCGTCGGATGCCGGCTAGGGACCGTGATGCGCTGCTGCTCTACGCCTGGGGTGACCTCGACTACGAGGGCGTCGCTCAGGCATTGGACGTTCCCGTCGGGACCGTCCGCTCACGACTGAACCGGGCGCGCAGAATGCTGCGTGCTGCTGCTGGCCGGACCCCGGCCGAGGAGGTGGACCATGGACGAGCTGACACGACTCCGATCCGTCCGTAACGACGTCGAACCGGCGTCGCCCGAGACCCTGGCCCGTGGCCGCGACATCCTGCTCACGCACATCGCTGCTGCGGGGGAGCGGCCCGGCGCGACGTCACCGCGGAGCACCACGACCCGCCGCATCGGCTGGTTCGGTACCGGCTCGCTCGTCGCGGCAGGGGTCGCTGCGGCGCTCGTGGCCGGCAACGTCCTCGGGGTCGCCGGACTCCACGGCGGCGCGGACCCGGCCGCCGCCGCGGTCCTCAACGCCGCCGCCCTCGAGACGGTCAAAACCTCGGACCCGGCGGTCGGGACTGGGCAGTACCTCGAGGTCGCGACACACGCCGCGTACGCGTACGTCAGCAACGCCGACGACGGAAGCCGCCGCGTGTACCTCTCATCGCAGAACGGGCAGATGTACGTCCCGTCTGACACCGACGACGAGTGGGTGTGGGTGCGCGATGCGCAGCGTCCGATCAAGATGTTCGGCCCGGAGTCCGCACGTGCCGCAGCCGAGGCGAACCCGGCACCTGCCGAGTACCTCCGGGCTGCTGGCGGGGCGTTCTACGACAGCCCGGCGGTCGTCTCGCCCACGATGCTCAGCGACCTGCCGCGCGACCCGCAGGCGCTGCTCGACCGCATCCGCGCCGTGACGAAGGGACAGGGGAACTCCCCGGACTCCGAGGCGCTCGTCTGGATCGCCGACACTCTGCGAAGCGGCATCGTCCCCGCGGACCTCCGGGCGGCGATGTTCCGCGCCGCGGCATTGATCCCGGACATCGAGATCACAGATCGCGCGGCGAACCTCGACGGGCGAACCGGCATAGCGATCGGGCACACGTTCCGCGAGGGCGATGTCCAGGAGATCGTTATCGACCCCGACACGGGGCGTCTTATCGGTGAGCGCGAGGTCGTTACCGGGAAGGGCGCCGAGGAGTGGAACGTCCCGGACGGTACCGCGATCGGTTGGACCGCCGTCACGACAACGGTCGTCGACGCCGCCCCGGCGGGACTGGGCAAGTGAGGGCCGCGGAGGTTGGCACGGACACCGTCCCAATGGACGTGGTGGACTTGCCGACTACACGCTGGGTCGACGTGAGCTGGGCTCTCACCCCGACGGAACCGACGGGCTGAACCGCACCGGTCATCTAACGCCTCGCTTCGTGGCAGGCCACCGTCGGACCCGATACCCCGATCGCCTGGAGCCACAGCACCGACAGGCGCTGTGGCTCCGGCGGACCGGCTGATTTCACCACTCGACGCAAGGCTCCCCGCTTACTCCTCCACACCTCGCTTACACCCCCGCCAAGATATTCCGAGAAGAACCATTATCGGAACTAAGCGGCAGGCAGTATGGTGCAGACGCCGTTCGGTTGAGCATGCTCGCCGGCGGCGCACGGGCGTTCTCCTGGCAGTGTGGGACGCCCGGCCGGGGTGGTGTTTCAGGGACAGCGCCCCGGCACCTACCCCTCTCGGCAGAGAATCGGCTGGCGGACGCCGACATGGCGGAGGCCGCCGTGCTGATCGGAGCGTGGGACCTTCGTCGAGCAAGTAGTGAGTCCTACTGTCGAATCTATGACTGACCACCCCATAGTCTCCTACGTCGTACCCCCTGCGGATATCGACGAGCTCGTAGCGTTCTGGGAGATTGCGGGCGAGAACGACGCTCGGCCGACCGACTCCATGCAGGCAGTCCGGGCGCTGCTCCGGCGTGACCCGGAAGCGGTCCTCGTCATTCGTGCAGATGACCGGATCGTCGGCACGGTCATTGCCGGCTGGGATGGGTGGCGTGCCCACCTGTGTCGCTTGGCCGTGCATCCGGAACAGCGTCGGCAGGGCGTTGCTCGGGCCCTTCTCGATGCTGCCGAAGCGCGTCTGAGCGCGCTCGGCGCCGGACGGTTCGACGCGATGGTGCTCGAAGGCAACGCCCTCGGCCAGTCGGCTTGGTCCGCTCGCGGTTACGCGCCGCAGCAACAGTGGCGGCGCTGGGTGCGTGCCGCCCGCTGAACCATCGGCTATCGAGACCGTCGCGGCGAGCGGGGCACGGCGGCCTATCGGCCGTCCCGGGGCCCGAAGGCAGCGATGACGTCGATATCGGTGGCTTGTTGTCGAACGCTGTCCTCCAGCCATGCTGAGACGCCCGGCATCGTTGAAGCCGCGGTGACGTCGCGGATCAGATCGTCCGGGTCGATGCGGGACCTGCTGAGGGTGACCGATCCGTTGTCCAGGACCGCCCAGTGTGCGCCGGCGCGCCCGTAGGGGAGCCCTACGCTCCCTGGATTGACGACCAGGCGTCCGTCAACAAGCCGCGCGAAGGGCATGTGTGTGTGCCCGCACACGACGGTTTCCACCTCCATGGGTAAGTCTCGGTAGACCTCGGCCCACCGGTCGAGGCGGCTGTCCACGAGGACGACTTCTTCGTCGTTCCGCGGAGTTGCGTGCGAGAAGAACACCGGGCCGAACCCGGCTACGTCGACAGTGGCGCGTTCGGGCATCGCGTCCAGGAGGGATTGGTGTGCAGGAGTGAGTTGCGCTGCGCCCCACACGGACACCGGGTCGTCGTTGAGACCGACGTCGATGCCGCGCGACATGGAGAGCAGTTCTCGGTCTGCGTTCCCTCGAATCAGGAGGGCACGGTCTCCCAGCTCGGTGAGGCGGTCCAGGACGTCCGCTGGTTGCGGCCCCCAGGTGTGATCGCCAGTCACGACGATCAGCTCTGCGCTCCGCACGACCGGCTCGTCGAGCACCCGGTCGAGCGCGGGCAGCATTCCGTGGATATCCGAAAGGACAGCGACACGCGACACCATGCACGCAACCCTGCCACTCACGCCCGCTGACCGATCGGCTACTGAGACAGCTCTAGGATCATGGGATGCAGCTCGAACGGCCGGCCGAACGGTTCTTCCGATCGTTCCAGCAGTCGATGCTCGAGTGGGAGGGGGCGCACCAGGACGGTGCCGGCATTCGTGACGCAGCCCCGTTGGCGATGGAAGCCGGATTCGCCGAGTGGGTGATGCAGCTGCTGGCCGAGGAATTCGTCTCAGCGGGCGAGGGGTTCGTTACCTGCAGCTACTACTGGATGGTCGAGGGCGACGAATACCTCGGAAGCATCGCGCTTCGCCACGAGCTCAACGACTTCCTCCGCTGTTACGGCGGCCACATCGGCTACAGCGTTCGGCCCAGTGCCCGACGCCGAGGAATCGCCAGTCAAGCGCTCCAGGGTGCCCTCCGAATTGCTCACCACCGTGGCCTGTCGGAAGTGCTGCTCACCTGCGACCCCCAGAACCTAGGGTCCCGCCTCGTCATCGAGGGCAACGGTGGCCGGTTGGAATGCGAGGCGATCGACGGCGCCGGACAGGTGTTCCAACGTTTCTGGATCTCGACCGAGGCGGGGCGAGCAGAGCCGCATCGCTAACCGATCGTCCATCGAGACGGGCACGTAGTCTTGGAAACCAGCGTGCGGGTCAGAGGAATATCGAACGATGCGAGTCTTACGGATCGGAGGAGCGGTTTCCCTCGGCATCTCGCCGAGTCAAGAAGCAGCGTGGCCCGACCTTGCGGCTGCCGCGATCGAAGCGGTGCGCGAAGGCCTGTACCCGGTCCCGGTCGTCTGGTTCAAAACAGACACGGGCTCCTTTGGAAGCATCCCCGTGCATACTCATGTCGCGATTGGCTTCGTGGACGATGACGAACCCGCCGGGTTCCTTGGCGCGGTGACCCAGATGGGTCCGGGGCGGAACCCGCAGGATCAGTAGTCACAGTAGGCGGTCGCGTACCGGACGGGGTTCCTGATGTGAACTTGCTTGCTCGGAAAGGCGCACTCTGTCAGCGTTAACTCATGGGCGACGTCGTGAGCACGCTGCGTCGGGTGCCCGGTTTCCGCTCGTACTGGTATGCCGAAACGGTCTCCTCCTTCGGATCGGCGGTGAGTGCGGTCGCCGTTCCGGTTCTCGTGGTCACGGTGCTGCGTGCCAGTCCTCTCGAGGTGGGACTGGTGAATGCCGCCCAGTTCCTTCCGTACGCACTGTTCGGTTTGATCGTCGGCGCCTACGTCGACCGCGTCCGACGGAAGCCACTGCTCATCTGGGCGAGTGTCGGCCGCGGCGTGTGCCTCGGCACGATCCCGGTCCTTTGGCTGACCGGAGTCCTGAACCTCTGGGCCACGGCTGCGGCGCTCTTTGTGTTCGGCATCCTCTCCGTTGTGGGCTTCGCCGCCACCCAGTCGCTCCTGCCGCGGATAGTGCCCAGGAACCTCCTCCTGGCTGCCAACGCTCGGGTGGACCAGAGCGACGCGGCCGCACAGACCGCGGGTCCGGCGCTCGGCGGTGTCCTGGTCAGTCTCGTGACCGCACCGATGGCGATCGCGATCGACGCCGTGAGCTACTTCGTCGACGCGCTGCTCATCGCGCGGGTGCCCGCCGACGAGCAGGTGCCCGCCCGCCGAGTCGGTTCGCGGCTCCGGGGTGAGATCGCCGACGGCCTGCGGTGGACGTACGGGCACCGGACGCTCGCACCGCTGGCTGTGTCCACACACCTCTGGTTCCTCGCCAACGCCGCCGCCCTGACGGTGTTCGCGACCCTCGCGCTCCGCACGCTCGCACTCCCGGCGGCCGTCTACGGAGCAATCATCGCCGTGAGCGGCGTCGCAATGCTCCTCGGCGCGACTGCTGCTCCGCGTCTCGGCGTCCGCTTCGGTGCTGGCCGCACGATCATCGCCGCACGAGCCGCTTATCCCGTCGCGTGGGCAGCCATCACGCTTGCAACCCTCGGTGTCGGCGTTGCAGCACCCCCGGCGACTGTCGTGGTCCTGTTCGTCGCTTTCGCCGTCCACGGCGCTGCCGCGGGGTGCGAGAACGCGAACGAGATGAGCCTTCGCCAGAGCGTCACACCGGACGCCCTCCTCGGGCGGATGAACGGCACGATGCGCAGCGCGAACCGAACGCTCGCGGCTGCGGGAGCAGTTGGAGGCGGCGCTCTCATGACCGTCACCGGTGACGGCTTTGCCTTGCTCGCGGTGACACTGGTCTTCGCCGGCGCCATGCTGGTTGCTACGTGCTCTCCACTCCGGACAAACGCCGTCCGGTAGCCGATCGGCTAGTGCGACGGGGTTGTCAGCGTAAGGCATTGATGAGGGCCTGTCCCCCTACGCCGATGAGGGTGAGGGCAGCGAGACCGAGGAGGCCGGCTTGGACGCGTGGCGACGTGCCGACACTCGGGATACGGCGGACACCTTCGCTGAGCAGGGTCAGCCACACCAGGAGCAGGACGATGTGCACGCCGGCGAAGAGGAAAAACACGGCCGATCCGGTGACGGTGGTCGCGCCGAGCCCGGGCACGACCAGCACATAGAGGCTGAGCGCCTTGATGTTCGTGATGAGTGCGAAAAACGACCATAGGAAGTACCGGTCTGAGCGGCGTGCCACCGGTAGGGGCTGACGGAGCGACCGAAGCGCCTTGACCAGTGCGCTGACTCCAAGCGCGACCAGGACCACACCTCCGACGACGCCGAAAATCGTCCGGGCGACGTCGTGCTGGGCAAAGAACCGTCCGAGGCCGCTCACGGCCGCGATCGACGCGACGACGGCGATTCCAAGAGCGGTCCCGGCCCACACCCTGACGGCGGCCAACCGATCACCGGTGCTCGCCGCGTCGACGGTGATGGCGAAGCTCGCCCCGGGGCTGACGACGAATGGGATCACTGTCAGTACCAGGAGCGCAACAGTCACAACGCCAACGGGCTGAGGTAGTGGAACACGGTGCTGATCGTGGTGCCGGTGATGGTGTGCACCGCGAGTCCTGGCATCGCGTCACCATCGGCGATCGGACCGGCTTTGCTACCGAGTCGCATCGTGCTGACGATGCCTGGCGCGCCGAGCAGAGGAACGCCCGCGTAGGTCGTCGCCAGGGCAGTGTGCACGTGCCCGGTGAAGATGCCGATCACGTTGTCATGTTCACGGACGAGTTCGGTGAGGGCTGCACAGTTGCTCAACCCGAACTGGTCCATGACGTGATGCCCCACGGGTACCGGTGGGTGGTGCATTGCGAGCACGACCGGGCGGTCGGTGGTCGTGATCTGCTCGCGGGCGTAGTCGAGAGCCGCCGGAGCGAGTTCGCCGGTGTCGTCGTGGTTGATGTGCGAATCAAGGCCGATGAGTCGCAGCCCCGTGACGTCGATCGTGGTGTTGGTGGCAGCGTCCCCGTGCCATTCGCGGAGTGCCGCGAGGTAGGGGTTCGTGAGGTCGTGGTTGCCGGGCACCACGACCGTCGGTACGTCTCGCGGCAGAGCAGCGAAGAACTGTTCGTACTCAGCAGCTTCGCCGTGGTCGCTCAGATCCCCGCTGAGGAGTAGTCCGTCGAGGGCCGGGAGATCAGCCACCTGGCCGAGAACGACTTCCAGCCGGTGTAGACGCTCGGTACTTCCGTCGAGGTGTGGGTCGCTGAGGTGTGCAATGACGGTCAAGATTCCCCCTTGTGTGAACGCACGTCAGCCTGGCAGAAGTGCGGTCCTCGGCCTGCTCACACCGCGCCCGTTTTTCCACTTCGGGGGCGATCAGCTCCGGCAAAGAATCGTCTGGCGGACTCTGACGTGGCGGAGGGTGCTGTGCTGGTCGGAGCGTGGGGCCTTCGTCGAGTGAGCGCTGAGTTCTACTGTCGAATCTATGACTGACCACCCTGCGGTCCCGTACGTCGTAGTTACTGCGACCCTTGCGGATATCGATGAGCTCGTAGCGTTCTGGGAGATCGCGGGCGAGAACGACGCGCGACCGACCGACTCCATGCAGGCAGTGCAGGCGCTGCTCCGACGTGACCCGGAAGCGGTCCTCGTCATTCGCGCAGATGACCGGATCGTCGGCACGGTCATTGCCGGCTGGGATGGGTGGCGTGCCCACCTGTATCGCTTGGCCATACATCCGGAACACCGTCGGCAGGGCGTTGCTCGGGCCCTCCTCGATGCTGCCGAAGCGCGTCTGAGCGCGCTCGGCGCCGGACGGTTCGACGCGATGGTGCTCGAAGACAACACCCTCGGCCAGTCGGCTTGGTCCGCTCGCGGTTACGCGCCGCAGCCACAGTGGCGGCGCTGGGTGCGTGCCGCCCGCTGAACCATCGACTAATGGGGGTGGGTGGGGTGCTCATCTCGGCATATCCACTTCGTCGATGGGGCTGGCGAGCGTGGTTGCTCGAGCGGGCCTGGTTCGTGCGTGTCTGCGGGAACTTGGACCGGGGAGGGGGTGGACTGTGCAAATGCCGCCCCATATTCCGAAGCTCCCGGCCACTGCCTCGGTGCACGGTCACCGTCTGCAGCTCGATCTGGTGCCGTCGGACACGGCCAGGAAAACGTGGACGGTCACTGAGATGCTCGGGTCCCACCGGGTGGGGCAGCCACCGCTGCAGTATGAGCGTGGGGAGTTCAGCACTGTCACGTCGACGGGAACGATCACTGACGCGGACTGGGGTGTGGTGCTCACGCGTGCGTTCGGTCGCAGCTGGTCACCGCCGAGGTAGCCGGCGCGAGTAGGACCCGGCCGTGCGTGAGCCCGTTGAGGGGGTTACGGTCGGTGCATGTCGGCGTCGACGAGCGAGCTCTTAGCGGTGGGTATCGATGTTGGTGCGCAGAAGCCGGCGGTCGCTCGGGCGCTGGCGTGTATTGAGTCGCGGTATCGGGGTCGGTTGACGGCGCCGGAGATTGCGGCGGCGAGCGGGTATAGCAAGCGTGGTTTGCAGGGGGCATTTGAGCGAGATCTAGGGATGTCGCCGTCGTTGGTGGTTCGGCTACTGCGGATGCATCGTGCTCGGCAGATGCTGCTCGCGAACCCATATCAGTCGGTGATGACGGTCGCGGCCGAGGTCGGGGTCCCGCACTTCGGCCGGTTCTCCGGCTACTACCGGGCCCAGTACGGCGAGACACCGTCCGAGACTGCCCGCGGCGCCCGGGATCAGCTTCCTCGCTGAACCCGCCCCGCGCGAACGAAGCTTGGTGCGTTACGCGATCCTGCGGGGGAGTGCCGGTGCGCTGCCGCTGGTGTTGGTCGTGGCCGGGGTGAAGAAGTCGGCGTAGACGATCCCGGCCTGCCCGTGCAGGATCCGCCGGTGCACGATCCGTGCGAGCTCGTCGGGGTGATGCATGCCCCGACGGTGCCACTCTGCGGGGTCCCGCCGCAGCTGCTCGAGCTCTGCCCTCGTCTCCATGCGATCCCCTGTCCGTCGGCTCTGCGCCCCTGGCGAGCCTGGTCAGCATGCCGCCGAATCGTTTCATCCGCGAACTGTTTGTACGGCGGCTGCGCCTGCCGGACATTCCGGTGTACCCGGATCCGCGTCACGACTGGGCTCCACTGTCGTTCCCCCTGTTGTGGGGCTCTCCTCGACGTGCCGGCCGTGTTTGAGTCGGTCTCACGGACGCGGGCAGGGAAACACTGCGGCCGGATCCGACACCGCGACATCGTCGCGCAGGGGGATGTCTGGCTGTCTTCGGGTGGCAGCCAGACACCCCGGTTCGGAGGGGTAGCCACTTCGGAGCAGCGGTCCTCCGTAGTGCCGACTTGTCAGAACATGCGTGTGCGCGGATCGTTGATCATGCGCGCCCCCTGTTCGGGTCAGGATGTGGCGCGTTGCGGGATGTCGGTGGCGTTTGGTGCGTGGCCGGCATCCCGAATCCCTGTTACGGACACCGTCTGCCGGGGAACTGGACAGGGGCTTCTGTCAGC
The DNA here is from genome assembly GCF_004365385.1 of Curtobacterium sp. PhB190. Taxonomy (NCBI): domain Bacteria; kingdom Bacillati; phylum Actinomycetota; class Actinomycetes; order Micrococcales; family Microbacteriaceae; genus Curtobacterium; species Curtobacterium sp. PhB190. Next base: position 968 of record NZ_SODN01000015.1, on the reverse strand, counting down.
GGCGGCGCGGTTCTATGCTTGCCGGAGCGCTCCGCGGCGGTGATGCTGCGTGACACTCGTTTCCCGTTCGAGAGACTTGCCTTTCCTGCCTTGAGGCTGGTGGGGGAGTGCGCTATCCCGGGGGTGGCGGGATGACCCGAACGTTCCGTTGCCCCCGGGAACTAACACCGTCCCGCGGACCGCACCGGGCGGGGTTACTTCAGCAGCGCTGCGACGACCAGCACGGTCGTACCGGCGGCGAGGGCTCCGAGCAGCGCCCACTGCCACCAGCGCATGCGCAGGCTCCCGGGCGGCCGGCGGACTGGTGCGGGCTTCCGGCGGCGCGGTGCGGGCTTCGTCATCGACTGCACGGTACGAGGGGCTGGTTGGGGCAGACTGTGGACAGCAGCTGGGTGGTACCCGCTGTTAGCGGGGTGGGCTGCTACTGATCCGGTGTCCCGCCCCGCGCCATAACCAACACGGGGGCGCCGGCGTATGAGCGACGAAGACGAGACGCCCGTACACGTGGGTGCGTTCCGGATCGTGTTGCCGGCGCGGCACCGGTCGAGCGGGCTTCTGCAGCATCGGGTCGAGCAGCTCGTCCGCGACGCCATCGCCGACGGCACCCTCCGGAACGGGGATCAGCTGCCGCCGTACCGGGTTGCGGCAGCAACCTCTGGGCTGAGCATCAACACAATCTTGAACGCCTACCGGGCACTCATCCGCGACGACCTTCTACGTGCCGTTCCCGGCCGCGGGTACTTCATCGGCGGACCCGTCCGGTACCGGGACTTCTTCGCCGGGTGCGTGGGTGACTGTTCGCGCGTGGACGAGTAATCATCACCGCGAAAGTGAAGTCTGGGCGTCGGATATTGCGTGGGGTCTCCACGCATAAGCAACGCCCCGTCGCGAGCGACGGGGCGTTGGCCGTTCCGGTCTGCCATGCACAGCCGGAGTACGTGGGGTGTTACTTGATCTGTGCGGTGATG
>NZ_SODN01000014.1:0-70318 GCF_004365385.1 Curtobacterium sp. PhB190 | reverse complement strand
CGCGGTACCACCCACACGAACCATCCCCGGATCTCGAACCGACTAATCAGTCCAAGAACCGGGGACCAGTCCACAGCTGGCACCGCGCCTCCCGTCCGTCAGTGGTTGCGCTCCAGATCCCCGATCACGCGCGCAGTGCGGTCGCGGCTGAAGAACTCGGCGAACATCTCCCGTTTCGCCGCGTGCGAATCGAGGTCGAGCTCGAGGCCCTCCATGTTGAGGTCGGTCCCAAACAGTCGGAGGACTCCCGGGCCATTCGGCTCCGCGGTCTCGAGGGACACCGAGAACAGCGTCGGCGACGTCTCGCCAGCAGCAATCCGCCGAGCTTCTGCGAACGCCGCGCGGTACGTCGCGTCGGTGACGCGGATCACACTGACCGACCAACTCGTGGCGTCCCAGTCGGGCGCGACCATCTCGCCGCTCGGTGCATGGAAGAAGTGCACGACGAACGTGTCGCGCTCTCCTTCGCTGCCGTAGTGCCGCTCGTCCACTTCCTCGATCCTCACGGACTCATCTTGACAGCGCGAGCCGTGGCAGCCTAGTAATGCGGGCCCGCATACAGGCAGTCCCTCAAGGGCGAGCAGCATTCACGGTTCCACATCCCTCTTCCCCACGCCGGTCGCTACCTTCGTATCGCTAGGCGCGATCTCTCGCTCGTAATAGTCGCTGAGTTCGTCGCCGGAGATAACGACATCCATGTAGTGCACGAAAAAACGGAACTTCCACTGTCAACCGGCACGGGCAAGTAACGGAGTGATTACAAGGATTAAGCTCTTCGCTGCACCGTGCTCGAGGGACGCCCCGATGGGGCAAGGTAAGTTATCGCTTGCGCCGGGTCGAGCCGGCGAACCGAGCCGGCGAATCGAGTCGATCAACAAGAGAACTATCCGGACGGTGTCGGTGGGCTCTGCCCCAGTAGAAGCCGCAGGGACGGTTGGGAAGACCGAGACACCGTCCTCGGTCAGCGGAGTAAGGCGCGTCTGACAAGCGATTCGAGTTCATCATCGAGGTCATCAGCATGAATCAAATTCTGAAGTTCCTCACGACCGATCATGACGACGCAGATGTCCTGTGTGGAAAACCTCAACTCCTGCATTCTCGCGTCGTCAGTGAAGCCCGCCAGTGATACTAGGAATGCTATCCTCGACGTCCCTCGCTTGGTCTGCAGCTTGCTGAGCAGCACGGACATGACTTGTTGTGATGCCTTGTCCACTCTGTTCTTGGCTTCGACCAGAATGAAAGGGATCCCCGGACGCTGCCAAACCCTTGGACTGAAGTTGTCAACCTGAAGAACGAGGTCGATCTCCTCTGTTTCGGTCCGGTAGTTCCGCTCGATTACCTTCAAATCGCGCACCTGAGAAAACAAGAACGCCAGGAGCATTTCGAGGCGGCGTCCTTTTTCCTGGGCGGTCCCCATCTCGATTCGCGACCAGACACTACGACAAATCTGTTGACGCGAGCGGGGGGAAATGGGTACTTCGACCTCAGCGAGAGCGATGAGGACTGCGCGTGAAAGCAAGCGGCGGGACTGGACGTAGTCGTCAACGACCATCACATTGGCGTCGATGTCGACCAGCAGCGCGACGGCCTCAGGCTTGAACAGGGATGCGAGTGGAAGCGCTATCGTGATGCCGATTCCGAGTGATGCGGCCAGCTGAAGACGTTCACGTACAAATCTGGGGAGTTCTTCCTGAAGGTAGACGTAAAGTAAGCGCTGCCGGTCTGCCGAGACAGCAGAAGGGCGCCACTTCTTGGTCTCGAGGATCAGTTCGGTGTCGCGCTCCCAGACCGTCCCTTCGGACGAGGCGCAGATTTCCTCCGTGAGATCTCCGATGTCGTCCGAACTGATGAATCGTCCAGCAACAGGGTCATCGACAATCTCTTCAACGATGGCCCCCTCGAAGTCAGACTGATCGCTCATCGGCATTGAGCAGTGCTCCAAGTTGAGCAATGAGTTCACGCCCCAGGCGTTTCACTTCGTCATTGTCGGGCATGCCGGCAGTTTGAGTGAGCAGCCGACTGAAGACCGCCATCATGGAAGACGTGCGACGACCGAGCTTGTCCACCTCAACCATCATCTGGACTGTGTCTTCAAAGGCTTCCTCGATGGTGGCGTCCGGCTTCTCGATCAGTTCGCGGATGGACGTGTCGATCGTGGACTCGCCAGTGCCGTTCTCGGCTGCGTCTTGCGCGGCGAACTTAATGATAGGCGAAACCTTGCGCAGGCTGACTGTGTCGGTGATGACCTGATCAAGTCGCTTCTGCACAAAGGCGGCGCTAACCCGATCTTCACCGAACTCTGCGAGGATTACTGGGCGGTTCTTTTGCAGAGCGTCAATGACGTTCTTCTTGAGTTCCCAGAAGAAGTTGAGCGGGATCGTCTCTTCACGGATATAGTCCTGCCATTCGCCTGGCAAAGTCACCACGTAACGCAGCTGTCGCACTCGCTCCATCGATAGACCCGTGAGGTCGCGCAACTCTGTGTCGTTGGATTCTCGCCCCTCGGCCTCCTCGATTCCCTGGGCAAGGCGTTGCAGAGCCTTCGCAGTGGGGATGTCGCGCCAAGGTTCGCGGATGAGATGAATGTTGAACATCTGCTGCAGGACTTCGCGCTCGCTGCGCTCAGTCGTGATGAGGGCAGGAATCTTCGAGTGTCCGAGGTCTCTAGCGCAGCGAAACCGTCGTTCGCCGTCGACTAGGACAAACTTATCGCCGCGTGGATATACGACTATCGGCACGAGCACACCCTCAAGATCAATTGATCCAGTCAGGCGGTCAAGCTCATCTTGAGGAAAATCAAGGCGCGGGTTTGCTTCATTCGGGACGACGTCCGAGACGTTCAGCTCGCGGAGCTCGGCGGTCGCGTTGTCGGTATCACTGTTCAGCGCCTCTTCCGCCTGGGGTGGCGCTTCGTCAGATGGTGCAGACATATAGATTCTCCATTGCTGTCTTCTTCGACGTGCCAGTCGAGCCGCCCATGGTGGAGTGATTAGCCTCAAATGACAACGTGTCCACGGCACTAAAGTAACGACATGCAATGTCCGGAACCGTCAAGTCCAGTTGAGCGAGCAATCCTGAGGACGGGTAGCTGACGACGAGAGGCACACGCATCCGTGCGACGTTGCGACATAAATCATGGAAGGAAGCCACGACCGCGCTCTTCAGTGAAAACCCGGTGGTGAACCGATCCGACCTGTTGCGGCCGGCTCCGCTCGAGTCGGGATAGTCGTACCGGTACAGAGTCTCGTAGACGTGGTAGTACCGGCTGTACTGGTCCTTCGTGTACGGCGGGTCCGCGTAGATGGTTCCCACGTCGTCAAGCTGACCGGTGCTAAGCAGGTCGAGAGCATCCCCGACGTACACGGAGTTTTTGGAGCGCCATTCGTCAGTGCCTACCAGCGCGACCGTATCGAGTGCAATGATGAACTCCTCCCATACCGACCTGGCCCAGGTGCGCACGATGCGAGTGTGCGCGGAGGCAGAGTTCGGCCTTAAGAACTGGGCGGTGTGGCCGGGCGCGTTCACCAGAACGGATGTCGCAGTGATCCACGCGCCCAGCAACCAGTCGCGGTCTCCGAGGTGGCTATCCGAGTCGATTGATGCCCGGATAGAGTCGACTTCGATGGCTTGTTGCAAGCTGAGATACCCGGCGGAAAAGTACAGGCTCGCAAGTTCGTAGTGATCACTGGAGCTGGCAATCGCGGCTGAGCGAGCCGCACGTCGGTGTTGGGCAGAGTTCCCAACGTGCGCGGCCCGCTGCATGTACTCGACAAGATCCGCGCGTGCGCCTGCAAGCGCGCTTTGCTCCGCGTCAAGCTGTCGGGCATACTTCTGGGTCAGTTCGCGCGCGCGCCGCTCGTATGCGGGTCGCAACCGCAGTGTTGTGGCACTCGTGTCCGCGGCGCGTTGAAGAGCAGTGAACCGGGCCCTCGAGAGCGCGGCAGTGAAACTCAGTGCGTCATTCGTCACGACTGACGCAGTGTCCTGGAGGCTCTCGGCGACGCTCCCCATGCCCGAGAAGAGGTCGACCACCCTCCCCTCGTGCGTGAGGTCGCCAATGGCGTCACGGACGTGATCCGCCATGTGACGCTTGGTTCCCATGTAGCGCACTACCACGCGGTTGCCCTCCATCTGTCCTGGCCACCAGACCGTCGCCCCTGGCTGCAAGATTAGCGAAACTCAGCACAGCTGATGTAGTGCCGCGCCGACAGTCTGTGGCCCGACGAGCGCGTCCGCCGGAAGACAGCCACAAGCGATCGCGACTGACTGCTTAGTGTTTTCCTACTAGCCGCGGTCTTTTCGACGTGGTTGGGGGCAGGGAAGTGACGCATAGCTGGTAAGCGCGAAACGAATCCACGGTAAGCGCAAGGCACATCGATGCCGTACGGCAAGGTGCACGATGCGCTTCGGATGAGCCGGAAGCTGAGCGACGCAGATGGCGAACGCGCGTATGCCGCCGGCTGGCGTTCGATTCTCCTGAAGTGGTCGGCGCACTCGTCATGTGTCGCATGCGCCGATAGGCCGCGATTCCTCGTTGCCGCGGTGTCTTCGGGCCCACCGTCCAGAGCGCAGTTCCGAGGACGACTTGCGAGTTTCCAGGCACGGCCACGGAGCGCGGGCTGTTGGTGGCGCTGTTCGAGATAGCCGGTATAGACCACGGTTTCTCTCTCCACGAGACTTCGCTGGCGCCGCGCGCGGCGCTGCCCCCGCACAGATCGTACCGTGCGGCCTCAGGAGGGCTGCAGTCGCGAGTCATGCGCTGCGTCGTTTCACCATCTCTCTGCCCTGACACGCACCCCACTCGCCGGCTTCCTGGGCGAACGATCGGCGAGCGCCGCCGCGCCAGTACTCTGAACGCATGGAACTCGCCCTAGAAAACCAGATCTGGACCATTGTCGGGCCACTCGATGCCGACGCAAGCGGGTTCGGACGCGTCCTCGAGGTACTTTCACCGGAAGGCGAACCCGCCGTCGCAAAGCTCGTGCCGAAACGGCCCGGGGCAGAACGTGAGCTACTTATCGGAGACTCCGTTGCCGCCTCCAAATACTTGAACGTGATCCCCATAGTTGACAATGGCGAGCATGGCGACTCATGGGTCCTTGTGATGCCTCGCGCCGACAAGTCGCTCGCGCAATACCTTAAGGAGTGCGGCGGGGCGCTTCCACTTCCCGAAGTTCTAAAGGTCTTGACAGAAATTGCCACAGCTCTCACCGAGATCGACGGAACAATCGTCCATCGCGATTTGAAACCGGCGAACGTTCTGCTGCACGAGGGGAGGTGGAAGCTGGCTGATTTCGGGATTTCGAGGTACGTCGATGCCACCACCGCCGAGGACACACGAAAATTCAGCTTCACCCCGCCTTATGCGGCGCCGGAACAGTGGGAGTTCCGACGCGCGACTAGCGCCTCCGACGTATACAGCTTCGGCATCATTGCCTACCAAGTCCTCAACGGTTCTCTGCCTTTCGCGGGACCAGACAAAGAAGACTTCCGGCAACAGCACTTGACGGAACCCGCGCCGGCTCTCGACTCAGGGCCAGCAAAGCTCCGCATCCTCATCGAAGAATGCCTCTACAAATCACCCGACGTGCGCCCTCATCCGCGAGCGATCCTTGCACGCCTCGACTCGGTACCCACGGGTACCCTGACGGCAGGAGCGTCGCGTCTCGCGGAAGCGAACCATAAGCACGTTCGCGAACGCGCCCGCCAGCAGGCCGTCTACACAGCTGAGCAAGATCGTCAAACGCAGTTCCAGCGAACGTTCGACGCCGCATCCAGCTCCTTGGAAGGGATCGCGACGCTGCTCGAAGCTGCGATCCGGGACAACGCGCCTGACTCGGAGTTCATCAACATCACCGGCAACGCGGCCCCACGCTTCAAGACCAACTTCCGAGATGGCAGTCTCACCTTTGGGCAAACCCAGCCCGTCGAGCACTGGCATGGTCCATTCGAAGTGCTTGCAGCGTCGAGCGTGACTGTGGACTTCGGGAGACCGGGCCGCAACTGGGTGGGACGGAGCCACTCGCTCTGGTTCGGTGATCCCTTACAGGAGGGCGAGTTGGGTTGGTTCGAACTCGCATTCATGGAGTCACCACTGCGCCCGGAATCCAGAACAGTCGAACCGTTCGCGTGCCTTCCGTATGAGACGAACGCATTCGACAGCGTCACCGGTGGTCAGCAGCTCGCATGGCCGCTCATGTCGCTCAACCCCGCTGATCCGGTAGAGTTCATCGATCGGTGGCAGGGGTGGTTTGCCGACGCTGCGACGGGAGTGCTCCGCCAACCGTCGACCATGCCAGAGCGGTCGATCGATCGGGTATGGAGGAGGCGATAGTACTGCGATCCGGAGGCGCAGATAAGGAAGACTCTAGATGGCCCAAACCGCCCGTCCCTCCACCGCGACCCTCAACGCCGAGGTTCCTATGCTGATTACATACTCCAACGGGTCCTGCGTGCTGAGCTGGGCGCCGAGCCCCGTCCTCCATTCCACCGACCACCTCGTCGCCGCCTGAGCTGAGACCCGCACCCCTCCCGAATTTCCGCCGGGAACGGCTCTGCGGTGCTGTCATGTCATTATTGATGAGTGATCTTTGCCGCGTCACCTCAGGCTGCCGATGCTGCCTCCCCTTTCTGGTCTGCCATGCTCTCGGTCGTACCGGTGCTCGCACTGGCCATGATCGTTGAAGTGAGCAGGCAACTCCGCCATGCCGAGCAGCTTTCTTGGCGAACGAGAGCGCTTCAGTCGGTTCTTCTCGGCGGCTACGCTGCTGCGCTACTGGTGGCCTTCAGAATGTCACTAGACGGGCTAGTCCACCGTGACGGCATGGAACGAGCCGAAATTGTGGGCGCGCTTGTCTTCAGCTCGCTCCTCGTTCTCGTCGCTCTGCCGCTATTCGACGTGCTCATGCGAGTGAACCCTGAGGCACAGGAGGTTCTTCGGCGAGCAATGCCATGGTCGCGCTGGCGGAAAGACCGCAGATACCTGAAGAGGAAGGTCGTGCCCGAAGTCCGACGGACGCAACAGGATGTCCGGGCCGACCTCGCGCGAGCCGAGAGACTCCTCGCCGACCTCGACAGGGCAAAGATCGAGGCAGCGGAGACCCGGATGGTTTGGCTCGCAGCTCGTCAGCTGAATGAACACATCCCTGCGAGTGTGTCGGAGGCCGCAGGGTGGGCGGAGCTTCAAAAGCACGCTCGCGATGGTGAGGTGGACCTGCTCGCACCCGGTACCGCTCTCGGCAGGCTTGAGAGAGACGCACACAGCATGAAGGCCGACGCGGACGATCTTCGCATGCTTGGGCGAAGGGTCGACAGTCTGGTCCGCCGTGTGGATATCCGTGTGCGGGGGGCTCGGATCCTCCGTTTCAACAGGCATGACAAGACCGACTTTCTTGCACAGATTCGGTCTGTCCAAGAGGACCTTTCCCAGCACCGTCCGGCTTAGCTGCCGCTTACAGCCCTAGTCGCGCGCGTCTCGACTGCGCAAAGCCGCGTAGCAGCGCACCAGGCCGGTCGCGGCCCTATCGTCTCGGCCGACGAAGGAACAGCTACCCAAAGCCGGCGATGCCGTCGAAGCTCACCGCGACGGATATAGAGACCACTCTGTGGCCGGAATTCAGTCGCCGCTGTGGCTACCTGCTCCGTACACCGGCGCCCGAGCTGAGATGGACTTCCATACTGACGCCCAATGCCACACCCTTATTTTCCCCGCCAGCGCGACCAGTGCGCAGCTTCCGGCGCTCCCTGTCCGAGACGCAAGGCAAGAGGGCCGCCTCCCACTTGCCGGGCTCGCGCAAGCGAGTGGAGTTCACAGCGAAGAACGGACCGCGGGCCGGGTCCCGGATCAGCTATCCGAGATCCCGGCTCCAACGGGCGTAACCAGAAGAAGCCGTATCCGGGCGATTCGGATGCGGCCTCTGGCCTAGATTTTTCGGTCGGGCTGACAGGATTTGAACCTGCGACCCCTTGACCCCCAGTCAAGTGCGCTACCAAGCTGCGCCACAGCCCGCGAGTTCCGGAGAACTCAGGATCCCGGAGGACCCTCGCCCACGTCCGACCGGAGCGCGAGCGACCGGTCCAGCATAGCGGACGTCAGACCCCCTCCGCGCCACGGCGAGTCGGACCGAGCAAGCAACCAGAGCCGCCCGAACAACCCGAACGACACGATCGCCCCGGGCGAGACCGTCACCCCGCCGGCACCACCTCGCGCCGCGCCGCCAACCACGGCAACCCGAGCCCGACGAGCAACCCACCGGCCCCGTCCGCCGCCAGGTCCCCGATCGTGTCGTCGTACCCGACGTAGATCGCTGAGTCGACGAAGTTGTGCCCGAGCCACTCCCCCATCTCCCACGCCGCCCCGATCGCGAGCCCCGCGCACAGCCCGAGGACCGCGACGACCACCCGGCGCTCCCCGTCCGGCGCCGGCACTGCGCGCAGGTCGGCGCCGATGACGTAGAGCACGGCGGCGAGCAGCCCGGTGAGCACGACGTGCATGAACTTGTCCCACAGGAACACGCTCGTGTACCACTCGAGCACACTCGACCACCCGGCGAGCAGCACGAGCACGCACACCGCCAGGTCGAACGCCGGCCGCAGTCCGAGCATCCGCGGCACCACGACCCCGAGCAACGACAGCGCCATCACCGGCAGCGCGGTACCGCCCCACCCGATGCTCGCGACGACCAGGCTGACGAGCGTCAGGGCACGCACGACGTCGGCCACCAGGAACTTCGGCCGCAGGAACGTCGGCCCGAGCGCCCGGATCACGACGCCCACCGCACGACCGCGTGCACGGCCGCGTGGTCGGACGGCCAGACGCCGCCCGGCCGCCGGTTCGACACGGCCACCCGCTCGACGGTCGCGTCCGGCGTCACCAGCACGCCGTCGATCCGCCGGCCACCGACACGCGGACTCCCGTAGTGCGGGTACGTCCCGTACGGCTCACCCACCTGCCGGGAGGCCCGCCCCCAGCTGTCGACGACACCAGCGTCCGCCAGTGCTCGCCATGGTGCGGACCCTGCCGGGCTGTTCCAGTCGGCCATCACGACGGCGGGCAGGCCGCGCTGACGCACGATCCGGCCGAGGAGTTCGGCGGACCGCAGTCGGGCCCACGGCGATGCGACGTCGAGGTGCGTCGCGATGGCCAGGAACCGGACGCCGGTCGCGCGGTCGTCGACGACGGCTCCGACGGCGTGCCGGGGGAACGACGTGGCCCACGAGCGGGATCCCGGACGGTGCGGCGTGCGGGAGAGAGCCCACGTGCGGCGCTCGACGATGTCGAGGCGCGAGCGGTCGAGGAAGAGTCCGACCTGTTCGCCACCGCCGCGCGCGCCGCGCCCGGCCAGGACGGGCTCCCAACCCGACCCGAGGCCGGCCGTCAGGTCGTCTGCCTGCGTGGGGAGGGCCTCCTGGACGGCGAGGACGGTGGGCGCTTCGGACGTGACGAGCGCGGTGATCGCATCGCGGCGACGCTCCCAGGCGTCCGGGTGTGCGGACGGTCGCGGCACGCGGCGCCGCACGTTGAGGGTCATGCAGTGGACCTCGGGCGACCGGACGGCTCCGATGAGCGGGTGGTCGTCGGGGTGGTGGGGCATGCCTCCCTTCTACGAGACGACACCCGTCGGATTCCCAGGGACCTCTCCGCGTGGCTCGTAGGGTGGCCCGATGCGTTCTCGTTCCACCCCTCGTGTCCTCGTCGCGATCGCCGTCTCCGGACTGCTGCTCGGAGCCGCCGGGTGTACGTCGAGTGGGCCGGACACGAGCCGCCCGACCCTCGCGAAGGCCGCGGCGGGGACGGTCACGGTCGCCGACGCCTCCGACGCTGCGGCCCGGTCGGTGCGGGTGAGCACGGCCCTGTTCGCGAGTGCTCCCGGCGCGATCGTGGCGACGGCCGGCGATGCCGACGCGATCTCCGATGCAGCGAAGGCCGCGGCGAGCGCCCACGTCCCGGTGCTGCTGACCGCGAAGGGTGCCAAGGGCAGCGCTGCCGTCGCCGGCGAGCTCGACCGGCTCGGGGCCGACTGGTACCAGGCCGAGGGCGACGTGTCGGTCGACACGGACGTCGAACAGCGGAAGGCGCCAGGGGATGGCGACGCGCCGGAGTCGACCCGGGCCTCCCGGCAGGCCACCGTGGTGGTTGCGGACGCGAGCGCGGACGCTGCGGCCGTGGCGACCGCGAAGGCCGCCGGTGCGGAGGTGGTGACCATGCCGAAGGGCGTGACCGACCCGGCTGCCGCACCCGACGTGGTGACGGCGCTGCACGAGCGGAAGCAGCACCAGACGGTCCTGGTCGGTGCGGCGTTCGACGCGCTGCAGGACCCGGAGTGGACGGTGCGGGCGGCCGAGGGCGGCTTCCAGCTGCGGAACGGCGGCCAGCGGCCGTTCGACGGGCACCGCTACGTCGCGCTGTACGGGGCTCCCGGGGCGCCTGCGCTCGGTGTGCTCGGCGAGCAGGGGCCGAAGGAGACCGTGCAGCGTGCCGAGCAGGTCGCGAAGCCGTACCGGGCGGAGTCCGACGAGCTGGTGACGCCTGCGATGGAGGTCATCGCGACCGTCGCCGCGGGGGACGCCGGGGCGGACGGCGACTACTCGACCGAGCTGCCGGTGTCGACGCTCGAGCCGTACGTCGACGCCGCGCACGACGCCGACATGCCCGTGATCATCGACCTGCAGCCGGGCCGCTCGGACTTCCTGTCGCAGGCGAAGAAGTACGAGTCGCTGCTGAAGAAGCCCGGGGTGTGGCTCGCGCTCGACCCGGAGTGGCGGCTGACGAAGGACCAGGTGCCGCTCGAGCAGATCGGCAGCGTGTCGGCGTCCGAGGTGAACGAGGTGTCCTCGTGGCTGGCGGCGCTCGTCAAGGACGAGGGGCTGCCGCCGAAGGCGCTCGTGCTGCACCAGTTCCGGCTCTCGATGATCCAGGACCGGTCGGCGCTGAAGACCCATCCGGAGCTCGACATGCTCGTGCACGTCGACGGGCAGGGGTCGCAGCCGGACAAGCAAGCGACGTGGAAGGCGCTGCACGAGGGTGCTCCGGAGGGCCTGCACTGGGGCTGGAAGAACTTCTACGACGAGGACACGCCCATGCTGACGCCCGGGCAGACGATGGCGGACGTGCAGCCGACGCCGTCGCTGGTCACGTACCAGTAGGGCGGTTCTCCACAGTCTGGAGGCGCGACCCGCGTTTCGTCGGTCGGTGCTGACAGCATGGGGGCATGGACACCCCCACCGCCGCTCCGTCTGTCGTCTCGCCTTCTGCGGACATCGCCGCCGAGGCACAGCAGGCGCTCGCTGCGCTCACCGGGCGCCCCGACGCGGTCTTCCACCCCGGCCAGCTCGAGGCGATCTCCGCCCTGGTCGAGCACCGGCAGCGCGCCCTGGTCGTGCAGCGCACGGGGTGGGGCAAGTCGGCGGTGTACTTCCTCGCGACCCTGCTGCTCCGACGCCGAGGTGGCGGCCCGACCGTCCTGGTGTCGCCGCTGCTCGCACTGATGCGCGACCAGGTGGCTGCAGCTGCCCGGGCGGGGGTCCGTGCGGTGTCGATCAACTCGGCGAACGCGCACGAGTGGGGCGAGACCCAGGCCGCGCTCGCCCGCGACGAGGTCGACGTGCTCCTCGTCTCCCCCGAACGCCTGAACAACCCGAAGTTCCGCGACGAGCAGATGCCGACCCTGATCGCGCGGATGGGCATGCTCGTGGTCGACGAGGCGCACTGCATCTCGGACTGGGGCCACGACTTCCGACCGGACTACCGCCGCTTGGCCGAGCTCATCCGGTCCCTTCCCCACGGCGTGCCCGTCCTGGCGACCACCGCGACGGCGAACGAGCGCGTGGTCGAGGACGTCGCCGAGCAGCTCACCGCCGGCCCGGCCGACCCGGTGTTCACGATCCGCGGGTCGCTCGCCCGGGCATCGCTGCGCTTGGGCGTGTTCACGCTGCCCGACGCCCGGCAGCGGCTCGGCTGGCTGCTCGCGCACCTCGGCGACCTGCCCGGCAGCGGCATCATCTACACGCTCACGGTCTCGGCGGCCGAGGACATCGCCCGACTGCTCCGCGACAACGGGTACGCCGTCCGGGCCTACACGGGGCGTACCGACACCGACGAGCGGGAGCAGCTCGAGCAGCAGCTCAAGGGCAACGAGCTGAAGGCCCTGGTCGCCACGAGTGCGCTCGGCATGGGGTTCGACAAGCCGGACCTCGGGTTCGTCGTGCACGTCGGCGCCCCGTCGTCGCCTGTCGCGTACTACCAGCAGATCGGTCGTGCAGGTCGTGCCACCGACAACGCCGACGTGCTGCTGCTGCCCGGGCGTGAGGACCGTGAGATCTGGCAGTACTTCGCGAGCGCGTCGATGCCGACGGAGGCCCGGGCCTCCGCCGTGCTCGGCGCCCTGTCCACCGACACCGCGATGTCGACGGTCGCGCTCGAGGGCCTGGTCGACATCAAGCGCTCCACCCTCGAACTCCTGCTCAAGGTGCTCGACGTCGACGGGGCGGTTCGACGTGTCACCGGCGGCTGGGTCTCCACCGGGCAGCCGTGGCAGTACGACGCCCCGCGGTACGAGCGGGTCGCCGCGGCGCGTTCCGCCGAGGCCGCCTCGATGCTCGACTACGAGTCCACCTCGGCGTGCCGCATGCAGCTGTTGCAGCAGGACCTCGACGACCCGTCCGCGGAGCCCTGCGGCCGGTGCGACAACTGCGCCGGGGCGTGGTTCCCGACCGCGGTCTCCGACACGGACTCGTCCGGTGCGGCGGCCGCGCTCGACAAGGTCGGTGTCGAGATCGCCCCGCGTGCCCAGTGGCCGTCGGGCATGTCGTCGCTCGGTGTCTCGGTACGGGGCAAGATCGGCGCCGACGAGCTCGTGCAGCCCGGTCGTGCAGTGGCTCGTCTGACCGACCTCGGCTGGGGTGGGCCGCTCCGTGCGCTGTTCTCGCCGTCGACGCCCGACGCTCCGATCTCCCGCGAGCTCGTCGACGGCTGTGTCCGGGCGCTCAAGGACTGGCCGTGGGAGACCCGGCCGACCGGGGTCGTGGCGATGTCCTCGCGGTCACGGCCGCAGCTCGTGGGGGCGCTCGCCCAGGCGCTGTCCACGATCGGGCGGCTGCAGTTCCTCGGCACGCTCGACCGGAACGGCGGCACGCCCCGCGGCGACGGTGCGACGAACAGCGCCTACCGGTTGTCCGGCGTGTGGGAGACGTTCCAGGTCGGGCCGGAACTCGCTGCGGCGCTGCAGTCGCATCAGGGCCCGGTGCTGCTCGTCGACGACCTGGTCGACAGCCGGTGGACGATGACCGTCGCGGGCCGCGAACTCCGGCGTGCCGGGGCCGCCGCCGTGCTGCCCTTCGCGCTGGCCACCGTCGCCTAGCGCTGCGCCGCCCGCCCCCGCACCCGTTCCGCGACAGCCCACGAGTCGATCGACGCGTGTCCTGTCGCAAGGGTGGTGCGGAGCGGTGCGTGGGCGCTAGCGGCGGGCGGGCTTGGGGAACGTGGCGCGCATGTGGTCGGTGGTGAGCACGTCGCCGATGCCGATCATGAGCAGTGAGAACACGATCTGCTCGATCACCATCCAGAACGGGTACAGCCCGGGGATCGCCGCCACGATGAGCGTCACGATCGGGAAGATCCGGCTGAACAACCGCACCCGCTGGTACGCCCAGTAGTACCCGAGCTGTGCCCGCCACGCGAACACGTAGAGCGTCAGGGTGATGAGCAGCACGACCGTCGCCCGGAACCACACCGCCCACGGCACGGTCTCCCCCGCGCGCGTCAGCAGCACGGCCACGACGATGGCAGCGAGTCCGACGATCGTCTCCGCGACGAGCAGCCACCGGATCCACCGGAAGGAGCGCACGGTGTCGGGGTGCTCGAGCATGTCCTGGCGGATGACGTACCCGCCCTGGCGACCTCCGGCCAGCCGGTCGAGCCGCAGCCGGCACCACAGACGGTCGGCGAGGCCACCGAGTCCGTCGTTGCGCTGCGTCACCAGTACATCGTGCCGCATCGAGCGACCACCGGCGTACCGCGCGGGTACCGACGCCGACCCGACGCCGACGCCGAACGACGTCCTCGAGGTCGCACGACGTCGACGATGTCGTTCCGGGTCGGCGCGGGACTGCCCCAGCTGGCTCAGTCGCTCGGCACGAGCGCCGCGCCGCCCAGCACGGTGCCGGTCGCCGCATCGAGCAGGACGAGGGAGCGGACCTCGTCGGGCAACGTCCACGGGTCGCTCAGCACGATGGTCAGACCCTGCTCGACGCCGGCGGCCTGGAACACGTCGAAGGACTCCCCCGCCGGCGTCCACTCCGGGTCCTTGCCTCCGGTGACGGTCCCACCGGACAACACGACGTCGACGGGGCCGCTCGTGCCCGTCTTCAGGCGCGAGATGTCGACCGCGAGAGTCGCGTCACCCGTGTTCGCCGCGATGTGGACGTGTCCAGAGGCAGCGGCGCCGTCGATGCCGACGATGTCCCCGGAGACCGGCGGGACACGGCGCCACCACGGCTCGATCGGCGACGAATCGACGGGTTGCACGGCCGGGGACGCCTCGGGCAGGGGCACGCCGAGGCCGTTCGAGGGTCGCAGCCCCTCCGCGGGCGACTGCGCGGGCTCGGGCACGGGCGCCGCACGGTCGGAGCGGGTGACGGTGTCGTCCTCGGAGGGTGCGTGCGAGACCGTCCAGAGCGAGACCGAGCCGACGACGACCACGGCGACGAGGGCACCCACCAGGGCGAGCCGACGTCGATCCGTTCCCCACCGCCCGATGCGCACGGTCCCATGATGCCGCGCCGACGCTGCGGACGCGCTCCGGGCCTCCTGGCCGAACGCGAACGCGAACGCACAACGCGCCCCGTGCAGACGGGACGCGTTGTGTGTGACGGAGCTGCGACTCAGCGCTTCCGGCGCTCGCGCACGCGCATGTTGACGTTGATCGGGGTGCCGGAGAAGCCCCAGACCTCGCGGAGTCGACGGGTGATGAACCGTCGGTACTGCGGGTCGAGGAACGCCGACGTGAAGAGCACGAACGTCGGCGGCTGGCTCGACGCCTGGGTCCCGAACAGGATGCGGGGCTGCTTGCCGCCGCGCACGGGGTGGGGGTGCTCCTGGACGAGCTCGGCGATGAAGGCGTTGACCTTGCCCGTCGGGATGCGGGTGTCCCACGACGCGAGGGCGGTCTCGAGCGCCGGCACGAGCTTCTCGAGGTGGCGGCCGGTGCGGGCGGAGATGTTCACGCGCGGGGCCCAGGCGACGTGCGCCAGGTCCTGCTCGATCTCGCGCTCGAGGTAGCGGCGGCGTTCGTCGTCGAGCAGGTCCCACTTGTTGTAGGCCAGGACGAGCGCACGGCCCGACTCGAGCACCAGGTCGATGATGCGCAGGTCCTGCACGGAGACGGGCTCGGTGACGTCGAGGACGACGACGGCGACCTCTGCCTTCTCGAGCGCGGCGGTGGTGCGGAGCGAGGCGTAGAAGTCGGCGCCCTGCTGCATGTGGACGCGCTTCCGGATGCCGGCGGTGTCGACGAAGCGCCACACCTTGCCGCCGAGCTCGATCTGCTCGTCCACCGGGTCGCGGGTGGTGCCGGCGATGTCGTTCACGACGACGCGCTCTTCACCGGCGGCCTTGTTGAGCAGCGAGCTCTTGCCGACGTTCGGGCGGCCGAGGATGGCCACGCGACGGGGGCCACCGACCTCCTGCTTGGCGACGGCCGAGGTGTCGGGCAGCGTCTTGATGATGAGGTCGAGCAGGTCCGCGACGCCACGGCCGTGCAGGGCCGACACGGGGTGCGGCTCGCCGAGCCCCAGGTTCCAGAGCTCGTAGGCGTCGAGTTCGCGGCGCTCGTCGTCGGCCTTGTTCGCGACGACGATGACGGGGCGGTCGGTGCCGCGGAGCATCTTGACGACGTGCTCGTCGGTGGCGGTGATCCCGACCGTGACGTCGACGACGAACAGCACGGCGTCGGCGAGGTCGATCGCGACCTCGGCCTGCGCGGCGACCGAGGCGTTGATGCCCTCGGCGCCGGGCTCCCAGCCGCCGGTGTCGACGAGCGTGAAGCGCTTGTCGTTCCAGTCGGCCTTGTAGCTGACGCGGTCACGCGTGACGCCGGGGACGTCCTGCACGACGGCCTCGCGACGACCGAGGATGCGGTTGACGAGCGCGGACTTGCCGACGTTCGGGCGACCGACGATCGCGAGCACCGGGTAGGCGGGCAGGTAGTGGACGCCGTCCTCGCCGACCTGACCAGCCTCGAGCAGGGCGAGGTCGTCGTCCTCGAGGTCGTACTCCTCGAGTCCGGCGCGGAGCGCGGTCGCGCGCTGCTCGGCCTCGGCCTCGTCGAGTCCGGCGAGCCGCTCGCCGAGGGCGTCGTCGTACTGGGGGAAGTCGTCGTTGTCCGGGTTGTCCAACTGAGCCATGGTGGGTTCCTCGCGAGCGGCCGGAGCCGCGGTGTCGGTGGCCGTTCCCGGCCGGGCCGGAGATCCGGCCGTGGTGTGACCAGGCGGCCGAGGCCGTCCGGTCGTGCGTCAGTGCGTGGCCGCGCGGGCCAGGTCGACGACCGCCTGCACGGTCTGGTCGAAGTCGAGGTCGGTGGAGTCGAGCGTCGTGACGCCGTCTGCGGCGTTCATGAAGTCGACGACCTTCGCGTCCGCCGCGTCTCGACGAGCGAGTGCGGCGGAGGTCTCTGCGGCCGACTGGGTCGTGACCTCCGCCGAGCGCCGGGCCATTCTAACGGACTCGTCGGCCGTCAGCAGGATCCGGACCTCGGCGTCGGGTGCGACCACCGTGGTGATGTCCCGACCCTCGGTGATGATGCCCGGTGCGTCGGTCTTCCGCATGACGTTCCGGAACAGCTGCACGAGCCGGTTTCGGACGTCGGGGAGCTTCGCGATGTGGGCCACCGCGCCCGTCACGTCCGGGGTGCGGATCGCGTCGGTGACGTCGGTCTCCCCCACGCGCACGTAGTAGTCGTCGGGGTCGGTGCCGATGGCGTAGTCGAAGGTGTCCCAGCTCGCCAGGATCGCCGCCGCGTCGTCGAGGTCGACCCGCTGCTGCAGGGCGTGCCAGGCGAGGGCGCGGTAGGCGGCGCCGGTGTCCTGGTAGCCGTAGCCGAGGGCCCGGGCGGCCGCGCGGGAGACGCTCGACTTGCCGCTGCCCGCGGGGCCGTCGACGGCGATGACGATCTTGGCCACGTAGGCGCCGTCGATGAGACCGGCCGGTACCGGGGCGCTGGTCGAACCGGGCTCACCGCCGGGCTCACCGAGGCCACCGGCCGGTCCGCCGAGTGCGCCGCCGTCGCCGCTGCCGCTGAGCGGGCCGCCGGCACCGCCCTGGCCCGGGGTCGGCAGACCGGAGTCCGGACCGTCCGGCCCGCCGGTCACGCCGGAGTCGGCGGTCACACCGGAGTCGTTCGTCGCTGCGTTCGTGTCGTTCAGGCCCATGCTGCTGCGATCCTCCATCCGCGACCCTCGAGTTCCTCGACGAGTCGCTGTTCCTGCTCGGGCAGGACCGACACCTCGACGATGCCGATCTGCGCGCCCGGTGAGTGCTCGAGGCGCATGTCCTCGAGGTTGATGCCGATCTCCCCGATGAACGTCAGGAGCGCGGCGATCTGCCCGGGGGTGTCGTCGACGAGGACGACCACCTGGGCGAAGCGCTTGGTGGTGCCGTGCTTGCCGGGCAGCCGTTCGACCCCGCGGTTGCCGGCGGCGATCGTCTCGGCCAGGGTCCGCGGTGCCCCGGCGGCGGCGGGGTCGTCGAGCGCCCCGATCACGCCGCTCAGCTCGTCGCGCAGGTCGGACAGCACCCGCCGCACGTTGACCGCGTTCGCACCGATGATCTGCACCCACAGGCCGGGGTCGCTCGCGGCGACACGGGTGACGTCGCGGACGCCACCTCCGGCGAGACCGAGGGACCCGTCCGGGGCGTCGCGCAGCCGCGAGGCCATCAACGTCGACACGAGCTGCGGCACGTGCGAGACATAGGCCACGGCCAGGTCGTGCGACGCCGGGTCCATCGGCACGACGGTCGCGCCGACGTCGAGCGCCAGGTCCTCGACCACGGCGGCGCGCTGGTAGCTGATGGCGTCGTGCCCGGCGATCACCCACGGGCTGCCGACGAACAAGTCGGCGCGGGCGGCGCTCGGTCCGCTGCGTTCCCGTCCGGCCATCGGGTGCGACCCGATGTAGCGGGTGACGTCCGCCCCGCCGGCCACGAGCTCCGCCAACGGTCCGGCCTTGACGCTCGCGACGTCGGTCACGATGGCGTCCGGGTACGCGGACAGTTCGCGGGCGACGACGGTCGCCACGACGTCCGGCGGAACCGCCACCACCACGAGTTCCGGCTGGTCGCCGGGTTCGGGCCGCCGCCCGGCCCCGTAGTCGACGGCGAGCGCCAACGCGCCGGGTGAGACGTCGTCGAGGACGACGTCGACCCCCTTCTCGCGCAGCGCCAGACCGATCGAGGTGCCGAGGAGCCCGGTGCCGACGACCCGCACCGGGCCGCGCACGCGGCGGTCGATGTCGGGTGGGGTCAGGTCGGTCACCGGGCAAGCCTACCGACCGACACCCGGGCGTCGGTCGACGCCCGGGTGCCGACCGACACGCGGGCGTCGGTCAGGGCCAGATGGCCGGTCGCAGGCCGGTCGCGGTCAGTCCGCGGTCTCGTCGTCCCATTCGTCGTCGTCGCCCTGGTCGAGGGCGACGTCGCGGTCGTCACGAGCGGAGGGCTTGGCGTCGCGGACGGTGCCGAGCAGCTTCCCGACCTCGACCGTGCCCAGCTCGCGCATCTTGCCCGGCGGCAGGCTGCCGAGGTGCAGCGGCCCGAACGAACGCCGGACGAGCTCGAGGACCGGGTGGTCGACGGCCTCGAGCATGCGACGGACGATCCGGTTGCGGCCGGAGTGCAGCGTGATCTCGACGAGCGACTCACCCCGCGAGGACTCGAGCAACCGCACCTTGTCGGCCTTGATCGGACCGTCCTCGAGCTCGACGCCCTCGGTCAGACGCTGCACCACGGCCGGGTTCACGTTGCCGTGCACCTTCGCGATGTAGGTCTTCTGCACGCCGAACGACGGGTGCGCGAGCACGTGGGCCAGGTCGCCGTCGTTCGTCAGGACGAGCAGCCCGGAGGTCTCGGTGTCCAGGCGGCCGACGTTGAACAGGCGCTCCTCGTAGCGGTCCACGAACTCGGTCAGGTCGCGGCGACCGCGCTCGTCCTGCAGGCTCGAGACGACACCGGTCGGCTTGTTCAGCACGATGTACCGCCGCGAGGAGTCGATCTGCACCGGCACGCCGTCGACCGAGATCGCGTCCGTCGCGGGGTCGACACGACGCCCGAGGGCGTCCACGACCTGGCCGTTGACCGTCACGCGGCCCTCGACGATCAGGTTCTCCGCGACGCGACGAGATGCCACGCCCGCAGCGGCGATCACCTTCTGCAGGCGCTCCCCCTCTGCCTGGAGGCCCGGCTCAGCCCCGGCAGACGTCGTCCCGTCCGCCGCGTCCCAGTCCTCGATGATCGGGCGTTCGGGCGTGCCCTCCACCGGAGCACCGTGGCTGTCGCGCTCACCGCTCGGCTTCGGCGTGGTGCGGTTGCCGGCGCTGTTGCCGCCCTTGCCGGGGCGGTCGCTGTTGCGGACGCTCGTGGTGCCGCCGACGTAGCGGCGGCCGTTGTGCCAGACGCGGCTCTGCTGGCCGTCGGGGCCGCGGCGGTCCTCGCGGCTGTCGCGGTTGTCGCGGGGTGCCGAGCTGCGGTCATCGCGGCCCCGGTACCCACCACGGTCGTCGCGCGGCCCGGCGCTGCGGTCGTCGCGGCCGCGGTAGCCACCACGGTCGTCACGGGGAGCTGCGCTGCGGTCGTCGCGACCGCGGTACCCGCCACGGTCATCACGGGGAGCTGCGCTGCGGTCGTCGCGGCCGCGGTACCCACCACGGTCGTCACGCGGAGCCGAGTTACCGCGGTAGCCACCACGGTCATCGCGCGGGGCCGAGCTGCGGTCATCGCGACCCCGGTAGCCACCACGGTCGTCGCGCGGCGCGGCGCTGCGGTCATCGCGGCCGCGGTAGCCACCACGGTCATCACGCGGAGCCGAGTTACCGCGGTACCCACCACGGTCATCACGCGGGGCCGAGCTGCGGTCGTCGCGACCCCGGTAGCCACCGCGATCGTCACGCGGCGCGGAGTTCCCGCGGTAGCCACCGCGGTCATCGCGCGGAGCCGAGCTGCGGTCATCGCGACCCCGGTACCCACCACGGTCATCGCGCGGCGCGGAGTTCCCGCGGTAGCCGCCACGGTCGCCGCCGCCGGCACGGTCGTCACGGCCTCGGTACCCACCGCGGTCGTCACGCGGAGCCGAGTTGCCCCGGTACCCGCCACGGTCGTCGCGCGGCGCCGAGCTGCGGTCGTCACGGCCGCGGTACCCACCACGGTCATCACGCGGCGCGGAGCTACGGTCATCGCGACCCCGGTAGCCGCCACGGTCGCCACCACGGTCGTCGCGCGGCGGGTAGCCGCCACGACGGTCGTCGTCACGCGGCGGACGTGCGCCCCCGCGGTCGTCGCGACCGTACCCGCCGGAGCGGCCACCGGCACTGGAGCCGGCCCCGCCGCGGCCGGGAGCCGAACGCCCGGGGCGATCCGGGCCTCCTGAGCGTCCGTTGCGGTCGTCTCGGTCTCGGGGCGCGCCGCGCCCCCGGTCGTCAAACCCGGCCATCGGGGATCCCTTCGTTCTGCCCGAAGCCGTCCGCACCGTCGTCCAGGAGGGGCGAGATGAGCGGCAGCTCGTCGAGCGAGTTGATGCCGAGCTGCTGCAGGAGCAGATCGGACGTGACGTAGTTGATGGCGCCGGTCTCGGAGTCGGTGAACGACTCCTCGATGAGACCGCGCGCGACCAGCGTTCGGACGACGCCGTCGACGTTGACGGCGCGGATCGACGCGATCTGGGATCGCGTGATCGGTTGCTTGTAGGCGACGACCGCGAGGGTCTCGAGTGCGGCCTGCGACAGGCGCGAGGGACGCTCGGCCTCGACGAACTGCTCGACGACGGCGTCCAGGTCCTGGCGGACGTAGAAGCGCCAGCCGCCGCCGACCTCGCGGAGTTCGAACCCGCGGCGGGTGGTGCCGTCGACGCCGTCGAAGTCCGCGACGAGGCGTTCGACGGCCTGGCGGACGGCGGGGACGGGGGCGTTCACGGCGGCGCCGAGCGCGACGAGCGACTGGGGCTCGTCCGCGATCATCAGGATCGCCTCGAGCTGGCGGTCGATCGGGATCGCCGGGTGCGCCTGCGGGGCGCGGTCGTGCTCGGCGCGCTGGCCGTGCTCAGCGTGCTCGGCGCGCGCGTGCATCTCGTGCTCGATCGCGCGGGCGTCGGCCATCTCGTCGGCGCCGCCGGGTTCGGCGCTGGACGTGTCGTGCACGTCATCCGTCATAGTCGGCTCCCAGGTTGGCGAGGCTCTCGTCGGACCAGTCCTCGGCGGTCCATCGGAGCGTGAGTTCCCCGAGCGGCTCGAGTTGTTCGAACGAGATCGATGCGTTCCGGTACAGCTCCAGGATCGCGAGGAAGCGAGCCACCACGATACCCGTCTGGTCGACGCCCGCGACCAGTTCGCGGAACGAGACCCCCTCGCCGTCGCGTGTCCGCAGGATCGAGACGACGATCGCGGCCTGTTCGCGGATGCTGATGAGCGGCGCGTGCAGGTGGTCGAGTCCGACCGTCGGGATCTCCCGCGGGGCGAACGCCAGCGCTGCCAGTGCGGCGAAGTCCTGTACCGAGAGCGTCCACACGAGCTCGGGCGTGCGGGCGCGGAACCGCTCCTCGAGCCGGACGCTCCGGACGTGCCGACGCGACTCCACACCCCAGCGTTCGCCGAACCAGTCGGCGGCCTGCTTGAACGCCCGGTACTGCAGCAGCCGCGCGAACAGCAGGTCGCGGGCTTCGAGCAGGGCGACGTCCTCGGCGTCGACGAGCTCACCCTGCGGCAGCAGCCCGACGATCTTCAGGTCGAGCAGGGTGGCGGCGACGACGAGGAACTCGCTCGCCTCGTCGAGTTCGTCCGCCGACTCGGCCTGACGCACGTACTGGATGAACTCCCCCGTGACCGCGCCGAGCGAGACCTCGGTGATGTCGAGCTCGTGCTTCGTGATGAGCGACAGCAGGAGGTCGAACGGGCCGTCGAAGTTGGTGAGTCGGACCCGGAACCCCGACTCAGGCGACGGCGCCACGCTGGACGAGCTCTCGTGCGAGCTGCCGGTAGGCGTGGGCGGCGGCGTGGTCCGGCGCCGTCTGGGTGATCGGTCGAGCGGAGACCGTGGCGTCCGGGAACTTCACGGTGCGCCCGATGACGGTGTCGAGGACCCGGTCGTCGAACGTGTCGACGACGCGCTCCATGACCTCGCGCGAGTGCAGGGTGCGCGAGTCGTACATGGTGGGCAGGATGCCGTCGAGCGTCAGCGCCGGGTTGAGGCGGTCGCGCACCTTGTCGATCGTCTCGATGAGCAGGGCGACACCGCGCAGGGCGAAGAACTCGCACTCGAGCGGAATGAGCACCCCGTGCGCCGCGGTCAGGGCGTTGACGGTGAGCAGGCCGAGCGACGGCTGGCAGTCGACCAGGATCACGTCGTAGTCGTTCGCGACCTTGCGCAGCACGCTCGCCAGGATCTGCTCGCGGGCGACCTCGTTGACCAGGTGCACCTCGGCCGCGGACAGGTCGATGTTCGCCGGGATCACGTCGAGCCCCGGAGTGTTCGTCGGCTGGATGACCTGGATCGGGTCCTTCACGGCGCCCATCAGCAGGTCGTAGACGGTGTGGATGTCGTGCGTGCGGACACCGAGGCCCGCGGAGAGCGCACCCTGCGGGTCGAAGTCGACGGCCAGGACCTTGCGGCCGTACTCCGCCAGGGCTGCACCGAGGTTGATCGCCGTGGTGGTCTTGCCGACGCCGCCCTTCTGGTTGCAGAGAGCGATGATGCGCGCGGGGCCGGTGCTGTCGAGTTCCTCGGGCACGGGGAACTCCCGGACAGGACGACCCGTCGGACCGATGGAGGTCGCGCCGGTGGGGTTGGTCGTCGGGTTCGTGCTCACCCGGCCATCGTACCGGCGACGTCGGCCAGCCCGGGGCCGCACCGCCGCGCGCGGCCGGGTCTGCGTTGCTCGTGGCCGGGTCGGCTTTGCTCGTGGCCGGGTGCTTGGCCGACGCGGTCGCCGCTCAGGCTGCCCGCAGGGCCACGCGCATGCTGTCGACGCGTTCGGCGATGACGGCGTCCGTCGACCACCGCTGCTGCAGGCGTCCGACGAGCTCGCCGACCTGCTCGCGGTCGAGCCCGGGGTGCAACGCCAGTCCGACGGTCAGCTCCGGGCCGGCGAAGCGTCCGACCGGGTCACCGGGGGTCAGTTCGACACGGGCGACGCTGCGCTCCCCCACGACCGAGTCGGCGAACGCCTGAGCGACCTCGGGGTCCTCGAAGCACGGGGTCCACGGCAGGTCCTGGCCGAGCGCCCACACCGCGGGACGGCGCAGCACGAACTCGGTCGCCGACTTCGGGTCGAGCACGACGAGCTGCGTCTCCTCGCTCGCCGCGGCCATCGCCACCCGGCGTGACTCGACGGGCACGGGCCGGGCATCGGCGTCCCAGGCGTGCATCGCGTCGACCGAGGTGAACGCTGGCATCACGCTCCGCCCGTCCGGGCCGGCGACCGTCACGATCGAGAGCTCCTGGGTCTTGTCCACGAGCTTGCCGGCGTCGGTCTCGCCGAGGTCGCCGGCCTCGGCGATGAGCGGGATGAGCAGACGGGCGGTGCGCAGTGCATGGACGACCGCCGCCTGCGATGCACCGGCGGCCACGCCTGCGATCGCCGCGGTCAGCGCCGGGTCGGCCAGCCCGTCGTCGTCGGCGAACGCGGTGTCGTGGTGGTCGAACGTGCGGCCTTCCCACGTGAAGCCGGCCGAGTCCGCCGCGCCACCCGGGGTGTGTGCGTCGTCGGGACCGGTTGCCGCGTCCGGACCGGTTCCGCGCCCGTTCGAGATCCCCGCCACGCCGCTACTCCGAGGCGATGTCGAGTGCGGCCGGCAGCGTGAACGCCCCGGAGTACAGCGCCTTGCCGATGATCGCGCCCTCGAGCCCGAACGGCACGAGCTCGCGCAGTGCCCGCAGGTCGTCGAGCGTCGAGATCCCGCCAGAGGCCACGACGGGCTGGTCGGTCCGGTCGCACACCTGGCGCAGCAGCTCGACGTTCGGGCCCTGCAGCGTGCCGTCCTTCGTGACGTCGGTGACGACGTACCGGGCGCACCCCGCGGCCTCGAGCCGGTCGAGGACCTCCCACAGGTCGCCGGCGTCCTCGGTCCAGCCACGGCTGGCGAGGGTCGTGCCACGAACGTCGAGCCCGACGGCGATCTGCTCGCCGTACTCGCCGATCACCCGAGCGGCCCAGTCCGGGTTCTCGAGCGCCGCCGTGCCGAGGTTGACCCGGGCAGCGCCGGTGGCCAGCGCGGCTTCGAGCGAGGCGTCGTCGCGGATGCCGCCCGACAGCTCGACCGAGACGCCGTCGACCTCGCGGATCGCGTGCGCGATGACCTTGCGGTTGTCGCCCCGACCGAACGCTGCGTCGAGGTCCACCAGGTGGATCCACTCCGCGCCCTGGTCACGCCAGGTGCGCGCGGCGGCGACGGGGTCGCCGTAGCCGGTCTCGCTCCCCGCCTCGCCCTGGGTCAGCCGGACGGCCTGGCCGTCGACGACGTCGACGGCAGGCAGCAGGACGAGGGGCGAGGTGTCGGTGAGGTCGGTCATGGTCCTGTCGGTTTCGTCACGGTGGTGAAGGTGCGGTGGTGAAGGTGCGGGGTTCGGCCTGGAGGCCCGTGGCGCGTCCGGCGGCGCCGTCGCGCCCGTTGCGGGCCGGGTTCAGAGCGAGCGCACCCAGTTGGTCAGCAGGCGGATGCCCGGCTCGCCGGACTTCTCGGGGTGGAACTGGGTCGCGGTGAGCGGCCCGTTCTCGACCGCGGCGATGAACCGCTGCCCGTGTTCAGCCCACGTCAGGCCGGGAGCACGGAACGGGCCGTAGGCGTCGAGCGGGAAGTCGGTCACGCCGTACGAGTGCACGAAGTAGAACCGCTCGTCGTGCAGCCCGTCGAACAGTACGGAGTTCTCCGGTGCCTGGACGGTGTTCCAGCCCATGTGCGGCAGGACCTCGGCCTGGAGCTCCTCGACGGTGCCGGGCCACTGTCCGAGCCCCTCGACGTCGGCTCCGCGTTCGATGCCGCGGGAGAACAGCACCTGCATGCCGACGCAGATGCCGAGCACCGGACGGCCGCCAGCCAGACGGTGGTCGACGATCTCGCCGCCCTGGACGCCCTCGAGCTGGTCGATGACCGCGGCGAACGCCCCGACCCCGGGCACGAGCAGGCCGTCGGCACGGAGCGCCGCCTGCTTGTCGGAGGTCAGCGTGACCTCGGCTCCGGCCCGCTCGAGTGCCTTGGCGGCGGAGTGGACGTTGCCCGACCCGTAGTCGAGGACGACGACGTTCGGCTTCGCGGTCACAGTGCGCCCTTGGTGGAGGGGATGCCGTCGACGCGCGGGTCGAGCTCGACCGCCTTGCGCATCGCACGCGCGAACGCCTTGAACTCGGCTTCGGCGATGTGGTGCGGGTCGCGGCCACCGAGCACACGGACGTGCACGGTGATGCCCGCGTTGAACGTGATCGCCTCGAACACGTGGCGGATCATCGACCCGGTGAAGTGGCCGCCGATGCGGTGGAACTCGAACCCCTCGGGCTCACCCGAGTGCACGAGGAACGGGCGCCCGGAGACGTCGACGACCGCCTGGGCCAGCGCTTCGTCGAGGGGTACGAGGGCGTCGCCGTACCGGCCGATGCCGGACCGGTCGCCGAGGGCCTGCTTGAGGGCCTGTCCGAGCACGATGCCGGTGTCCTCGACGGTGTGGTGCACGTCGATGTCGGTGTCACCGGTCGACCGCACGCGAAGGTCGATGAGCGAGTGCTTGCTGAACGCGGTCAGCATGTGGTCGAAGAACGGCACGCTCGTCGAGATGTCGGACGAGCCGGTGCCGTCGAGGTCGAGCTCGAGTTCGACGCTCGATTCGCTCGTGCTGCGGCTGATCGAGGCGGTGCGCGCGGTCATGCCCCAACCCTAACCGGCGGCTGCTCAGCGGCGACCTGCCGCATGGCGTCGAGGAACGCGGTGGTCTCCTCTTCGGTGCCGGCACTCACCCGCAGGTGGTTCGGGATGCCGAGGTCGCGCACGATGACGTCCCGCTCGAGCAGCGACTCGAACGCGGCGTGCGGGTCGGCGACCCCGCCGAACAGGACGAAGTTCGACCAGGTCTCGTACGTCCGGTAGCCCATGGCCTGCAGCTCGATCACCATCCGGTCGCGCTGCTGCTTGATGTCGTCGACCATCGCGAGCATCTCGGGCGCGTGGCGCAGTGCGGCGACGGCGGCTGCCTGTGTCAGGACGGACAGGTGGTAGGGCAGTCGGACGAGGCGGACGGCGTCGATCACGGCGGGGTGTGCCGCCATGTAGCCGACCCGTGCACCGGCGAACGCGAAGGCCTTGCTCATGGTGCGCGACACGACGAGACGCTCACGCCCGTGCAGCAGCGTGAGGGCGCTCGGCACGTCGGCCGGCATGAACTCGGCGTAGGCCTCGTCCACCATCACGATGCCGTCGGTCGCGGCGTACGCGGCCTCGATCGTCTCGATCGGCAGCGGTGTGCCCGTGGGGTTGTTCGGCCCGCACAGGAACACGATGTCCGGACGGTGCTGCTCGATCGCCGCCACGACGGTCTCGGGCGAGATGCGGTACTCGTCGTCGCGCTCCGCCGGGATCCAGGTCGTGCCGGTGCCGGACGCCAGGATCGAGTGCATCGAGTAGGTGGGCGGGAACCCGAGGACGGAACGCCCCGGGCCACCGAAGGCCTGCAACAGCTGCTGGAGGACCTCGTTCGAGCCGTTCGCCGCCCACAGCTGTTCTGCCGACAGGCCGTGGCCGAGGTACCCGGCGAGCGACTCGCGGAGCTCCGTGAACTCGCGGTCCGGGTAGCGGTTCACCGTCGCGAGCGCCTGACGGATCGAGGCGACGATGTCGTCAGCCACGTCGTCCGGCACGGGATGCGTGTTCTCGTTGACGTTCAGCTGGACGCGGACGTGCTTCTGCGGAGCGCCGTAGGGACTCTGACCGCGGAGGTCGTCTCGGATCGGGAGGTCTTCCAGCGTGAATGCCACCGATCCATCGTAGGCCGCTGTGGCCACTGGACGACCAGCCGTCCGGACGGGACTGCCCACGACCACGTCCGGCTGCTACTGGCCGGAGGTGTACTTCGTCGGGATGGCGATCTGCTCGCCGGCCTGCAGCCCGGAGCCGTCGAGGGCGTTGAGGGTGATGACGTCCTGCACGAAGTCGCGCGGGTCGGCGTTCGGCGCGGTGTCCTCGGCCAGCTGCCAGAGCGTCTCGCCCGGCTGGATCGTGACCGTGTCGAACTGCGTCCGGGCGCCACCAGCGGCGGCGTCACCGGCGGACGCCTGGCCGCCGTTCAGGACGAAGAAGGCGACGACGATGAGGAGGGGGAGCGCGGCGAGCGTCGTGAAGACGATGCGGCCGCGGCGCGTCAGGCGCAGGCGGACGCGCACGGCGGGGGCCGCGGTGCGCTGGATGTCAGCGATGGCGATGGTGCTCATGTCGTTCTTGCCTTCCCGTTCGGGTGAACCGAAGTCGTGTACCGAACATAGTTTCGAATCAGACGACGCACAAGTCCTGAGAGAGGATTTCTGCGGGGTTTTCTTGCGACACGCTCGAACAGGTGTTTGTCCGGGGTTGACCGGTCGGATACTGTTTCGATCGACTGGGACAAGTCAAACGGGGACCACCGACATTCCCGCCACGGCCGCTCAGCACCGACGAAAGCGAGACGACGTGGTGGACGAACTGCGGGGCCAGAAGCCGCTGACCGCGAAGCAGCAGACGATCCTCGACGCCATCCGCGCGTCCATCGCCTCGCGGGGCTACCCGCCGAGCATGCGCGAGATCGGCGACGCAGCCGGGCTCTCCTCGCTGTCGAGCGTGTCCCACCAGCTCGGCCAGCTCGAGCTCGGTGGCTGGATCCGCCGCGACCCGAACCGTCCCCGTGCGCTCGAGGTCCTGGTCGACGAGCCCACGCCGGACGTCACCGGACCCGACGTCGACGCCACCACGCTCGTGCCCCTGGTCGGTCGGATCGCCGCGGGTGTCCCGATCACGGCGGAGCAGCACGTCGACGAGATCGTCCCGCTCCCCCGGCAGCTCGTCGGCTCGGGCGACCTCTTCATGCTCAAGGTCGTCGGCGAGTCGATGATCGACGCCGCGATCTGCGACGGCGACTGGGTGGTCGTCCGTGCGCAGCAGACCGCCGAGAACGGTGACATCGTCGCCGCGATGCTCGACGAAGAGGCGACCGTCAAGGTCTTCCGCCAGCGCGACGGCCACACGTGGCTGCTCCCCCGCAACACCGCGTTCGAGCCGATCCTCGGCGACGCGGCCTCGGTGCTCGGCAAGGTCGTCGCAGTCCTCCGCTCCCTCTGAGCCGCGCCGGGCACCGACCTACGCCGGGGACTGACCGGCGCACAACGACAATCGGCTCGAACCACGAGATCTCGTGGTCCGAGCCGATTGCGGTTGTGCGGCGTTGAACGGAACCGCGGCCGGAGCGCACCCGCGCGACGGACGTGGGGCGGGCCTCCCGGCTGTCAGTCGGTACCGGCCGTCAGGACGTGACGGGCGCGACCACGTACGGATCGAGCTCCGCGACCTGCCGCTGGAAGACGCGCACGCGTAGGCGGGTGCCGTCCTCGACGTAGTCGACGGAGTCGACCGCGCCCGCGTCGTGCAGCGTGGAGACGAGGTCCCCCCGGTCGTAGGGCACGACCACCGTGAGCTCGACGTCGGGCTCCGGCAGGCGCTCCTCGATGGTGCGGAGCAGCTCCGGGATGCCCTCGCCCGTGCGGGCCGACACGAAGACGGCGTCCGACGCGAGCCCGATCAGGACGAGGCGCTGTGCGTCGTCGATCAGGTCGGCCTTGTTGAACACGACGATCTCGGGGATGTCGTGCGCGCCGACGTCGCCGATGACCTCGCGCACGGTCGCGAGCTGCGCCCCGGGGTCGGGGTGCGAGCCGTCGACCACGTGCACGATGACGTCGGCCTCGCCGACCTCCTCGAGAGTGGAGCGGAACGCCTCGACCAGCTGGTGCGGCAGGTTCCGGACGAAGCCGACCGTGTCCACGAACGTGAACTCGCGGCCCTTGGTGCTCTCGGTCCGGCGGACCGTGGCGTCCAGCGTCGCGAACAGCTGGTTCTGCACCAGCACGCCGGCGCTCGTCAGACGGTTCAGGAGCGAGGACTTGCCCGCGTTCGTGTAACCGGCGATTGCGACGCTCGGCACCTCGTTGCGGTGACGGTCCGCACGCTTCGCCTCGCGCGCGGGGCGGAACCCGGCGATCTGGCGGCGGAGTTTCGACATGCGGGTGTGGATGCGACGGCGGTCGAGCTCGATCTTCGTCTCACCGGGACCACGCGACCCCATGCCCGCACCGCCGGAGACCTGACCACCGGCCTGCCGGGACATCGAGTCACCCCAGCCGCGCAGTCGGGGCAGCAGGTACTGGAGCTGCGCGAGCTCGACCTGGGCCTTGCCCTCTCGGGTCTTCGCGTGCTGGCTGAAGATGTCGAGGATCACGGCCGTGCGGTCGATGACCTTCACCTTCACCACGTCCTCGAGCGCGCGGCGCTGCGACGGGGCGAGCTCGGTGTCCGCGATCACCGTGTCGGCGCCGGTGGCCTTGACGACCATCGCGAGCTCTTCTGCCTTGCCCTTGCCGAGGTAGGTCGCCGGGTCGGGGTTCGGTCGACGCTGGAGGAGCCCGTCGAGGACCACCGCGCCGGCCGTCTCGGCCAGGGCGGACAGCTCCCGCAGGGAGTTCTCGGCGTCCTGCGCATCACCGTGCGGGTACACGCCGATCAGGACGACTTGCTCGAGCCGCAGCTGGCGGTACTCGACTTCGGTGACGTCCTCGAGCTCGGTGGAGAGGCCGGCCACGCGGCGCAGGGCCGCCCGGTCCTCACGGTCGTACTGGTCGCCGTCGCCGTCCCACCCGTGCTCGTCGACCGAGCGGGTCTGGATCGCCTGGGCGGGGGCGAAGATGGACGATGCTGCGCGGCGGTCGGCGTTGCGCAACACCCGTTCGACGACACCGTCTGCGCTGTCGTCGTTGGTCTGGTCGTTCTGCTGATGGGTATCCGTCATCCTGTCCACAGGGTACCTCCGGCGGGCCTCGGACACACCGGGTTCCCGCTACGGTTCATCCATGGCGAACGACCACTACTTCTCCGCGAACCCGTCATCGGACACCCGCGAACGCCAGATCGACGTCACCCTCTCCGGCCGGTCGCTCACGCTGACCACGGCCGCAGGGGTCTTCAGCCCGGACGGCCTCGACCGCGGCACCCGCGTGCTGCTCGGTTCCGTCCCGCCGCCCGCGCACGACGGCGCGCTGCTCGACGTCGGCTGCGGCTGGGGCCCGATCGCGATCACGATGGCGCTGCACTCCCCCGACGCGTCGGTGTGGGGCGTCGACGTCAACGAACGGGTGCTCGGCTTGGCGCGAACCAACGCCGAGGCCGCCGGTGCGTCGAACGTCACCATCGCCCTGCCCGACGACGTCCCGGACGACCTGCGGTTCCGGACGATCTGGTCGAACCCGCCGATCCGCGTCGGCAAGGACGAACTCCACGAGATCCTGCTGACGTGGCTGCCCCGGCTCGAGGTCGAGGGCGACGCCTGGCTCGTGGTGTCGAAGGACCTCGGGGGTGACTCGTTGCAGAAGTGGCTCGTCGGTGCGCTCGGGGCAGGGTTCCACGTCGCGCGGGCGTCCACCGACAAGGGGTTCCGCGTCATCCGGGTGCGCCGGACGGCGTAGGCGGGCGCGCGGCGCGCCGCGCGCCGCTGCGCGCCGCCGCGCGGCGCCGGGCGGCGCCGGGCGCGCGCTGCGCGCCCGCGCCACTTCGTGAGCAGAAATGGTCGAGTCGCCGCAGCGCACCCGACCATTTCTGCTCACGAAGCGAAGCGCGCCGCGCGCGCCACGCGGCCCCCGCGAAGCGCGCCCCGCACGCCGCGGCCCGCGCGCCCTGCGTCAGACCGTCAGGTCGCCGGAGAACACCAGCTCGGCGGGACCGGACAGCGAGACGTGCTCGCCGTCCTCCGCCGCGAACATCCGGACCGTCACGACCCCGCCCGGCACCCGTACGCGCCAGGTGTCCGGCGCGCCGGAACCCACCCAGTACCGCGTCGCGAGGGCCGCAGCCACCGCACCGGTGCCGCACGACAGCGTCTCGCCGCTGCCCCGCTCGTGCACCCGCATCGTGATCTCGCCGACGCCGTCGTTGATCAGGGGGTCGCCGGGCAGCACGAACTCGACGTTGGCACCGTGTTCGGGCGCCGGGTCGAGCACGGGCAGGAAGGTCAGGTCGAGGTCGGCGAGTTCGTCCTCGGTCGCGACGGCGACGACCACGTGCGGGTTGCCGACGTCGATGCCGATGCCGGGCCGGGCGCCGTCGAGGTTCTTGGCGCGCACCATGACGTCGTCCGAGCCGCCGTCCTCGATGCCCAGCCCCCACCGGCCGAGGTCGGCAGCGAAGCCGTTCGTGGTCCGCTGGATGTCGACCAGGCCCTTGCGGCTGCCGACGGTCAGGGTCTCGCCGGGTGCGAGCTCGACCAGGCCGGACTCGGTCAGGTACCGCGCGAACACCCGGATCCCGTTGCCGCACATCTCGGCGACCGTGCCGTCGGCGTTGTGGTAGTCCATGAACCACGTCGCCGCGGGTTCGACGGCCACCAGGGCGCGACCTTCGGGGATCGATTCGGACCGCACCGCACGGATCACGCCGTCGCCGCCCACGCCGAAGCGTCGGTCCGCGATCGCGCGGATCCGCTCGGGGGTCAGGTCGACGGTGGCGTCGGGGTCGGCGAACAGGACGAAGTCGTTGCCGGTCCCCTGGCCCTTGGTGAAGTGCAGCTCGGTCACGGGACGATCCTACGGGCCAGTTCCGACAGGTCCCCGCGGTCGGCTCCGGTGACGTCGAGGGTCTCGGCGTCGGCGTAGCGGCGGAACCAGGACACCTGCCGTCGGGCGTACTTGCGCGTCGCGATGCCGGTCGCCTCGACCGCGGCCTCGATCGTGGAGGTCCCCCGCAGCACGTCGAGCGCCTGCGAGTACCCGATCGCGGCCCGCGCGGTCTTCCCTTGCTCGATGCCCTGCTCGCGCAGAGCCGCGACCTCGTCGACGAGTCCGGCGGCGAACATCCCCGCCGCACGCGCGTGCAGCGCCGCGACCAGCTGCTCACGATCCCGTCGCAGGTGCAGGATGCGGGACGGTCGCCAGGCGCGGGGCGCGGACGGGAGGCTCGGGGTCACGACCTCGGACCGGCTCGCGATCTCGAGTGCCCGGATCAACCGCCGTGGGTTGCGTGCATCGATCGTCGCTGCGGCCGCCGGGTCCAGGCCGCGGAGCCGCTCGAGCAGGATGCCCGGACCGAGCTCGTCGTGCTCGCGCTCGAGCTGCGCGCGGAGTTCCGGGTCGGTGCCGGGGAACGCCAGGTCGAACAGGACGGAGGACACGTAGAGCCCGCTGCCGCCGACGAGCACGGCGACGCCGCCGTCCGCCTGGATCCGGTCCACGTCGGCTCGGGCAGCCACCTGGTACGCGGCGACGCTCGCCTCGTCGGTGACGTCGAGCACGTCGAGTTCGTGGTGCGGGATGCCGTGCCGTTCGTCGAACGACAGCTTGGCGGTGCCGATGTCCATGCCCCGGTACAGCTGCATGGCATCCGCGTTGACGATCTCGGCGTTCCGGCCGGCGGCGCGGAGGCGTTCGGCGATCGCGATCCCGAGGTCGGACTTGCCCGTCCCGGTCGCGCCGACGACGGCGATCAGATCAGCGTCGGAGGCATCGAGCCCGCAGTGCTGGGCCGGGTCGCGCTCGGGGCCGTCCCCGACGGGGGCGTCAGCGCCCGACACGGAGCGTCGGCAGCCCGAGCGACACCGGCCGCGGACCGTCGCCGGGCGCCGCCGGGGTCGGCACGCCGCAGCTCTCGGCCTCGGCGCGGTCCCAGGCGTCGCCCGCTCGGGTGCGCCGGATGCGCAGCGGAGCGTCGTCGTCGGCGATCAGGAAGTGCGGAGCCGCTCGGGTGATCTCGACCGTCACGACGTCGCCGGGTCGCGGGACAGCGGAGCCCTCCGGCACGGCGAAGTGCACGAGCCGCGAGTCCTCGGCGCGTCCGGACAACCGGCGGGTGGCGTCGTCCTTCCGCCCCTCGCCCGTCGCTACGAGGACCTCGACGCTCCGGCCGACCTGCGCGGCGTTCTCTTCGGCGGTGATGCGTTCCTGCAGCGCGACGAGCCGCTCGTACCGCTCCTGCACGACGTGCTTCGGCAGCTGGTCGTCCATCGTCGCTGCCGGGGTGCCGGGACGGATCGAGTACTGGAACGTGAAGGCGCTGGCGAACCGTGCCTGCTCGACGACGCGGAGGGTGTCCGCGAAGTCCTCTTCCGTCTCGCCGGGGAACCCGACGATGATGTCGGTCGAGATCGCCGCGTTCGGGATCTTGGCGCGCACCCGGTCGAGGATGCCGAGGAACCGCTCGCTCCGGTAGCTCCGCCGCATGGCCTTGAGGACCCGGTCGGACCCGGACTGCAACGGCATGTGCAGCTGCGGCATGACGTTCGGGGTCTCGGCCATGGCGTCGATGACGTCGTCGGTGAAGGCTGCCGGGTGCGGGCTCGTGAAGCGGATGCGCTCGAGGCCGTCGATGGCGCCGGCCGCGCGCAGCAGCTTGCCGAACGCCTGACGGTCGCCGAACTCGACCCCGTACGAGTTCACGTTCTGCCCGAGCAGCGTGACCTCGATCGCACCGTCGTCGACGAGCGCCTGGATCTCGGCGAGGACGTCACCCGGGCGGCGGTCCTTCTCCTTGCCGCGGAGCGACGGGACGATGCAGAACGTGCACGTGTTGTTGCACCCGACCGAGATCGACACCCAACCGCTGTGGGTCGAGTCACGCTTGGTCGGCAGCGTCGACGGGAACACGTCGAGCGCTTCGAGGATCTCGATCTGCGCCTCGTCGTTGTGCCGCGCACGTTCGAGCAGCGTCGGCAACGAGCCCATGTTGTGCGTGCCGAAGACCACGTCCACCCACGGCGCCTTCTCGAGGATGACGTTCTTGTCCTTCTGCGCCAGGCACCCACCGACGGCGATCTGCATGCCCGGGTGGTCGCGCTTGATGCCCGCGAGCTGCCCGAGGTTGCCGTACAGACGGTTGTCCGCGTTCTCGCGCACCGCACAGGTGTTGATCACGACGACGTCGGCCTGCTCTCCGTCCGCGGCCGTGTAGCCCGCCGCCTGCAGCGACCCGCTCAGCCGCTCGGAGTCGTGCACGTTCATCTGGCACCCGTAGGTGCGGACTTCGTAGGTGCGCTGGCGCGCTGCGACGGTGGCCATGGTCGTCCCAGTGTAGGTCGGGGCGACTACTCGAAGCGCACGGTCCCGCGGCCCGTCGGAGGGCGGCGTCCGCCGCCGTCGAGGGCCCGCTGAACGGCGATCCGCACCACGCCCGAGCCGTAGCCCTTGCGCATCAGGAACCCCGACAACCGACGCTCGGCGGTCGCACGGTCGAGCCCACGCATCTGCGGCGCACGCTTGTCGGCGAGCTCCTGGGCGCGGATGAACTCGTCGTCCTCGTCGTCGGCGGCTTCGTCGAGCGCGGTGTCGATCGCGATCTGGTCGATTCCACGACGACGCAACTCGGTGACCACGCCCTGCCGCCCCAGACCCTTGCGGGCGTGCAAGCGGTCCACCAGGTCGGTGGCGAGGGCGACGTCGTCGAGCAGCCCGACGCGGGTCAGGCGTTCGATCTCGTGCTCGACCACGTCGGGGTCGAGGTCCTGCTGGGTGAGCAGTGTCCGCATCTCGGACTCGCTCACGCCCTTGCGGCCGAGCGCCCGCATGCTGAGCCGCTCGGCGTCGGCGCGTTGCTCGTCCAGGGGACGCGGAGCATCCGCAGGGTCGAGTTCTTCGCCACCGGCGATCGAGAAGACCGACGCCGTCGTGGCGTCCGCCCCGTCGTCGTCGTAGCCGTCCTGCTCGGCCCGCGCGGTCCGGCCGGAACCGTCGCCGATGACCGGCGAGACCCAGTCGGCCTGTGCACGCGGCCCGCGGATGGGCAACGGGACGGGGGTGTCCGCATCGTCTTCGAGCACGGGCTCCGGAATGCTGGGCACCGTCTGCTCGGGTTCGGGGGTGGGCTCCGCAGCTGCCGGGGCCCGACGACGGGACCTCGCACCGAACAGGTCGGTGACCGGTGCGAGGCCGTCGTCGTCGTGGTCGGTGCTCACGCGCCCTTGCGCTCCGCGAGCTTCGGCGCGATCGACTCGACCGGAGCCTCATCCGCCTTGGCAGCACCGACACCGAGCTTGGCGAGGATCTTGCCCTCGATCTCAGCCGCGGTGTCGGGGTTCTGGATCAGGAAGGAACGCGAGTTCTCCTTGCCCTGCCCGAGCTGGTCGCCGTCGTAGGTGTACCAGGCACCCGACTTCTTGACGATGCCGTGGTCGACACCGAAGTCGAGCAGCGAGCCTTCGCGCGAGATGCCGACGCCGTACAGGATGTCGAACTCGGCCTGCTTGAAGGGCGGCGCCATCTTGTTCTTGACGACCTTGACACGCGTGCGGTTGCCCACCGCGTCGGTGCCGCTCTTGAGCGTCTCGATGCGACGGATGTCGAGGCGGACGGACGCGTAGAACTTCAGTGCCTTACCGCCCGAGGTGGTCTCCGGGGAACCGAAGAACACGCCGATCTTCTCGCGCAGCTGGTTGATGAAGATCATCGTGGTCTGCGTCTGGTTCAGCCCACCGGCGAGCTTGCGCAGCGCCTGGGACATGAGGCGGGCTTGCAGACCGACGTGGGAGTCACCCATCTCGCCCTCGATCTCGGCGCGCGGCACCAGTGCTGCGACCGAGTCGATCACGATGAGGTCGATCGAGCCGGAGCGGACGAGCATGTCCGCGATCTCGAGCGCCTGCTCGGCGGTGTCCGGCTGCGACACGAGCAGGGCGTCGATGTCGACACCGAGCTTCTTGGCGTACTCCGGGTCGAGCGCGTGCTCGGCGTCGATGAAGGCCGCGATGCCACCGGCGCGCTGGGCGTTGGCGATGGCGTGGATGGTGAGGGTCGTCTTACCCGAGGACTCCGGGCCGTAGATCTCGACGATGCGGCCGCGGGGCAGTCCGCCGATGCCGAGCGCGACGTCGAGCGCCACCGACCCGGTCTGGATGACGTTGACGGGGGCGCGTTCGTCCGAACCGAGGCGCATGATCGCACCCTTGCCGAACTGCCTGTCGATCTGTGCGAGTGCGGTCTCGAGGGCCTTTTCGCGGTCTGCCGGTGATGGCATGGGGTGCTCCTTCGTGCTCGTGTTCGGCCGCCTGTAGGCTGTCGCGTCCACGCCGGCCGGTGGTGCAAGGCCGATGGTTCTGCGACAAGGCTTCGGGCTGTTCCCGATGTCCATCAACCTATGGCTGGCCACCGACATCACTGCCGACGGTCACGCGATCTGTGGATGGAACACCCGGGCGACGCCGCTGTGGAGGAACGTACCACCGATCGAACACCCGTTCGAGCAACACGCCGAACACAGTTTCGGTCGGTGGCGTTGGCGCGACGGAGCGCGGATGCCTCAGTTCTGCGGCTCGGCCAGCCCCTTGCCGTGCCGCCGGTCGAGCGGGACGTCCTGCGAGTCGCAGAGGGCATCCCACACCCGGCGGGCGTCGATGCCGGCGGCGAGGGCGTCCACGGCCGAGCGGCCACCGAGGTCCTCGAGCACGACGTCACGGCTGACCACGGACCCGTAGGCCTCGCCGAACACCTGGTCGACGGCACGCCAGAACTCACTCACCCGCATCCGACAAGCCTAAAGCGTCCCCGAACACACAGCGCCCCGGACGCAGAACGCCCCCGTCGGGAGGTTCCGGCGGGGGCGGTCAGTGCGAGGCGCTCAGCGCACCGCGAGGTCGTTGTCGAACTCGGCGACGAGGTCGTCCGGGAGCGTGTCGGGGACGGGAGTGAGTCCCTCGACGATCGCGAGGCGGTCGCCCACCTCGCGCATGATCGTGGAGATGGGGGTGTCCAGCGCGTCCGCGACGGACGCGAGGATCTCCGAGCTGGCCTCTTTCTGACCACGCTCGACCTCACTGAGGTACCCGAGAGCCACACTGGCCTTGGACGCGACCTGACGGAGGGTCCGGCCCTTCTGCAAGCGGAAGTCCCGAAGCACATCGCCGATTTCCTGACGAACGAGAACCATGAGAACTCCTCCTCTCTGTCGTCTCCGCGCCCGCCCGATCCGGAGGATCGAGTTCGGGTTCAGCAACTTTAGCGTTGCCGGTTGAAGCATGCTAACCAGGCTGGCTGCCGTCCTGCTGGAGATTGCGTGAGATGTAACCCAGTGGAAACGGGACCTATTCCCGGCCCCGGACCACGGACGACATCCGTGTCAGGAGTTCGGAGACGGACGCCGTCCGGATTGCACCGCGGTCCCCGTCGAGGTGGAGTTCCCAGGCAGTGGCGCCGTCCGCCGACGCGATGCCGACGTAGACGGTGCCGACCGGCTTGCCGTCCTGCGGGTCCGGCCCGGCGACACCGGTCGTGCTGATCCCCCACGTCGCCGGCTCACCATCGACGGACAGCGCGATGCGGACACCGGCCGCCATCTGCCGCGCGACCTCGGGATCGACGGCCCCGTTGGCCGCCAGCAACGCCGACGACACCCCGAGCACGGTGTGCTTGACGGGCGTCGCGTAGGCCACGACTCCCCCGCGCACCACGGCGCTCGCCCCCGGAACACCGACGAGCGTCGACACCACCAACCCGCCGGTGAGCGACTCCGCCACGGCGACGGTCTCACCGCGACGCGTCAGGTCGGCGACCAGGTGCTGCGCGATCGCGTCGACCGTGTCGGCAGGGCCGGGAGGCACGGCGCCGGTCGCGTCGTCGGCCTGCGTCACGCGGTGGTCCGGTTGTGCTTCCACGCCTGGTACAGGTAGTCGATGCCGCTGAGCACGGTCGCCAGGAAGGCGGCGCTCATCAGCACCACGTTGACCCAGTGCGCCCAGTCGCCGACGAGCTCCCACCACGGGAAGAGTGCCGACGTCAGGGCGACGGCCTGCAGCACGGTCTTGATCTTGCCACCGCGACTGGCCGGGATCACCCGGTCCGACAGCACCGCGAAGCGGAACACCGTGATGCCGATCTCGCGCACCATGATGAGCACCGTCACGTACCAGGGCAGTTCGGCCAGGATCGACAGGGCGACGAGCGCGCCGCCGATCAGGACCTTGTCGGCGATCGGGTCGACGAGCTTGCCGAAGTCGGTGACCAGGTTTTGCCGTCGGGCGATGATGCCGTCGGCGCTGTCGGTCACGATCGCGACGACGAAGACGATCGCCGCCCAGATGCGCAGCGGGCCGTCGTTACCGGCATCGGCGAGGAGCAGCACGAAGAACAGCGGCGCCATCAGGATGCGCACCACGGTGATGATGTTCGCGACGTTCGCCGTCGATGCGGGGCCGGGACCCTTGCGGAGCAGTCGCCCGCGCCAGGGGAACTTCGCGCCGTGTGTCGTGGCGCCGTCCGTCGTCTCCGTGCCGTCCGAGGCGGTCATCGCCTTCACTCCCTGCCCGTCAGTCCCCACGCGTCCTCATCGGGCTCGTCGTGCACTTCATCGTACCCGCGGGTCATGTCGCCCACGGGGTCGCCACCGTAGCGGTCGCCGTCGTCACCCGGGCCGGGCACGGGGGCCACGGGCGCCGGAGCAGCCGGCGGCTCCTCGCCGCGGAGCTTCGCGAGCACCGCGGGCAGCTGGTCGGTGGTGACGAGCACGTCCCGGGCCTTCGACCCCTCGGACGGCCCGACGATGTCGCGGGACTCCATCAGGTCCATCAGGCGACCGGCCTTGGCGAAGCCGACCCGGAGCTTGCGCTGCAGCATCGAGGTCGAGCCGAACTGCGTCGAGACGACCTGTTCGACCGCCGCGAGCAGCAGTTCGAGGTCGTCGCCGATGTCGGCGTCGATCTCCTTGCGCTCGACCACGGCCTGGACGTCCTGGCGGTACTCGGGCTGGGCCTGGCGGGTGACGTGCTGGACGACCTCGGCGACCTCGCCCTCCTGCACCCACGCTCCCTGCACGCGCAGGGACTTCGACGACCCCATCGGCAGGAAGAGCGCGTCGCCCTGACCGATGAGCTTGTCCGCGCCGGGCTGGTCGAGGATGACGCGGGAGTCCGTGACGCTCGTCACCGCGAAGGCGATGCGGGACGGCACGTTCGCCTTGATCAGGCCGGTGATGACGTCCACCGACGGGCGCTGCGTCGCGAGCACCAGGTGGATGCCGGCGGCACGGGCGAGCTGGGTGATGCGGACGATCGACTCCTCGACGTCGCGCGGGGCGACGAGCATGAGGTCCGCGAGCTCGTCGACGACGACGAGCAGGTACGGGTACGGCTTGAGCTTCCGCTCGCTGCCGGCGGGCAGGACGATCTCGTTGTTCTCGATCGCCTTGTTGAAGTCGTCGACGTGGCGGAACCCGAACGACGCCAGGTCGTCGTACCGCATGTCCATCTCCTTCACGACCCACTGCAGCGCTTCGGCCGCCTTCTTCGGGTTCGTGATGATGGGCGTGATGAGGTGCGGGACACCCGCGTAGATCGAGAGCTCGACGCGCTTCGGGTCGACCAGGACCATGCGGACCTCGGACGGTTTCGCCCGCATGAGCAGCGACGTGATCATCGAGTTGATGAAGACCGACTTGCCGGAACCGGTCGAACCGGCGACGAGCAGGTGCGGCATCTTCGCCAGGTTCGCGACGACGAAGCCGCCCTCGACGTCCTTGCCGACGCCGATCGTCATCGGGTGCTTCGACTTCCGCGCCGCGTTCGAGCGCAGCACGTCGCCGAGGGACACGATCTCGCGGTCGGAGTTCGGGATCTCGACACCGATGGCGCTCTTGCCCGGGATCGGCGAGAGGATCCGGACCTCGTTGGAGGCCACCGCGTACGACAGGTTCTTCGACAGCGCCGTGACGCGCTCGACCTTGACACCCGGTCCGAGCTCGATCTCGTAGCGGGTGACCGTCGGGCCGCGGGAGAACCCGGTGACCTTCGCGTCGACCTTGAACTCCGTCAGCACGCCGGTGATGGCGGCGACGATGTCGTCGTTCGCCTGGCTGCGAGCGACCGAGGGGGTGCCGGAGCTCAGGGTGGTGGCGGCCGGCAGGCGGTACGGCTTCGACGGGTCGTCGTCGGTCGCCGCCGCGGAGAGTTCCTCGGGCTCGTCGACGACGGGGTCCTCGACGAGGGGTGCCGCGACCACGTCGGGAACCGCGGGGCGGATCGCAGCGGTCGGCTCCGGACGCGCGGGGACGTCGGTGCCGAAGTCCCGCAGGGCCTGCTCGGCGACCTGCAGGTCCTGTTCGACGGAGTCGTTGAGGTTGACCGACGCGGGTTCGGCCGGCGTCAGGTCCACGAGACCGGCCGCAGCGCCCGCGTTGGGGTTGACCACCGGGGCAGCGGGTGCAGCCGCCGCGGCGGGCGGGGCCGTCGGTGCGACACCGGTGGCCGGGGGCAGGACGGGGCTGTCGTACGCCGGGTCCTCTTCGCGCCCGGACTTGTTCCGCCGCCACCACGGCACGTTGTCGCCGCCGGCGTCACCGTCGGCAGCGGCCTGCTCCTCGCCGAAGCCGAGGTCGTCGAACAGCTGGAAGTCGGTGTCGCCCTTCTTGCCGCGCTTGGTCGTCTTGGTTCGGGCGGCGGGTGCGGCTGCTGCCGCTTCGACCTCGGGCTCGGCGGCCGGGGCCGGCGCTCCGAACAGGTACGCGTACAGCTCGTGCAGCCGACGCCCGACCTTGTTCGGCGGCGTCTTGGTGATGATGAAGAGGGAGAGCACGAGCAGCACGATCGCCACCGGGACCGCGACCCAGGCGGTCGCGATCGTGACGAGCCAGCCGATCACGACCCAGCCGAGCACCCCGCCGGCCGCAGCCAGGGCGGGCATGCCGTCCGCTGCGCTCGGCTGCCCGCCGAAGACGTGGCAGAGCGAGGCGATCGCGACGAGCAGGATCCCGAGGCCGATGCCGATCCGGGTGTTGTCGTGCACCGAGGCCGGGTGCCGGAACAGCCATCCGGCGAACACGATCATGATCACCGGCAGGGCGAACGCCAACCGGCCGAACAGCCCGCCGAACGTGTACGCGTCGAGGGCGACCGACACCCCGTTCGTCGGGTTGAGCCACTCGACGACCGCACCGGCGATGGCCAGCACGAACAGCAGGAACGGGAACCCGTCACGCCGCTGGTCCTTCTCGAGGGACTCCTTGCCGAGCAGTCGGAACATCGCGCCGACGCCGTGCGCCATCGCGAGCCAGAACGTCACGAGCGGGTTCTGCTCGCGGAACACCGGTGTCGGTGCCGCCTGCGGCAGCTTCTTCGTCGTGGCCTGGGTGCGCGACGAACCGCGCGTCCCGTTCCCACGGGACGACGTGGACGCGCGCGAGCGCGTGGTCGACTTGGTGCCTCCGGCCATGGGCAGAACCCTAATCCCCACTCAGGACAAACCAAGGGAGGCCCGCCGCAGCATCCGTGACGGACGCTGGACGGGCCTCCCGGTCGACCGCGATGAACGCGACCGACGCGCTACGCCTCGATGACCACCGGGACGATCATCGGACGGCGGCGGTGCTTGGTGTTGACCCAGCGGCCGACCGTGCGGCGGACGACCTGCGCGAACGCGTGCGAGTCGCGCGTGCCGTTCGCGGCAGCCTCGGCGATCGCCTTGGCGATCTGGGGACGGACGTCGTCGAACACGGAGTCGTCCTCGGCGAAGCCGCGCGACTGGATCTCCGGGCCGATGACGCACTGGCCGGTGGTGAAGTCCACCGCGGCG
Source organism: Curtobacterium sp. PhB190 (assembly GCF_004365385.1). Lineage (NCBI taxonomy): Bacteria > Bacillati > Actinomycetota > Actinomycetes > Micrococcales > Microbacteriaceae > Curtobacterium > Curtobacterium sp. PhB190. The sequence continues at coordinate 28,310 of NZ_SODN01000014.1, read as the reverse complement.
AAGACCGAGATGAAGCCCTCTTCGGACAGCACGCGGCGGTCCTTGAGGTCGGCGTCGGTGATCTCGCCCACGGTCGAGCCGTCGACGTACACGTAGCCGATGTCGAGCTGCCCGGCGACCGTCGCGACGCCGTCCTTCAGGTCGACGACGATGCCGTCCTGCCCGAGGATCACGTTGCGCGGCGGCACACCCGTCTGGATCGCCAGGTCGGCGTTCGCGTACAGGTGGCGGTGTTCGCCGTGCACGGGCAGGACGTTGCGCGGACGCAGGATGTTGTAGCAGTAGAGCAGTTCGCCGGCCGAGGCGTGTCCGGAGACGTGCACCTTGGCGTTGCCCTTGTGCACGACCTTCGCGCCGAGCTTCGTCAGCCCGTCGATGACGCGGTACACGGCGTTCTCGTTGCCCGGGATCAGCGACGAGGCGAGGATGACGGTGTCGCCCTCGCCGATCTCGATCTGGTGCTCGAGGTTCGCCATGCGCGCGAGCACGGCCATCGGCTCGCCCTGCGACCCAGTCGACATGTAGACGATCTGGTCGTCGGGGACGTTCTTCGCCTTCTTGGTGTCGATGAGGACGTTCTCGGGCACGCGGAGGTAGCCGAGGTCGGCGGCGATGGTCATGTTGCGGATCATCGAGCGCCCCATGAACGCGACCTTGCGGTTCGCGGCCGCGGCGGCGTCGAGGACCTGCTGCACACGGTGCACGTGCGACGAGAAGCTCGCCACGACGACCTTCTTGCGGGCGCGCGTGATGATGTTCTCGAGGACCGGGCCGATGTCGCGCTCAGGGGCGGTGAAGCCGGGCACGTCGGCGTTCGTGGAGTCCGGCAGGAACAGGTCGACGCCCTGCTCCCCCAGACGCGCGAACGCACGGAGGTCGGTGATGCGGTCGTCCAGCGGGAGCTGGTCCATCTTGAAGTCACCCGTGTGCAGGACACGACCGGCGGGGGTCGTGATCGACACGGCGAGGGCGTCCGGGATGGAGTGGTTCACGGCCACGAACTCGAGGTGGAACGGGCCGAGCTGCTCGGTCTGGTCCTCGGCCACGACGAGCGTGTACGGCTTGATCCGGTGTTCCTTGAGCTTCGCCTCGACGAGCGCGAGGGTCAGCGTGGAGCCGATCAGCGGGATGTCGTCGCGGAGCTTCAGCAGGTACGGCACGGCGCCGATGTGGTCCTCGTGGCCGTGCGTGAGCACGACACCGAGGACGTCGTCGAGACGGTCACGGATCGGCGCGAAGTCCGGCAGGATCAGGTCGACCCCCGGCTGGTGCTCCTCGGGGAAGAGCACGCCGGCGTCGACGATGAGCAGCTTGCCCTCGTACTCGTAGACGGTCATGTTGCGACCGATCTCGCCGAGTCCCCCGATGGGGATGACGCGGAGGGTGCCGGGTTCGAGCGGCTGCGGTGTGGAGACTTGTGTGGGCATTCGGTCCTACGGATTCAGGCGACGCGCGAGGAGCGCGCCGCGGTGTTCGCTAGCGGGTGGTGCCTGGCACCTTTGGTAGTGCGCCGCCGGCCGCAGCGTTGCGGTCGGGGCGGAAGTTCGAGAAGTCGGCGCCGGGCACGTCGCGCACGGCTTCGAGCGAGGTCTCGATGGCGTACGCCTCGGAGTCCTCGGGGCCGACGAGCGGCAGACGGACGCGCGGGCTGCCGATGCGGCCGAGCCCGTGCAGGATGTACTTCGCCGCGACCGTGCCGGGCACGTGGGTCATCACGGCGCGGACGAGTGGCTCGACGCGCTTGTGCTCGGCGGTGGCGGTCGCCAGGTCGCCGCGGTTCACGGCGTCGATGATGGTGCGGTACGGCGTGCTCGTGATGTTCGCGGTGACGCCGATCAGGCCCGTCGCGCCGATCGACAGGTGCGGGAGCACGTTGGTGTCGTCGCCGGAGAAGTACATGAGGTCGGTGTTGTTGAGCACGCGGGACACCTCGGCGAAGTCGCCCTTGGCGTCCTTCACGGCGAGGATGTTCGGGTGGTGCGACGCCCGCACGATCGTCTCGTACGTGATCGGGATGCCGGTTCGCCCCGGGATGTCGTACAGGATCACCGGCAGGTCGGTGGCGTCGGCGATCATCCGGAAGTGGGTGAGCACCCCCGACTGGGTCGGCTTGTTGTAGTACGGCGTGACGATCATCACGCCGTCCGCGCCGGCCTTCTCGCTCTGCTTGTACAGGTGGATCGCGTGCGCGGTCTCGTTCGACCCGCCACCCGTGATGATCTTCGCGCGGCCCGCGGCGACGGACTTGCCGACCTCGACCAGACGGAGCTTCTCGGGGTCGGTCAGGGTGCTGGTCTCGCCGGTCGTCCCGGTGACGACGATGCCGTCGGCGCCGGCGGTGATGCAGTCGTCGATGTGCTGCTCGACGCCGGGCCAGTCGACCTCACCGTCGGCCGTGAACGGGGTCACGAGGGCGACGAGGACCTGACCGAAGGGATTCTCACGCGGGGACACGGGCACCAGCGTACCGGGGATAGACGCGATGGCCGCCGTCCGGGCGGACGGTCGCCTGCCTGCGGCGCGGACGGGAGGCCCGGATCGCGTCCGTCCTGCCGCTCACGCCCGGTGTCGCGCGCGCCCGGCGGTGTCCGGAACCTGGTTCCGCGCCAGCTGCGCCCCGCTGCGGTCTTCGCGCCCCGACTCTTCGGGGCGCGGCGCCCGCACGGGGGCGCGCGGCGCACACCGACGCGGCGCCCGCACGCTCAGGCGCTGCTCCGGCGCCACTCGAGGAAGCGGTAGCGCGTTCCCGTGCGGGACTCCTGCCACGGGCCCTCGTCGGTGAGCGTCCATCCGGCCGACTCGCCGAGCGTCGGTGCGACGGTGTCGCCGGGCACGTCGACGTCGATGACGGTCTCGGACACCCGGTCGGCACGGTCCAGCGCCGCGGCGTAGACCTGGCCGCCGCCGATGACCCAGACGGGGCTGTCGGCACCGTCGGCACCGTCGAGCGCGGCGCGGAGGTCGTGCACGACCTCGGCGCCGTCGGCGGTCCAGGACGCGTCGCGGGTGAGCACCACGTTGCGCCGACCGGGCAGCGGGCGGAAGCGTTCCGGCAGGGACTCCCAGGTGCGACGGCCCATGAGCACCGTGGCGTCGCCGGTGACCTGCTTGAAGTGCGCGAGGTCCTCGGGCACGTGCCAGGGCATGCCGCCGTCGGCCCCGATGACCCCGTCGGTCGACCGGGCCCAGACCATGCCGATCATCAGACGGCGACCGCGGCCTTGATCGCCGGGTGGTGGTGGTAGCCGACGACGGTGAAGTCCTCGTACTCGTAGTCGTCGATCGAGTCGCGCGGCGCGAGCTCGAGCGTCGGCAGGGCGTACGCCGTGCGGGACAGCTGCCCCTCGACCTGCTCGACGTGGTTGTCGTAGACGTGGCAGTCGCCGCCGGTCCAGACGAAGTCGCCGACCTCGAGCCCGGTCTGCGCGGCGATCATGTGGGTGAGCAGCGCGTACGACGCGATGTTGAAGGGGACGCCGAGGAACATGTCGGCGCTGCGCTGGTAGAGCTGGCACGAGAGCTTGCCGTCGTTGACGTAGAACTGGAAGAACGCGTGGCACGGTGCGAGCGCCATGTCCGGGATCTCGGCGACGTTCCACGCCGAGACGATGAGCCGGCGGCTGTCCGGGTTCGTGCGGATCTGGTCGATGACCTGGGCGATCTGGTCGACGTGCTCGCCGGACGGGGTCGGCCACGAGCGCCACTGCACGCCGTAGACGGGGCCGAGGTCGCCGTCCTCGTCCGCCCACTCGTTCCAGATCCGGACACCGTGCTCCTGCAGCCAGGTGGCGTTGCCGTCGCCGCGTAGGAACCAGAGCAGCTCGTACGCGATCGACTTGAAGTGCACGCGCTTCGTGGACACGAGCGGGAAGCCCTTCGACAGGTCGTAGCGGAGCTGCGCGCCGAACAGGCTGCGGGTCCCGGTGCCGGTGCGGTCACCCTTCGGCGTGCCCTCGGTCAGGACCCGGCGGAGCAGGTCCTCGTACGGGGTCGGCACGGTGGGGTCGGGCTGCACGGTCTCGCTGTCGCTCACACACAGAAGCCTACGTCGGCGTGAGTAGCGTTGCCGGCATGGCAGACACGGCGGCAGAGCCCCTCTCGATCCTGATCGCCGGCGCGTCCGGTTTCATCGGCACCCCGCTCGTCCGCGCGCTGCGCGAGGCGGGCCACCACGTGACCACGCTCGTCCGGCGCGAGCCGCACACGGCCACCGAGTTCCGCTGGGCTCCGGGTCGCCGGCCGCTCGACCCAGCCATCGTCGACGGTGCCGACGTGGTGATCAACCTGGCGGGGGCGAACATCGGCAAGCTGCCCTGGACCGCGAAGTACCGCGAGGAGATCCGGCGCTCCCGCGTCGACGCGACCGACACCCTGGTCGAGGCCATGCGGCACGCCAGCACTCCCCCGGCGCTGTTCCTGTCCGGATCGGCGTCCGGCGTGTACGGCGACCGCCCGGCGGACGTCCTGCAGGACGACGCGGCCCCCGGCACCGGGTTCCTCGCCGAGGTCTGCACCGCGTGGGAATCCGCGGCGAACGCTGCCCCGGACGGCGTCCGCGTGGTGACCCTGCGCACGGGCATCGTGATCGGCGAGGGCGGCGGCGCGCTCGCACCCCTCATCCCGCTCACCCGGGCAGGGCTCGGCGGTCGCCTCGGCACCGGCGGGCAGCACTGGCCGTGGATCGCACTCGAGGACGAGGTCGGGGCGATCGTGCACCTGGCGACGAGCCCGTCGGCGTCCGGTGTCAGCGGACCGGTGAACCTCTCCGGGCCGGAAGCCGTCGTCGCCGACCGCATCACGAAGCGCGTCGCCGAGGACCTGCACCGGCCGTACCTGTTCCGGATCCCGGAGTTCGCGCTGCGCCTCGCGCTGCAGGACGCCGCCGACGAGATGCTGCTGTCGAGTCAGCGGATGGTGCCGACGAAGCTGCTCGAGTCCGGCTACACGTTCCGGTACACGCGTGCCGTGGACGCCGTCGACGCGGTCCTCTGACCAGGTCTCAGGCGCTCGACCGCGACAGGGCCGTGCGCATCGCGGCTCGAGCGCGCTTGCGGTCCCCCGCGGCGTCGTAGACCACCCCGAGCCGGTACCAGGCGCGCCAGTCCGCCGGGTCCTGCTCGACGGCGGCCTTGTACTGCGGGAAGAGCTCGTCAGCGGCCTCGCGCGTCGGACGCCCGGACGGACGCACGGGCACGACGTCCTCCGGTGCACCGCCCTCGGCCTCGAGCCGGGAGCCGAGCCGGGTGATCCGGATGCCGAAGCGGAACTCGAGCACGAGCAACAGCGCCCCGATCGCGGCGACGACGAACAGGGCGACGCCGATGCCGATCCCGATCGGGATGCCGGTGGCGATGAACGCCACGGCCCGCTGCCCGACGAGCACGATGTAGAGCGCCAACAGCAGGGTCATCAGCGCTGCTCCCCAGAACGGCGACCGGATCGCGCTACCGGCACGCGCTGCACGTCCCACCGGGTCAGCCGATGCCGAGGACGCTGCCGAGGCCCACGGTGAGCCCGCGGGCGGATCCGAGGGCGGACAACGCCGCCCGGATCCCGGCGACGTAGGCGACGTCGTCGTTGGTGTCGTGCCGGATCGTCAGGGTCTCGCCGGGACCGCTGAGCAGGACGTCCTGCACGGCCTTCACCCCGGGCAGCCGGAGCGAGTGGATCGGCACGCTCGCCACCTGCTGGCCGCGGGCGCGCTGGTCGACGTGCGGAGCCTCGACCGGGCCGACGTCGCGACGGGCCTCGGCGATGAGCTCGGCGGTGCGCACCGCGGTGCCGGACGGCGAGTCGATCTTGCCGGCGTGGTGCGTCTCGACGATCTCGACCGAGGGGAACCACGGCGCCGCGATGGTGGCCAGGTGAGTGCCGAGCACCGACCCGATCGAGAAGTTCGGCACCACGAGGACGCCCTGGTCGGGACGCTCCTGCAGGGCGGTACGGAGCTTCGCGAGACGGTCGGCGGACCACCCGGACGTGCCGACGAGGACGTTCGCCCCGCTCGACAGCGCGTTCTCGACGATCGCGGGGCTGAGCGCCGGCACCGTCACGTCCACGACGAGCGCGGCACCGCCGAACACCGACGGCGGTGCTTCGTGGGCACCGTCCTTCGACGACAGGCGGGCGACGAGCTCGAACTCCGGGAGTTCCTCGACGACGGAGGCCACGAGGCCCCCGAGACGACCGGTGGCGCCGACGACGGCGACGGGAGTGACCATGCGGTCCATCCTAGGATCGACGCATGTCAGTCGAGGTCAGGACCGTGCCGGCCGATCTGCCCGAGGTCGACGTCCTGCTCGACGCGTACCTCGACGAGCGCGAGGCGACGTTCCCCAGTGCGCAGGGCGCGTACTCGCGGAAGCGCACCCCGGCGGCGGAGTTCACGCCGCCGAACGGGGTCTTCGCGGTGGCGTACGACGGCGGGGTCGCGGTCGGCTGCGGCGGCCTTCGGCGGATCGCGGACGACCCCGACGCGACCACCACGGACGTCCGGTTCGAGGTCAAGCACGTCTTCGTCACCCCGGCGGGACGGGGCAAGGGCGTGGCAACGGCGCTGATGGACGCGCTCGAACGGGAAGGCGCCGCGCTGGGGGCGACGAGCATCGTGCTGGACACGAACGACTCGCTCGTCGCCGCGGGCGCGATGTACCGCAGCCGGGGCTACGAGCGCGTCGCGCCGTTCAACGACAACCCGAACGCGACCGCCTGGTTCCGCAAGCCGGCCTCCCGCTAGACGGGCTGGTCGACCGGCAGCCCGGTGCGGAGCTCCACCGGCAGGTGGGCCAGGTCGTTCAGGGCGACCACCTCGGCCGGCTTCGCGGAACGGATCCGGATGATCGTGAGCGCGGTGTGCGCGACGTTCGTGCCCATCCAGCGCCACTCGGGTGCCTGGAACGCCTCGCGCACGAACCAGCCGATCACGGCGTTGTGGGTGATGAGCAGGTCGTGCCGGTCCTCGCGCGCAGGGGTGAACCACTCGGAGACGGCGTCGCCCATCTGTGCCTGGCCGGCGATGATCTCCTCTTCCGTGACGCCGCCGTACCAGCCCTGGTAGGCGTGCGGCATGTCCGGGGTCGGGCCGGAGGGGACGCAGTCGAACAGCAGCGTCGACGGTTCGGGCTGGATCGACGGCAGTCGCTGCGCCAGGAACGCGGCGGTCTCGCTGGGGGCCTCCAACGGGGAGTGGTACACGCCGTCGAACGGCAGCCCGCCGAGACGGTCGGCGACGAGCATGGCCTGGCGCTTGCCGCGTTCCGACAGCTTGCCGTCGCGGAGGCCGTGCTCGGCGTCCTGGTGTTCGCCGTGCCGGACGAGGTACAGGTAGTGCGACATGTCCGTGCTCAGCTGCCCATCCCGATCGCTGCGGCGAGCTCGTCCTGCTGCACCGCCCCGACCACCGACGTGATCGTCGGGCGGGTCAGGAGGTCGCGGGCGAGTTCGAGCACGCCGTCGGTGGTGACCCGGTCGACACGCTCCAGTGCGGTCGACAGGTCGGTGTACTCCCCGGTGCCGAGCTCGGACCGGCCGAGGCGGGTCATCCGGGCGTCGGAGTCCTCGAGCGAGAGCGTCAGGGCGCCCTCGATCTGGCCCTTGGCGCGGCGGAGCTCGTCGTCGGTGATGCCGTCGTCCACCATGCGGCGGAACTCGGCGTCGATGATCTCGATGACCCCGGGGACGTTGTCGGGAGCACAGCCCGCGTAGACGCCGAAGGCGCCGTTGTCGAGGTAGGCGGGCGCGAAAGACGACACCGCGTAGGCGAGGCCGCGTCGCTCGCGGACCTCTTGGAAGAGCCGGGAGCTCATGCCCCCGCCGAGCACGGCGTTCAGGACGCTGAGGGACGGCCTGCGGTCGTCGCGCAGGTCGAGTCCCTGCGAGCCGCGCAGCATGCTGACCTGTTCCGTCGGACGGTGGACCACCGACAGCTTCGGCTCGATGGGGTCGGCGACGGTCTGTGGCGTCCGTCGTGCGAGCGGCTCGGCGGGCGGAGCGTCGTGGAACACCGCGGCGACCGCGTCGCAGAACCGGTCGTGGTCGACGGCACCGGCGGCGGTCACGACGATGCCGTTCGGTGCGTAGTGCTCGCGGTAGTGGGCCAGGACCTCGTCCCGCTGGACCGCGCGGATGCTGTCCGGGGTCCCGCCGATCGGACGACCGAGCGCATGTCCGCCGAAGGCCGCGGCGAAGAACGCTTCGCCCGCGACGTCGGCCGGGTCGTCGGCGGCCATCGCGAGTTCTTCGAGGATGACGCCGCGCTCGACGGCGAACGCCTCGGGGTCGAGCACCGAGCCGGTCACCATGTCACCGATGACCTGCACGGCCATCGGGACGTCGGCGTCCCGCACCCGTGCGTAGTAGCAGGTGTACTCCTTGGCTGTCGCGGCGTTGTGCTCGCCGCCGACCGAGTCGAACGCGATCGCGATGTCGAGCGCCGACCGGGTCTCGGTGCCCTTGAACAACAGGTGCTCGAGGAAGTGGGTCGATCCGAACTGGCCGTCGCGTTCGTCACGCGAACCGACGCCGACCCAGAACCCGATGCTCGTCGAAGCGGCCCCGGGCACGGCTTCGGTCAGCACGCGGACACCCGACGGCAGCACGGTGCGGCGGACGAAGGCCCCTCCGGACGTCAGGAAGGACGTGTCCGGGGCCCCGAGCGGCAGTGGCACTGGCTGGTTCATCGCAGACGAGCCTACTGATGCTCCGGAGCCCACCGCCCAGTTTCCACAGGCCCACGGACTGTCACTCGAAGAGGGGTACAGAAATTGCGGACAGACCGACTCGTCTGTCTGTCCTCCTTGTGGTACAGTCGTTCACGCCGGATCGAAAGCCCCCCTAAGTTCCGATCCGGCGGCTCGGGACATCAGTCCTCGCGGCCACGAGTTCCCCCACTCGTCCGCGGAGCCGATGAACCAAGGAGCCACGCTGTGACGGTCGATTCCCCCCAACCGGCCGTCCAGCGTCTCCCTGGTCCGAGCACGAACCTCGCGTCGCCGGACGGGTCGAGCGTCCCCCCGACTCCCCGCTCCGGCGGCGCGAAGGTCCGCATCCTCGAGACGGCCACGCGACTCTTCTACGAAGAGGGCATCCACAGCGTCGGCGTCGACCGCCTCATCTCCGAGGCGAGCGTCACGAAGGCGACGTTCTACAAGCACTACGGGTCGAAAGACAACCTGATCCTCGCCTACATCCGCACGCAGCACGAGCGGGTGCAGGAACGCCTGGAACAGCTCGTCACCGACGCCGGCTCCTCCGCCGCAGCGGTCCGCGCGTGGGTCGCTGCCCTGGCGGACGAGGTCAACGACCCCGATTTCCGCGGGTGCGCGTTCCTCAACGCCGCCGCCGAGTACCACGACCCCCGCGACCCCGTGCGCGAGGTGGTCGCCACCCACCGCGACTGGTACACCGACCGGCTCGCCACCCTGCTGCAGGAGTCCGGCCACCAGCTGCCGGGCGACGGTGCCGACGAGCTCATGCTCGCGCGCGACGGTGCGATGGCCGGCGCCTACGCCGGCGACGCCATCGCGGCGACGGCAGCGCTCGGTCGCGTCGTCGACCGCGTCCTCGCCGCCTGACGCCCGGCTGCCGTCGGGGCCCCGCTCGGCTGCGGCCCATCTGCCGCCCGCCTGCCGCGAAAGCGACAGTCTGCCGCGAACTGTTCGCGGCACACTGTCGCCCTCGCGGCACGGATCCGCCGACGTGACGGACATCCGTCGCTTTCGCGACCACGAGCGGACGGGAGGCACGGTGCCAGCTGGCACCGTGCCTCCCGTCCGCACTGTGGTCGCGCTCACCGCGACCGGTCGCGTCGCGCGGATCAGGCCGGTCCGGTGGCGCTCCCGGGGTTGCCGCTCGAGACGATGGAGCCGTTGACGCCGTCCGGGAAGAACCCGCCCTTGTCGATCTGGTTCGGGTTCAGGAACACCACGTTCAGGACACGCTCCGCGGTGCGGCCGTAGGCGAGCGAGTTCGAGTCCGTCGGCACGAGGTTCACCGCTCCCGACCGGGTCGTCACCCCCTGGTCGTCGTCGGTCGGACCGTCGAGCGAGTCACGGGCGTCGGAGATCTTGTTCGCCGGCACCTGCAGCCCCTTGTCCGAGAGCTTCGACCGGATGATCCCGGCGTGGTAGGCCTCGACGGCGAGGATGCCCGCCGCGGCACTGAGGTACGTCTTGCTGGTGATGAGCGGCGCGGCCCCCTTGTAGGCGGTGACCCCGACGTCCTCGAAGATGTACGCCCCGAGCAGGAAGTTCTCCTCGCTGGCGAACGGGTCGAAGGTGCCGGTCGGGCCGACCACACCCGCAGCGCGCGCCGCCGCGGTGAAGCTCGACACGAGGTCGATCTTCGGACGTGAGACCTTCGCACCGCCGAGGGCGGATCGGAGGAACGCAACGTGCGCGCGCTCGTCGTTCGCGATCTCGGTGGCGATGCCGCGGATGGCCGCGGTCTTGAACGGCACCTTCTTGCCACCGATCACCGGCCCCTGCGGGTCGATGCCGGTGATCATGCTGTCGGCGAGGCCCGCGCCGAACACAGCACGCAGGTAGAACTCGGCCTCGAGGTACTCGAGGTTCAGGGCGAAGTTGAGGATGGCGGCGTCGGAGACGGCACCGTCCTCTTCCGGGGTGGCGGCGGCGCGGTCGGTGGTGAGCACCGACGAGCCGAGCGCGGCGATGCCGGCTGAGGCGCCGGCGACGCCGGCGGCTGCGAAGAACCGTCGTCGGTCGAGCGCGTTCTCGGCGCTGCGATCGATGGCGTGGTGGATGAAACGCTTGTCGAACATCGTTGTCCTCATGTCGTGCTGGCAGCACGGGACCCCACCGACGCTGCAGGGAAACGGGTCGGTCGAGCCGCGATCGGCGGGATGGTCGATCGTGCGGCGAAGATACCCCCGAACAGGGGGCGCTTCCAGCGTTCCCGGTCATTCGGCGGAGTTCGGACAGGGTCACCGCACCGGGCGGCCGCGTCGGGCGGCCGCGTCGGGCGGCCGCCGAGGCTGTGGGTGTTGGCTGGGCGCATGGCCAACGACCCCAACTGGAACCTCCCCGAGGTCCCCTCGTTCACCCTGACCAGCCCCGACTTCACCGACGGCGGCGCCCTGCCGACTTCGGCGCGCGGCACCGACGCGGGTGGCGAGGACCGCTCCCCCGCACTCGAGTGGTCCGGCGCTCCCGAGGGCACGAAGAGCTTCGTGCTCACCGTGTACGACCCCGACGCCCCGACCGGTTCGGGCTTCTGGCACTGGAGCCTGACGGACATCCCGGGCTCGGCGACCTCGCTGCCCGCCGGCGCCGGCACCGACGACGCCCTGCTGCCGGCCGAGGCCCTGCGCCGTCGCAACGAGTTCGGCACCGACACGTTCCTCGGCGCCGCTCCGCCCGCGGGCCACGGCGTGCACCGCTACTTCTTCACGCTGAGCGCCCTCGACGTGCCGCTGCTCGAGGCGCCGGCCGACGCCACCCCCGCGGTCGTCGGGTTCGTGCTGCGCGAGCACCTGCTCGGTCGCGCGCAGCTCGTCGGCACGCAGGAGACCCCCGCCGCGTAGGACGACCCCGCAACGACGAACGGCCGCCGCCCCGGAAGGGACGACGGCCGTTCGTGTGCCAGGGGTGGATCAGACGGTGGCGTCCGTCGACTCCTCGCGGGCACCGCTGGAGTCGGTGTCCGACTCCTCGGCGACGACCGGCGCGAGCGACAGCTTGCCGCGGTCGTCCACCTTGGTGACCTCGACCAGGACCTTCTGGCCGACGCCCAGGACGTCCTCGACGTTCTCCACACGCTTGCCACCGGCGAGCTTGCGCACCTCGGAGACGTGGAGCAGACCGTCACGGCCCGGGAGCAGCGACACGAAGGCGCCGAACGTGGCGATCTTCACGACGGTGCCGAGGAACTGGTCCCCGATCTCCGGGTTGGTCGGGTTCGCGATCGCGTTGACCGACGCACGAGCGGCCTCGGCCGACGGTCCGTCGACGGCACCGATGTAGACGGTGCCGTTGTCCTCGATCGAGATGTCGGCACCGGTCTCGTCCTGGATGCCGTTGATCGTCTTGCCCTTCGGGCCGATCAGCTCGCCGATCTTGTCGACGGGGATCTGCACCGAGATGACGCGAGGAGCGGTGTCCGCCATCTCGTCGGGGGCGTCGATCGCCTCGTTCAGCACACCGAGGATGGCCGAGCGGGCCTCCTTGGCCTGCTTCAGCGCCGCGTCGAGCACCGTCGACGGGATGCCGTCGAGCTTGGTGTCGAGCTGGATCGCGGTGACGAACTCCGAGGTACCGGCGACCTTGAAGTCCATGTCGCCGAGGGCGTCCTCGGCACCGAGGATGTCGGTCAGCGCCGCGTAGCGGGTCTGACCGTCGACGGTGTCGGACACCAGACCCATCGCGATGCCGGCGACCGGGGCCTTGAGGGGCACACCGGCGTTGAGCAGCGAGAGGGTCGAGGCGCAGACGGAACCCATCGAGGTCGAGCCGTTGGAGCTGAGCGCCTCGGAGACCTGACGGATGGCGTACGGGAACTCTTCACGCGTCGGCAGCACCGGCACGAGGGCGCGCTCGGCGAGGAAGCCGTGCCCGATCTCGCGACGCTTCGGCGAACCCACACGGCCGGTCTCACCGGTCGAGTAGGGCGGGAAGTTGTAGTGGTGCAGGTAGCGCTTCTTCGTGACGGGCGACAGCGAGTCGATCTGCTGCTCCATCTTGAGCATGTTCAGCGTGGTGACGCCGAGGATCTGCGTCTCGCCGCGCTGGAAGATCGCCGAGCCGTGGACGCGCGGGATCACGGCGACCTCGGCGTCGAGCGGACGGATGTCGGCGAGGCCTCGGCCGTCCATGCGGACCTGCTCGGTCAGGATGCGGCCGCGCACGACCTTCTTCGTGACCGACTTGTACGCGGCGCTGACCTGCGAGTTGGCGACGTCGGGAAGTTCGCCCGCCGACACCTTCGACGCGATGGCCTCCTTGACGCGCGACTTGAGTGCGTCGTCGGCGTCCTGGCGCTCGGTCTTGGCGGCGATCTTGTAGACGTCACCGAGCTCGGAGAGCGCGATGGCCTCGACGGCCGAGTAGACCTCGGGCGCGTACGGCGGGAAGACCGGGTAGTCCTGGATCTCCTTGGCGGACTGCGCGGCGAGCTTCGCCTGGGCGTCGACGAGGGACTTGAGGAACGGCTTGGCCGCCTCGAGACCCTGCGCGACGACGGCCTCGTCGGGCTTGGTGGCGCCGCCCTGGATGAGCTCCCAGCTGTGCTCGGTGGCCTCGGCCTCGACCATCATGATGGCGACGTCCTCGTTGCCCGCCTCGTCGGTGACGACACGGCCGGCGACCGTGAGGTCGAAGACGGCGTCGGCGAGCTGCGATGCCTTCGGGAACGCGACCCACTGTTCGCCGATCAGCGCGAGGCGCACACCGGCGATCGGGCCGGAGAACGGCAGACCGGAGATCTGCGTCGACGCGGACGCGGCGTTGATGGCCAGCGCGTCGTAGAACTCGTCCGGAGCGATGCTCAGGACGGTGATGACGATCTGGACCTCGTTGCGCAGGCCGTCGACGAACGACGGGCGCAGCGGCCGGTCGATGAGTCGGCAGACCAGGATGGCCTCGGTCGACGGGCGGCCTTCGCGGCGGAAGAACGAACCGGGGATCTTGCCGGCGGCGTAGGAGCGCTCCTCGACGTCGACGGTCAGCGGGAAGAAGTCGAATCCTTCACGCGGGTGCTTGCCGGCGCTGGTGGCCGAGAGGAGCATCGTTTCCTCGTCGAGGTACGCGGCGACCGCGCCCTGCGCCTGCTGTGCGAGCCGACCGGTCTCGAACCGGACGGTGCGCTTGCCGTACTTGCCGTTGTCGATGACGGCTTCGGCGAACTTGATCTCGGGACCCTCCAAAAGGGTGCCTCCTTGATGTGTGTTCGGCAGGCCGTGGCGACGGCACTCGATGGTGCGTGCGCGCCGATCGTTCCGGACGCATGTCTGGCCAGCAGTAGAAGCACTCGGGAAACCGTTCCGGCCCGCGAGCCACCACCGATGACCAGCTCCGTGCCCGGCCTGCGCAGTGTTGTGTCGAACATCCGGGGAAACGGTCCTCGGACACGATGGACTTTACCAGTCCACAGGGAATCGGCGGCGCGGCTCGCTGACGGCCGGGCGAGCCTCGGTAACCTGCTGCCATGCGTCTCACCCCCTCGCGGGGCGTGCTCGTCGCGGCCGCCGTGGTCGTCGGCGCGCTCGTCGCCCCGGTCCTCACCGCTGTCCCGGCGTCCGCGACGGAGTACCCGACCTGGCAGGACGTGCAGCAGGCCAAGGGGAACGAGACCGCCAAGCGCGCCGAGGTCACCACGGTGCAGGCCGCGCTGCAGTCGGCGCAGGACGAGGCGGCAGTGAAGTCGCAGGCCGCGCTGACGGCCTCGTCGAAGGCGGACGCGGCCGAGGCGGAGCTGGCGGAGGCCACCCAGGCCGCCACGAGCCTCCAGGCCCAGGCGCACCGCGCGTCCGAGACGGCCGAGCGCGCGCAGACACGCGCCGGCCAGCTGGCGGCGAACCTGTACCGCGACGGCAGCACGAACCAGATGACCACCCGGATCGCGACCGCGGGGAACCCCGACCAGCTGCTCTACCAGCTGGGCGCGCTCGACCAGCTGTCGTCCACGTGGTCCGGCGTGATGGACGAGGCGTCCGTCGCGGCCGGCACGGCATCGTCACTGCACGAACAGGCCGAACGCGCCGAGACCGAACGCGCGACGCGTGCGCAGGCCGCAGAGGAACGGTCCGCGGCGGCGAAGTCCGCCGAGGCCGTGGCGAACGCCGCGGTCGAGTCGACCGAGCAGCACAGCGACGAGCTGTACGCGCAGCTCGCGTCGCTCCGGGACACCACCGCGAAGCAGGCCGCCGGGTACGAGCTCGGGCAGAAGGTCGCGGCGCAGAAGGCCGAACAGCAGCGCAAGCGTGCGGCGGCCGCCGCGGCACAGGCGGCGGCAGCAGCCTCGGCGAGCGCCGACACCGGTAGCGGCGGGAGCACCAGCGCCGGTGGCGGCGGGGGCACGAGCTACCCGAGCACCGGCGGTGTCGTGGTGGACCCCGCGGCCGCACAGGCGTACGCGCGGAGCGCCCTGAGCTCGTACGGATGGGGCGACGACCAGTTCTCCTGCCTGGTGTCGCTGTGGACGCAGGAGTCCGGCTGGCGGGCGAACGCGCTGAACGCCTCGAGCGGCGCCTACGGCATCCCGCAGTCCCTGCCCGCTGACAAGATGTCGGCGGCCGGGGCGGACTGGCGGACGAACGCGAACACGCAGGTCAACTGGGGACTCGCCTACATCAAGAGCGCCTACGGGTCGCCGTGCGGTGCGTGGGGCCACGAGATGAGCGTCAACCCGCACTGGTACTGAGCACCACTGCTCGCCGCGTCCCTGCTCACTCCCCCACCAGCCGCAACGCCTGCAGCGGGCACATCGCCACCGCGTCCGCAGCGGCGGCGCGTTCGTCCGGCCGCACCGGCACGTCGCGGGTGCCGCCGCCGTCCCGTTCGATCGGGTAGCCCCACTCGTCGCGCGCCAGCCGCTCGGCGAACAGTTCGGTGCACAGGCCGCGTCCCCGGCAGCGGGTCCAGTCGACGTGCAGCACGACGGGACCGGCTGCGGTTGCACCGCCCGGTGCGCCGCTCACCGTCGTCCCCCGACCAGGCACGCGCCCCGCAGGTGCGCCTGGACGTCGTCGTGGAACACGTCGAGGGCGCTCCGCACCATCCGCGCGACGCCGTCCGGGTGGTGGCAGGCCCCGCGCCCGTCGACCAGGGCAGCGACCCGCCGGACCTCGCCGGCCAGGTCGCCCGCCCGACGCCCGGAGGCCAGGTCGGCGACCACGTCGGCGATCCGCGGCAACCCGTTCACGCACGGCCCGCAGCGGCCGGCGGACGCCCCGGCGAGCGCCGCGGCGAGGCCTGCGGTGACCCCGACCGGGCAGGTCCGGTCGTCGAGCACGGCCAGCACACCCGCCCCGGGCGCCGCACCCCACGGTGCGAGTCCGTCGACGTCGAGGCGCGCGTCGAGCGCTGCGGCCGGCAGCCAGGTGCCGCCCCACCCGCCGACCAGGACGGCTCGCGTCCGTCGCGGGTCGGCCGCCGATAGCCGGGAGGCCCCCAGCAGCTGTCCGAGCGGCACACCCCCGGCAGTCTCCAGCACCACGGCCCCGCCAGGGTCGGTCACGTCGCTGACCGTCACGAGACGGGTGCCGGGAGCGCTCGCGCTGCCGACGCTCCGCGCCCACGCCGCCCCGTACCGTGCGACGAGTGCCGCCTGGGCCAGGGTCTCGACGTTCGACACGAGGGTCGCGCGACCGCTCGGGCCACGGTCGGCGAGCCGCACGACGCGGTCCTCCGGCAGTCCTCGTCCTCCGGCGACGGCCGAGGCGAGTGCC
Source organism: Curtobacterium sp. PhB190 (assembly GCF_004365385.1). NCBI lineage: Bacteria > Bacillati > Actinomycetota > Actinomycetes > Micrococcales > Microbacteriaceae > Curtobacterium > Curtobacterium sp. PhB190. Next base: position 11,908 of record NZ_SODN01000014.1, on the reverse strand, counting down.
GTGGCCTGCCCGGCGACGAAGGTGGTGTGGAGCAGTGCCCGGACCTCGATGGCGACCGGGTCGGTGCCGGTGCCGCGCCGGCCGTCGGTGCGTTCGGCGAGTGCCTGCCGGACCCGGTCGGCGAGCCGCGCACTCGTGGCGACCACGGCCTCGGTCGCACCGATCGCGAGCGCCGCGACGACGATGCCGTCGAGCACCAGGTGCGGTGCGCGTTCGAGCAGGACGGCGTCCTTGCGGCTGGCGGGTTCCCCCTCGGCGCCGTTGGCGATGACGATGGGGGCACCGCGGCTGCCGCGCCGGGTCCGGCCCGCCACGGCGTCGAGCTTGCGGGCGAGCGGGAACCCGGCTCCGCCGCGGCCGTCGACCCCGGCGAGACCGATCTCGTTGATGATCCCGGGTCCCACGTGCGGCAGCGGCCCGTGCGTGCGGAGGTGGGCGTCGAGCCCTGGGCCGGGGGCGGCGAGGAGTCGCTGCGTGCCGGTCGGTGGTGGCACGGTGAGCGGGTGGGCCAGGGTCATCGGAGGGCCTCCTTCGGGGTCGGACGGAACGCGGTGACGCCGGCCGTGCAGCGCCAGGCCACGGCGCCGAGGACGGCGGCGGCGCAGACCCCGGCGACCACCAGGAACCAGGCGGACGTGCCGTCGGTCCCGGTGCCGATCGCGTGCGCCATCGCGATCGGCCACATGGCGTAGGCAGCCCAGTGCACGGCGCGGAACACCCGCGGACCGATCACCCGGCGGAGCATCCCCGTGACGACGAGCACCACGAGCAGGTCCACCGCCAGGGTGCCGAGCCCGAGCCAGAACCAGCGGTACGCGCCGATGAACGGCACGACGGCGTCCAGCAGGCGCAGTTCGGCCTCGGTGTCGAGCAGCAGCGTCACCACGTGCACGGCCACGAACACGGTGGACGCGAGGGCGACGTCCCGGTGCACGAGCTGCACGCCGAACCGCGGCAGGCCGGGGAACGGTCGGCCGCCGCGGGTCACGATGCCGAGCAGGACCGTCAGGGTCAGGAGCACGACGGCGGCGACGCCCGTGCCGCGGCCGATCACCCAGAGCGCGGTGTCCATCAGGCGGCGTCCGCCCCGTCGAAGGTGTCAGTGACGGCACCGTCGGCAGCCTGGTCCTCCGGCCAGCCGCCGAGCCGCAGCACCGAGCCGTCGGCCGCGACGAGCCGGGCCGCACGACCGCTCTGCCGGAGCCACTCCACGGCGCCGTGCCCCCGGACGACCGCGGCGGTGGTCATCGTGTTGGCGGTGGTGCACGAGGGGGCGACGACCGTCACCGACCGCCACACCGGGTCGGCGGGCAGGCCCCACCGGGGATCGAGGATGTGGTGCCGCGCGGTCCCGTCCTGCTCCCAGCGGCGCTTCTGCGTACTCGAGGTCGCGACGGACCACCCGGAGGCGATGCGGACGTGGTCGACGGGGTCGTCCGCCAAGTCCTGCACGCGCACCTGCCAGCCGCCGGAGGGGTCCGGGCCAGCCGTGGCGACGTCCCCGCCGAGCGAGACGAGGGCACCGACGCCGAGCCGCGCGGTGATGCTCGCGGCCGCCATGTCCGCGGCGGCGGCCTTCGCCGTGGCACCGAGGTCGAGCGTGACGCCCTCGGGGACCCGCAGGAACGTACCGGACAGCAGGATCCGCTGCCACGCCGGGCGGTCGTCGAGCGATCGGGCCACGGCGTCGGGTGACGGGACCGGTAGCGCGTCGGCGAACGCGGCGTCGTACCCGAGGGACACCATCCGTCGGCCGAGCGTCGGGTCGACGTCCCCGTCGGACAGCCGGGCGGCGTCGACGGCCTGGTGCACGAGCGTCGCCAGCAACGGCGAGACCTCGGTGCCGCGCACCAGGTCCTCGGCGCGGGACAGGAGCTCGGAGTCGCCGCGGAACCGGCTGCACGCGGCGTCGACGGCGGCCGTGACCTCGCGGACGCAGGACTCGGCGGCAGCGAGGTGGCGGCGGTCGCGGTGGTCGAGGACGACCCGGGCGGTGGTGGTCCAGAGGTCCCACTCAGCGGCGGCGCGCACGGTCACGATCCCGTCGTCGTCGTGTCGGACGACCCACCGGTGGTGCCCTGCGAGACGCCGGTGTCACTGCTGCTCGTGCCGCTGTCGGTCGACGTGTCGTTCGACGAGTCGGTTGACGTGTCGTTCGACGACGAGGAGGACGAGGACCCGGAGTCGGTGGTGGCGTCGCCCGACGTCCCGGTACCCGAACCGGAGTCCGTCGTGGTGCTCGTGCTCGTGGACGTGTCGGTCGTCGTCGTGCTGGCCTGCTCGTGCCCGAACCACAGCCCGGCACCCGTGACCGTCGCGACCGCGAGTCCGCCCAGGCTCACGAGCGCACTCGTGACCCGCGCGGATCGCTTGCCGTTGCCTCTGGTGTCCATCGGTCCTCCTCGTCGTCATGACGAGGTTCCCGAGCCCACCGATGAGCGAGCCGCCAGCCGGCCGCACTCCGACCCCACGAACCCTGTGGTCCGCCTAAGAGCGCGCCACGGGTCAGCGGTCCGGGTCAGTGACCGAGGCCGCCGAGCAGGCTCGCGAAGTCCACGGTCGCGGGGAGCGCGTCGGCTTCCTGCGGGGCCCGCCGGGAGGCCCGGATCGCCCAGGCCAGGTCCGCTCCGGCCCGGCGGATGCGTCCGTCCAGGGCCGCGGCGTCGCCGTCGCTCCCCCAGTCGTCGGTCGCGGCGAACACGCCGGTCGGCACCACCGCTGCACGGAGGTACGCGAAGACCGGACGCAGGGCGTGGTCGATGGCGAGCGAGTGCCGCGAGGTCCCGCCCGTGGCGCCGAGCAGGACGGGCAGGTCGGCGAGCGCGTCCTTGTCGAGGACGTCGAGGAACGACTTCGCGAGGCCGCTGACGCCGGCCGTGAAGATCGGCGTCACGAAGACGACGGCGTCGGCCTCGACCACTGCGGCCGTGGCGGCGGACAGCGCGGGCGCCGCGAAGCCGGTGAGCATCGCGTCGGTGATCTCGTGCGCGAGCGGCCGGAGCTCGACGTGCAGGACGTGCGCGGGCGTGCCCTCGGCGACGAGTGCGGCGACGGCGGCCTCGCCCAGGCGGTCGGCGAGCAGGCGGGTGGAGCTGGGCTCGGAGAGTCCGGCGGAGACGACGGCGATGGTGGTCATGGTGGTTCCCGACTTTCGATGCGTTTGCATGAACATCGTACCGAACCGCACGCAGCGCGCAACCATTCCCGGGAACGGAGAACGCCCCGGTCCTCGCGAGGAGGACCGGGGCGTTCAGTCAAGCCGTGAGGCGTCGACTAGCGGCGCAGTCCGAGGCGCTCGATGAGCGCACGGTAGCGGGCGATGTCGACGTCGGAGAGGTAACCGAGGAGACGGCGACGCTGACCGACCATGAGCAGCAGACCACGACGCGAGTGGTGGTCGTGCTTGTGCTCCTTGAGGTGCTCGTTCAGGTCGTTGATACGACGCGTCAGAACGGCGACCTGGACCTCGGGGGAACCGGTGTCGCCCGGGTGGGTCGCGTACTCTTCGATGATCTCCTGCTTGACCTTCGCGTCAAGTGCCATGCGTAGATCCCCTTTCAGTCCGTTGCGCGGTGCCCGTGCCTGATGCACGAGCGCTCTTTGTCCGCGGCCGTTCGACGGCAACCGCGCAAGACTACCAGAGTCCTAGGCGGTCCTGGCGCGCAGGCGACGACGCCGGGGCGCCGGCAGCAGACTGCGGACGAGTCCGACGAGCGTCGCGCCGAGCAGTCCGCCGAGGCCGTTCGACAGCACGTCGCGGGGGTCGGCGACCCGGTAGGGCAGGTAGGTGGCCTGCGCGAACTCGATGCCGGTCGACAGGGCGACCGCGACCAGGGCCCCGAGGATCCACCAGCGCCGCGGCAGCCAGAGTGCGGCGAGCATGCCGACCGGCACGAACATCGCGATGTTGGCCAGGAACTCGGTGCGCTCGTACGTGAACCAGGTGCCGTGCGGCAGCTGCTGCACCCAGGCGATCGCGTGCAGCACGAACGAGTTCTGTGCCGAGGTGAAGACCTGCGGGGTCAGCGTCATCCGCCAGATCACCCAGGCGTACGCCGCGGTCACGGCGAGGAGGAGGAGTCGACGGAACATCCCGGTATTCTGCAACACCGTCCTGCGGGGTCGCTGGAGCGCTCCTGGCAGAAGCCGTCGGCCGACCTGAACGAACACCCCGGTGTCCTGGTCAGGACTCCCCCGCACCTGTCAGCATGGGTGCGAACAAGGAGGACCGCCGGATGCCGGAGCACCAGGGGAAGCGTGCGTCCGCGCGACGTCAGTGGCTGTGGATCGCGGCCGCGGTCGTCGGTGTCGCGGCGGTCGTGACGACGCTCGTGGTCGTCGTGCCGCACGGCGGCGGCCCGGATGCCGACCCGACGGCGAGCGGACGGGACGTCGTGACGCGGAAGACCGTGGAGCAGGCGTTCCCCGGCGGCCTCGCGCACCAGCCGTCGGACGTGAACCAGCCGGGCATCCGCGAGCGCCAGGCCCGCGCCGCCGGACACGACGACACCGCGGCGCAGATCGCCCGCATCGCCGACCAGCCGATCGCGACCTGGCTCACGAACACCTCGCGGTCCGAGACGCGCGCGACGATCCGCACCGTCGTCCGGAACGCCGAGCAGCAGCAGGCCACCCCGGTGTTCGTGCTGTACACCGTGCCGGACCGCGACTGCGGCAGCTACTCGAAGGGCGGCACCACCGACGACGCGTACCTGCCGTGGGTCCGCTCCGCCGTCCGCGCGATGGCCGGCTCGAAGGCCGTCGTGCTCGTCGAACCGGACGCGATCGCGCAGATCCAGAACTGCGAGCGCCTCCGCGACTCCCGACTCCCGCTGCTCCGCAAGGCCGTGGACGCGCTGACCGGGCACGGACTGACGGTGTACCTCGACGGCGGCAACGAGAACCGTGTCCCGACCGCGACGATGGCCGACTGGCTGCGGCAGGCGGGCGTCGACGAGGTGCAGGGCTTCTTCACGAACGTGTCGAACTTCTACCGCGTCGACCAGGAACGCGCCTACGCCGACGAACTCGCCGACGCGATCGGTGGGGATCCGCACTTCGTCATCGACGTCTCCCGGAACGGTCAGGGCTGGCGCGGGACGTGGTGCAACCCCGAGGGCGCCGGTCTCGGCCAGGCGCCGCACGTCACCGGCGGATCGAGCCGGCTCGACGCCCTGCTCTGGGTCAAGACCCCTGGGCTCAGCGACGGCACGTGCAACGGTGGACCGGCCGCCGGGCAGTGGTGGGAGTCCTACGCGCTCGGCCTGGTCGAGAACCGCAAGCGCGACTGAGCCGGTGCCGGGGTGTCGGTGCCCGGTGGTTGCATGAGCGCATGACCCCGACCGACAGCCGGCGCTCCGTCGTCCCGCCCTACCTGCTCCACGCCGTGGCCCAGGCGGCCGAGTTCCCCCGGGCGGCGTCTGCCGCGCGCACCGCACTGGCGTCGCTCGAGCTCGTGCAGAGCCCGAAGCACCAGCACCTGGTCGCCCCGCGCCGTGTCAGCGGCACGGTCGACCGGTCTCCCCAGCGCACGATCGCCGACGCCCGCGGCACGACGACCCTGCCCGGCACGGTGGTCCGGAGCGAGGGCGCCCCCGTCACCGGCGACGCGGCCGTCGACGAGGCGTACGCGGGCCTCGGTGCGACCCACGCCTTCTGGCTCGACGTCTTCGGCCGGGTGTCGATCGACGGTGCCGGACTCCCCCTCGACGCCACGGTCCACTTCGGGCAGGACTACGACAACGCCTACTGGGACGGCAGCCGGATGGTGTTCGGCGACGGCGACGACGAGGTCTTCCGGCGCTTCACCATCGCGCTCGACGTCATCGGGCACGAACTGGCGCACGGCGTCACGCAGTACACCGCCGACCTGACCTACCAGGGGCAGTCCGGGGCGCTCAACGAGTCGATCAGCGACGTGTTCGGCTCACTCGTCGCCCAGTACGCGGCCGGGCAGACCGCCGAGCAGGCGAGCTGGCTCATCGGCCAGGGGCTCTTCACCGATGCCGTGCACGGCGATGCCCTGCGCTCGATGCGGGCCCCGGGTACCGCCTACGACGACCCGGTGCTCGGCAAGGACCCGCAGCCCGCGACGATGGCCGACTTCGTCGTGACGACCGACGACGCCGGTGGGGTGCACACGAACTCCGGCATCCCGAACCACGCGTTCTTCCTGGCGGCGACCGCGATCGGCGGGTACGCCTGGCAGGGCGCCGGTGCCGTGTGGTGGGACGCCCTGACCTCGGACGCCGTCACCGCCTCGATCGACTTCGCTGGCTTCGCCGCCGTGACGATCGACGCCGCTGGGTCCCGGTTCGGCGCCGGTTCCGCGGAGCACACCGCGGTGCAGGACGCCTGGCGGACGGTGGGCGTCCTCGTCTGAGACGATCGAGCGCCACGCACCGGCGTACGGTCGGGAGCATGCGCATCGAGGTCCGTCGTTCCGGGGGCTTCGCCGGTACCACGCGGCACTGGCGGGTCGACACCGACACGAGCGCCGACCCCGCGGCGTGGTCCGAGGTCGTCGACGCGCTCCCCCGGACCCCGGCGACGGCCGGGCCGCCGGTCCCCGACGACTTCACGTGGACGATCACCGTCGAGCGCACGACCGTGACGATCCCTGGACGCCGACTCGACGGCGCGTGGGCCGACCTCGTCGCGCGCGTCCGCTCTGCAGGCGACCAGCCCTGAGACGGCAGGCCCGTGCCGGAGCCGCCACGGGCCTCCCGTCCGCCCCGCGCCGGCCGGACCGCCGCGGATCGTGAGCAGGAGTGGTCGCCTCCGCGCGGCGAACCCGACCATTTCTGCTCACGAAGTGGCCGCGCGATGCGCGAACGCGACCCCTCAGTCGACGTCGATGACCGTCAGGCGCCGCGTCGGACGCGTCATCGCGACGTAGACCGCGGCCGCCGGGCGCGCAGCGTCGGCACCGACCCGGTCGGGGTCGACGAGCAGCACGCCGTCGAACTCGAGGCCCTTGGCGTCCGCCCCGGTGAGCACCGTGAGCGACCCGGCGTGCGGCGAGGCCAGCCCGCGCACGTCGGCCTCGGTGCGCGTGAGCCGCTGCCGGACGGCGTCGACCTCGGACTCCGGGACGATCACGCCGATGGTGCCGGCACCGATCCGCGACCGCTCGGCGTCGGCGACCGACACGACGGTGTCGAGCAGGTCGGCGCGGGCGACGCGGACGCGCTCGACGGGGTCGCCGTCGCGCACGGCCTCGTTGCGGGTGACGGTCAGGCCGGCACCGTCGGCGAACACGCCTGCGGCCTCGACGATCGACCGCGGGGTGCGGTAGTTCACGGTGAGCTGCTCGATGCGGTGGTCGAGCGGCACGAGCGGTGCCCGGCCACGGCGTCGGCGGGAGAGCGCGCCGAGCACGTCGTCCCAGGTGCGCGCGGCCCCGGGCGAGGAGCCCTGCGCCATGTCGCCGACGATCGTGAAGGAGCGCAGCGGGTTGCGGCGGGCGAGCACGCGCCACTGCATCGGCGAGAGCTCCTGCGCCTCGTCGACCACGATGTGCCCGTAGGTCCACTCGCGGTCGTCGGCGGCGCGCTCCGCGGTCGAGCGGGGGTCGCCACCCTCGGCGAACGAGCCGGCGACCTGTTCGGCGGTGACGATGCCCTCGACGCCCATGTTCTCGATCGCCTGCCGCGCGTTCTCGATGTCGCGGTTCCGGCTGGCCTTCGCCGCGCGCTTGGCGGCGCCGCCGGTCGGGTCGAACGGGCCGAGCAGTTCGGCGGCCTCGTCGAGCAGGGGGACGTCCTCGACCGTCCAGGCACCACCGCGTGCACGCTGCAGCAGGGCACGGCGCTCCGGGGTCCAGTCCGGGGTCAGCGAGGCGAGCCAGTTCGGACGGGCGTACAGGTCCTCGAGGAACTTCTCCGGGGGCAGCGGTAGCCAGGCGGTGTTGAGCAGTACCCGGGCGTCGTACGAGCTCCGGATGTCCTCGCGCAGGACCTTCTCGTCGGCCTCGTCCACCGTCGTCCCACGCTCGCGCAGCTGTTCGGCGAGCAGCCGGGTCATCGCGTCGAGCGCGAGCTTGTTGAACGTCACCCGCGCGGCGTTGTGGGGCTTGCCGCGGTCCTGTGCGCGCTTCATCGCGTCGGCAACGAGCTGCGGCGGCACCACGAGCCGCTCGCCCTCGACGTCGAGCGTCACCGACTCGGTCGGCACCACCTGGCGGGAGCGCACGGCGCGGCGCAGGAGCGCAGCCGTCTGCGCGGAGCCCTTCACGGCGGCGACGTCGCGGGAGTCGTGCGTCGTCGCGTGCACACCCGGGTAGAGCGAACCGAGCGACGCCATCACGACGCCGGTCTCACCGAGCGACGGCAGGACCTGTTCGATGTAGGTCAGGAACGCCGGCGACGGGCCGACCATCAGGACGCCGGAACCCCGCAGCCGCTCGCGGTACGAGTACAGCAGGTACGCGGCACGGTGCAGCGCCACGGCGGTCTTGCCGGTGCCGGGGCCGCCCTGCACGATCAGGACACCCTCGAGCGGGGAACGGATGATCCGGTCCTGCTCGCCCTGGATGGTGGCGACGATGTCGGTCATCCGGCCGGTGCGCTCGGCGGTCACCGCGGCCAGCAGCGCCCCCTCGCCCTGCAGGTGGGTGCGCTCGTCGTCGTAGAGCGAGGCGTCGAACACCTCGTCCTCGACGCCGACGACCCGACGGCCCTCGAGCGACAGGTGGCGACGCGAGCGCATCCCCATCGGGTGCGCCGCGGTGGCCTGGTAGAACGCGCTGGCACCGGGCACCCGCCAGTCGAGCAGCAGCGGGCGGTGGTCGGCGTCACGCAGCCCCACCCGGCCGATGTAGCGGAAGGCGTCCTCGGAGCTGTCGGGCTCGGAGACCTCGAGCCGGCCGAAGACCAGACGGTCCCCCACGCGCTCGAGCGTCGCCACGGTGTCTTCGTAGAGTCGGGCGTACGCGTCGCGCTCGCTGCGGCTCTGGTGGTTCCCGCCGACCGCCTGACGACGGGTCTCGGCGAGACGTTGCTCGGCCTCGGCGGTCAGCTCGTCGAGACGGCGGAAGAGGCCGTCCACGTAGCCGCGCTCGCGGTCGATCTCGGTCGGTTCGGACACACGCAACCCTTCGGGAAGAGGGGAATCCAGTGTACTGCCCGCTGGAGGCCCGCAGTTCCCGAAGGGTCGTCGGTCACATCTCTTCGTGCGTGTCCGGGTCTGCGTCCCACAGCCGGCCGCGCTCGAGGCCGGAGATGGCCTGCACCTCGGCGTCGGTCAGCTCGAAGCCGAACACGTCGAGGTTCTCGCGCTGCCGGGTGGCGTCGGCCGACTTCGGCACCGGCACGGCACCGAGCTGGACGTGCCACCGCAGGACGACCTGTCCGGGGGTCACACCGTGGGCCGCTGCAGCGTCGGTGATCGGCTGCTCGGTGAGGAGCTCCGACCGGACGGCGAGCGGGCTCCAGCTCTCGGTCACGATGCCGAGCTCCTGGTGCACCTTCCGCAGTTCTGCCTGCGGGAAGTACGGGTGCAGCTCGACCTGGTTCACGGCCGGGGCGACACCGGTCGCGTCGATGATGCGACGCAGGTGCTCCGGGGTGAAGTTCGAGACACCGATCGAGCGGACCTTGCCGCTGTCGCGCAGGTCGACGAACGCCTTCCACGTGTCGACGAACCTGTCCACCGACGGGTTCGGCCAGTGGATCAGGTACAGGTCGACGTGGTCGAGCCCGAGGTTGCCCAGGGTCTCGTCGATCGAGCGGTGCGCCTCGTCGTAGCCGTGGTGGCGGCCGGGGAGCTTCGACGTGACGACGAGGTCCTCACGCGCGACGTCGGACTCGCGGACGGCACGGCCGACGGCGTCTTCGTTGCCGTAGTTCAGTGCGGTGTCGAGCAGCCGGTAGCCGCCCGCGATGGCGGTGCCGACCGCGGCCGCACCCTCGTCGCCGTTCAGGCCGTAGGTGCCGAGGCCGAGCTCCGGGAACCGGTGGCCGTCGTTCAGCTCGATGGTCGGTGCACCGACCTGCATCAGCGCACCCCGAGCAGGTCGATCACGAAGATCAGGGTCTTGCCGGACAGGAAGTGGCCACCACCGGCGGGTCCGTAGGCGAGCTCCGGCGGGACGACGAGCTTGCGGCGACCGCCGACCTTCATGCCGGGGATGCCCTCCTGCCAGCCGCGCACGAGCGCTGCGAGCGGGAAGTCGATGGGCTCACCGCGGTTCCACGAGCTGTCGAACTCCTCGCCGGTCTCGTACTCGACGCCGGCGTAGTGCACCTTGACGGTCGAGCCGGCGGACGCTTCCTCGCCGGAGCCCTCGACGATGTCGGTGATGACGAGATCGGTGGGGGCCGGGCCCTCGGGCGCGTCGAACTCGGGCTTGCTGTTGAGGTCAGTCATGCGATCCAGTCAACCAGAGCGCGGCAACGGCAGACGCAACGGCCACCCAGGCCGCAGAATGGTTCCACCGTGACACGACCCACTCCCGCACCGCCGCGCCGCCGCCTGCTCGCCGACCTCACCCCGCTCCGCCGATCCCCCGCCTTCGCCCGGCTCTGGGCGGGCACCGCCATCGCCGGCATCGGCACGCAGATGACCACGGTGGCGGTCGGGCTCGAGGTGTACGAGATCACGCACTCCACCTTCGCCGTGGCGCTCGTGGGGGTCATCGCCCTGCTGCCGATGGTGGTCGCCGGCCTGTACGGCGGCATGCTCGCCGACGCCTTCGACCGGCGCACCGTCGCGCTCGTGTCGTCGATCATCGCCTGGGTCGCGGTCGCCCTCATCGCCACGCACTCGTGGCTCGGACTGCACAGCGTCGCACTGCTCTACGTCCTGGCGACCGTGAACGCCGTCGCGGCGACCGTGAGCAACGCCTCGCGCTCGGCGATCGTCCCGCGACTCGTCGGCACCGACCTGCTGCCCGCGGCGAGCGCCCTGGGCGGGATCGCCTCCGGGTTCCAGGTCACCGTCGGACCGGCCGTCGCCGGTGTCCTGATCGCGAGCGTCGGGTTCGCGCCGACCTACACGATCGACGTCGTCCTGTTCACCTTCGCGTTCCTCGGGGTGTTCACGCTGCCGCGGATGGCGGCCGACCACGGTGCTCTCCGTCCGGGGCTGAGCTCCCTGGTCGAGGGCGCGCGGTTCCTGCGGAGGTCGCGCAACATCACCATGACGTTCGTGCTCGACATCGTCGCGATGACGTTCGGCCAGCCCCGCGTCCTGTTCCCCGCGATCGGGGCACTCGTCATCGGCGGCGGATCGATCACCGTGGGCACCCTCACGGCCGCCTACGCGATCGGCGCACTGCTGTCGAGCGTCTTCTCCGGACCGCTCGGGCACGTGCGCCGCCAGGGCGAGGCGGTCGGTTGGGCCATCACCGCGTACGGCGCAGCGATCGCGGCGTTCGGCGTCGTCATCGCGCTCGCGCACGTGCTCGGCGGACGCTCGGGCGAGTCGTTCTCGGTCGGGATCCTGCCCGCGCTCGGCCTCGCGGCCCTGTTCCTGGCGGCGGCCGGCGGTGCGGACAACGTCAGCTCGGTGTTCCGGAACACGATCCTGCAGGCGGCATCGCCGGACGGCATGCGCGGCCGGCTGCAGGGCATCTTCATCGTGGTCGTCACAGGAGGTCCACGGCTCGGTGACCTCTACGCGGGCCTGGTCGTCGCGGCCGGCATCGCGTACCCGCCGATCATCGGCGGCGTGCTCATCGTGGCGCTCGTCGCGCTGCTCCTCCGCCTCGTGCCTTCCTTCCGCCGCTACGACGCCCTGCACCCCCACGCCAACTGAACGGCGAGCGGCCGCAGGCCCTCCCGCGAAAGCGACAGATCTGCGCGAACCTTCCGCGGGTGGATTCAAGTGGTCGGTGCAACACCGCCTGTCAGTGACGCCGAGAGTAGCTCGTCGAGAGCTTCTCTCGGCGTCATGGCGTCGAGGCGTT
>NZ_SODN01000013.1:0-75020 GCF_004365385.1 Curtobacterium sp. PhB190 | reverse complement strand
TCGTCAACGACGACGCGGTACCACCCACACGAACCATCCCCGGATCTCGAACCGACTAATCAGTCCAAGAACCGGGGACCAGTCCACTGGCACCGGGCCTCCCGTCCGCTCTGGTCGCGTCCAGATCGCGACTGGCACCATGGTCGGATGGCCGAGCAGCACTTCCCCGGCGAGCCCAAGCCGGGGCGCCCACACCGGCCACCCCGCCCCCGACGCCGCAGCCTGGCGCAGCACGACCTGCGCGACGCACGTGCCCGACTGCGCGGCACGATCTACGAGCACGTCGAACCCGACGCCAAGGGGCGCGACCAGTACACCGCCGCCCAGATCGTCGACTTCTGCCTCGACCTGGCCGAGGTGATGCTCGCCTCCGGCGCCGACACCCGCAGCGTCGAGACCGCCGTCGTCGCGGTGTCGACGAAGTGGAACCTGGCCCCGCTCGACCTCGACTTCTCCGGCAGCTCGGTGACGATCCAGTACGCGCCGGCCGACATCCCGCCGCTCGTGAAGGTCCGGACAGTGAGTTCCGACGGCTCCGACCTCGACCGACTCGCGCGCGCGAACCAGATCGTGGACGACCTGATCCACGACCAACGGGACATGACCTCGGGCGTGAGCGCCCTCGTGGCGGTGCTGCGGATGCCGCCGCGCTGGCCCACGTGGCTCGCCGACGTCGGGCTCTCGATCCTGGGGACCTCGATCGCGATGCAGGCCGGTGGCGGATGGCGAGCGGGCATCGGCGCCTTCGTGCTGATGTTCGGGATCATCCTGTCCGGGCGCTGGCTGACCGGTCGTGGCTACCCGCAGTTCTTCGTGTCCGGGGCGCAGGGAGCGGTCGCGTCGGTGATCGGCACCCTGGCCATCGGTGTCGGCGTCCTGCACCCGGCGGGTGCCGCCACGATGGTGGCGGCCCTGGTGGTGCTGCTCCTGCCGCACGTCTCACTCGTGACGTGGGCCCAGGACGCGATCTCCGGCTTCCGTGCGATGGCGGTCGCCCGGGCGTTCTACATCGGCTTGGTCATCGCCGCCATCGTCGTGGGGGTGCCCGCGGGGATCGCGATGACGAAGTGGCTGCACCTCGAGGTCGACCCGTCGGGCATCGTCACCCAGGCGCTGCCGTTGTGGGCGTCACTCTCGCTCACGGTGGTGTCGGCCGGGGCGAACTGCTTCGTGCAGCAGGCCAGTGCGCGGGTGATCCCCGTCGCCGTGGTGTTCTCGGTGGCGGCGGGGGCCTCGCTGTGGGGGCTGCGGCAGCTCGGCCTGCCGCTGCTCGGCGCGACGTTCCTGGCCGCGGTCCTGCTCGGCGTGCTGTCCACCTACGCAGCGGCGCGGATGCGGACCGCGGTCGCGGCGATCGCGGTGCCGGCGTTCTGCGGAGCGCTGCTGCCCGGTGTCGCCGTGTCGAACGCACTGCTCAACTTCATGTCGGGCTCGTCGAGTGCGGCCCTCGACTTCGTGGCCGCGGTCTCCGTGGCGCTCGGGATCGGCGCCGGGCTCGTGCTCGGCGGCCTGTTCGCGACACCTGGTGCGCGCCGTGCGCTCCGGCGGACCCGTCGGGTCGTCGTGCACTCGGTCCACAACGACACCACCGCGCTCCGGGTCATCCGCGACACCGGGTACGACCCCGGCGACGGCTCGGTGCCGCGCGGGTCACGGTCGGCTCCGGACGGACGCTGACGGTGCGGCGCTCCGGACGGGCGCTGCCGGTCCGGGCTCAGATGTCCCAGCTGCCGTCGTCGCCGTCGCTCCACGTCGCGTGCCGGCGGGCTGCCTGCGGCTCGTAGCGCTCCATCCAGCCGCGCTCGAGTCGGGCCACCGCACGGTCGAACGCCGGCACCAGGTCGAGGTCCGTGCGGAGCAGGGCCTGGAGCTGCAGGCCTTCGTACAGCGCGATGAGCTGTTCGGCTCCCCGCCGGGGTTCCATGGTGTGCGGGGCGCGGCCGACGGCGATGTCGTGTTCGAGGCCGCGCTTCACCTGGGCGTAGAAGAGCTGGTAGCGCGACCGCAGGTAGGTCGCCATCGGGTGCTCGGGGTTGCCCGCGACGGACAGCAGGGCGACGAGCAGACGCATGAGCGCGGGGTCCTCGGCGTTCGACGCGACGATCGCGCGCAGCAGCTCGACGGTCGAACCGTCGCCGACCTCGCGGGTGACCTCGTCCATCCGACCGCCGTTCCAGCGGTCGACGGCTGCGAGCACCAAGCCGTCCCAGGACGGGAAGTGCTGCTGGAGCTCCTCGACGGAGATGCCCATCCGCTCGGCCACGTGCACGGCGCGTGCTTCGTGGAAGGGGACGTCACGGAGCAGGTCGACGGTGGCCCCCACGATCGTGATCCGGAGGTGCAGGGTGGCCGCCGCGGCCGCTGCGGCCTGCGTGTCGGCGCTGGTGTTCTCGAGCATCGTGCCCTCCGTCGTTCCACGGACGTCCTGTCCGAGGTCTCCCCGAGTCCGGGGCACGTCCATCCAAACGCAGAACGGGGGACAACAGAATCCCCGGTACGGGTGTCAGCACATGGGGGGACACGGACACCGACACCACGCCCAGCGCGTTCGCACGGATCCGTGTGACGATGCCGGGCATGACCCCGAACGACCCCACCGCACAGGGACTCGCGACGATGGCCTCGGCCGGCTTCGAGTTCGGCGGCGACCCGGAGCAGGTCGCGCACGACGTCCGCGCGATGTGGGAACAGCTCGGGCGGCCCGCGGGCGCGTTCGGGGCGGCGGCTCAGGCGATCGCCGTGCTGCCCCAGCGCCCCGAGGTGCCGATCGCCGACCAGGCCCGCCGCCGCGCGTTCGAGCACGCGATCGGCATCAACCCGGTCGAGGTCGAGCTCGCGGCAGCACTGTCGGCGCGGGAACTCCTCGAGCGGATGGCGCGCGCGGTCACCTGCTGACGTCGCCACGGCCCGCAGACGGGACCACCCGGACGACGGGAGGCGCGGTACCCACCGGCACCGCGCCTCCCGTCAGCCCGTCGGCCCGTCGGCCCGTCCGCAGCGACGCGCTACGGCGTCGGCATCCCACCGTCGACGTGGAGCGTCTCGCCCACGACGTAGGACGACTCACCGCTCGCCAGGAACACGTAGGCCGGCGCGAGCTCGGCCGGCTGCCCCCAGCGGCCCAGGTAGGTCTGCTCGCCCGCGGACGGCAGCGCCTCGGGCGGCTGCCCGCCGGCCGGCTGCAGCGGCGTCCAGATCGGCCCCGGTGCGACGGCGTTGACGCGGATGCCCTTCGGCGCGAGCTGCGCAGCCAGGCCCTTCGCCAGGTTGTTCACGGTGGCCTTCGTGGCCGCGTAGTGCACCAGGTGCGGCGACGGCGCGTAGGCCTGGATCGACGTCGTGTTGATGATCGTCGAGCCCGGCTGCAGGTGCGGCACGGCGGCCTTCGTGATCCGGAAGGTCGCGTAGGCGTTCGTCTTGAAGGTCTCGTCGAACTCCTCGTCCGAGATGTCCTCGATCGAGGAGACGTTCTGCTGCTTGCCCGCGTTGTTCACCAGGATGTCGATCCCGCCGAGCTGCGCGACGGTGTCGGCGACGATCTGCTCGCAGACCGCGAGCGAGGTGATGTCGCCGGGCAGCGCGACGGCCTTGCGGCCGGCTGCCTCGATGAGCGCGACGATGCGGTCGGCGTCCTCCTGCTCCTCGGGCAGGTACGAGATCGCGACGTCGGCGCCCTCGCGTGCGTAGGCGATGGCGACCGCTGCGCCGATGCCGGAGTCGCCGCCGGTGACGAGGGCCTTGCGGCCCGTCAGCCGTCCGGAGCCGCGGTAGGTGTCCTCGCCGTGGTCGGCGGGGACGTTCTCCGCCATCTCGGCGTCGGTGCCGGCGCCCGCGAGGTACTGCTCGTCGGGCTTCTTGTCGGCGTACATCTTCGTCGGGTCCTGCATGGCGTATTGGTCGAGCCCTGCCTGGTCGTTCTGCTGGTCCGTCATGCCGCCGACGGTACGCAGGGCCGCACCACGGGCCGTCCAGGAGGCTGTCCCCCGGCGCGCGGTGCGGCCAGCGTCCGCCGGCCGCACCGCTCCAGGGCCGCAACTGCGTCTTCCTCGTTTGTCACGGTCCGGTGACGGCCAGGACCCGATTCGGTAACACCTGTCGTCCTGGACGGATCAGGGTCGTACCGTCGAACGGTGACCCCTCGGACCCTGCTGGCGCTCGGCGCTGCCGTGCTCGCCTTCTCGGCCGGTGCGCTGGCGCTCGACGGCACCACCGGGCTCGGTGCGGACTCCGCCGTGGCGGCGGAGACGTCGCACGACGCCGCGCCGGTGCACGTGTCCAACGCGAAGCTCCGGCGGGTCGACTCCATCGAGCTCGACGCCGAGTCCCTGGTGCTCCGCAACGGCGGGAAGACCGTCGTCGAGTCGTCGATGCGCGACTCCCGGTTGACCGTGAGCCTGCTCGACCGCCTGCTC
Source organism: Curtobacterium sp. PhB190 (assembly GCF_004365385.1). Lineage (NCBI taxonomy): Bacteria > Bacillati > Actinomycetota > Actinomycetes > Micrococcales > Microbacteriaceae > Curtobacterium > Curtobacterium sp. PhB190. The sequence goes on along the minus strand of NZ_SODN01000013.1, from coordinate 70,608 downwards.
GGCACCCCGTCGCGCACGCAGACCGCCGAGGGCGACGGCGGCGCGTGCTTCCCGGCCGGCACCACCTACACGTGGGGCGGCGCCATCCGGGTCGCGGCCCTGACCACCGATGCGCCGGCGGGCAACGCCGTCGAGGTCCGTGTGCTGCGCGACCAGGTCCGCAGCCGGCTCGGTGCACGGATCGAGCTGACCGGCCCCGGCGGCGTCCAGGTCGGCGACGACATCGCCGACGAGATCGCGGACGCCCCACGCTCCGAACGGGTGTCCTTCGGCTCGGACGACTTCCGCGCGTGGCAGTTGCTGCTGCGCGCAGGCTGGGGCTCCTCCGACGACCAGGACTCCTCCGGCACGAACGGCGTCTCGGCCCTGACGGACGACACCACGGTCACGGTGCTCGGCTCCCCGATGCCCGTGCACGCCCAGCGGAGCTGCTGACTCACACGCGGATCGTCGCGATCACCGGGAAGTGATCGCTCGCGAACCACGCCTCCGGCCCGTCGTGGTCGATGACGACCCTTTCGACGCCGGCGACCCCGCGGGTCAGCACCCAGTCGATGCGCTCCCCGGTGTCCACCGGCGGCTGCCAGTCGTTGAACGTCGCCGTCCGGTCCCCCGGGTCGCCCGCGAGCAGCCAGGTGTCGTCGAACCCGGCGTCGGCGAAGACCCGTGACGCGGTTCCGGCGCCGGCCGGCTCGTTGTAGTCCCCGGCGACGATGACCGGACCGGTCTCCCGCGCGAGCCGTTCGACGATGAGCGCCGCGCTCTTCCCGCGCACCTCGTCGCCGTGCTCGCCGAGTTCGTGGTCCAGGTGCGTGGTGAGCACCGTGACCGCCGGCCCGTCGGTGTCCAGGAACACGGCGTGGTTCGCGATGCGGGGGAACAGGCTGCCCCACGTGTTCGAGACCGGTTCGTCCGGGGTGTCCGACAGCCAGAACGACCCCTCGTCGGTCGGTCGGAACCGGTCGCGTCGGTAGAAGACCGCCGGGTGTTCCCCCGCGGTGCCGCCCTCACGCCCCTGTCCGACGTCGGCGTGGTCCGGCAGCCCGGCGCGCAGGTCGTCGAGCTGGTGCGCGAAGGCTTCCTGCACGCACACCAGGTCGGGGTCGTGCCGGCGGATGACGTCGAGGAGCACGGGGAGCCGGGCCGGCCAGTCGTGCTCCGGATCCGGGTTCTTGATGTTGTAGGTCATCAGGACGATCGGACGCGTTGCGCTGCTCACCCCTCGAACCTAGCGACCCGGTCCGGCCACGGCCTCAGTTGATGCAGGTGCCCTCGGTGCCGTAGTTGTGCACGTCGGTGGACTTCGGCGCGGGTTCCTTGGACGCCTGCTTGCTCGGCTTCGACCCGGAACCGGTGCTCGCGGGCTTCGACGCGGTCGCGCTCGGCTCGCTGGCGGCCTTCGCGGTCTTGCCGTCGGTGCCGAGCACGAGCGTGACCCCGGTGACCGCGCTGGTGCGGACGGCGACGGCACCGGGCACGGCCGCCGCGATCGCCTTCGCCTGCGACTCCTGGCCGGCCGGGTACTGCACCTGGGTGACCTTCGTGGTGGCCGAGGAACCAGCCGGTGCGACCTGGAACCCGCGGCTCGTCAGGACCTGCCCTGCTGCGGTCGCGGCACCCTCGACGCCGCTGCCGTTCATCACCGTGACCGAGGTGTTCGCCGGCTGGGCGCGACCGGCCTTGGCGTAGGCCTCCGGTTCGCCGACCAGGCCCTGCACGAAGGCGGGCAGGCCGACGGTGTCGACCTCGACGATGGACAGCGCCGAACCGTTCACGTAGATGGTCGGCGTGCCGAGGGTCGGGATCGTGGCCGACTGGATGTTCGCGGGGCGCAGGTTCCGCATCTGCGAGGCGAGGTCGATCAGGTTGGTGTCGGTCTGGATCGATCCCCCGACGGCCTTCAGGATGTTGCCCATCTTGACCGGGTTCAGCAGCGTGCCGGCGGACGTGACCTTCCGGGCCTCTTGCGACAGGAAGTACTGCTGGCGGACGTTGCGGTCGAGGTCGCCGTTCGGCAGGCCCTTGCGCTGTCGGACGAAGGACAGCGCCTCCTTGGCGTTGAGCGTCGACTTCCCCGCGGGCAGGTCGACGCCGGAGTCCTTGTCCTGGGCAGCCTGGTTGAGGCAGACCTCGACCGGGCCGAGCTCCTTGACCACCTGGTAGAAGCCGAGCAGCGAGACGCGGACGTAGTGGTCGATCTGCAGACCACTCAGGTTCTCGATGGTCTTGATGAGCATCTTCGCACCACCGGTGTCGCCGCCACCGTTGAGCGTGCCGTAGTAGAAGGCACTGTTGAGCTTGCCCTTGCCCACGTCCGGGATGTCGACGTACGAGTCACGGGGGAACGAGATCATCGTCGCCTGCGTGCCGTCGGCGTTGATGTGCAGGACGATCATCGTGTCGGTGTTCGTCGCACCACCGTCCGACGTCGTGCTGAGTTCCGCCATCTGCTCGGGGGTGGCGTTCTCCGGCCGGTGGTCGTCACCGACGAGCAGGATGTTCTGCGCCTTGCCGTCGACGTCGTCCTTCGTGTCCTTCTTGCCGGTGATCGCGTTGACGATCGTGACCCCGCCGGACAGCTGGTTGTACGCGTACGCCGCGTAGCCACCGCTCAGCAGGACGGCCATGGTGAGCACACCCGCGATCGCCGGGAACACCACACCCGCTCGTCGCTTCTGGCGCCCGTGGCGCGGCGTCACGGCACCGCGGCGCGCGGGCTCCGTCGTCTGCTCGGGTTCGTTGCTCACCGGGAAACCATAACCGGAGCGCGCGCAGGGGACATGGAATCCGCCTGGAAGGTCACTCCACAGCCCCTGCGACCGGCCCGCGCTCGACTCACTCGGCGACGAGTCCCTGCTTGTTCGTCTCGCGCGCACGGAGCACCGTCACACCGGTGATCGCGGCGGCGGCCATCACGTAGAAGGCCGGCGCGAACGTGTTGCCCGTCGCGCTGATCAACCACGTGGCGAAGTACGGGGTGATGCCACCGAAGAGCGCCACGCTGATGTTGTAGGCGATGCCCATCGACCCGTAGCGGATGGCGGTCGGGAACAGTTCGGCCATCGCGGCGCTCACCGCCCCGTCGAACGCGGCCATGAACAGCCCCAGCAGCACCATCGCGGCTGCGGCGGCCCAGAAGTTGCCGGCGTCCATGAGCATGAGCGTCGGGTAGGTCAGCACCAGGAACCCCGCGCACCCGGCGAGCATCACGGGCTTCCGGCCGATCTTGTCCGACAGCAGGCCGAAGAACGGGACGAGGCCGGCGATCACCAGGAAGCCGATGACGACGACCCCGTACGAGACGAGCGGCGAGTACCCGAGGTCCGCCTGCAGGTACGAGGGCATGAAGGTCTGCAGGATCCAGTGGCCGACGGCCTTGAGGACGACGAACCCGACGCAGAAGAGCAGGGCCTTCCACCCGGTCCGGAGCGAGCGGCGGAGGGGGTTCTTCGCGAGTTCCCCCTTCGCCTTGAGCGCGCGGAACTCCGGGGTGTCCTCGAGCTTCGTGCGCAGGTACAACCCGACCAGGCCGAGCGGCACCGCGACGAGGAACAGGACACGCCACCCCCACGACTCGAGGGCTCCGTCCCCGGCGATCGCCGTGAACAGGAAGACCAGGCCACCACCGACGATGAACGCCGCGAAGCCGAAGACGTCGATGAAGCTCGTCACGAAGCCGCGCCGGTTCGACGGGGCGTACTCGGCCAGGAGCGTCGTCGCCCCGGCACCCTCGCCACCGGCGGCGAAGCCCTGCACCAGCCGCACCACGACGAGCAGGATCGGCGCGAGCATCCCGACGCTCTGGTACGTCGGCAGGATCCCCATCACGGCGGTCGCGCCGCTCGTGATCAGGATGACCGTGGCCAGTGTGGTCTTCCGGCCGACCCGGTCACCGAGCGACCCCCAGAACAGCCCGCCGAGCGGACGCATCACGAAGCCGGCACCGAACACGGCGAAGGCCGACAGCAGTGCGACCTGCGGGTCGCCCTGCTTGAAGAAGTACAGCGAGATGACGGTCGCCAACGTGCCGTAGAGGCCGAAGTCGAACCACTCGACGAAGTGTCCGACGCCCGCGGCGACGATCACCTTCCGCATGCCCTGGCGGCGTGCGTCGTCGCCCAGGGCCACCTGGACGTCGGGGGCGGTGGCGGCATCGACGCTGGGTTGCGTCCGGGTTCCGTCGCTCATGGGTGGGGCCTCACACTTCGTTGTCGAGAATTCGTTGACGATAGCACTCGCCGGGCACACATTGCCACACAGTGGGAAAGACACGCCACCGAGTGATACCGTTCCGACCATGCAATCCCGTGAACAGCACCACGACGTCGTGGTCGTCGGCGGCGGTCTCGCCGGTGTCAGCGCGGCCGTCGCCGCCGCCCGCCTCGGCTCGAGCGTCGCCCTCGTCACCAACCGGCCGGTCCTCGGCGGCAACGCCTCGAGCGAGATCCGGGTGTGGGTGGTCGGCGCGACGGCGCACGGCACGCAGCGGTTCGCCCGCGAGACCGGGATCGTGGGCGAGCTCTTCCTCGAGAACCAGTACCGGAACCCGCAGGGCAACGCGGTCTACTGGGACCAGGTGGTGCTCGACCTGGTCCGGGCCGAGCCGAACGTGCACCTCCACCTCAACACCGACGTCCGGACCGTGCAGACGACGGACGACGCCGGCGGCGCACCGCGCATCACCGCCGTCACGGGCTGGACCATGGGGTCCGAGATCGAGACGACGTTCACGGCACCGGTGTTCCTCGACTGCACGGGCGACGGCCTCGTCGGGGCCCTCGCCGGCGCCGAGTACCGCATCGGGCGAGAGGGCCGCGACGAGCACGGAGAGGAGTGGGCGCCGGAAACGGCCGACGACGAACTGCTCGGCAGTTCGATCTTCTTCTCGACGCACGACACCGGCCGCCCCGAGAAGTTCGTGCCGCCGTCGATCGCGAAGGACCTCGGCACGACGCCGATCCTGGCGAACCGGGCGATCCGGACCGGCGACAACGGCTGCAACTACTGGTGGATCGAGTGGGGCGGCGAACTCGACACCGTCGCCGAGAACGAACGCATCCGCGACGAGCTCTGGGGCGTCGTCTACGGCATCTGGGACCACATCAAGAACTCGGGGGCGTTCGACGCGGACACCCTGACGCTCGACTGGGTGGGCGCGATCCCCGGCAAGCGCGAGTACCGCCGGTTCGTCGGCGACCACACCCTGACGCAGCAGGACCTGCTCGAGCAGCGTTCGTTCCCCGACACGGTGGCGTTCGGCGGTTGGTCGATCGACCTGCACCCCGTCGAGGGCGTCTACGCCGAGACCGCCGGCGCCCAGCAGCGGTACACCGACGGCACCTACGACATCCCGTTCCGGTCGCTGTACTCGGCGAACGTGTCGAACCTGCTGTTCGCCGGCCGCGACATCTCCGCGTCGCACGTCGCGTTCGGGTCCACCCGGGTGATGGCCACCTGCGCGGCCCAGGGGCAGGCAGCCGGCACCGCCGCGCACCTGGTCGCCCGGCACGGCACGACGCCACGGTCCCTCGGCACCGAGCAGATCGCCCTGCTGCAGCAGACCCTGCTGCGCGAGGACGCACCGGTCATCGGGGTCCGCGCCGACGACCCCGCCGACCTGGCCCGCACCGCCCGCATCACCGCGAGCAGCGAGCTGACCACGATCGACACGACGCCGTTCGCGACCGCCGACCGCTTCGACCTGGACCGCGACGTCGCGATCCTCCTGCCCGCCGACCCCGCGCTCGGCGAGTTCCGGCTCCGCACCGAGGCGGACGACGACACCGAGCTCACCATCGAGCTCTGGACCACCGGCAAGCCCCAGAACTACGCCCCGATCGACCACGTCAGCACGCACTCCGCACACGTCGCCGCCGGACCGGGCGAAGCAGTGGTCGACCTGGACTTCCACCCGGACGCACCCTGCAACGCGGTCGTCGTGGTCCGTCAGCAGCCCGGCGTCCGACTGGTCCTGACCGACGGCCACCCCTACGGCGTGATGGCCCTGCGCGCCCGCGCTGCCGACGACGAGCAGTTCGACGACCACATCCCCGAGGAGTCCGGACAGCCCGTGACGGACTGGGAGGCGCGCGCCCTGCGCGGACACGCGTTCGCGTTCACCGCAGCCGGCGAGACGGACGCGTGGCGGGCCTCCCGGGTCAGCGACGGCCACCAGCGCCCGTTCGGCGGACCGCACATGTGGTCGTCCGACGCGGGTGCCGGCGCAGCCGTGCTCTCGCTCGAGTGGGCGGAGCCCGTCGACGTCCGCCAGGTGCGCATCGTCTGGAACGACGACGTCGACGCCGACCTCATCAACCTGCACCACCACCGCACCCCCTGGGACGCCGTGCCCACACTCGCCCGCGACTACCGGATCGAGGCGTGCGTCGACGGGACCTGGCGGACGCTCGCCGCGGTCGACGCGAACCGACACCGCCACCGCATCCACGACGTCGATCCGGTGCGCGCGGCCGCCCTGCGGGTCGTCGTGACCGCAACGAACGGATCCCCGTTCGTCACCGCGAGCGCCGTGAAGGTCTCCTGACGCGCGCCGGGACGGGCCAGAATGAGGGGATGGCGACCACCCCTCCGAACCAGAGCATCGAGCGAGCCGCAGCGGTCCTCGGTGCGCTCGGCGCGTCCGACGGCGCGGTGCGCGCCTCCGACATCGCGCGGGCGATCGGGCTGGGGACCTCGACCACCGGGCGGCTCCTGGCGACGCTCGAGTCGCTCGAGTACGTCCGACGCGACCCGGAGACCCAGGCCTACTCGGTCGGTCGGGCCGTGCTCGAGCTCGCCAGCCAGGGGCTCAACCACAACCCGGTGCACCGCGAGAGCCGCTCGGCGGCGCAGGAACTCGCGCACCGCGTCGGCCTGACCGCCAACGTCGGCGTGCAGGACGCCGCGTCGTGCATCTACCTCTGCCACTTCGAGGGGTCGCTCGCGCCGAAGTCGCACACGATGATCGGGATGCGGCAGCCGATGCACGCGTCCGCACTCGGCAAGGCGCTGATGCTCGACCTGTCGCCGGACGAGCGACGCTCGCTGCTCGGGGACGACCTGGCCCGGTACACCGACCACACGATCACGACGCACGACGCCCTGACGGCCGATCTCGCCGCCTCGGCGAAGCGCGGTTGGTGCGAGGAGAACCAGGAGCTCGCGCTCGGCCGGTTCTGCATCGCGGCACCGATCCGCAACGCCTCGGGGCGGATCGCGGCGGCGCTGTCGATCTCGGGGCGCCTGACGCAGCTGCGCGACCGTGACCTGGACTCCCTCGCCGAGGACCTCATCGAGGCCGCCGACCGCATCAGCGTCGGCCTCGGGATGATCAGCGCCGTCGCGCACTGACGCGCTGGTCGCGGCGCGCCGCCCGCTGGTCGCGGCGCGCCGCCCGCCGGGACGGGATTCCCGCGAAAGCGACAGTCTGCCGCGGAATGTTCGCGGACATCTGTCGCTTTCGCGCCCGAGACGCGCGTGACGGCGGACGGGAGGCCCGTGGCGGCGTCGCCACGGGCCTCCCGTCCGCCTCCTGGTCGCGCTGGGCGACGGGGCGCTACGCGCGCGACGGCAGCAGGTGGATGGCCTCCATCGCGAGCTCTGCCGCGATCGGGTCCTTCGCCAGGACGGCAGCCTTGAGGTTCTCGAGTTCGGGCAGGATCACCGCGGCCGGGATCAGCTCGGCGAGTTCGGGGACCCGGAGCTTGAAGGACAGCCCGTCGGTGGTCGACCGGCAGAGCTGCACGAGCGACGGGTTGCCGCAGGCGTCCGCCCACTGCGAGTAGATGTCGGCGCCGTTGCGGGCGACCTGGTCCTGCTCGTCGGCGCCGACCCGCGCGATGACGTCGTCGAGCATCTTCACGATCTTCTTGCGCTGCGGCTCGGTGAAGTTGGGCACCGCGAGGCGCACGACGCCCCCGTAGATGACGCCGAGCGTGCGGTAGGCGTCGAGGAGCTCGTCCTTCGTCGGGGCCGCCACGCGGGTGTAGCGGTTCGGTGCCATCTCGATCAGGCCGGCGCGGGCGAGTTCCGCGAGCGCCTCGCGGATCGGGGTGCGGGAGACGCCGAGCCACGCGATCAGGTCGTCGTCGTTGAGTCGCTCGCCGGGCTCCAGCGTGCCGTCCATGATCGCGTCGCGGATCTTGTCCTGCACGGTGTCACGGAGGAGTTTGCGCTCGGCGGCGGGCTGCGTCGAAGGAACTGGCATGCACCCAGCGTGTCACATGTGATGGTTCGCGCGCGAGAGGCGCGACGGCCACCAGGCGCGCCGACCGAGGTCGTACGCGATCGCCGGCACGAGCAGCGAACGGACGACGATCGTGTCGAGCAGGACGCCGAACGCCACGACGAACGCGATCTGCACGAGGAACAGGATCGGGATGACGCCGAGGGCCGCGAACGTCGCCGCGAGCACCACCCCCGCCGAGGTGATCACCCCGCCGGTGACCCCGAGTCCGCGCAGGACCCCCTCGTGCGGACCGTGCCGCAGCGCCTCTTCCCGCACCCGCGTCATGAGGAAGATGTTGTAGTCCACCCCGAGCGCGACGAGGAACACGAACGAGTACAGCGGCACGCTCGGGTCCGCACCGGGGAAGTGGAACACGTGGTCGAACACGAGCGCTCCGACGCCGAGTGCGGCGGCGAACGACACGATCACGCTGCCGATGAGCACGAGCGGGGCGACGACGCTGCGGAGCAGGAGCATCAGGATGAGCAGGATCACGACCAGCACCACGGGGATGATCAGCGTGCGGTCGCGGATCCCGGTGTCGTTCGTGTCGACGGCCGTCGCGGTGACGCCGCCGACGATCGCGCCGGGATCGACCTGTTCGACGGCGGTGCGGAGGTCGCGGACAGTCTCTTCGGCGGCGTCCGAGTCGGCCGGGTCGGTCAACGTGGCCTCGAGCAGCACGTCGCCGCGCGACACCGTCGGAGTGGCGGCGCCGTTCGAGGGCGAGTCGCCCGTCACGGGCACCGTGCCGGACGGGGCGTCCTTCGCGGCGGCGACGACCCCGTCGACGCCGTCGACCCCCGTGACGGCGTCGACGAGTGCGTCGAGGTCGCGTTCCGACCCGATGACCTGCGCCGGGCTGCCGGAGCCACCGGGGAAGTGGTCGGCCAGGACGTCCTGCCCGTCGCGTGCCTGCGAGGCCCCGATGACCAGGTCGCTCTGCGGGACCCCGTCGGCCTTGAGCCCGACCAGGCCCGTGCCCATCGCGAGCAGCCCGACCGTGCAGACGATCCACACCACCCGGGAACGCTTGGCGACGAGCCGACCGACGCGAGCCCAGATGCCGCGCGCGTCCGGACCGGTGAGCACCGGGTGGGCGCTGCCGTACGCGGGACGGAGCGGCCAGAACGCGGCGCGACGGAACGCGAGCAGCAGGGCGGGCAGCAGCGACAGGGCGGCGAGCAGGCTGAACGCGATGCCGATCGCGGCGACGGGACCGAGCGCCTTGTTCGAGTTGAGGTCGGAGAGCAGCAGGCAGAGCACGCCGACGATGACGGTGCCGCCCGAGGCCAGGATCGGCTCGAGACTCCCCCGCAGGGCCGCCTTCGTCGCACCCCAGCCGGTGCGGTGGTCGCGCAGCGCCTCGCGGAAGCGCGCCGTGTAGAGCAGGGCGTAGTCCGTCGCGGCGCCGATCACCAGGATCGACAGGATCCCCTGCACCTGGCCGTTGACGGTGACGATGTCGGCCTTGGCGAGCCACCACACCACGAGGATCGAGGCGCACAGGGCGAACGTCGCGGTGCCGAGCACGAGGATCGGCAGCAGCGGTGACCGGTAGACGATGATCAGGATCACGAAGACCGCGGCGAGCGCCACCCCGAGCAGCAGGCCGTCGATGCCGGCGAACGCCTCGGTCAGGTCGGCGGTGAACCCGGCGGGCCCGGTGACGTACCCGCTGACGCCGCTGGGCAGGGCGTCGTCGACGTCGGCGCGGATCGCCTCGACCGCGTCACCGGTGTCGGCTGCCGTGGTGAGAGTCGCGACGATCTCGACCGCGTCGCCGTCCTCGCTCGGGATCACCGGGCTGACGGCTTCGACGTCGTCGCGGTCACCGAGCTGGGTCGCGAGGTCCTTCGCCGCGGTCAGGTCGGAGGACGACATGCCGCCTTCGCGCTCGAGCACGATGATCGCGGGTGCGCCCGACTCCTGGCGGAACTCCGACGACCGCTCCTGCACCTTCGTGGCGTCGGCCGACGCCGGCAGGAACGAGGTCTGGTCGTTCGTCGACACCTCGGAGATCTTGCCGAAGTACGGACCGCCGACGGAGGCGATCGCGAGCCAGACCACGATGACGAGCGCGGGGAGGACGATGCGGAGGAAGCGGGACACGACGGTGAGCGTACACCGATCGTCAGCATGCTGATTACTAGACGGCTGCGACGCCGTCGTGACGCCGACCGCGACGCCGACCGCGACGCCGACCGCGACAGCTGGCGACCGTAGACTGCGCCCATGGACGACACGACCGAGCAGTGGCCCCTCGGCCGGCTGTTGTCGGCCGCGGCACGCTCGGTCGAGCGGGACTGGGATGAACGCCTCCGCGCCATCGGGCTGCCGCACGCAGCCCTCATCGCGGTCGACATCCTGATCCGCACGGGCCCCACCGGTGCCGACACGATCGCCCGCACGGCGCGGGTGCAACCGCAGACGATGTCACGGACCCTCGAGCGCATGGAGCGGGACGGCCTGGTCGAGCGCACCCCGCACCCCGACGACCGACGCCGGCGCCTCGTGACCGTGACCGATCACGGACGCCGAGCGTGGGAGACCGCTCGACACATCGAGCGCGAGGTCCTGCCGGACGACCCGGCACTGCGGACGGCACTCACGGAACTGCTCGGGAAGTCACGGCAACCGAACAACTGAAACGCTGTACCTGAAATACCAGATGCGGTACGATGGGTCGGTCGGTGGCACGCCGACGCGAACCCGTTGGAGTCCCGCATGTCCGAACGACGGGCGGCCCGCCTGGCCGCCGACACCGCCACCCGAAGCGGACGCCACCCGCGGCGCCGACGCCCGCTCCTCGTCGCACTGCTCGCGACGGTCGGCTCGCTGGTCGGCATCGCCACCGTGATCGCCGTCGTCGCGAGCATCTTCGTCGGCGGCCTGGCGCGCAGCTTCGACGCCCGCCACGACACGATCGCGAACCCGTTCCCGAGCGGGACCCGACCCGCTGCGTCCGGCGGCGAGAACATCCTGCTCATCGGGTCCGACTCACGAGCTGCACGCGGACCGGACGGCAAGCCATCCGAGGCCGGTGGCCGTTCGGACACCCTGATGCTCGCGCACGTCCCGGCCGACCGGCAGGCCGTGTACCTGATGTCGATCATGCGTGACTCGTGGGTCGACGTGCCGGGTCACGGGAACGCCAAGATCAACGCCGCGTACGCGTGGGGCGGCGTCCCGCTCACCGTGCAGACCGTCGAGCAGCTGCTCGACGTCCGCATCGACCACGTCGCCGAGATCGACTTCACCGGGTTCAAGGACATGACCGACGCCCTCGGCGGTGTCACGGTCGACTCCGGGCAGGCGTTCGCCGCAGGCAAGCACGAGTTCGTCGCCGGCGCGAACCGGCTCGACGGCGACGCCGCACTCGCGTTCGTGCGCGAGCGGTACTCGTTCGCCGACGCGGACCACACCCGCGTGCTGAACCAGCAGGCGTTCATGCGCGGGGTCGTCGGCGGGCTGCTCTCCCGCGGCACGATCACGAACCCCGGGCGTATCCAGGACTTCGTGACCGCGACGAGCGAGCACCTGGCGGTCGATGCCGGACTGACCTTCCCGACCCTCGTCGGCCTCGGATGGTCGCTGCGCGACGTCCGGACCGACGACCTCAAGACGTTCACGGTGCCGACTGCGGGGTCCGGAACCTCGCCGGACGGGCAGTCCTACGTCGCGCTCAACGACCTGGCGGTCGGCTCGCTGTCACAGGCGCTGCGGTCCGACGACGTCGCCGGTTGGCTGGCCGACAACCGGCAGTAGCGCCCGCAGGCTCCCACCACCGGTCACGCACGTCGACGCCCCGCGACCGAGGTCGCGGGGCGTCGACGTTTTCGTCCGGTGGAACGATCAGGCGGGGAGCTGCAGCTCCTGGCCCGAGTAGATGAGGTTCGCGTCGTCGATGGTCGACGTGTTCGCGGCCCACAGCTTGTTCCAGCCACCGTCGATCTTGAGCTTGGTGGCGATGGTGTCGAGCGTGTCGCCCGAGGCGATCGTGTACGTCTTGCCGCTCGTCTTCACGGCGGCGGGCTTGCTCGGCGTGGTGGCTGCCGGGGCGGCCTCCTGCGCGGGTGCCGGAGCAGGAGCCGGGGTGCTCGGTGCGGCCTGCTCCGGGGCAGCGGGGGCCGGTGCGGCCTGCTGCGTCGGGGCCGGAGCAGCGGGGGCTGCCGGGGCCGGAGCAGCGGCGGCCGGTGCGGCACCGCTCGTGCCGCTCAGCCCGAGCTGGGCCGAGCAGGCGGGCCAGGCACCCCAGCCCTGCGTGGCGAGGACACGCTCGGCGACGGCGATCTGGGCCTCGCGGCTCGCGCCGGCGGGGCTGCCGACGCCACCGTTGGCCTGCCAGGTGCCGAGGTTGAACTGCAGGCCGCCGTAGTAGCCGTTGCCGGTGTTGATGGCCCAGTTGCCGCCGGACTCGCACTGCGCGAGGGCGTCCCAGGTCGAGCCGGACGCAGCGTTCGCGGGGGTTGCCGCGAGGCCGACACCGGTCGCGGCGATGCCGGCGAACGCGAGGCCGCCGACGATGGTGCGGGTACGGGAAAGCTTCTTCATGTGATTGCTCCACCGGGGTCACGAGCCGCTTCGAACGCGGAATCCACTGCCCACCCCGACCGATCGCGGTCAGTTGTGGGGTGCGCCACCGGGGGCAGTGGTCATCGGGCCGGCGGCACCTCGGTCGGCAACCATAGGAAACTCTTCACCGTTATCAAACCGAGACAAACGGTTCTACCCGTCGGTGCTATGTACCCCGCACCCGAACCTGTACGCCTCGATGCCCATGGCCATGGTCATCGAGCCGTACCCGGGTACGTCACCTTGGCAGTTCCCTGGCAATGCCGGCCAGGAGGCCCGGATCACGCCCGCGACAGCAGCGTGACGGCCTCGAGATGGCCGGTCTGGGGGAACATGTCGAGCACACGAGCGCGGCGCAGCCGGAACGAGGGCATGCGCGCGAGGTCCTTCGCCAGGGTCACCGGGTTGCAGCTCGAGTAGACGACGTGCTGCACGTCGGACTCCTCGAGCCAGGTCGACAGCGCCTCGCCGATCCCGCGTCGTGGCGGGTTCACCAGGACGAGCTCGGGCACGGTGTCGGGTCGGGCGCGGAGTGCGTGCTCGGTGGCGTCGTCGGCGGCGAACCGGATCCCCTCGAGCCCGGCCTCGCGCGCGGACTGCTTCGCCGAACGGATCGCCTCGGCACTGGTCTCGATGCCCGTCACCGCTCGGCCCGGTCGCGCAGCGTGCAGGGCGAACCCGCCCACGCCGCAGTACAGGTCCCACATCGACGCCGGGTCGAGCTCGTCGATCCACGCCGAGGCCTGCGCGTACAGCTCGGTGGCGACGGCGGTGTTGGTCTGGAAGAAGCTCTGCGGCCGCAGGTGCATCGTGATCCCGCCGAGGCGCATCGGCAGCGTCTCCTGCTCGGTGAGCACGATCTCCCGGTCGCCCTCGGTCACGGCCTTGTGCTCGGGAAGCAGGTTCGCCGTGACGACCACCACGTTCGGCAGCGCGTCGCGCAGCACATCGAGGTACTGCCGGATCCGAGCCACCTGCCCCTCGGACCGCAGGACGAACCGCACCATCAGTTCGCAGTCGGGCGACTCGGTGACCAGGACGTACTTCAGCTCGCCGCGTCGGGCAGCGACGTCGTACGGGATCAACCCCGCGGTCTGGACGAAGTCGGCGAGCAGGGGCAGCGCGTGTCGGATGCCGGGCGTGCAGATCCCGCAGTGCCGCAGGTCGACGCCGCGCTGCCGGTGGTCGAGGATGCCGACGGTCGGGTGCTCGGTCGAGCCGCCGACCACCATCTTCGCCTTGTTCCGGTACCCGGACTCGGGGCTCGTGATCGCCGGTGACCACGTGACGGCTCCGGGGCCGCCAGCCGCCTCGACGGCGTCGTGCAGGAGTTCGCGGGTGCGGAGCTCCTTGTCGAGGACCTGGTCGGCGTAGGGCTGCCCCATGAGCGTGCAGGACCGGCACACCCCGCGGTCGAAGTAGTCGCACTGCATGGCCGAGTCAGGATACGGCAGCGTCCCGCGTCGTCGTGGTGATCCGGTAGACCGACGTCGTCGCCGTCAGGAACAGCGTCGTGCCGTCGTCGCCGCCGAAGCACAGGTTCGACGTCACCTCGGGGACGGCCACCTCGCCGATCCGCTCGCCGGAGGGGTCGAACACCACGACGCCGCGGTGCGACGACGACCACACGTTGCCGTGCACGTCGACCCGGATGCCGTCCGGTGCGCCCTCGCCCGGCTCGAGTCGTGCGAACACCCGGCCGTTCTTGAGCAGGTCGCCGCCGTCACCGCCGCGGTCGTAGGCGCGGATGACCGGTTCGTCCCCCGACGAGCTCGCGATGTACAGGACCCGCTCGGACGGGTCGAAAGCGAGTCCGTTCGGCTCGTCGACGTCGGTCGCGACGGGGCGCAGGTCCTCACCGGACGGTCCGCAGCGGAACGTCCAGTGGTCGCCGTACTCGCGCACGCCGGGGTGGCCTTCGCGCGGCTGGGTGATGCCGTAGGCCGGGTCGGTGAACCACACGCTGCCGTCCCGCGCGACGACGACGTCGTTCGGCGAGTTGAACCGCACGCCGGCCCAGGCGTCGACGATCGGCGTGACGACGCCGTCGCGGTCGCGCTCCACCCGCCGGAGTCCGTGCGAGCACTGGACGACACTGCCGTCGCGGTCGAGCGTCCGGCCGTTGGTGAACTCGACGCCCTCGGCGTACGTCGAGGTCTCGCCGGAGTCGGCGTGCCACTGCAGGACCCGGTCGCCGGGGATGTCCGACCAGCGCAGGGTGCGGGACGCCGGGATCCAGGAGGGTCCTTCGGCCCACGTGCTGCCGGTGGCGATGCGCTCGAGCGCGTCAGGGTCCGGTACGAGGTCGTCGAGCAGCACGGGTTCTCCTTCGAACGGTGTCCCCACCCTACGTTCGTCAGGCCGCAGCCGCCGCCTCGCTGCGTCGTCGCACGGCCTTCTCGATCGCCGAGATCGCGAGGCCGAGCAGGATCGACGCCACGACCGCGAGGGTCGTGACGAGGAAGGGCTGCTCGCGGCTCCAGCGCCCGGTGGCCGCCGCGATGCCGACGCAGTACGCGGCCCACACGACGTCGGCGAGCACGCAGCTCACCAGGAACCGCCGAACGTCGAGCCCGCTGTCCGCGCCGACCAGGTTCGTCGTCAGCCGGCCCATCGGGATGAAGCGTCCGAGGACCGCGATGCGCCCGGGAGCGGCACGGTAGCGGCCGTCGATGGCGTCCCGGGCCTTGCGGACCTTCGGACGCGCGAACCACGACCTCGAGCCGAGGTCGACCGAGCGCGCCAGGTGGTACAGCCCGAGGTCGCCGAGGACCATGCCGATCGAGGCCGCGACGACGAGGACGAGGACCGGCAGGAGGCCGCCGTCACCGCCCACCAGGAGCGTGCCGACCGCGACGACGAGCGCCTGGCTGGGGAGGAAGACCGCGACACTGCCGACGGCGAGCACGAGGCCGACCACGACGAACGTCCACGGGGTGCCGATGAGCTGGACGACCAGGTCCTGTGCTGCGTCCACGCTCACCCTCCACGGGCGCCGGAGGAGCGCACCGGACTCCATCTTCCCAGGTCGGCGGGGCACCGCTCACGTGCGCTCGACGATCGCCCGCATCGCCGCGGCCGCGTCGTCCGGGTGGCCGTCGACGACGGCACCGGCGAGCGCGAGGTGGAGGCCGACGTCGTGCCGGTCCGGGCGGATGCTCCCGCGTTCGCGCAGTACCTGGCCCACGACGCGGTGCAGGCGTCGGTACAGCGTGTTGTCGGACAGGTCGAGCACGAGCGCGTGGAGCCGCACGTCCGCGGCCACGAAGTCGAGGCGGTCGTCGCGGGCCGCTGCGGCGGCGAGCTCGTCCGCGGTGGTGCGGAGCGCCTCCCGTCGGTCCGCGCACTCGTCGAGGGGCGCCCGCCGGGCTGCTGCGGCGGCTGCGGCGGGTTCGACCGCCGCGCGGAGTTCGCGGAGCTCGACCGCCACGCGGTCACCGTCCGGGCCCCGGAGACGCCACCGCACGACCCGCGGATCCAGGACGTCCCACTCCAGCACGCCGAGGACGGTCACGCCGACCCGGCGCCGCGCGGTGACCAGGCCGAGGGCGACGAGGACGCGGACGGCCTCGCGGACGATGCTGCGACTGGCCCCGGTCGACGCCACCAGGTCGTCGATGCTCCGGCGGCTGCCCACGGCGATGGCGCCGGAGACGACGTCGGCACCGATCTGGTCGAGGACGCGGTCGAACGTGCTGGTCACCGCTGGGACACCGGGCTGACCACGAGTTCGTCGACGCGCATGTACGACGGCGCCTCGAGCACGAACGACACCGCGCGGGCGATGTCCTCCGGCTGCAGCATCGCCGATCGTGCGGCGGCGTCGGGCACCGACGGCCGCTGGTCGAGGAAGTCGGTCGCGACGTCACCGGGGCACAGGTGCGTCGCCCGGACCCCGTGGTCTGCCTCCTGCTGGTTGAGGCTCCGGACGACCGAACCGAGCGCGGTCTTCGAGGCGGAGTACGCGACGCCGGCGCCGGGCTGGAAGGACCACCCGGCGTAGGACGACACCACGACGACCACGCCGCCGGACTCGCGGAGCGCAGGCAGTGCGGCGTCGACGACCGCGACCACCGCGGTGAGGTTCGTGTCCACGATCGCGCGGAAGTCCGGCAACGACTGGTCGTCCCACCGGCGCCGCGGCGCGTTCAGCCCGGCGGCGAGCACGACCGCGTCGAGTCGTCCGAACCGCTCGAGCACGGTGTCCCGCGCAGACGCGACGGCAGCGGGATCGGCAGCGTCGAGGGGCAGGACCGCCGCCGTGCCGCCGGAGGCCGTGATCGTCGCCGCGACCTGCTCGAGCCGGTCCACGCGCCGCCCGCTCAGGACCACCGTCCACCCGTCGCGCGCAGCGGCCTCGGCACTCGCGGCGCCCATGCCGCTGCCGCCGCCGGTGACCCAGAGCACCCGTTGCTTCGCCATGCTGCAATAGTATGCCTATTGCAGTGACCAACGACAGGAGCAACGATGCACCTCGACCTGACCGACCGTGTGGTGGTCGTGACCGGCGCAGCACGCGGGATCGGACGCTCGCTCGCCGACCGCTTCGTCGCCGAGGGGTGTCGCGTCGTCGCCCTCGACCTGGCCTTCGAGCCCGACTTCCCGCTCGACCACGTCGTGTGCAACGTCGCCGACCCCGAGTCGGTCCGGGCCGCCGTCGACGAGGTCGTCACCCGGCACGGCACGATCGACGTGCTCGTGAACAACGCCGGCATCAACGTCGAGGGCACCGTCGCCGAGCTGCAGTGGGATGCCTGGCGCCGGTGCATGGACGTCAACCTCGGCGGCACCTTCCTGATGAGCCAGGCCGTCGCGCCGGTGATGCAGGCCGCGGGACGGGGGCGGATCATCAACGCCGCCTCGTTCGCCGCGATCGTCCCGAGTGTCGGCAGCGCTGCCTACGCGGCGTCCAAGGCCGCGGTCGTCTCGTTCACCCGGGTGCTGGCGTCGGAGCTCGGCCCGTGGGGCATCACCGTCAACGCGTACGCGCCGGGCATGGTCCCGACGGCGATGAACGGGTTCGCGACCATGCCGGCCGAGGCCCAGGACCGCCTGCTCGACACCCTGTCGCTGCGCCGGTGGGAGACCGCGGACGACGTCGCCGACCTGCTCGTCTTCATGGCGAGCGACGCCTCGGGCTACGTCACCGGCACCCTGCTCGACGTCTCCGGCGGCAAGCTCGCGACACAGATCCCGGCACGCGCGCACGGCCGCTGAGGGTTCAGCGCAGCATCCGCTCCAGGAGTGCGCGCAGCTGCCGCCGGTCCCGCTCCGGCAACCGGGCGGTGAGCGGCAGCAGTGCATCGCGGATCGCGCCCTCGAGCGAGCGCGCCACCTCGAGACCGGCGTCGGTGATCACGACGTCCACCGCGCGGGCGTCGTCCGCGTTCGGCTGCCGCGCGAGCAACCCCTTCTTCTCCGCGCGCGCCACCAACCCGGTCATCGTCGACTTCTCGAGCCCCAGGTACTGCGCCAGGTCACCGATCCGCAGACGACGGTCACGCAGGATCGCGAGGACCCGCAGCTGCGTCAGCGACAGCCCGGCATCGGCCGCGAGCCCGGTCAGCGGCCCCATCGTCCGGAACGCGGCCTCGCCCAGGGCATCGACGAGCTGCTCGTCCTCGGTCATCTCCTGCACCACTCCAGCCTAGTTGACGAACTTCGTGATGCGAACTACTTTGTTCGTAACACGAAGCAAATGGAGGACACCATGCACGCAGCAGTCGTCACCGAGTTCGGCCACGCCCCGACCTGGCAGGAGTTCGACGAACCGACTCCCGGACCCGGCGAGGTCGTCGTCGACGTCGTCGCGGCCGGTCTCCACCCGCGGGTCCGCTCGCAGGCCGACGGTTCGCACTACACCAGCGAGGGCGCGCTCCCCCTGGTCCCCGGCGTCGACGGCGTCGCCCGGTTCCCCGACGGCACGCTCCGCTACGTCGCCGTCGCGAGCGACACCCGCGGCACCATGGCCGAGCGCGTCGCGGTCGACCCGCGGGCGAGCGTCGTCCTGCCCGACGGTGCCGACCCGGTCACCGTGGCCGCCGGCGTGAACCCGGTGCTGTCGTCGTGGGTGGCCCTGCGCCGGCGGATCGACTTCGCCCCGGGCAGCCGCGTCCTCGTGCTCGGCGCGACCGGGGCCTCGGGCACCGCAGCGGTGCAGGTGGCGAAGCACCTCGGTGCCGCACACGTCGTCGCGAGCGGGCGCAACCCGGAGCGGCTGGCGGCGCTCACCGCCCTCGGCGCAGACGTCGTGCTGCCGCTGACCGACGTCGACGCCCTCGGCGCAGCGGCAGCCGACGTCGACGTGGTCATCGACTACGTCTGGGGCCATCCCGCGGCCGACGTGATGCGCGCCGTCGTCACCGCCCGCACCGACCCGGGCCGCCGACTCGACTGGATCGCGATCGGTTCCACCGCGGGCCACGAGGCGACGATCCCGTCCGCGGCACTGCGCGCCTCGGGCCTGACGATCGTCGGCAGCGGGCAGGGGTCGGTCGGGCGTGCCGGTTTCGTCGCCGAGCTCCCGGGCATCGTCGGTGCGATCGCGGACGGCACCGTCCGGGTGGACGCGACGGCCGTGCGGTTGGCGGACGTCGAGGCGACGTGGGCCGGACAGCCCGCCGGGAGCACGGGCAGAGTGGTGTTCACAGTGTGAACCGAGCGCGAGCAGGCTGTCCGGTCGCACAGGTTCTCCACATCCCACTCTTCGTAGGCTGTGAGGGCCCAGTGAGCCGGACTGCAGCCCGACCCCGAGGAGGTGCCCGATGGTCCTCGTCCTCGTCGCGTTCGCGATCGTCGCCCTGATCGTCCCCGCCCTGACCCCCGTCCTCGGCCGCCGCGTGTTCTACGTGGCCGCCCTCGCGCCCGCAGCCGCCGCCGTGCTGACGGTGCTGCAGACGGACGCGGCCCTGCACGGCAGCGTCGTCGAACGGCACCGGTGGGTCCCGCAGCTCGACCTCGAGATCACGCTGCGGATGGACGCCCTGTCGTGGGTGCTCGCGCTCGTGGTGTCGATCGTCGGGGCCCTCGTGCTCGTCTACTGCGCCTCGTACTTCGGGCGCGACGAACCGGGGATCGGTCGGTTCGCGGGCGTGCTGACCGCGTTCGCCGGGTCGATGTTCGGGCTCGTCCTCGCCGACGACGTCATCGTGCTCTTCGTCCTGTGGGAAGCCACCACGGTCTTCTCCTACCTGCTCATCGGACACGACGCCGACAAGCGTGCGAGCCGTGCGGCCGCGATGCAGGCCCTCGTCGTCACCACCGCCGGCGGTCTGGCGATGCTCGCCGGTCTGGTCATGCTGTCGGTCACGGCGGGCACGACCTCGCTCTCCGGCATCATCGCCGCCCCGCCGACCGGACCGATCGTCACCGTCTCGGTGGTCCTCCTCCTGCTCGGCGCGCTGACGAAGTCGGCGATCGTGCCGTTCCACTTCTGGTTGCCCGCGGCCATGGCAGCTCCGACCCCGGTCAGCGCGTACCTGCACGCCGCAGCGATGGTGAAGGCCGGCATCTACCTCGTCGCCCGGCTCGCTCCGGCGTTCGCACTGCTCGACGGCTGGCGCGAGACGATCACCGTGCTCGGTGTCCTCGGAATGCTCATCGGTGGCTACCGAGCGCTCCGCCAGACCGACCTCAAGCTCCTGCTCGCCTACGGCACCGTCGCGCAGCTCGGGTTCCTCGTGCTCGCCGCCGGGTGGGGCGCGCCCGCGGTGGCGCTCGGCGGGGTCGCCCTGCTCGTGGCGCACGCCGCGTTCAAGTCCACACTCTTCCTCGTCGTCGGGGCGATCGACCACACCACCGGCACCCGCGACCTCGGGCGCCTGAGCGGCCTCGGCCGGAAGGCACCGTGGCTGGCCGTCGTGGCCGCCCTCGCGCTCGTGTCGATGGCCGGCATCCCGCCGACGATCGGCTTCGTCGCGAAGGAAGCCGTGCTGACCGGCTTCACCGAATCGCTGCACGGACCCGACGCCGGCTGGGCCTGGTTCGCCCTCGTCGGCGTGACGCTCGGCTCGGTGCTCACCGTGGCGTACTCGCTCCGCTTCTTCTGGGGAGCGTTCGCCCGCAAGCCCGACGTCGCCCAGACGGAACCGCACGCCCTGCACGGTCTGGGTGTGGTGCCGTCGATCCTGGCGCTGACCGGTCTCGCCCTCGGCCTGCTGACCCCGGTCGTCGCGCACGGCATCGAGCCCGCGGCGACGGCGGCCTCGCTCCCCGGCGAGGAAGTCCCCCACCTCGCGCTCTGGCACGGCCTCGAACCGGCGCTCGGCATCTCGGCCGTCACCCTGGTCGGCGGTCTCGCACTGTTCGCCCTCCGACGTCCGGTCGAGGCACTGCAGCACCAGCTCGCCGGGTTCCCGAGCGCCTCGGGCACCTACCGGCACCTCATGCGCGGCCTCGACCGGTTCGCGACGGGCCTGACCGCCGGTGTGCAGCGGGGTTCGCTCCCCTACTACCTGACGGTGATCCTGTCGGTGTTCGTGGCGGGTGCGCTCGCGAACCTCGTGCTCGGCGGGCCGTGGGAGTTCCACGTCCGGTTCTCCGACTCGTGGGGGCAGATCCCGGTCGTCATCGTGATGTCCGTCGGCGCCATCGCCGTCCTCACCGCGAAGACCCGGTTCGCCGCCGCCGTGTTGGTGGGCGTGACCGGCTACGGCATGTCCGTCCTGTTCGTCCTGCACGGTGCGGTCGACCTCGCGCTCACGCAGCTCGTGGTCGAGACCGTCACCCTCATCGCGTTCGTCCTGGTGCTCCGGCGGCTCCCCCCGCGCATCGCGACGACGAACCCGAGCCGGTTCCGCATCGTCCGTGCGCTCTTCGCGGGGCTGGCCGGCCTCACGCTGGCGATCGTCGTCATCGTCGCCGCCTCGGCGCGCACCGCCGACCCGATCTGGCCGGACCTGCCGGCGCTCACGAGCTCGTTCGGCCACGGCCTGAACGTCGTCAACGTCGCGCTCGTCGACCTCCGCGGTTGGGACACCCTCGGTGAGCTCACCGTCGTCGTCGCCGCGGCCACGGGCGTCGCGAGCCTCATCTTCGTGAACTCCCGCGAGGACACGCTGCCCCGGCTCCGTGACCTGCCGGAGAAGCTGACGGCGGACGGCCAGCGCACCGACGGGGAGCCGCGCGCCTGGCTGCCGACGAGCGCCGCCATCCCGACCGGCCGCTCGGCACTCCTCGACGTGGTGGTCCGACTGCTGTTCCACGGGCTCATCGTCCTGTCGGTCTACCTGCTGTTCGCCGGGCACAACGCGGCCGGCGGCGGCTTCGCCGGTGGCCTCGTCGCCGGCATCGCGCTGGCGGCCCGGTACCTGGCGGGCGGCCCGGCCGAACTCGGCGCCGCCGCCCCGGTCCGTGCCGGTCGACTGCTCGGACTCGGTGTCGCGACGGCAGCGATCACCGCGATCGTGCCGCTGTTCTTCGGGCGCGAAGCGCTGTACTCCGAGTTCTTCGAGGCGACCGTCCCGATCCTCGGCCACGTCGAGTTCGTCACCGCGACGTTCTTCGACATCGGCGTGTACCTGGTCGTCGTCGGCCTGGTGCTCGACGTCCTCCGCAGCCTCGGCGCCGAGGTGGACCGGCAACGCCTCGAGGATGCCGGGGCACCCACCCGCGACACCACCGAAGGGTCCGTCCGCGACACCCTCGAGGCCCCCACCCCGGAAGGGAGCGCCACATGACCGTCACCCTCGTCCTCGTGATCGCGATGGCCGTGCTGTTCTCCTGCGGCGTCTACCTGCTGCTCGAGCGGTCCCTGACCCGGATGCTGCTCGGCTTCCTGCTGCTCGGCAACGCCCTGAACCTGCTCCTGCTGGTGATGTCCGGCGCTGCCGGCAACCCGCCGATCGGCAAGTCCTCCGAGGGCATCACCGACCCGCTCCCCCAGGCCTTCGCCCTGACCGCGATCGTCATCACCTTCGCCGTGAGCGCGTTCCTGCTCGCCCTCATCCACCGCTCGTGGCAGCTGTCCCGTGCCGACGAGGTCGAGGTCGACGAAGCGGACGTCGCCATCGGCCGCACGCGCGACGACCCCGACGACGACCCGGAAGCCGACTTCGACCCGAAGTCCCCCGAGGACGCCGACGATCCGCACGAACACCAACCGCACCAGGACGGAGTGAACCGATGACCTGGCTCGTCCCGCTCCTCGTCCTCGTCCCGCTGCTCGGCGCCGCCGTCGCACTCGGCCTCCTGCGGCACCAGAAGCTCCAGCGAGCGATCACCGTCGTGGTGCTCGTCGTCGCACTCGCCGTCGCCGCAACCCTCATGGTGCTCGTCGACCACCACGGCACCATCGTCGTGCAGGTCGGCGGGTGGGACGCCCCGTACGGCATCTCGCTGGTGGTCGACCGCCTGAGCGCCCTGCTCCTCACGGTGAGCGCCAGCGTGCTGCTCATCGTCCTGCTGTTCTCGATCGGCCAGGGGCTCGCAGCCGACGACGGCGAGGCCCCGGTCACGATCTTCTACCCGACGTACCTCGTGCTGGCCGCGGGCGTGCTCGACTCGTTCATCGCCGGCGACCTGTTCAACCTGTACGTGGCGTTCGAGATGCTGCTCGTGGCGAGCTACGTGCTCATCACCCTGGGCGGCAGCGAGCAGCGGGTCCGGGCCGGCACCACGTACATCGTCACGAGCCTGATCGCGTCGGCGATCTTCCTCGCCGCGATCGGCCTGGTGTACGGCGCGACCGGCACGGTCAACATCGCCCAGATCAGCGAGCGCGTCGCCGATCTGCCCGAGCACGTGCAGCTGCTCCTGCACACGATGCTGCTCATCGGCTTCGGCATCAAGGCGGCGGTCTTCCCGCTGGCGTTCTGGCTGCCGGACTCGTACCCGACCGCCCCGGCCCCGGTCACGGCCGTCTTCGCCGGTCTGCTGACGAAGGTCGGCATCTACGCGATCATCCGTCTCGAGACGGTGATCTTCCCCGGGCCGCAGTTGAACAACGTGCTGCTCGTGGTGGCGGTGTTGACGATGGTCGTCGGCGTGCTCGGTGCGGTGTCCCAGACCGACGTCAAGCGCCTGCTGTCCTTCACGCTCATCAGCCACATCGGCTTCATGGTGATGGGTGTCGGGCTCGGGACGGTCGCGGGGACGGCAGCCGCGGTGTTCTACACGGTGCACCACATCGTCGTGCAGACCACGTTGTTCCTGGTGTCCGGCCTGATGGAACGCGTCGGGGGGACCACGTCGACCCGGTCGCTCGGCGGGTTGTTGAAGGCCGCGCCGCTGCTGGCCGCGCTGTACCTGATCCCGGCGTTCAACCTGGGCGGCATCCCGCCGTTCTCCGGCTTCATCGGCAAGCTCGGGCTGTTCCGCGCCGCCGCCGAGGACGGCTCCCCGCTGGCGTACGTCACGATCGCCGCCGGCGTGGTCACGTCGCTCCTCACGCTGTACGCGCTGATGCGCGTGTGGGACGCCGCCTTCTGGCGGCCGAAGCCCGCGGCCGAGGCCGCGGCGCCGCACGCGACGACCGCCGAACCGCACGCAGCCCTGCGGTCGCCGGAACCCGCCCCCTTGACCGTCTCCGAGGAGACGGGTGAGGCCTTCCACCCAGGAGGCTCGGTGACGGTCACCGACGCACCCCACGCGAGCAGCGCCTCCCGTCCGACCACCGGGTCGACCGAGACGGTCGGCGAAGCGCCGACCAAGGTCCGGCTGCCGCGCATGCTCGTCGGCGTGACGACGGTCGCGGTCCTCGGATCCGTCGCCCTCACCGTGGTCGCCGGCCCGCTCTACGGGTACGCGAGCCGCGCAGCGGAGTCGCTCGAGTCGCCGGACCGGTACGTGCAGGCCGTCCTCGGGGGTGACCGGTGAACACCGACACCCGACACGTCGCGAACGCCCGCCGCATCGCGGTGGCGTGGCGGTACGACGTCCCGCTCGTCGCCGGACTGACCGTCCTGTGGGCCCTGCTCTGGGGCTCGTGGACGCCACTGACCCTGCTCTGCGGCATCGTGGTGGCGCTCCTGGTCACCCAGGCGCTGCCGCTCCCGCCGGTCCCGCTGTCGGCCCGCTTCTCGATCGTGCACGCCGTCCGGTTCCTCGTGGTGTGGTCCGGACTCGTCATCACGGCGTCGTTCCGGGTCGCCTGGGTCGCGTTCCGCCCGCGGGGTGTCCGCCGCAGCTCCATCACGCTCGTGCAGCTGCACTCCACCGCCGAGATGACCTTCACGCTGGCGACCCTCGCGATCTCGCTGGTGCCCGGCTCGTACGTCGCCGACGTCGACCTCCGCCGTCGGCGCCTGCTGCTGCACGTGCTCGACACCGAGCGGGTCGAACAGGTCGAGGCCGCCCGTCGCGAGGCCCTCGGCATCGAGGCCATGGTCATCCGTGCCCTCGGTTCGAAGCAGGACGTCTCCGAACTGTCCGAACCGCTGCCGGAGGTCACCCGATGAGCGCCGCCGTCGTCGTCATGGGGATCGGCATCACCCTGGTCCTGGCCCTGCTCGGCGCCACCCTCGCGCTCGCGGTGTTCCGGATCGTGCGCGGACCGACGATCCTCGACCGGATGATCGGATCGGACATGGTCCTGACGACCGTGCTCGTGGTGATCGCGGCGTCGATGGTGGTCCGGCGCGACCTGACCGGGATCCCCGTGCTCGTGGTGATCGCGGCGACGAGCGTGTTCGCGACCGTCGCGGTGGCCCGAGCGGTCACGCCGTCGTCGGACCCGTCGGACGAGGGCCTGAGCGTCACAACCCCCGAGCACGCCGCAGAAGAAGAGGAGCAGTCGTGACCGAGATGATCCAGGCGTTCCTCGACGGCGCCGGCGTGCGGGCGTGGATCGCGCTCGCCCTGCTGCTCATCGGCTCGCTGCTGTCCCTCGGCGCCGGGGTCGGCATCGTGCGCTTCCCGGACCCGCTCGTCCGCCTGCACGCCATGGCGAAGCCGCAGGTGCTCGGGCTGGCGTTCGGACTGGCCGCGATCGTCGTCGCGGTGGGGACCTGGACGGCGTTCTGGGTCGTCCTGCCCATCATGGTGTTCCAGCTGTTCCTGGTGCCCGTCTCGACGCACATGATCGCCCGCGCCGGGCTGCGTGCCGACGACTACCGGCATGAGGACCTGTTGGTCGACGACACCGAGTCCTGATCGTCAGGCGGCGGTACGGCGCCGCAGCAGCAGGTTGACGACGGCCGCGAGCAC
Organism: Curtobacterium sp. PhB190; assembly: GCF_004365385.1. NCBI lineage: Bacteria > Bacillati > Actinomycetota > Actinomycetes > Micrococcales > Microbacteriaceae > Curtobacterium > Curtobacterium sp. PhB190. Next base: position 44,663 of record NZ_SODN01000013.1, on the reverse strand, counting down.
GACGACCGCTGCCGAGGCCGCGGGGAGCACCATCGCGACGGACGTGCCGTGCTGCTCCGCCAGGTCGCCGGTGATGGCGGAGGCGATCGACTGCCCGACGATCACGGCGGATCCGAGGATCGTCATCGTGGTCGCGGACCGGCCGACCGGTGAACGGTCCGACCCGAGGCTGTACTGGGCGACGAGGGTCGGGCCGATGCCGACGCCCATGATCGCCAGGACGATGCCGACCGCCACGACGGAGTCGGCCTGCGAGAACGCGATCGCGCCGCCGAGCAGGACGACACCGAACACGAGCCAGCGCCAGCCGAGGCCGAACGACCGCGGGAACGCTGCGGACCCGAGGGCGAGTCCGGCCGAACCGATGCCCATCAGGCCGTAGAGCAGGCCGGCCTGGGACGCCTCGCCGTGGGTCTCCATGAACGCCGTCAGCGACGTCAGCGTCGAGCCGAAGAACAGGCCGATGCCGAGGATCCCGACGACCACGACGACGAGCCGCGGACGCAGGAGCTGGCGCGCCGGGGCCTGGGTCAGTTCCTCGTGCTGCCCGAGCACGAGCTTGCCGGTGGGGTGGAGCGCGAAGGCGGTCACGAACACGAAGGTCAGGGCCGAGGCCCCCGCCACGGCGACCCAGGGGGCGATCGCGCTGGCGAGGATGCCGACCAGGAACGGGCCGATGATGAAGACGGTCTCGTCGGCGGCGGACTCGTACGCCATCGTGCCGCTGAGGGTCTTCTCGCGGCGGGCCGGTCGCATGCGCTGCGCGATGATGGCGACGAGCCGGGTCCGGGACATCGGCGCGACCTGGGGCGCGGACGCACCGATGCAGAACGCCATCGCGAGCACGGCGAGGTCCGGCGCGCTGCCGCTGACGACGAAGGGGAACGCGCCGAGCAGTGCCGCGTTGACGAGGCCGACGGGGACGAGCACGGCACGCTGGCCGAACCGGTCCGCGGCGGCGCCGACCATCGGTCCGAACACCGCCGCACCGATGCCGACCGAGGCGGAGTTGACGCCACCGAGGGCGACGGAGTCACGCGCGGCCACGACGAGGGTGAGGACCCCGACGACCATCATGGCGAACGGCAGGCGGGCGATGAACGCCACCGGGAAGTACCAGCGTCCGGCGAGGGAGACGAGCGAGGCGTCTCCGGCGGTCGCGGTGTCCGTGCGCTCCGGGGCGGGCGCGGACGGGGTGGGACTGGTGTGGAGCATGGGGGTGTGCCTTCTCGGCCCGGCCCGGTTCGGTGGGGGCGGACCCATCGGGTGCCGCCGTTGTCCGCCGGGGAGCCGGCGGCCGGTAGATACACACTGCGTGTTTCAGAACTGCGTCCATCGTACCAACCGTTCCGGTCGGGGCCAGGGGTAATGCTTCGTCACCGGACCGTCCTGCGGCCCGCACGGCCCATATCGTGGCGCGCATGGAACAGCGACGCATGGGGCGCACGGGGGCGCCCGTCAGCTCGCTGACGCTGGGGACGCGTGCCGTCGCCGGCGTCGCGGCCCACGACCCGTCGGCCGGTGTGACCCTCGTGCTCGAGGCGCTCACCCGTGGCGTGACGTCGGTCGACGTCTCAGATGCCGACGGCGCGGGCCTGGCCGAGACCGCGGTGGGCGCGGCGATCGCCGGACGTCGCGAGGACGTGTTCCTGTCGGTGCGGTTCGGCGCCCCGGTCGACCAGGACCCGGCGCACCGCGGCAACGGGCGGCGGTGGATGTTCCGTGCCGTGGAGCGGAGCCTGCAGCGACTCGGCACCGACGTCATCGACCTGTACCAGCCGGCGCTGCCGGACCCGGCGACGTCGCTCGACGAGACGCTCGACGCCCTCGCCGACCTGGTGGCACAGGGCAAGATCCGAGCCTTCGGCCTCCCCGGGTTCCCGGCCGAGGAGCTCGTCGAGGCGCAGTGGCTGCGGTCCGGGTCGAAGAGCGCCACCGCGACGCACGTGCCCTACTCGATCCTCACCCGCACGGCGGAGCGCACGGTGTTCCCGGTCGCCCGTCGTTTCGGTCTCGGGGTCCTGGCCGGAGCACCCCTCGCGGGCGGCTGGCTCGCGGGCACCTACCGCAACGGCACCGTCCAACCTCGCTCACCGCACGTCGACGAGCAACCGGACGCGTACGACATCGGCGCCCCGCGGAACCGTCGGAAGCTCGAGGTCGCCGACCGGCTCGGACGCCTGGCCGACGACTCCGGCTTCACGGTGTCGGAGCTCGCGGTCGCCTTCGCCCTGACCCACCCGGACGTGTCCTCCGTGGTGATCGGGCCGCGCACCGTGTCGCACGTGGACGCCTACGTGCAGGCGTCCGAGATCGTCCTCGACGACGGGCTGCTCGACGCGATCGACGCGATCGTCGCGCCGGGCACCCACGTGCTCGAACGGGACACCGGGTTCGCGCTGCCGGCGCTCAGCCGCGAGCGACTCCGCGGTCGCACCCCGGTGGGCGCCGGACCGAACCGCTCGTAGGTCCGCGGTCAGGAGACCTCGCCGGCACGCGCTCCCGCCCACAGGTCGACGTCGGTGATGCCGACCGAGTGCTCGTCGATGGTGTGGAGCTCCTCGTCGGTGAACGAGGTGTTCGCCAGCGCCGCGACGTTGTCCTCGAGCTGCGACACCTTCGACGCCCCGATCACGAGTGAGGTCACCCGCTCGTCACGGAGCGCCCAGGCCAGGGCGAGCTGCGCCAGGGACTGTCCACGAGCCGCGGCGACGTCGTTCAGTGCCCGGAGGTGCGCGACGACCTCCGGGGTGATGCTCGACGCGTCGAGCGACTTGCCGGCGGCGGCACGGGAGTCCGACGGCACCCCGTCCAGGTACTTGCCGGTGAGCAGGCCCTGGGCGAGCGCGGTGAACCCGATCACGCCGAAGCCCAGCTCGCCGGCGGCGTCGAGCAGCCCCTCGGTCTCGATCCAGCGGTTGAGCATCGAGTACGACGGCTGGTGGATGAGGAGCGGGGTGCCGAGGTCGCGCAGGATCGCGGCGGCCTGGCGGCTGCGTTCCGCGTCGTACGACGAGATGCCGACGTACAGCGCCTTGCCCTGCTGGACCGCCGTGTGCAGCGCGCCCATCGTCTCCTCGAGCGGGGTCGAGGCGTCGAGTCGGTGCGAGTAGAAGACGTCGACGTAGTCCAGGCCCGTGCGCTGCAGGGACTGGTCGAGCGAGGCGAGCACGTACTTCCGCGAACCGCCGCCCTGGCCGTACGGACCCGGCCACATGTCCCAGCCGGCCTTGGTCGACACGACCATCTCGTCGCGGTACGGCCGGAAGTCCTCACGCATCAGGCGCCCGAAGTTCACCTCGGCCGCACCGTAGGGCGGGCCGTAGTTGTTCGCGAGGTCGTGGTGCGTGATGCCGAGGTCGAAGGCCCGACGGCTGATCGCGCGCTGCGTCTCGAACGGCACGTCGTCACCGAAGTTGTGCCAGTACCCCAGGGAGAGCAGCGGCAGGTCGAGGCCCGAGCGGCCGGTGCGGCGGTACGTCATCGAGTCGTAGCGGTCGTCGCTGGCGATGTAGGTCATGGTCCGAGCCTGCCACCAGCGCCATCGGACGGGCGCAACCAGCGCCATCGGACGAGCGCGACGAGCGCGACGAGCGCGATCGGGTGCATGATCGACGCACCGACACGGAAGGGCACCACCATGGCACGGACGACGAAGACCGAGGGCACCTTCACCGACGAGGAACGCGCGGCGATGCAGGAGCACGCCGCCGAGGTCAAACGCACCCGCGGCACGAAGGGCACCAAGGCGGAGAAGGCGGCAGCGGACGCCGCCGCCGTCGAGGCGAAGATCGCCGAGATGCCCCAGCCGGACCGCGGGCTCGCGGAACGCATCCACCGGATCGCGCTCGAGGTCGCGCCCGACCTCGCGCCGAAGCTCTGGTACGGCATGCCCGCGTACTACCAGGACGGCAAGGCGGCGTTCTTCTTCCAGGACGCCGCGAAGTTCAAGGCCCGCTACGCGACGCTCGGGTTCCAGGACTCTGCCGCGCTCGACGACGGGACGTTCTGGCCGACGTCGTGGGCGATCACGCCGGAGTTCTCCGAGGCGGACGAGGCGACCGTCGCCGACCTGATCCGCCGGGCGGTCGCCTGATCCACGACCGGTAGCGTGGAGCGCATGACCGCGCTCCGTTCGGCCGACCGATGACCTCCGTGGGGGTGCCGGCCTGCTTCGCGCTGGTCTTCCTGCTGCTGTACGTCGCGAGCAGGCGGCGCGACCCGCGGATGCTCCGGAACGGCGTCTTCCTGACGGCGGCCGCGTTCTTCGCGCTCGCGACGGCCGTGACCGCGCTGACGCTCGTGGTCCCCGGGTTCAGCCTGGTCGTCGGCACCGTGCTGCTGCTCGTCCCGCTCGCGGTGGTCGTCCTCGGCGTGGCCCTCATCGCGAACGGGTTCCGGATGCTCCGCTCCGAGGGGCGCAGTCTCGGCAACACCCTGTCGTTGGTCGCGGGGGTGCTCGTGTTCGTGCTGCCGGCGGTGGCGATCGCGCTGTTCGTGTCCGCGAGCGGCGAGGGGTTCACGCTCTGGGACGGCGCCCGGATCGCGGTCGCCGTGCTGATGGTGTTCGTGTGCGGGTACTTCGCCGTGTCCCTCGTCGCGTTCGCCGTGTACTCCGTCGTCTACGGCCGGATGCGTCACGGCAGCGTGCCGGACACGATCGTCGTCCTCGGTTCCGGGCTGGTCCGCGGTGAGGTGCCGCCCCTGCTCCGCAGCCGCCTCGACCGCGCACTCGTCGTGTACCGCGCCGAACGGGCCGCCGGGCGTCGGCCGCTGCTGATCCCCTCCGGCGGGCAGGGCGACGACGAACCGCGCGCCGAGGGCACCGCGATGGCCGACTACCTGCTGGCGAACGGGGCGGACCCCGACGACGTCCGGCCCGAGACCGAGTCCCGCAACACCCGCGAGAACCTGCGGTTCTCCCGCGCCGTGCAGGCCGAGGCCGGGCGCGACGGTCAGGTCGTCGTGGTCACGAACGACTACCACGTGCTCCGCGCCGCCACCCTGGCCCGCCGGCTCGGCCTGCCCGCGCAGGTGGTCGGCTCGCCGACGGCGCCGTACTACGTGCCGAGTGCGTTCCTGCGCGAGTTCGTCGCGGTGGTCGTCGAACACCGCTGGCTCAACGTGGTGGCGTGCACGCCGTTCGTCCTGTTCACCGCGTTCCTGCTCTGGGAGTCGTTCCAGCAGCGGTAGACGCGACCGACGGGCGGACGGGAGGCCCGTGGCGGGCCCGCCACGGGCCTCCCGTCCGCCCGTTCGTCGCGTCGAGATCCACCGTAGGATCTCGACCATGGTCGAGATCCAGCCGCCCCGCCCGACCGACCTGCTCCCGATCGGCGAGATCGTCCGACGCACCGGCGTCGCCGCGTCGGCCCTGCACTTCTACGAGCGCAAGGGCCTGATCCGGCCCGAGCGCACCGACGGCGGCACCCGGATGTACCCGCGACACGTCGAACGGCGGATCGCGATCATCCAGGTGGCGAAGCGCCTCGGCATCCCGCTCAGCGAGGTCGCCGAGCAGTTCGGCACGCTGCCGGCCGACCGGATGCCGTCCCTGCGCGACTGGAACCGGCTGAACGAACGGTGGCGCGCACGGCTGCGGGCACGCCAGCTCGAACTCGAGCGGCTGCAGCAGGAGATGACGCAGTGCATCGGGTGCGGCTGCGTCTCGCTCGGGGCGTGCTCGGTCGTGAACCCGGGCGACACGCTCGGCGACGAAGGCCACGGCGCTCGGCGGCTGCTGCCGATCGAGGACGACGCCCCGCAGGACTAGACCCCGCGGAGTGCCTCGTCGATCCGGTCGAGCAGCGCGAGGGCCTCGGGCAACCCGGCGTCGTCGTCGCCGAGCGCGGCGCGGAGCTTGCCGGCCCAGTGCGCGCGGAGGCGTCCGATGCTCTCCCGCGCCACGTCGGTCGAGTGCAGCTGCACGGTCCGCGCATCGTCCGGGTCCTGCCGACGTTCGACCATCCCCTTCTCCACCAGGGACCGCAGCGCGACGCTGAGGTTGCTGCGCTTGAGTGCCGTCGCCTCGGCCGTCGCGCTCGGCGAGGTGCCCGGGTTGCGGTCGACCCAGCGCATCACGAGCGCCTCGGTCCCGGTGAGCGGCACGATGTCGAGTGCCCCGGCACCGTGCGGGTCGATCTCCCGCGAGATCCGCAGCACGACGTCGGCGAGGTCGGCGAGGACGTGGTCGGACACGGCGGAGTGCATGTCCGTACTGTACCGAGGATCGGCAATGAGTTATGCTTTCATAACAATGACCACGGACACCGGAACCATCCGCGCGCACGCCGCGACACCCACGACCAGGCAGCAGGGCATCACGACACCGCTGCTGCTGGTGCTCGGCCTGCTCAGCGCCGTCGCCCCCTTCGCCACCGACCTGTACCTGCCGGCGTTCCCGCAGATGACCACCGAGCTCGGTGCGAGCGCCACCACCGTGCAGCTCACGCTGACCGCGTTCCTGGTCGGCGTCACGGCCGGCCAGCTCGTCTTCGGCCCGCTGTCCGACCGGTTCGGCCGCGTGCCGCCGCTCATCGCCGGCGCGGCACTGTGCGTCCTCGCGAGCGTCGCCGCCGTGTTCGCACCGAACATCGGCGTGCTCATCGCGGCTCGACTCCTGCAGGGCCTGGGCGGTGCGGCCGGCATGGTGATCAGCCGTGCGGTCATCTCCGACCTGGCGACCGGCAAGCCCGCAGCCCGCGCGTTCTCGCTCATGATGATCGTCGGCGGGGTCGCCCCAGTCGTCGCTCCGCTGCTCGGTGGCCTGCTCACCGGTCCGATCGGCTGGCGCGGCCTGCTGTCGATCGTCCTCGGTCTGTCCGTGGTCATGCTCGTCGCGGTGCTCGCCGTCATCCGTGAGACCCACCTGAAGGCGCACCGCGACGTGCTGCGCGAGGAGCGGAAGGGCTCCGGTTCGCCGCTCCGTGCGCTGCGCTCCCGCACCTTCCTCGGCTACATCGCCGTGTTCGGTTTCGCGTTCGCCGTGATGATGGCGTACATCTCCGCCTCGCCGTTCCTGTACCAGGACATGATCGGGCTCGGCACCGTCGGCTACGGCCTGGCGTTCGGGCTGAACGCGCTGGCCCTGATGGGTGTGAGCATCGTGTCCGCCAAGCTCACCGAGACCCGTTCGGTCACCGGCGTGCTGTCGCTCGGCATCGCCCTGGTGTTCGCGTCGACGGTCGCGTTCGCGCTGCTCGTCGTCTTCGCGGCACCCGTGTTCTGGCTCGCGGTCCCGCTGTTCACCGCGGTCGGCTCGCTCGGCCTGGTGCTCGGCAACGCCACGGCGCTGGCGCTCGGTGCTGTCCCCGCCGCTGCCGGCAGCGCGTCGGCCGTGCTCGGGGCGCTGCAGTTCGGGCTCGCGGCGCTGGTGTCCCCGCTCGTCAGCATCGGCGGCTCGGTGACGGCGGCACCGCTGGCGATCGTGATGCTCGCGTCCGCCGTGGTGGCCGTCGTGGCGCTGCTCGTCGCCCGGGGCCGCACCCGCCTGGCCTGACCCGGTCGGCGCCGACTCGGTCGGGGCCGACTCGGAACGACATCATCGACGTCGCACGACAAGCAGGACGTCGTTCCGGGTCGGCAGCCCCGTCGACTACCGACCCCGCAGGAACGGGATCCGCGGCATGAGCCAGTCGACCCACACCACCCGCACCCCCGGGGCCACGGCGAGCGCCCACAGGATCGAGGCCACCGCGTCGGTCGGGTAGTGCACGGCGTCGATCGACACCGAGAAGAACACGACGACGATCGCGACGATCCCGAGCGTCAGCGCCAGTCGGTGCCACCGGGTCTCGCGCAGCAGCCAGATCAGCGCGATCACGAACGCCGTGATGTAGACGGTGTGCCCGCTCGGGTACCCGGGGTCGGGCTGCACCGGGAACGGGTGCGGCAGGACGGCGACGTCGGGCCTGGCTCGGTGGACGATCTCCTTCACGACCGCGGACGGCACCCACGTGATGGCGATCGTGCCGCCGAAGGCCAGGGCCGGACGGAGACTCCGGGTGCGCCACCAGATCACGGCCACGACGACGACGGTGATCCCGATCGCCGGACCCGGACTGATGACGTGGTAGACCGCCGTGGTGAACGCCCCGATCGCGCCGGTGTGCAGCGCGTTCAGTGCCTTCGACAGTCCGAGGTCGACCGTGCCGAGGGCGAACCCGATGAGCGTGATGACGACCACGGCGATGACCGCGATCGCGACGGAGACGAGCGGGTAGGGCGACGGCTCGAGGATCCCGGCGCCGTCGGACTCCGGTCGGCGGGGGCGGAGCAGCGGCGCGTCGGTCATCCGACCATCGTCCCAGCCCGGACTCCGACCACGGGCCCGGCGAGCCTCTGAAAGCACTCAGCGCAGCCGCCCGCGAGTAGACAGGAGGCATGCCAACCGTTGCCGAGAACATCGTCGCCACCCTCCGCAAGAACGACGTCGCCCGCGTCTACGGCCTGCCGGGGGACTCCCTCAACGGCTTCACCGACGCGCTGCGCAAGGACGGCACGATCCGGTGGGAGCACGTCCGCCACGAGGAGGCCGCCGCCTTCGCCGCGAGCGCCGAGGCCGAACTGACCGGCGAGCTCGCGGTCTGCGCCGGCAGCTGCGGCCCCGGCAACCTGCACCTGGTCAACGGCCTGTTCGACGCCAACCGGTCGCGCGTCCCGGTCCTCGCGATCGCCGCACACATCCCCACCGCCGAGATCGGCTCCGGCTACTTCCAGGAGACTCACCCGCAGGAGCTGTTCCGCGAGTGCTCGGTCTACGTCGAGTACGTCGCGGACCCGACCCAGATGCCGCGCCTGCTCGAGATCGCGATGCGCGAGGCCGTCGAGAAGCGCGGGGTCGCGGTGCTCGTCATCCCCGGCGACGTCCTGCTCGCCGAGGCGAAGGACGACCGCACCACCCGCATCGAGCGCACGACGCCCCGCATCGTGCCGAGTGAGGCCGAGCTGCTCCGCACCGCCGAGCTGCTGAACGGCGCCGACAAGGTCACGATCCTGGCCGGAGCGGGCGTCGCCGGCGCCCACGACGAGGTCATCGCGCTGGCCGAACGGCTGCAGGCCCCGATCGTGCATGCCCTGCGCGGCAAGGAGCACATCGAGTGGGACAACCCCTACGACGTCGGTATGACGGGCCTGCTCGGTTTCGCGTCCGGGTACCGCGCCATGGAGGACGCCGACGTCGTGCTCATGCTCGGCACCGACTTCCCGTACCAGCAGTTCTTCCCGGCCAAGGCGAAGCACGTACAGGTGGACATCCGCGGGTCGCAGCTCGGCCGACGGCACCCGGTCGACATCGGCCTGGTCGGCACCGTGAAGGACACCGCGCTCGCCCTCATCCCCCTGCTGACCGGGTCGCACCCGACGACGCACCTCGACAACGCCCTGAAGCACTACCGGAAGACCCGCGAGAAGCTCGACGACCTGGCCGTCCCCGCGGGCCGGAAGAAGCCGCTGCACCCGCAGTACGTCGCGCGTGTGCTCGACCGGATCGCCGCCGACGACGCGGTGTTCATCCCCGACGTCGGCTCCCCCGTCGTGTGGGCCTCGCGCTACCTGACGATGAACGGCAAGCGTCGCCTGATCGGCTCGTTCGTGCACGGCACGATGGCGAACGCGGTCCCGCAGGCGATCGGTGCGCAGACGGCGTTCCCGGACCGCCAGGTGATCGCACTCGCGGGTGACGGCGGCCTGACGATGCTGCTCGGCGAGCTCATCACGATCGTGCAGAACAAGCTGCCCGTGAAGATCGTCGTGTTCGACAACTCGTCGCTGAACTTCGTCGAGCTCGAGATGAAGGCCGCCGGGTTCGTGAACTACGGCACCGAGCTGCAGAACCCGGACTTCGCCACGGTCGCCGAGGCGATCGGCATCAAGGGCTTCAAGGTCGACGTGTCCGACGACTTCGAGGACGCGATGGCCGCCGCGCTCGCGCACGACGGTCCCGCGCTCGTGTCCGTCCGCGCGAACCGGCAGGAGCTGTCGATGCCCCCGGCGGTCACGCTCGAGCAGGCGAAGGGCTTCACGCTCTACGCCATCCGCACGGTGCTGTCCGGTCGCGGCGACGAGCTGCTGGACCTCGCGTCGACCAACGCGCGTCAGCTGCTGTAGACGCGACCGCACGGCGGACTGGAGGCACGGTGCCAGCTGGCACCGTGCCTCCAGTCCGTCACGACGTCACCACCCGAGCGGCTGGCCGTCCTCCAGGAACACGCCGGTCGGGCCCTCCGGGCCCACGCTCGCGGCGGCCGCGACGGTCGCCGCGCTCACCTCGACGGGGCGACCGTGCGGGTTCGGCACCCCACCGAGCTCGGTCGCCGTGTAGCCGGGCTCGAGCACCACGAAGCGCACCTCGGGTGCGATGCGGGCGTACTGCACCGTGAGCATCGAGACGGCCGACTTGCTCGCGCCGTAGACCGCGGCCTGCACGGTCGACGCCGCACTGTCCGGGTCGTGGACCGCCGTGAACGAGCCGAGCGCGCTGCCGACGTTGACGACGAGGGGGCTGGCCGATCGGCGCAGGATCGGCAACGCGGCCTCGGTCGTGCGGACGATGCCGACGGCGTTCGTGTCGAACACGGCGAGCGCGTCCGGTCCGTTGAGACCCCACATCGCGATGCCGGCGTTGTTGACCAGGACGTCCAGGCCGCCGTTCGCGTCGATGTGCGCGAAGGCTGCGGCGACCGAGTCGTCGTCGCGGACGTCGAGCTGCACGGAGCGGGCGCCGATCTCGGCGGCGACGGCCGCTCCCTGGTCGGCGTCGCGAGCGCCGATCCAGACGGTGTGGCCGGCTGCGACGAGCTGGCGGGCGGTTTCCTTGCCGAGGCCACGGGTGGCGCCGGTGATGAGTGTCGTTGTCATGGGTCCAGCGTCACGCTCGACGCGGTCGGCAGGGAGTCGCCCGGTTGTCGTAGGACTGGTGGGGCCAGGACGCGGCCGCGACGTGCGCGCAGACTGGGGGCATGGCGGACACGGACTTCGGGCACACCCTGCGACGGCTCCGCGACCACGTCACCCCGGCTGCGGCCGGCATGACCGTCGGGCCACGACGTCGGGCGGCGGGACTGCGGCGTGAGGAACTCGCGGGCCTCGCGGGGATCTCCGCCGACTACCTGACCCGCCTGGAGCAGGGTCGCGCGACGTCGCCGTCCGCCCAGGTGGTCGAGGCGCTGACGCGTGCCCTCCGGGTCTCGGACGCCGAACGCGAGCTGCTGTACCGGCTCGCCGGGCACGCGGCCCCGGGCGCGGACGTCGTGCCGTCGCGGATCCCGCCGAGCGTGCAGCGGCTGCTCGACCGGCTGGCGGACACCCCGGTCGCGGTGCTCGACGCCGCCGGGAACCTGCTCGTGACCAACGCTCCGCACGAAGCCCTGATGGGGCCGATCGGCGGGATGCGCGGGAACGAACGGAACACCGCCTGGCGGCACCTGGTCGGTGCCGGCAGCCGCGCCGTGCACACGCCCGCGGAACAGGCGGCGTTCGAGGAGAACCTGGTCGCCGGACTCCGGATGACCGCGGCCCGCTACCCGCTCGACCGGCAGTTGCAGCAGCTCGTGCGGGACCTGCGGGCGGCGAGCCCGCGGTTCGTCGAACTGTGGGACTCGGGTGCGACGGCCCTGGGCGAGACGGCCCGCCGCAAGGTGATCGACCACCCCGACGTCGGGCTCATCACACTCGATTGCGACACCCTGGTCGTCGGGCCGGAGGACCTGCGGATCCTGGCGTACACGGCGGTGCCCAGGTCGGTGGACGCCGAGCGGTTGGCGCTGGCGATCGTGCTGGGGACGCAGTCGTTGGTGGAGTGAGCACTCGCCCCCAATTCGTGGGGGATGCTCGCGACGTGGCCCTCAGCCCGTTCCAAGGTTGGCTACGATCCGAGAGCGCCGGCTTCCGGCGATCTCAGACGTCCGGTCTCCTGCCGGACTGCACACCCGAGGGGACCACCCGTGCAGCACAGCACTGCAACACTTCGACGCGCCTGCGCGATCGGCGCGACCATCGCCGTCATCGGCCTGAGCACCGGCTTCGGCGCGTTGACGGCCACGACCGCCTTCGCCGACGAGCAGCCCGTCGCGCCGACGAGCACCGCGACCGCGTCCCCGGCGCAGGGCACTGACAGCACGGCCGACGGCGCTGACGAGTCGGCTCCGCCGGTTCCCGCGGCGACGTCCACGCCGACGGCCGAGGCGACAGCTGATCCCACCGCGGAACCGTCCCTGCCGGTCAGCACGCCGGCCGCGACTGCGACCCCCGATCCCACCGCGCCCGTCACAGCAGAACCGGCCGCGACGCCGACCGTGACGATCACCGGGGACGCGACCGTCGGCAGCACCCTGACGGCGACCGGGCACGACTTCACCGGCGAGCTGACCTACACGTGGGCCAGCGGCGACGCGATCCTGCCGACCACCACCGACTCGTACGTCGTCGCTGCCGCGGACGCCGGCAAGACCATCAGCGTCACGATCACCAGCGACACCGACGAGTCCGCGACGACCACGACGGCCGTCGTCACGCACGCGGCGGCCTTCCCGGAGGCCTCGACCGAAGACGACCCGATCACGTTCTCCGCGGTCGCAGGTGAGCGTTTCACCCACACGTTCGCCGCAGAGGGCTTCCCCGCACCGACGTACTCGGCCGCCTACTACTCGCTCGACGATCCGTACGCGAGCGAGGACGACGGTGACGAGTCCGGGTACCTGCCGTACGGCCTGTCCCTTGACCACGCCACCGGCGCGCTCTCCGGGAAACCCCGCTACTCCGGCACCTACGCGTTCCGCATCGTCGCGACGAGCGGCACCACGACCGCGTCGCAGTACGTCAACATCACGATCGACGCCGCCGCACCGCTCGGCGTGGAGGTCACCGCCGAGGACAAGGACACCTTCCTCACCGCGCACTCCACCAGCTGGGTCATCGAACGCGACGGCACCGTCTGGACGTTCGAGAACGAGACCACCCGTCAGCCCGACGGCGGGTACATCGGGTTCGGGGCCGGGTTCGAGGGCGGCCAGCCCACCATCGACCAGGGCGGGACCCTGCTCGTCAGCGGCCACCTGGTCGACCGCTTCGGCAACGAGGTCGACGACGCCGACGGCTACCCGGTGCCGTTCACGGTGACCTCGGATCACCCTTCCGACGTCATCACGCCGAGCCGCGATCCGTGGGTCGCGACCGACGTCACGTTCCCCGAGGCGTCGACGCACTCCCTCGAGGTCGCCTCGAGCGGGTTCGCCACCGCCTTCGCGGTCGACGTCCAGCCCACCGCGGCTCTGGCCGTCTCCCCCACGGGCACGGTCGCCACTCCGACCGTGACCACGGGCGAGCTCGCCTACACGGGGTCGGACGCGATGCACCTGCTCCCCTGGGCCGGCGGTCTCGCCGTCATCGGTGCCGCGGTCGTCGCACTGCAGGCCGTCCGCCGCCGGAAGCAGCACTGACGGGTGCACGAACAAAGGCCCCGCAAGCGGGGCCTTTGGCTGGCGACGTTCCGGTAGCCGGCCCGTCGTGCTTCCAGCGTAGCGGTGGGCGTCAGGCCCCGGCACCCCCGTCGACCGGAACGATCGCCCCCGTCACCATCGCCGCGCGGTCGCTGAGCAACCACGCGGCGACCTCGGCGACCTCCGCTGGCTCAGCCATCCGCCCGAGTGGGACCGAAGCGGTGATCTGGGCGGTGACGCCAGGCGTCGCCGCCTCCCACGCTTCGATCATCTCGGTCGCGGTGCCACCCGGCGTGATCCCGTTCACCCGGATGTGCTCGGGCGCCCAGGTCACCGCGGCCGTCTCGGTGATGCTGTTCAGTGCGCGCTTCATCGCGCCGTACGCCGGCAGCGCCGGGTTCGCGCGGCGGCTGCCGATGCTCGACGTGTTGACGATCGCGCCGCCGCCGGAGCGACGCATCAGCGCGGCCTCGGCGGTCATCGCCACCCAGTGACCGCGGAAGTTCACGGCGAACTGGGTATCGATGTCCTCGTCGCTGGTGGTGTCGAGCGGTCCGGGCTGCTGGATCGCGGCGCCGTTGTTGAACGCCCCGTCGAGTCGGCCGTGCAGCTCGTCGACCTGCTCGACGGCCGCGCGGATGCTGTCCGGGTCCGCGAGGTCGAGTGCGACAGCGTCTGCCGTGCCCCCGGCCGCACGGACTTCGGCGACGATCCCCTCGAGTGCGTGGGCGCTGCGGGCAGCGAGGACCACACGGGCGCCTTCATCCGCGAAGAGCCGAGCAGCCGCGGCGCCGATGCCACGGCTCGCGCCGGTGATGAGGATGACCTTGTCGGACAAGAGGCCGATCGGGTTGGATGTGATGTCGTTCGTCATGCGCTCAGCGTCACGCCGAGGGAGCGTGCGGATACAGGTACGAGCGGTACCAGGATCTCCGGCCGGAACCGGTGGAGACTCGGGTCATGGACAAGCCGGAACTCGCCGCCTTCCTCCGCTCACGACGTGAGCGGTTGCGCCCCGAGGACGTCGGACTGCCGACCGGGTCGCGCCGCCGGACGCCTGGCCTCCGCCGTGAGGAAGTAGCGGTCCTCGCCCACATCTCCACGGAGTACTACGTCCGGCTCGAGCAGGGGCGTGCGCCCCGCCCGTCAGCAGAAGTACTCGCCGGAATCGCAGGATCGCTCCTGCTGACATCGGCGGAGTCGGAGCACCTGCACGCCTTGTCCGGCACGGCACCGTTGCAGGTCGGCCGAGTCCAGCGTGACGTGCGCCCGAGCATCCTCGCGCTCGTCGAACGATTGCCGCAGACCGCTGCGATCGTCTTGTCCGCCAGCTTCGAGGTCCTCGCCTGGAACCCCCTCGCGGCGGCGCTCATGGAGGACTTCGCGTTGCTCGCACCGGCCGACCGGAACCTCGCCCGCCGCGCCTTCCCGACCGAAGCCGTCCACCAGGCAGCTCGGCCCTACGGAATCTCGGACGGCGCCGAGTTTCAGCGGCACGTCGTCATGCAACTTAGGACGAGCCGAACGCGGTACCCGGACGACCCTGACGTCGTCGGTCTCGTCGAGGAACTCCGTGACGGCAACCCGGTGTTCGCGCGCCTGTGGGGTCGCCACGACGTGCAGACGACACCGGTGCTCACCAAGACGTTCGACCACCCAGCGGTGGGGGCGGTGACGGTCGACTGCGACAGCCTCGCGTTGACGGATCGGGACCAGCACCTCGTCCTCTACACGGCCCCGCCCGGGTCACCCGATGCCGACGCGCTCGCGCTCCTCGGCCTGCTGGGTGTCGATTCCCCCAGTCGGTAACGACGGCCCGTCAGGCGCAGTACTCGTACGGCGGCATGGCGACCGCACCCACCCAGATCATGCCGACCGTCGCGCCGTCCTCCCCGAGCTGGAACGTGATGTAACTTCCGCCGATCTGGACACTCCACAGCGAGAACGGTCCTTGTTCCTCGCCGTAGGTGCCCGTGTACTGCAGGTCCGGGTACGCGGACTGCACCTCGGCCAGCGCAGTGCCGACACCGATCCCGGCTGCGGTCTCGGGCGAGTTCGTCGTCACCGGTTCCGGGCTCAGACCGCCGACGGCGACACCGGCCACGTTGCCGCCGCGCGGGACGACAGCGAGCCAAGGCGCATCGGCGCTCTCCCAGAACGAAGTCTCCGGGCTGGCCGGGCACGCATCCGAGCTGCGGGTGTAGGCCGCAGACAGGTCGTCGATCTCCCCCTGGAGTTCGCCACCGAGGGCGATCGGGCCGACCTCCTCCGCCGAGATCGTCCAGGTGGCGGGGTCCGACAGGCTGAACGCCGCCTCCGTCGCGGTGGGGGTCGGCGTGCTCGTGTCTGCCGTCGGCTCCGGCGGCGCGACGGCACTCGCGGTCGCGGTCGCGATAACGGTCCGGGTCGGCGTCGAAACCGGCGCTCCGGAGCATGCTGCCAGCACAGTCGATGCCATGAGCGCAATGATGATCCCGGTGGTCCGGACGGCACCCTTCACAAGGCCGCCACCGTCGTCCAGCAGTGGCTTCGTACCGTCCTGCACGCGCGGGTTCTGGTTGCCGGGCATCGTCTGTTCCCTCCGACGGCGGATGTCGAGCAATCCACCGTACGTCGACGCCCGACGGGCAACGGGCCCCCCGGCGTCCATCGCAACCAGAGCGTTACTTGGCGGCTGCGTCCTCGACGTCGAACACCACGACCCGGGCACTCGCACCACCGATGAACTCCGCCACCGGCCGGTGCTCCGGATGCGGCAGGTACCCGGCGAGCGCTGCCCGATCGCGGAACCGGACCACGAGCATCCAGTGGAACCCGCCCTCCAGACGCTCGGTGCTCACGCTCGTCCCCGACTGCACGGACTCGACACCGTCGATCCGCGGCAGGTGCTCGCGCGACAGGGCGTCGGCCTCGGACGACCGGTCCGCTCCGTCCCACTCGACCAGCACGGTGTGCGTCACTCCTGACACGTGGTCTCCTTCGTCTGTCACGACGCCGATCAGAACGCGGGCGTTCCGCCGGCGATCGTGATCGTCGACCCTGACTGGTAGCTCGACTCCGGGCTCACCAGGTGCACGTACGCGGCACCGAGCTCGGCCGGCTGTCCGGGCCGACCGAACGGCGAGGTCTCGCCGAAGTGCGACACGGTTTCGGCGTCGTCGGATCCCGGCTGCAGCGGCGTCCAGACCGGTCCGGGGGCGACGGAGTTCACACGGATGCCCTTCGGCGCGAGCTGCTGGGCGACGGCCTCGGTGAAGAGCTTGATCGCACCCTTCGACACGGCGTAGTCGATCTTGTCGGCCGAGGGAGTCGACGCCTGGATCGAACCGGTCGTCACGATGGTGGAGCCCGGCTCGAGGTGCGGCACCGCTGCCTTGGTCAGCCAGAACAGCGAGTAGATGTTGGTCTTGAACGTCGAGTCGAACATCGACGTGTCGAGGGTCAGGATGTCCTCGTTGCTGTCCATCCGGCCGGCGACCATGACCAGGGTGTCGAGGCCGCCGAACTCGTCGACGCCCTTCTGCACCAGGTCCTTGCAGTACTGCTCGTCGGAGATGTCCCCGGGGAAGAGCACGGCGCGACGCCCCTCGGACTCGAGCAGGTCGCGGACCTGTTCGGCGTCCTCCTGCTCGTCCGGCAGGTAGGACAGCACCAGGTCGGCACCCTCACGCGAGAGGGCGATGGCGGCGGCGCGACCGATGCCGGAGTCGGCGCCGGTGATGATGCCCCGGTAGCCGGTGAGGCGTTCCCGGCCGACGTAGCTCTCTTCGCCGTGGTCGGGCTTCGGGTCCATCTTCCACGCGGCACCCGGCAGCGACTGCTCCTGCTTCGGGTACGGCGGGGCCGGGTAGAGGGTGTTCGGGTCGCGCTTGTCGTACTGGCTCATGCGTTCCACTGTCGTCGTCGCGCGTGGACGCGCGTTCAGCCGCTGCGGTCCTGGGACACGGCTGATGACTGACGGGAGGCCCGTGGCGGCGTCGCCACGGGCCTCCCGTCCATCAGTCGCTTCAGACGCCGGCCGTGGTCCGGATCCAGGACGAGGCCTGCGACAGCAGGGCGTAGTTCGAGCCAGCCTTGGTGTCGGCGCCGGGGTCGGCGCTGTCACCGGTGGAGCAGACGGCGACGACCTTGCCGTTCACGAGCAGCGGGCCGCCGGAGTCGCCGTGGTTCGAGGCGCCGGTCACGCCGGTGAGGTGCTGCGCACGACCGCTGTACGCATCGGTGCTCGCACCGGTGAGCGAGACGGTGGCCTGGTAGAGCCCGTCGGACTGGGTCGCGTTCGCGCGCAGGCCGTAGCCCTGGACGGTGCCGGTGCCGCTCGACTTGGCGGTCGCGGTGAGGTCGAGGGGCGCGTAGGTGGACAGCGAGTAGGCGGTCCGCAGGTGGACGAGCGCGATGTCGCCCGCGGGCGAGGCGCTGACTCGGTCGACGGCGACGGCCGTGCCCCGGTTGGTCGTGGAGTTCGAGTGGTAGACGTTCATCGCGCCGATGCCGTCGATGCAGTGACGGGCGGTGAGGATCCACGAGGCGTTGATCTGCTCGCCCGTGCAGTTGCTGACGTAGCCCGACGGGATGGAGCCGCCCGACGCTTCGAGCTGGACGGCCCACGAGGTGGTGGGGGCCTTCTCGCCACCGACGACCTTCGTGCTGGCCGGCAGTGCCGAGGCGGGTGACGCGGCGAACACGCCCGCGGTGATGACGGCCGCGGCGGCGAACGCGGCTGCGATGGACTTCTTCATGACGACTCCTCTGTCGGGGGAAGCACCTGACCCGTTGCGTTGTGCAACTGGTCAGCATCCTGACCCTCGTTCGGGGGCCGCGCCAGTCCGCACTTCGGCGGACGGGGCCGCCCTAGGATCGTGTCGACCGGGAAACCGAAGGAGCGACATGAGCACGAACACCGCTCGGAGGACGCGCCCGACCGTCGTCACCATCGCGTCCGGCATCTGGTGCGCTGTGGTGCTCGTCCGCCTCGGGTTCCTGGTCGTCGCGGTGGTGAACACCAACGGTGGGCTCGCCGTCGCACTGGTCGGCGCGTTCATCGGCCTCGCCTTCGCGGCCCTGTTCGTCTGGCTGGCGATCCGAATGGCCCGCGGATCGGGGTCCGCACGGCTCTGGCTCGCCATCGTGACCGGCTTCGCCGTGGTGAACACCGTGGTCGGGCTCGTGCTCGGCGCAGGGGCCGTGGGCTTCCTCTACCCGATCGCCCTCGTCGCTGCGACGGTCCTGAGCTACCTGCCGACCACGCGAGGGTTCTTCCCGAAGACCGAGCGCCGCGTTCGACCCGCCGAACCCCGCACGGTCGGCTGGGACCCGACGACAGGTGAACGCATCACCGAGCCGGCACCCACCGACGGACGCGCCGGCTGACGGATCAGCGGCCCCGTCAGTGGGTGCTCCAGAACGAGATCGACCGGCTCTCGTCGCGGATGACGATCGTGTGCGACGCCGCGCGGTCCGCGACGGGCCGGTTGCCCTCACCGCCGTACCAGTACGACACGTACCGGCGCTGGGTCGGCGACCAGCCGACGACCTCGACCTTGTAGCGTCCGGGGCTCAGGACTGCGCCGAAGGTCCCGCCCCGACCGGGCGACCAGTAGCTCAGGTGCGTGTCGAAGGTGCTGCCGATCGACTCCCCGTACACGTGCACGGTGGCGCCGGTGAAGTCGGTGTCGAGCTGCGGGTTGAGGATCCCGGTCAGGGTGACGCCCCGGGTCGAGCTCGCATCGATGCCGTCCACGACCGTCTCGGTGCGGCCCCCGGCCTGGTGCGCGACCCGGACGTACGAGCGCTCCGCAGTGGAGCCGGGATCGCGGTGGAAGCCCCACGACTCGTTGCGCAACGCCGGCCACGAGTCGAGCGTCTCGTCGTGCGCGTTGACCTGCACGCTGTAGTCGTCGCTCGGCAGGCCGTGCACCCAGTAGTGACCGTCGGGCGAGGTGACGGTCCGCCGCACGGTGCCGGTGTTCCAGCCACGGACGACGACCGCTGCGCCGGACAGGTCCGCGCCGTACGGGTTGTGGGCGGTGCCGCCGATCGAGGCACCCCGCCGCATCACGACCACGACGGTCTCGTGCCCGCCGGCGCTGACCACGACGCCGGTCCGCTCCGCCGGGACCACGTCGTCGAAGCCGTACGAGCCCTCGCGCTCACCGTGCAGCGTCCAGGTGCCTGCCGGGACCGCGTCGAACGTCATCCGGCCGCGGCGGTCGCTCGTCGCCGAGTCAGCGGTGCTGCCGTCCGGGGTGCGGAGGTCGACGACCACGCCCTCCATCGCGAGCGGCCGCTTCTCCGGGTCGGTCAGCATGACGGTGAGCGCACCGTCGTCCGGAGCGGCCACCGCCGCGGTGACGGGCGCGATGACGGGCGCGATGAGCACGCCGATCAGTGTGAGTGCGGTCGTGATCCCGACCGTCGCGCGTCGTCGTCCCGTCATGGTGTGCCCCTGGTCCCCTGGTGGGGCCGCCCCTGGCCCCGGTGGTGTGGAGCGTAGCCGCGACCCGCGCGGAGCGCGCGGTCGCTGTCACCGATCGCTCACAAGCACCATCTGTGACCGAACGCTCACACAACGCGTTCGGAGCCGATCGATCCCACGGAGACCTGCGGCCGCGCGGCACGAGGGCCCCGCGACCGGAGTCGCGGGGCCTTCGCTGGTGCGCTGGTGCGCTGGTGTTACTTGATGACGATCGACTGCACCGGGCTGGTGCTCGTCGTCAGGCTGTCGGTGCCGGCGAAGACGGCGTGCAGCTTGTGCGTGCCCTTCTTCAGCGCGAGCGCCGAGGTGACCTTGCCGTTCTTGACGGTGACGGTCGCCAGGCGCTTCGTGCCCTGGTAGATCCGCGCGGTGCCGTTCACGGTGAAGCCCGTGGCCTTGACCTGCACGGTCGCCTTGCCGCCGCTGTACTTGAGCGCCGTCCGGGACGGGGCCTTCGTGACGGTGACGGTGGTGGCCTTCGCGGTCGCCGAGTCGGTGCCCGAGAAGGTCGAGTCCGCGTTGACGAACTTGGCGGTGAGCGAGTGCGTGCCGATGGCCAGGGCGCTCGGGAGCGTCATGGTCGCGGTGCTGTTCTTGACGGGGACGGTGCCGAGGACCTTCTTGCCGTCCGAGACCGTCAGCGTGCCCTGCTGCTTGCCGATGCCACCGGCGATGGTCGCGGTGACCGTGGCCGGCTTCGCCGCGTTGACGGTCTGCGACGCGGCGGAGACCGCGAGCGTCGTGGCGGTCGCGGGCAGCGTGGCGTGCAGGTCGAACTGGTCGACGGTCGAACCGATCGCGGCCGGGTCGGCGGTGGCGGTCGGTTGGAGCGTCACGCCGCAGCTGTCGACGTTGCCGTGCTGGACCGCCGAGTTGAGCGTGGTGCAGTCGCCGGCGCGGATGTCCTGCACGGAGAGCTTCTCGTCGGTGACCGAGACCTTGACGAAGGAGCGGACGTGCTCCTGGTTCTCGACCGAGTTGGCCCAGTGGCGCTTGCCGGTCGGGTCGAGCGGGTCTGCGCCGTAGCCGCTCTGGGTGGCGTCCGGAGCGGTCAGGTCGTAGTACTTCGAGCCGGAGGCCGAGTTCGCCGTCATGTAGATGACGCCGCCGGGGCCGGAGAAGACCTCGGGAGCAGCGGGCTGCTCGTTGACGTTGGCCTTCTTGCCGTTCTTGATCGCGTAGCTGCGCGAGTAGGAGTGGTCGTGGCCCTGCAGGACGAGGTCGACACCCATGTCGGAGAACGCACGCGTGAAGTCGAACCGGCGCTGCTGGTTGTCCTTGTCGTTCGCGTGGTCGGCCGGCGAGTAGATCGAGTGGTGGTAGACCAGCGTGGTCCACTTCGCGTCGTCGCCGTAGCGGTTGATGACGTCGCGCACGTAGTTCACGTGGGCAGCGTCCGATCCGGCCGCGTAGGCGTTCGAGTTGATGTCGATGAACAGGACGCCCTTGTACATGTACCAGTAGTCGCCACCCGAGTTCGCGGTGGTGTTGCCGCCCGGGTAGAAGTCCGGCACCTTGAGCGAGTTCGGCACCTGGTTGTGCTGCTCGTACGCCTTGCCGCCGACGTCGTGGTTGCCGATGGTCGAGGCCCACGGGTAGCGCTTGAGGACGTCGCTGCTGTCGGCGAACGCGCCCCACTCGTACTCGTTGTTGGCGTGCTCGATCTGGTCGCCACCGGAGACCAGGAGCTCGGCGTCCGGCTCGGTCGTCGTGGCGTACCGCAGCGTGTCCGCCCAGCCGGCGCCGTCGTCGTCGACGTAGCCCGACGAACCGATCTGCGGGTCACCGAAGAACAGGAAGTCGAAGTCGCCGGAGAAGCTCTTCGTGGTGAAGGTGTACGACGCCGACCAGGCCGACCCGTCCGCCGCACCGACGTGGTACGTGTACGAGGTGTTCGGCTCGAGGTCCGAGATCGTGGCGTGGGCGTTGATGTAGCCCGACTCGGCGGCGATGCCGTCGATGCTCTTCGTGTTCGAGTCCGTCGTGCTCGTGTCGACTGCGGTGTTGGCGGCCTTCGACGCGGCGATCGTCGACTTGGCGTCGGTGAAGACCCCGTCGGTCATCGACGCGGTCTTCTGGATCTCGAGCGACTGCGCGACGTTCGTCGGGAAGTACCACGAGGCGATGCGCTGGCTCTCGGTGGCACCGACGCCCAGCAGGATGTGGAGCGGGCCGCCGGTGGAGATGTTGGTGGTGGGGGTGTTCGTCGCGGCGGATGCGACGTTCGTGCCGACCATCGAGGCGCCGGCGATGAGCGCGGCCCCGAGGACGGCTCCGCACACGCGGAGGGTGGTGGTTCTGCGCCGTGTGGTGGCGCCGGACAGGAGACTCATGGTGGTCCGTTTCTCAGACGTGGGATGGTGCAGCACGGAAGACTCTGCATGCACTGCGAAACGTCTTGGTAAACGCTGAGTGACAAGTCGTCGCTGTTCAGGAGCGGACCACCGTCATCCCGCTGCGAGCCGCTCGACGAACCAGATCATCCCCATCACGAACACCCCGGCGGTCACGACTCCGGTGACCCAGAGCGAGACCCGGTGGGCCTTCCGACGCAGGAGGGACAGCGGTGGGAAGACGATGACGATGATCGCGAGCTGCACGGCCTCGATGCCGACGTTGAAGACGAGGAGCGACACGAGCAGCTGCCACGAGAACGCCTCGTGGATGCCCAGCGCCCCGGCGAACCCGAGCCCGTGGATCAGCCCGAACGCGAACACGACGGCCAGGCGTGTCCAGCCCGCCCGGTCGAGCGAGAAGTGCCCGTGTTCACCGACCACGAGTTCGTCGGCGCGCGACCGGCGCCGCCAGAGCCGCCACAGGTACCAGCCGGCCACGGCGGCGATGGACAGGGCGATGAGCGGCTCGACGACGATCGCGGGCGGGCTGACCACCCCGAGCGCGGCGAGGATGAACGTGATCGAGTGCGCGATGGTGAACGCCGACGCGGTGTAGACCACCTCGCGCAGGCGCCGTGACCCGGCGATGAGCGCGACGAGGAACAGGATGTGGTCGATGCCGGTCAGCAGGTGCTCGGCACCGAGGCGGAAGAACTCCCAGAAGCGCTGCCCGGCCGACTGCTCGGTCGAGAACGACGGCTGCGAGGCGTCGAGCGTCGCTGATCCCTGCTTCGCGTCGACGTCGTAGGTGACGATCGTCTTGGTGTCGCGCACGAAGGTCTCACTGTCCGGGAACAGTGTCGACGTCACGACGTGTCCGGTCTGCGTCTCCGACGGCTCCGGGCAGGTGAAGTCAGCCGTCACGTGGGCGTACGGCACCTCGTCCTGCAGGTCGACCGTGACGCTGTCGCCGAGCACGCCCGTGCAGGCCTGCCCACCCGCGCCGGACACCGAGAACCGGTCGAACACGTACTTCCCGAGCGCGTCAGTGTGCGCCTCGGCCGCCGACACCATCCCCGGGAAGTCGCCGTCGTCCCAGGCCGCCTGACCCTGCGTGTGGAACGCGTCGTCGTGCTCGCTCGTGGCGACCGACACGAGCATCAGGTCGTACTCGAGCCCGAGCTCCGCGTGCACGACGGTCGGTTCCGTCGATGTCACCTTCGCGTAGACGACCGAGCTGAAGCCGTGCGCCGATGCCGGCGACGCCCCGGCCAGCACGCCGACGACGAGCACCCCGAGCAGCAGGAGCGCGGCGACGACCCGTGCGATCAGCGCGGACGGGCGGGACGGACGGGCAGGGCGGGCGCGCAGCAGCGCGACGGGGGTTCCGGAAGGCACGCGCAGACGATCCGGCCCTCGGACGACCGGCAGGTGAACAGGTGGTGACCAGCAGTGGGACAGGTGCCGGACAGCCGCCGGAGCCGGCCCGGTGCGGCACACCGACGTGTTTCGATGATGCAGTGACCCGCCTCGCTGCCCGGACGACCGTCCTGCTGACCACCGTCGCCCTCGTCAGCACCGGCGTCGCCCTGCTGGCCGGGTGCTCGGCGACACCCGGCGGGACCGACACTGGAGCCGGAACCGACGCCGGCGACGGCACCGGCACGTCGGCGACGGCGCACGCCACGGCCGGTGCCCTCGGCGCGGGCTTCTCCGACCCGACGCAGCCGCCGGCACCCGAGGCCACCATCCACCCGGAGCCGGGTTCGTGGTCCGGGGTCCACGCCCCCGACGACTACGACGTCGTACTCCTGTCGGACGCCGGTGACGCCGACGACGCCCCGACTCGGACCCTGCTCGACGCCGTCGCGTCGTGGGCGGCGGACGAGGACGTCACCGTCACGAGGGTGTCGGCGACGGACGCCGACGACCGGATCGCGGCGGTCACCCGGGCGATCGACGAGCGGTCCGACCTGGTGATCAGCGTCGGCAACCACATGGTCGACCCGCTCGCCGCGGTGTCGCCGACGGCGCTCCACCAGCAGTTCCTGGTCGTGGGTGCCGAGATCGCCGAGCCGACGTCGAACGTGACGGCCGCGGACTGGACCGGCGGCGGCTTCCGTGGCGAAGGACTCGGACCGTCGAGCCACTACGACCCGTCCACCTTCACGGAGGAGCGCGCCGACCGCGCACTGCGCGCGGGTCTGGCGGCCGTGCTGCACGACCTGCGCGGCATCGTCGTCTGGTTGCGCTGACCCGACCCGCCCCGGGTCCGTCGCTACGCCGGCTCGGCCTCGAGCACGAGCGCGCGCACCTGCGACGCGGCACCGAGCGCCACGGCGTCCGACCCGAGGGTCGACTGCGCCAGCCGGATCGTCGCACCGCTCACCGGGGGCTCGGCCGCGATCGCCGCGGTGATGGCCGGTTCGAGCAGGTCCCACGACCGCGCGATGCCGCCGCCGATCACGATCGTCGTGACGTCGAGGATCCCCGCGGTGAGCAGGGCGGCGCGCGCCAGGCCCCACCCCGCGGCCTGGAAGACGGCAGCGGCGTCCGTGTCACCGGCACGTGCGGCGACGGCGACGTCACGCGCCGACAGCCGCCGGCCGGATCGTTCGGCGTACCGGTCGGCGATGCCACGCGCGCCCGCGATCGTCTCGAGGTGTCCGATCTGTCCGCAGGTGCACAGCGCGTCACCGAAGCCCGGCACGTGGCCGATCTCACCGGCGGCGCCGCGCGGCCCCGCGAACAGCCGTCCGCCGAGCACGAACGCACCGCCGACCCCGGTGCCGAGGGTCATCCCGAGCACGTCGGACTCCCCCGCGACGGCACCCGTGGCGATCTCGCCGAGCAGGAACGCGTTCACGTCGTTGTCGAGCGTCGCCGGCACGCCGAGGGCGTCGTTGACCGCGCGGGTCACGCCGTAACCGGCCCAGCCGGTGAACGAGTTGCCCGTCACCAGGACGGTGCCCGTGGCAGCGTCGACCACGCCGGCCGCGCCCACCCCGACACCCGTCAAGGAGGCCCGGTGCCGGACGAGCAGGCCCGTCACCGCCCCGACGGCGGCCGTCACGATCGCCGCCCCGCCCGCGTGGGCGGGCGTCGGCAGGTCGACGCGGTCGACGACCTCGAGGTCGGGGGTCGTCAGGACGACCTTGGTGTTCGTGCCGCCGACGTCGACGCCGGCGATCACCCGGGTCACGCGGTCACCGCCGCGAGCGAGGCGAGGCGCTCGGTCCGCCGCTGCCGTTGCAGGACGGGGTCCGGCACCGGCACGGCGGCGAGCAGGCGCCTGGTGTAGTCGGTGGTGGGGTGCAGGAGCGTCGTGCCGGTGGTGCCCTGCTCCTCGACGACCCCCTGGCGCATCACGACGACGCGCTCGGCGAAGTGCTGCACCACGGCCAGGTCGTGCGAGACGAACAGGCACGCGAAGCCCAGGTCGTCCTGCAGTTCGCCGAGGACCTCGAGCACGGTCTCCTGCACGCTGACGTCGAGCGCCGAGGTCGGTTCGTCGGCGACGAGCAACCGGGGCTCGAGCACCAGGGCACGGGCCAGCGAGACCCGCTGGCGCTGCCCACCCGAGAGCTCACGCGGGGCCCGGGACGCCAGCGACCGCGGCAGCCGGACGGCGTCGAGCACCTCGTCGATCCGGCGGCGACGGTCCGCCGACGACATGCCACGGCGGTGCACGGCGAGCGGTTCGGCGATGCACTCCGCCACGGACATCCGGGCGTCGAGCGAGGCCACCGGGTCCTGCAGCACGACGCCGATGCCGGACCGGAGTGCCCGCCGGTCACGACCCTTGGCGCTGCGCAGGTCCTGCCCGAACAGCGAGACCGTGCCGGACGTCGGCGTGATGAGCCCGAGCGCCACCCGGGCAGCGGTGGACTTGCCGGAGCCGGACTCGCCGACCAGGCCGACCGTCTCGCCCGCGTGCACGGCGATGTCGATCCCCTGCAACGCGTGGACGGCGCGCGCCCCGCGCCCGAACGTCACCGTGACGTCCCGCAGGTCGACCACCGGAGCCGCACCGGGCCTCCCGGCCACCGCGTCAGCGGACCCCGTGTCGACCGCAGCGGCGGGACGGTCGCCCGCCACGTCGAGCCGCGGCACCGCGGCGAGCAGCCGCTTGGTGTACTCGTGCTCCGGACGGAGCAGGACGTCCTCGACGCTGCCGGTCTCGACGATCTCGCCCTGCAGCATGACCGCGACGCGGTCCGCGAAGTCCGCGACGACGCCCATGTTGTGCGTCACGAGCAGGACGCCCGTGCCGGTGTCGACGGCGAGCTTCCGGAGCAGTTCGAGGATCTCGGCCTGCACGGTCACGTCGAGGGCGGTCGTCGGCTCGTCCGCGATGAGCAGCTTCGGCGAGTTCGCGATCGCCATCGCGATCACCACGCGCTGGCGTTGCCCACCCGACAGCTGGAACGGGAACGACCGCGTGCGCGACTCGGGGTCGGGGATGCCGACGCGGCGGAGCAGGTCGACGGCCTCGGCCGCGGCCTGCGCGGCGGTGACCGTTCGGTGGTTCCGGATCACCTCGGCGATCTGCGCGCCGACCCGGGTGAGCGGGTCGAGGGCCGTCGCGGGCTCCTGGAAGACCATCGACACCGTCGAGCCCCGCAGGGCACGGAGCGACGGTTCGGGAGCACCGACGACCTCGTGACCGGCGACGAGCGCGCTGCCCGTCGCCGTCGCGTTGCCGGAGAGCAGCCCCATCGCGGCGAGCGCCACCGTGGACTTGCCGGAGCCGGACTCGCCGACCAGGGCGAGCGTCTCGCCCGGCGCGACCGTCAGGGACACGCCCCGCACGGCTGACACGGTGCCGGACTCGGTGCTGAACGAGACGCCGAGGTCGGTCGTCCGCAGGATCGGTTCGGTGGTCATCAGCGGCCCCTCACGTCGAAGGCGTCCCGGAGTCCGTCGCCCACGGCGTTGAACGCGCAGACGATCAGGATCACGGCCAGACCCGGGGGCACGATGAGCCACCAGCGTCCGGAGTACGCGGCGGTGAGTCCCGCCGAGAGCATGCCGCCCCAGTCCGTCGCGGGCGGCTGCACGCCGAGCCCGAGGTACGAGACGTAGGCGACGAGCAGGATCGCGTCGGCGACCTGGAAGGTCGCGGCGACGACGATCGTGGACACCGAGTTCGGCAGCAGGTGCTTGCCGATGGCGCGGGCGTGCGAGCCGCCGATCGCGCGCAGGGTGAGCACGTAGTCGCGGTTCTTCAGCGTCAGGGTCTCGGCGCGGATCAGGCGGGACGGCACCAGCCACGACACCAGCCCGAGGATCAGGATGAGCCCGGCCACACCGGGGGTCGTGATGGCCGAGATGACGAGCAGGATGAACAGCGCCGGGATCGCGATGCCCGCGTCGACGACGCGCATCATCAGCGCGTCGACCCAGCCGCCGACGTAGCCGGCGACCGAACCCCACAGGGTGCCGACGACCGTGGCCAGGACCCCGGCGGCGATGCCGACCATGAGCGAGACCTTGCCGCCGTACATCAGCCGGCCGAGCACGTCGTGGCCGACGGCGTCGGTGCCGAGCCAGTGCGCCGCGCTCGGTCCCTGGTTGGCCTGCTCGAGCATGGTGTGGGTCTGGTCGGTCGGGTACAGGAAGGGCCCGACGAAGCAGAACAGGACGATGACGACGATCACGGCCAGGCCGATCACGGCGAGCGTGTTGCCGCGGAACCGGCGGGCGGCGAGCCGGAACCCGGTGGCCGCGACGGTGACGGGAGCGCCCGGTGCTTCGGGTGCCAGTTGTACGGCGCTCATGCGCGGCTCGCCTTCACGTCATGGGTGGACGCAGTGTCGATGATTGACGCGGCGGTCATGCGCGGCTCGCCTTCACTCGCGGGTCGATGAGGGACTGCGCGACGTCGGCGAGCAGGGTGCCGATGACGGTCGCGATGGAGATGACGAGGACGCAGCCGAGCAGCGTCGGGTAGTCCGACGACTGCGCCGCGTTCCAGAACAGGAGCCCCATACCGGGGTAGTTGAACAGCTGCTCCGTGACGAGGGCGCCGCCGAACAGCACGGGCAGGTAGTAGCCGAGCATCGCGACGACGGGCGTCAGCGAGTTCCGGAACACGTGCCGGCGCAGGATCGTCATCGTCGAGGCACCACCGGCGCGGGCGGTGCGGACGTAGTCCTCCTGCAGGTTCTCGAGGGTCGAGGCTCGCATGTACCGGCTGAACACGGCGATCATCGCGAGCGCTCCGGTGACGACGGGCAGGACGAGCCCGGCGGGGTCCTGGAACACCTCGGCGAGCGTGGTGCCACTCGGCGCCTGCGACGGCAGCCACGGCAGCTGCTGGCTGAAGACGATGATCAGGATGAGCCCGAGGAAGAACGCGGGCGTCGAGTAGAACACGAAGGCCAGGGCGGTGGCGGCGTAGTCGACCGCACCGTTGCGGCGGGCCGCCTGGAGCATGCCGACCGGGATCGCGATGACGAGCCCGAGCACGGCGGAGATGCCGGTGAGCACGAGGGTCTTCGGCAGGCGCTCGGCGATGAGCTGCGAGACCGGCTCGTTGAGGGTGTACGAGGTGCCGAGGTCGCCGGTGAGCAGGCGTCCGAGGAACCGCAGGTACTGCACCGGCAGCGCCTGGTCGAGTCCCTGCGCCTGGTTGAACGCGGTGATCTGCGCGGGCGTCGCGGAGACGCCGAGGACACCGCGGGCGGGTCCGCCGGGCAGCGCATGCAGCAGGCAGAACACCACGATCGTGACGATGAGGATCACCGCGAGCGCCTGCAGGACGCGCCTGGTGAGGTAGAGAGCTGTGGTCATGCGGCTTCCGATGGTCGGATTGGAGACGTGCGAGGGACGGGAGGCGCGGTGCGCGTCGGGCGCGCACCGCGCCTCCCGTCCGTGGTCACGGTCTTACTTGTTCCACTTCCACTGGGCCGGGTGGAAGTTGGCGAGCGAGTCCTGGTCGAACCCGGACAGGCCCTTCTTGACGACCGAGATCTGGTAGTCGGGGCTCGGCAGCCAGATCACCGGCAGGTCCTTCGCGACCGCGGCGCTGTAGTCCTGCACGGCGGTGGCGTCGGTCGAGGTGGTGGTCGCGTCGATGAGGTCGTCGACCTCGCTGTTCGAGTAGCTGCCGAAGTTCGCCGAACCCCCGGTCGAGAAGAGCGACTCACCGGTCGGGTAGGCCGGGAAGTACCAGCTGCCCGCGGTGCCGAAGAACGACAGGTCCCAGTCGCAGCTGGCCTCGTCGCTCGTGCAGGTCGGGGTCTGCGACAGCACGCTCGACACCGGCGCGGTCTTGATGGTGAAGCCGATGCCGGTCTTGGCGAGCGAGGACTGGATCGCGCTCATCATGTTGTCGGTCACGGTCGAGCCGGACTGCGACAGGACACCCATGGTGAACTTCGTGCCGTCCTTCACGCCCTCGCCGCACTGGCTGTCGGACGTTCCGGGGTCGGTGCAGACCATCGTGCCGCCCTGCTCCTCCCAGCCGTGGCTGGTGAGCAGGTCCTTGGCCTTCGACGTGCTGAACGGGTACGGGTTGTCCTTCTGCACGTCGGAGACGTAGTCGGACTCCTGCGCCTGCGGGATCGGGCCGTAGGTCGAGGTGGCGGTGCCGTTGAAGACGACCTTCGACAGCGACTTCTGGTCGATCGACATCTGCACGGCCTGGCGGGCGTACAGCTGCTTGAAGACGGCGCCCATGTCCGGGTTGTTGAAGTTGTACGGCATGTAGGTGATGGCCCAGCCGGTCCACGGCTCGACCTCGTAGCCCTTCGCCGTGAACGAGGACTCCTGGTCCATGTCCGTGGCGTTGATGTAGCCGTAGTCG
The DNA here is from genome assembly GCF_004365385.1 of Curtobacterium sp. PhB190. Taxonomy (NCBI): domain Bacteria; kingdom Bacillati; phylum Actinomycetota; class Actinomycetes; order Micrococcales; family Microbacteriaceae; genus Curtobacterium; species Curtobacterium sp. PhB190. Next base: position 14,606 of record NZ_SODN01000013.1, on the reverse strand, counting down.
ACCTCGCCGGAGCGGACCGCGTTCACCTCGGCATCGGCCGTCGTGAACGGCAGCAGGTTGACCGTCGCGATCGAGGGCTTCTCGCCACCGTCGTACTTCGTGTTCGCGGTGAGGGTGACCTTGCCGGCGGTGGTGAACGCCTTGACACCGTAGGGACCGGAGATGGTCTTCCACAGGTCGTCGGTGGCGTAGTCGGAGATCTTGCCGGCCGCGGTGTTCAGGTACTTCCAGACCTGCTTCGCGCCGGCGGTGGTCTCGTCGGCGTCGGTGACCTTCGCGCCCGCGCTCGTCTTGTCCCAGGCGTGCTGCGGCAGCGGGATGATGTGGCTCAGCTGGTTGGCGAGCATCCAGTCCGAGTTGTACGCCTTGTCGAACGTGATCGTGAAGTGGGTGTCGTCGACGGTCTTGAACGAGGTCCAGTTGTCCGGCGCCTTGCCCTTCGAGTACGAGCCCCACTGGTCCTTGTTCGCCTTGATCAGGTTGAACCAGAACTCGACGTCGCGGCTGGTGATCGCCTCGCCGTCGGACCAGTGCCGGTCACCGAGGGTGATCTCGACGCTCTTGCCGTCGTCGGCGAACTCCGCGTCCGTGGCGACGGACCCGTCCTTGTTCCACGCGATCTTGCCGGTGGAGCCGTCGTACGCGACGAGCGGCTCGTACAGCGACTGCGCGATGGAGCCGTTGTTCGTGTTGAGGTGCGCGGCGGTGCCGATCGGCAGGATCCAGTTGGGCGTGAAGTTCGCAGGAAGGGCGTAGTTGATCTCGTCTGGATTCGCGTTCGAGGTGGCGGAACCGCCCCCGGAACATCCGGCGAGCAGGGCGCTCACGGCGATCGCTGCTCCGGTGAGGAGCGCCCAGCGGCGGGGCTTGGTCATGTGTGTCTCCTGGTGCGTGGGAGTTCTGGGGAGGTGGAGCACGCGTGCCGAGCGGCACGGACACAGTCAATGGCCAAAGCCGTTGGAAAAACAAACATCTTCGTGTAAAAACTGCGTTTCTGCCGTTTGGACGAAAGGGTGAACGGGCCGTTCCGCCGGTTAGGCTCCGGGTGTTCGGTCGGTTCGGCCGTCGTTTCCCCCGGATTGGAGAAAGTCGTGACGGACCTCTCTGCTCGCGTCCTCGAACTCGTCGCGTCGGGTCAGGCCGCGAGTCGCACCGAGATCGCCACGCTGCTCGGCGCCGCTCCGTCGACGGTGTCGCACGTCGTCACCCAGCTGCTGTCGCACGGGCTGCTCGCGGAAGAGGGCACCGACGTCTCGACCGGCGGCCGTCCCCGCAAGGTGCTCCGCATCGGCGGCGTCGACGAGTACGCGGTCGCCGCCGACGTCGGCGGTGGGCACGCGCGGGTCGGGATCGTGCTGCCGGGAGGCGCGCTCGAGTCGGTCGCGAACGTCCCGTTCGCGCTCTCCGACGGTCCGACCGCCGGCCTGCAGCGACTGGCCGGCCTGCTCGAGCGGCTCGCCGACGACCGTGGCCGCGCCGGTCTGCGCGGGGTTGGCCTCAGTCTGCCCGGTCCCGTCGACGTCGAGGCCGGTGTCGTCGACCTGCCGAGCCGGATGCCGGGCTGGAACGGGTTCCCGGTGGCCGCCTGGCTGTCCGACCGCTTCGGCCTGCCGGCGATCGTCGACAACGACGCGAACTGCATGGCCGCCGGCGAGCAGAGCGTGCAGCCCCCAGGACGCCGGCAGACCATCACGATCAAGGCCGGATCGGCGATCGGCGCGGGCATCGTCATCGACGGCCGCCTGTACCGCGGGTCCACGGGCTCGGCCGGGGACATCACCCACGTGCGGATCGACGCCGCCGGCGACACCCCGTGCTCGTGCGGGAACACCGGGTGCCTCGAGACCGTCGCGTCCGGAGCTGCCCTGGTGCGGATCCTGTCGGGCGCCGGGGTCGACGTCTCCTCGACCGCCGACGTCGTCCGACTCGCCTCGGACGCCCACCCCGAGGCCACCCGTGCCGTGCGCCTGGCCGGTCGGTACCTCGGCGAGGTGCTCGCGGCCAACGTGAACTTCTTCAACCCGGACGCCGTCTACCTGGGCGGCATCCTCTCCACCCTCGACCCGTTCATCGCGGCCGTGCGCAGTCAGCTCTACGAGAGCTGCCACCCGCTCATGACGCAGCACCTGGCGATCGAGCCGGTGTCGCTCGGTGCCGATGCCGGGCTCGTCGGTGCCGGCCAGTTCGCACTGCAGCGGGGCCTCGCCGCCTCGCTCGAGGAGCTGTCCACCCCCATCCCGCAGTCCACCACCAGGAACAGGAGCGTCCGTGTCTGAGACCGTGTCCGCCACCCCCGCCGTCCCCGCCGGTGCCCGTCGTCCGGTCGTCGCCATCGCCGGACTGGCCATCGAGACGTCGACCTTCACCCCCACCCGCACCCACGCACCGGCGTTCCACCCGGACCGTGGCGACGAGGTCGTCGCGCGGTACCCGTTCCTGTCCGCGATGTCGGACGCGGCGGACTTCCGCGGGGCGCTCATCGGGCACGCGCTGCCCGGCGGCATCGTGGACCGGGCGTCGTACGAGGAGCTCGCGGCCGAGATCGTCACGCGACTGCGCGCGATCGTCGACGCCGAGCACGTGGACGGCCTCTGGTACGACATCCACGGCGCGATGGTCGTCGAGGGCCTCGACGACGCCGAGGCGGACCTGCTCGGCCGGATCCGTGCGGTGATCGGCCCGGACGTCATCGTGTCGGCGTCGATGGACCTGCACGGCAACGTCACGCGCGAGCTCGCCCACCAGGTCGACCTCGTCACCTGCTACCGGATGGCCCCGCACGAGGACGCCATGGAGACCAAGGAACGTGCCGTCCGGAACCTGGTCGACGTGCTCACCGCGCGTCCTGCCGGAGCGCAGCGCCCCGTGAAGGCCTGGATCCCGATCCCCGTCCTGCTGCCCGGCGAGCAGACCTCGACCCGCCTCGAACCCGCCGCCTCGCTGTACGCCCAGGTGCCGCTCGTCGAGCAGACCGACGGCGTGCTCGACGCCGCGATCTGGGTCGGCTACGCCTGGGCGGACCAGCCCCGCGACCAGGCCGTCACCGTCGTCACCGGGTGGGACGAGGCCGCCGTCGCCGCCGGGGCCGAGCGCCTCGCCCGTGCCTTCTGGGACGTCCGCGAGGACTTCGTCTTCGTCGCACCCACCGGCACGTTCGACGAGTGCCTGGCCGCCGCGCTCGCACCCGGCGCCGCACACCCCTACTTCGTGTCCGACTCCGGCGACAACCCCACCGCGGGCGGCTCCGGCGACATGACCTGGGGACTGACGCAGGTGCTCGCGAACCCGGCCTTCGCGAGCGCCGACGGCCCCACCCTGATCTACGCGAGCGTCCCCGGCGCCGCCGCCGTGGCGACCGCGGTCGAGGCCGGTGTGGGTGCGACCGTCACGGTGACCGCCGGTGCGTCGGTCGATGCCGTGCACGCCGGACCGATCACCATGACCGGCCGGGTCCACGCGATCAAGCACGGCGACCGCGACGCCGAGACCGAGGTCGTGCTGCAGGTCGGCAGCGTCTTCGCGATCCTGACGAAGCTGCGCAAGCCGTACCACCACGAGCACGACTTCACCGACCTCGACCTGGCACCGCGGCAGGCCGACGTCGTCGTGGTGAAGATCGGGTACCTCGAGCCGGAGCTGTTCGACATGGCCGCCGACTGGATGCTCGCGCTCACCCCGGGTGGTGTCGACCAGGACCTGCTCCGCCTCGAGCACCACAGGATCGAGCGGCCGATGTTCCCCTACGATCGAGTGTTCCCCGAGGCCCCGGACCTGACCGCCAGGATCATCCCGGCCTCGGACCAGCCACTCGGAGCCTCTGCATGACCCCTTCGCCCGTTGCACTCGAGATCGCGGTCACCTCGCCGCAGGGTGCGGTCGTCGCACGGGACGGCGGAGCTGACCGGGTCGAGCTCTGCGTCGGGCTCGAGCTCGGCGGGCTGACCCCGTCGCAGGCCCTGGTCGAGACGACCCACGAGACCGGGATCCCGGCGCACGCGCTGGTCCGGTGCCGCCCCGGCGGGTTCGTGCACACCCCCGACGAGGTCGAGCTCATGGTGCGCGAGGTCCGGACGGTCCTGCGCTCCGGCGCCGCCGGTGTCGTCGTCGGTGCGCTGCGCCCGGACCGGACCCTCGACGAGGACGCCCTGCGCCGCTTCGTCGACGCCGCCCGCTCGGTCAGCACGACCGCCGAGATCACCCTGCACCGGGCGATCGACCACGCGGTGGACCCCGTCGCCGCAGCAGCCACGCTCGCCGCGCTCGGGTTCACCCGCGTGCTGACCTCCGGCGGCGCCCCCACCGCGGGAGCCGGCGCTGCCACGATCGCCCGGATGGTCGACGCCGCCGGGCCGGTGCAGGTCATGGCCGGTGCCGGTGTCACCCCGGCCGACATCCGGGCGCTCGTCGCGACCGGTGCCGCCGCCGTGCACCTGTCGGCCAAGCGTGCCGCGCCGGACAGCGCCCACGCCGGGGTCCCGATGGGCGGGGCCGACGACGGTTCGGCGCACTTCGTGACCGACGCCGAGGTCGTGGCGGCCGCGCGACGCGCCCTCGACGCCTGACACTGGTCTCAGCACAACTGCACCAGATTTTCTGACTTGTGCCGCTACCTCAGAAAATCTGACCGCTGGGTTCTGAGATCACACCGTGCTCGGCTCGCCGACTCCGGCGACGGCCGACTCGGTAGCATGGCGTCGTCCCCGTCACCGTCGACCGGTCCACCCCGCGAAGGAGCCCCGATGCCCCCGACCCCTCCCCGGATCGGCCTCGTCGGCGCCGGCGGCATCGCCCACGCGCACATGCCCGGCCTGCTCCGCCTCGGCCCGGTCGTCGTGTACGCGCCGGCCGGTGCACCGGAGCTCGCGGCGGCGTTCGCCCCGGCAGCAGCCGCCGCGGGGTCGTCGATCACCGTCGTCGACTCGCTCGACGACCTGTTCGCGGAAGTCGACGTCGTGGACGTGGTGACGCCGACCTTCGCCCACGCCGAGGTCGTGCGGGCCGCACTCGCCGCCGGCAAGGACGTCGTGTCGGAGAAGCCCCTCGCCCGGACCGACGCCGACGCTGCGGACCTGGTGGCCCGTGCGCGGGACGCCGGCCGACAGCTCTTCCCGGCCCACGTGGTGCGCTTCTTCCCCGCGTACGTGCGCCTGCACGACGCCGTCACCACGGGCCTCCTGGGCGACCTGGCGGTCCTGCGGTTCGTGCGCTCCGGGGCCTTCCCGACCCGCACCGCGTGGTTCGCCGACCGGGCACTGTCCGGCGGCATCGTGATGGACCAGATGATCCACGACCTCGACATCGCGCGGTCGGTCGCCGGACCCGTCACCACGGTGTCGGCGGTCGGCGTCCGTGCCGGCACCGAGGCCGAGCCGGTGGAGGCAGCACACGTCCTGCTCACGCACGAGTCCGGGGCGATCAGCCACGTCGCCGGGATCTGGGGACCGCAGCACCTCGCGTTCTCGACCGAGTACTCGGTGACGGGCACGCGCGGTAGCCTGGCGCACCGGTCGCTCGACGAACAGGACTACGTCGCCGACCTCGCGGTGCCCGACGCCGCGGACGGCTTCCTGCCCGAGGTCGACCCCGCCGACGACCCGTACGGGCTCGAGCTCGCCGAGTTCCTCGGGGCGTTCGCTGGCGGTGCCGCTCCGCGGGTGACGGCGGCGGACGGCGCCGAGGCGGTCCGGATCGCGAACGCGGCACTCGAGTCGATGGACACCGGGCAGCCGGTGTCCCTGACGACGGGGGCTCACGCGTGACCGCTCTGAAGATCGCCGTGATGTCGTTCGCCCACACCCACGCGATCGGCTACCTCGCCGCCCTCGCCGCGATGCCCGGGGTCGAGGTCCGCGGTGCCGACCCGGACGGCGTCAGCACGGGCGAGACCGTCATCGAGCTCCGCGGCCGCGACCTGGCCGACGAGCTCGGGGTCGACTACGCGGAGACGTACGACGAGCTGCTCGCCTGGGGCCCGGACGCCGTCGTCGTCACGAGCGAGAACGCCCGGCACCGCGAACTCGTCGAGGCCGCGGCCGCCGCCGGTGCGCACGTCCTGTGCGAGAAGCCGCTCGCGACCACGTTGGAGGACGGCCTCGCGATCCGCGACGCCGTCGAGGCGGCGGGCGTCATGCTCATGGTGGCGTTCCCGGTGCGGTTCACCTCGGCGTTCGACAAGCTCCGCGCAGCGCACGACTCCGGGGCGCTCGGGCAGCTGTTCTCGGTCCGCGGCGCGAACAACGGCATGCTCCCCCTGACCCGGTCGTGGTTCACCGAGCCGGAACTGTCCGGCGGCGGCGCGATCGTCGACCACGTCGTGCACATCGCGGACCTGCTCGAGGGCCTGATGGGGTCGGCACCCGTCACCGTGACCGCGGTGGCGAACCGCACACTGCACGCGGCCCGGGCGCAGGCGGAGACCGCCGGACTCGTCACGATCACGTACGCGAACGGCGTCGTCGCCGCGATCGACTGCTCGTGGAGCAAGCCGGACACCTCGGCGGTGTGGGGTGGACTGACGCTCGACGTCGCCGGGACGGGCGGCACGGTGTCGCTCGACTTCTTCGGGGCGGCTGCTCGCGGGATCGTCGCGGAGACCGGGCTGCCGATCGAGTCCCGTTACGGCGCCGACCCCGATGCCGCGATGCTCCGGACGTTCGTCGACGCCGTCCGGGCGGGCGTGCAGCCGCAGCCGGACGTGCACGTCGGGCTGCGGACCCTGTCGATCGTGCTCGCGGCGCAGGAGTCGGTGGTGTCGGGCCGCACCGTCGAGGTTCACTGAAGCCTGCGGCGCCCCGACTGCACCGCCAGACGACGAGTGCACACGCAGGAACATGCGCACTCGTCGTCGGCACGCGCGCTCGCGTGGGTCCTCAGGGCGCGGGGAGGGTGACCACGGCGTCGGCTGCGGCGATCGCCACCGGATCGTGTGCGGCGTGCACGACCACGACGCCGTCGGCAGCCTCGGCAGCGAGCGCCGCCACCACGAGTGCCGCGGACGCCGCGTCGACGCCGGCCGTCGGTTCGTCGACGAGCAGCACCCGAGCCCGCTGCGCCAGCCCGAGTGCCACGAGCGTGCGCTGCCGCTGCCCGCCGGACAACGCGTCGAGGGGCCGGTCGGCCAGGTCCGCGATCGCCATCCGCTCGAGCTGCGCGTCGACGACGGCGCTGTCGTCGCGTCCGAGCGGTCGCCACCAGGCCCGGTGACGCCACCGCCCCATCGCGACGGTCGCGCGAACGGTGAGCGGGAGCGTGGTCGGCGGGACGGACTGGCTCACGTGGGCGACGCCGTCGGACGGGAGGCCCGTGATGCGCCCGGCGGTCGGCCGCAGCACGCCAGCCACCACGTCGAGCAGCGTCGACTTGCCGGATCCGTTGGGTCCGGTCAGCGCGGTGACCCGGCCGGCCGGGAAGGCCGCGTCGAGGCCGTCGAGGACGGTCCGCTCCCCGCGCAGGGCGGTCACCCGCTCGAGGCGGACGGCTGGTCGCGTGTCGACTGCTGGCACCTGAACACGCTATCAGTATCGATAGTCGTTTTCATGTAGCGTCTCGGATCGTGACCTGGCTGACCGACCCCTTCACCGTCGACTTCATGGTGCGCGCCCTGACCGGCGGCGCCCTGGCCGCGGTCCTGTGCGCCGTCGTCGGCACGTGGGTGCTCGTGCGCGGGATGGCGTTCCTGGGCGAGGCGCTGTCGCACGGCATGCTGCCCGGCGTCGCGATCGCAGCGCTCACCGGAGTCCCCGCAGTGCTCGGCGCCGCCGTGAGTGCCGGGGTGATGGTGTTCGGCGTCGGGGCGCTGCGACGGCGCGGTGGCCTGTCCTACGACACCTCGATCGGGCTGCTCTTCGTCGGGATGCTCGCGCTCGGGGTCATCATCGTCTCGGCGTCACGGTCCTTCGCCACCGACGTCACCGCGATCCTGTTCGGCGACGTGCTGGCCGTCACCCGCGCCGACCTCGGCGGCCTGGCGATCGCGGTCGCCGTCGCCCTGCTCGTTGCGGCCGTGTTCCACCGACCGTTCACGGCGCTGGCCTTCGACGTCCGCAAGGCCGCGACGCTCGGCCTGCACCCCCGCCTCGCCGAGGTGGTCCTCATCGGCCTGGTCACGCTCGCCGTCGTCGCCTCGTACCGCGCGGTCGGCACCCTGCTGGTCGTCGGGCTCCTGCTCGCACCGGCCGCCGCGGCCCGCGCCTGGACGAAGCACGTCGCCTCGACGATGCTCCTCGGCGCGGTGCTCGGCGTCGCCGCCGTCCTGGTCGGCCTGCTCGTCTCGTGGCACGCCGGCACCGCCGCCGGCGCGAGCATCGCGGCCGTCGCCGTCGCCGGGGTCGCCCTGTCCCGCGCCACCGCCGCCGTCGTCCGCGGGGTCGCGCGCACCACCGCACGGAGCGACGCACACCCCGTCGACCACCCCGTCGAACACCCCGTCGAACACCCCGTCCGAGCACCAGCACGAGAGGCACCATGAACCACGACCCGACCACCGACCGCCCACGCACACGACTCCCGCGACTCCTGGGAGCCCTGGGCCTGACGACCGGCCTCGCGCTGACGGCCACTGCGTGCTCCACCGCGTCGACACCGCCGGCCGACGACGCCAGCGCGACCACGGCCCCGCACGGCTGGGTGGCGGGCGCGACCGAGTCCCAGGAACCCCAGCTGGGCCTCCTGGCCGTCTCCGCGACCGGCGAGACAGCGTTGCACGACCTGCTCATCGGCGAGACCACCGACCTGGACCGCGTCGGCGCAGCCGAGCACTCCGCGACCGACGGTCGGTTCCTGGTGACGAGCGACGGCGACCGCACCACGGTCGTCGACGGGGGCTCCTGGACCGTCGACCACGGCGACCACACGCACTACTACGCCGCCGAGCCGCGCGTCGTCGGGACGCTCGAGGGCGGCGGTCCGGTCCAGGTGCACTCGTCGGAGACGATGACCACGATCGCCTGGCCGGAGCGCGGCGAAGCGGTGGTGCTCGACCGCGCGGCACTCGGGCAGGGCGAGCTCGACGAGACCGCACGACTCGACGCAACCGTGCTGCTGCCGCTCGGCGAGCACCTGGTGGCCGCCGAGGGCGACACCGTCCGCGTCCTCGACACCGACGGAGAGCAGACCGGGTCGACCGAGCCGACCGGGTCGACCAGCGCCGGACAGGCCTGTACCGACCCCGCTGGTGGGATCGTCACCCGCGCCGGCGCCGTGGTGGGCTGCGCCGACGGGGCGGTCGTCGTCGACGATGCCGGCGCGACCTCGTTCGTCGCGCTGCCGGACGACGCCGAGCGTCCGACCGCCTTCGCCGCGCGGGCCGGCCGCCCAACGGTCGCCGGGACCGCGGGTGACACCGGCTTCTGGTTGCTCGACGTGCGGGAACGCGCGTGGCAGCACGTCACGACCGAACGGCCGCTGCGTGCGGTGGTCGCCGTCGACGACCAGGACGAGCACGTGGTCGGGGTCGACGACGCCGGTCGGGTGGTCGTGGTGACCGCCTCGACCGGGAAGGTCGCGACGACTGATCCCCTGGTCGACGGCGACCGGGCACCGCTGCTGCAGCTCGACGCGCAGCGCGCCTACGTGGCCGACCCCACGGCCGCCGTCGTGCACGAGATCGACTTCGCGGACGGCGCCCGCGTGGCCCGGACCATCGAGCTCCCGTTCGCGCCCGTCGCGTTCGCCGAGGTGGGACTGTGAGCGGAACCACGCCGGTCGGGCGCACCGCGCGGGCGGTGGCAGTGGCCCTCGTCGTCACAGCCGTTGCCGTCACGACAGCCGGCTGCACCGCCGCCGGGTCGGACCGTCCACTCGTCGCCGTGACGACGAACATCCTGGGCGACGTCGTGACCGAGGTCGTCGGCGACGGCGTGGACGTCATGGTGCTCATGCCCCCTGGCGGCGACCCGCACTCGTTCGAGGTGTCCGCGCAGCAGGCGGCGCGACTCCGGAGCGCCGACCTGGTGGTCGAGAACGGCCTCGGGCTCGAGGAAGGCGTGGCCCACCACGTCCGCGCCGCGGGCGACGACGGCGTACCCGTCTTCACCGCCGGAGACGCGATCGGCGCCCTGGAGTGGACCACCGACGACGACAGCGGCCCGGACCCGCACTTCTGGACGGACCCCGCGCGCATGGTCGACGTGGTCGAGGCCCTCGACGACGAGCTGGACGCCGTCGGCATCGACACTCCCGGCACCGAGGCCTACACCGACCGGCTCGATGCCCTCGACGACGACATGACCGCCGCGTTCGACACCGTCCCCGCCGATCGCAAGGCCCTGGTGACGAACCACCACGTGTTCGGCTACCTCGCCGACCGCTACGGGTTCCGGGTGGTGGGTGCCGTGATCCCGAGCGGCACGACCCTGGCGTCCCCGAGCGCCGCCGACCTGCGTGACCTGGCGGACGCGATCGAGCAGGCGGGCGTCCCGACGATCTTCGCCGATGCCTCGCAACCCGCTCGCCTGGCCGAGGTCCTGGCGGACGAGGTCGACGTGCAGGTGTCGATCCGCTCGCTGGCGACCGAGTCCCTGACCGAGGACGGCGCCGCGTCGACCTACCTCGGGATGATGCGCTCGAACACCGACTCGATCGTCGACGGCCTGACGGCTCCGATTTCTTGATGAGAATGAGAATCAGTACAGTGTTGCCCATGACCAGAACCAAGACCCTCCGCGCCGCGGCACTGCCGGCCGCGCTGCTCGGCACCGTTGCCCTGGCCCTGACCGGGTGCGCCACGAACGCCGACGACGCCGAGAGCACCTCGGCCCCCAAGGCCGACAGCACCCGCATCACGCTGACCTACGACGGCGGCCTGCTCGTGCTCGACCAGGACCTGCAGGTCGTGGCCGACGACGCCGTCGGCGGCTTCGCCCGCGTGAACCCCGCCGGCGACGGCCGCCACGTGCTCGTCACGGTGCCCGAGGGCTTCCGAGTGCTCGACACCGCAGCGGACCCGGCCCTCACCGACGCGGTCTTCCCGGCCGACACCGGTGGGCACGCCGTCGTGCACGGCGACCGCACCGCCCTGTTCGCCGACGGCACCGGCGACGTGACGACCTTCGCCAACACCGACCTCGACGGCGACGCCCTGCCCGACGCCCGGACCACCGAGTCCGAGGCGGCGCACCACGGCGTCGCGATCGAGCTCGAGGACGGCACGCTCCTGACCACCATCGGCACCGAGGAGAGCCGGAGTGGCGTCCGAGCCCTGGACGCCGACGGCGAGGAACTCACCCGCTCCGAATCGTGCCCGGACGTGCACGGCGAAGGTGCGGTCCAGGACGAGGTCGCGGTCTTCGGCTGCACCGACGGCGCGCTCGTCTACGCCGACGGCGCGTTCGAGAAGCTCGACGCCCCGACCGAGTACGGCCGCACCGGCAACCTGTTCACCACGGACACGTCGTCGGTCGCGGTCGGTGACTACAACGACGACCCGGACAGCGAGGGCTACCTGCTCGACCAGATCGCCCTGATCGACGCGGCCTCGGGGAAGTACACCGTCGCGGACATGCCCGACGGGGTCGGCTTCACGTTCCGCGACCTCGCGCGCGGACCCGGTGACGAGGCCGTCGTCCTCGGTGACGACGGCGCCCTGCACACCTTCGACGAGACCAACGGGGAGCAGCTCGACTCGTTCCCCGTGATCGACGCGTGGGAGGGTCCGGCCGAGTGGCAGGACGCCCACCCCGCCGTGAAGGTCGCCGGCGACATCGCCTACGTCACCGACCCCGCCGAGCGGAAGGTCCACGCCGTGGACCTGACCACCGGGAAGGTCGTCGCCTCCAGCGACGCACTGCCGGGCGTGCCCAACGAGATCGCGGTCGCGTAGCGCTCTCGACGGGACCGTATGACGGACGGGAGGCCCGTGGCGACACCGCCACGGGCCTCCCGTCCGTCCTGGGACCGCGTCAGCCCTGCGGCGGCGCGTAGAACTGCAGGTCGTTGCCCTCGCTGTCCTTGAACGGGACGATCTTGCCCCACGGGTGCTCGCTGATCTCGCCCTGCACGTCCGCACCACGCTCGCGGATGCTGGCCAACTCGTCCTCGATCGACCCGTCCGGCTGGAACGTGATGACCGCTCCCCCTCCGCCCGACGGACTCGCCGGCTCACGGCCGTTCAGCCCGATCATCAGACCGTTCGCGTCGATCTCGCTCCAGTCGTCGGACTCGTCCGTGACCGTCAGTCCGAGGGTGTCGCGGTAGAACGCGACCGCCCGCTGCATGTCGGTGACCGGGACCCATACCGCTGCGACTCCGCTTGCCATGGTGCTGCCTTCCGTCGGTGTTGCCGTACGGCGGAGCGTAGGCAGCGGGGCATGCGGGCCGGTTCAGCGGACACCCGCACGTTCGGAAATCGGATGCCCCCTGCAATCCGACTGCGCATCGGCCCCGAATACCCTGTGCGCAACATCCGTGGCGCGCTCGACAAGAGAGGTCTCACCATGACCAGCAACGCAGCAACCGCTCGCAACCGCACCGGCTCGACGTGGACCCAGAAGGGTGCGCTCCTCTTCGGTGTCGTCTTCCTGATCGTCGGCATCGCCGGCTTCATCCCCGGGCTCACGATGGACATGGGCTCGATGTCGATGGCCGGTCACGGCTCCATGGCCCTGCTCCTGGGCCTGTTCCAGGTGTCGGTCCTGCACAACATCGTGCACCTGCTCTTCGGCATCGTCGGACTCATCGCAGCCCGTTCGGCGTCGGGCGCTCGCCTGTACCTGATCGTCGGCGGCATCGTCTACGCGGTCCTGTTCGTCTACGGCCTGTTCACGGCCGGCATGGCGGACCCCGCGAACTTCGTCCCCCTGAACAGCGCGGACAACGTCCTGCACGCGTTCCTCGCCGTGGCGATGATCGTCCTCGGCTTCGTGCTGCCGCGCATCGGCGCGCGCACGCGCTGACAGTCGACCGTCGCCTGACGCGTTCGCGCCCCCAGGCGGGCATCGCGCCCACGTGAGTCGGGGCGCGATGGCCGTACAGGGGCGCGGTGCGCGGCGGCGGCGCTCCACACGCCCACCAACCCGCGGCGTACTGTCCGTCGCATGTCCGCTCTCACCGACACGTTCACCCTGTCCAACGGCCTGCACATCCCGAAGATCGGCTTCGGCACCTGGCAGATCCCGTCCGGCGACGACGCCTACGCCGCCACGACCACCGCCCTGGACGCCGGCTACCGTCACATCGACACCGCCCTGGCCTACGGCAACGAGGCCAGCGTCGGCCAAGCCATCCGCGACAGCGGCGTCCCCCGCGACGAGGTCTTCGTCACCACGAAGCTGCCCGCCGAGATCAAGACCGCCGACGGCGCCCGCGAGGCCTTCGAGACCTCGAGCCGCAACCTCGACGTCGGCGTCATCGACCTGTACCTCGTGCACGCACCGTGGCCCTGGGACGCCATCGGCTCCGACCACCGCGACGGCAACGTCGAGGTGTGGAAGGTCCTGGAAGAGGTCTACGACGCCGGCCGGACCCGCTCGATCGGTGTCTCGAACTTCGCCGTCGCCGACCTCGAGGACCTGCTCGGCCGCACCGACGTCGTCCCGCACGCCAACCAGATCCGCTGGTTCATCGGCAACACCCAGGACGAGACCACCGCGTTCGACCGCGAGCACGACATCCTGACCGAGGGGTACTCGCCGCTCGCCACGGGTGGCCTGCTCGAGAACGAGCAGATCGCCGAGATCGCGGCGAAGTACGACAAGTCCGTCGCGCAGGTCGCCATCCGCTACCTGCTGGAGAAGGACGTCCTGCCCCTGCCGAAGTCCACGACCCCGGCGCGCATCGCCGCGAACGCCGACGTCGACTTCGTGCTCGCCGCCGACGACGTGGCCGCGCTCGACGCGCTCGAGGACACCACGAACTGACGCGACCCGACATCCGGCGACACGGGAACACCGCAGCCCCGTTGCCGGTTGCACCACACGGTGCCGCAGCCAGCGGCACGACGACCTCAGGAGGCCACCATGACCACCACCGAAACCGCCATCCTCGCCGGCGGCTGCTTCTGGGGAGCGCAGCAGCTCCTCCGCCGCCGTCCCGGCATCATCAGCACCCGCGTCGGCTACTCGGGTGGCGACACCCCGAACGCGACGTACCGCAACCACGGTGACCACGCCGAGGCGGTCGAGATCGTCTTCGACCCGTCGGTGATCTCGTACCGCGACCTGCTCGAGTTCTTCTTCCAGATCCACGACCCGTCGACGAAGGACCGCCAGGGCAACGACGTCGGCCGCGCCTACCGATCGGCGATCTTCTTCACCTCGCCGGAGCAGGAGCAGGTCGCGCGCGACACCATCGCCGACGTCGACGCCTCGGGCATCTGGCCCGGCAAGGTCGTCACCGAGGTCGAGCCCGCGGGCGACTTCTGGCAGGCCGAAGAGGAACACCAGGACTACCTCGAGAAGTACCCCGCCGGGTACACCTGCCACTTCGTGCGCCCGGGTTGGAAGCTCCCGCACCGCGACGAGGCGACCGCCGCGGTCTAGGGCAACCCACCAACGAACGGGAGGCGCGGTGCCAGCTGTGGACTGGTCCCCGGTTCTTGGACTGATTAGTCGGTTCGAGATCCGGGGATGGTTCGTGTGGGTGGTACCGCGTCGTCGTTGACGAGTGCGCAG
>NZ_SODN01000012.1:0-113084 GCF_004365385.1 Curtobacterium sp. PhB190 | reverse complement strand
CAAGGGGGACCTTGTGGGAGAGTAGGACGCCGCCGGACTTAACGTTGCAACACCAGGGAACCCCTGACCAGCACTGGTCAGGGGTTTTCTGCGTTTCCGGGCTGAGCCGTAGGATCAGCCGACGACGGAGGAACGATGACCGAAGCCTGGCCGGCACTGCCCGAGGGTTCCCGCTTGGCACTGCGGGAGATCCTCATCCACGGCACGCTCTCGCGGGCGGAGATCGCACGGTCGCTCGGGCTGTCGCGCGCGAGCCTGACCCGGGCGATGCGCATGCTCGTGGCACACCGGCTCGTGGTCGAGGTCGGGACCGACGTGCGTGGGGCCACCGGTCGGCCCTCGGAGCTGCTGCAGTCGAGTTCGGGGCAGTGGGAGTTCCTCGGCGTGAAGCTGACCCGGGAGCGCCTGTACGCCGCGGTGACCGACCTGGGCGGGCGGGTACTCGCCCTGCACGAGGAGACCGTCCCGTCCACCGTCCCGGAAGACCTGGCCGACCAGATCAGCACCGTGCACGAGCGCCTCCGTGCCGTGCACCCTGCGATCTGTGCCGTCGGGGTGTCCCTGCCCGGTGACGTCCTCATCCGGGGCGGAGAGGCCGTCGTGGCGTCGTCGCCGTTCCTCGGGTGGACCGACCTCCCGTTCGCACGGATGGTCCGGGAGCGAACGGGGCTCGCAGCCTTCACGGCGAACGACGTCCACGCCCTGACCGTCAAGGAGCACTGGTTCGGTGCCGGCGCCGGCCGCGGGTCCATGGCCCTGGTCACGGTGGGTGAGGGGCTCGGGCTCGGACTCATCGTGAACGGGCAGGTCTCCACGGGCGAGCACGGGCGACTCGGTCGGATCGGGCACCTTCCGGTCCTCGGTGGTGGGCCCGACTGCGGCATCGGGCACGCGGGGTGTGCCTCGAGCTACCTGCCGAGTCCGGTGATCGTGCGGAATGCCGGGCGAGAGGGATCGTCGTACGAGCAAGTCGTCGAGCTCGCGCGGAACGGTGACGAGCAGGCCGTGGCGGCGTTCGAGGACGCCGGACGAGCACTCGGTGTCGTCCTGGCCACCGCGGTGCACATCGCCGACCCTGCCGCGATCGTCCTGACCGGCGACGGGCTGCCGGTGTACGACCTGGCACGGACCACGGTGGACGAGTCGCTCCGTGCGGCCCTGGCGCCGTACCGGCAGCCGGTGACCGTCGAGGTGCAGCCGTTCGAGTTCTCGGAGTGGGCGCGAGCGGGGGCGGTCCTCGCGATCCGGCAGCTGCTGGAGACCTGATGCGGCACCACTGACAGTGCGTTAGTTACACACGTTGACAAACACCGCTGGAGACGGGAGGCTGGTGCGGTCCACCCATCGAAGGAGATGCCGTGACCGCTGCCCCCACCGTCCCGTGGCCGACCGACGGCCTGTCGTTCGGCGGCGACTACAGTCCTGAACAGTGGCCGCGCGAGGTCTGGTTCGAGGACGTCCGCCTGATGCGCGAGGCCGGGGTGAACCTGGTCACGATCGGGGTCTTCTCGTGGGCGCTGCTCGAGCGGTCGCCGGGGGAGTACACCTTCGACTGGCTCGACGACGTCATCGCCCTGCTGCACGACAACGGCATCGCCGTGGACCTCGCGACGCCGACCGCCGCCCCGCCGAACTGGCTGCTGACCGCCCACCCCGAGGTCCTTCCGGTGGACGCGACGGAGCGACGGGAGCGCCCGGGCGGACGCCTCGGGTGGTGTGCGGCGTCGACGGTCTTCCGCGAGCACGCCCTGCGGATCGTCGGCGCCCTGGCCGAACGGTACGGTCACCACCCGGCGGTGCGGCTGTGGCACGTGAGCAACGAGCTCGGTGGCGGGAACGGCCGCTGCTACTGCGAGGAGTCGGCAGCGGACTTCCGGCGCTGGCTCGCCGACCGGTACGGGGACGTCGACACCGCGAACGCCGCGTGGGGAACGGCCTTCTGGGGACACAACTACACGTCCTTCGACGAGGTCTCACCCCCGCGTGGCGTCGGCGGCGCACCGAACCCCGGCCTCTTCCTGGACTTCGAGCGGTACTCGTCCGACGCCCTGCTCCGGCACTTCGACGCCGAGAAAGCCGTCATCGAGCAGTACTCGGACGTCCCCGTCACGACGAACTTCATGGTCGGTGCGGGGTCGCAGGTCGTCGACTACGCCGCGTGGGCGAAGCACGTCGCGATCCCGGCGAACGACCACTACACGCTCGTCGACGACCCGCACCGCGAGCAGGACCTCGCCCTCGCCGCGGACCGGATGCGCGGCATCACCGCCGGCCGCACCCCGTGGTTGCTCATGGAGCACTCGACGGGCGGCCCGAGCTGGCAGCAGCGCAACCGGGCGAAGGAACCGGGCGAGATCCTGCGCAACTCGCTCGCGCACGTCGCCCGTGGGTCCGACGGCGCAATGTTCTTCCAGTGGCGGGCCTCCACCGCGGGGGCCGAGCAGTTCCACTCCGCGATGGTCCCGCACGCCGGTACCCGCACCCGGATCTGGCGCGAGGTCGTCGCGCTCGGCCGCGCACTCCGCGACCTCGCCCCCGTGCAGGGCAGCCGCGTCGAGCCCGCCCGGGTCGCGATCGTCGTCGACGAGCCGTCCGGCTGGGCGCTGCAGTCCGGGCTGAAGCCGCACCGGGGACTGCGGTACTCGCGGGAGCTCCGTGCCTGGTACGCCGCGTTCCACGACCGGCAGGTGCTCACCGACGTCGTGCCCTCGGACGCCGACCTCGACGGCTACGACGTGGTGGTCGTCCCCACGATGCTCATCGTCGACGACGCCACCGCCGCACGGATCGCCGCGGTGGTCGACCGCGGCGCGACCCTCATCGTCACCTACCTGTCCGGCGTCGCCGACGAGACCGCCCGCATCCGTGCCGGCGGCTACCCGGGCGCGTTCCGGCAGGTGCTCGGTGCCTGGAGCGAGGAGTTCACCCCGCTGCAACGCGACGAGATCCGCACGCTCGACGACGGCGGCACCGTCACCGACTGGGCCGAGGCCGTCGTGGTCGACGACGCCGACGTCGTGCTCCGCTACACGGACGGATCGCTCGCGGACCGCGCAGCGGTCACCCGCCGCGCCGTCGGCGGCGGCGCCTGGTACGTGTCCGCGATGCTGCCTGCCCAGAGCGCCCAGCGGCTCGTGGACCGGGTCATCGAGGAGCGCGCGCTCCCGCGGACGGTCACCGCGCCTCCCGGCCTGGAGGCGGTGCGCCGCGTCCACGACGACGGTTCCGTGTTCCTGTTCCTCGTCAACCACCGCGCTGCCGACGTGACGGTCGTCGCGTCCGGTACGGACCTGCTCGACGGCTCCGGCCACGGGCCGGAGACCGTCGTGCCCGCCGGTCGCGTCCGCGTCCTGCGCGAGGAGCGTGCGTCGTGACCGTCGTGGAACGCGGTCCGGCGCCGGCGCGCGCACTCGACGGACGGCAGGTGCAGGTCCTGCGCGGCGGCGGGGTGTCGCTCGTGCTGGCGACCGCCGACGACGGGCTGCCCGAGGTGCTGCACTGGGGCCGCGACGTCGGACCCGTGACGGACGGCGACGGCGCCGAACTGCTGCTCGCGCTCGGACGGCCGCTCGGACCGAGCGCCCTCGACGCGGCCTGGCCACTGACCGTGCTGCCGACCGAACGCGACGGGTGGGAGGGGCGACCCGCGATCGCCGGACACGTCGACGGGCTGCCGCTCGTGCCGCGGTGGCGCGACGTCGAGGTGACCGCGGAGCCCGGCGCGCTGGTCGTGACCGCGGTGTCCGACGAACTGCTGCTGCGGAGTGCCTTCCGGCTCGACGACGCGGGCGTGCTGCGCGTCGGCCACACCGTGACGAACGGGGCCGCAGCGCCCGTCCACCTGCAGGCACTCGAGGCGACGCTGCCCGTGGGCGAACGGGTCGGCGAGGTGCTCGACCTGGCCGGACGCTGGACCCGGGAGCGCACCCCGCAGCGCCGGACCCTGACCTCCGGTAGCCATGCGCGGGAGAGCCGCCGCGGTCGCACCGGCCACGACGCCCCGACGCTGCTCGTGCTCGGGACGCCGGGGTTCTCGGACGCTTCCGGTGAGGTCTGGGGCGTGCACCTGGCCTGGAGCGCCGACTCGGTGCACCGGTACGACCTGCTCGCCGAGGCGCGACCGCTGCTCGGTGCCGGGGAACTCCTGCGCGCCGGCGAGGTGGTCCTCGGGCAGGGGGAGTCCTTCGCCGCGCCCGACGCCGTCTTCGTGTGGAGCGACGCCGGGCTCGACGGCCTGTCCGACCGGCTGCACGACTCACTCCGCAGCCGCCCCGGTCACCCGAAGCGCCCCCGGCCGGTGGTGCTCAACACGTGGGAGGCCGTCTACTACCGGCAGGGCCTCGCGCCCCTGGTGGCACTGGCCGAGACCGCGGCGGACATCGGTGTCGAGCGGTTCGTGCTCGACGACGGCTGGTTCCTCGGGCGCCGCTCGGACTCGACGTCGCTGGGGGACTGGCGCGTCGACCCGACGGTGTGGCCGGACGGCCTCGGGCCGCTCGTCGACCGGGTCCGCGGACTCGGCATGGAGTTCGGGCTGTGGTTCGAGCCCGAGATGGTGAGCCCGGTGTCCGAGCTCGCGGCCGCGCACCCCGAGTGGCTGCTGCAGCGCCCCGAGGACGACGTCCGCACCTGGCGGAACCAGTACGTGCTCGACATGGCGAACCCGCTCGCGCGGGCGCACGTGCTCGAGGCGATGTCCGCCGTCATCGGGGCGCACCACGTCGACTTCGTGAAGTGGGACCAGAACCGCGACATCGTGCACGCGGTCCACGCCGGACGTGCCGGCATCGACGCGCACACCCGCGGGGTCTGGTCGCTGATGGACGCCCTGCGCGCCCGGCACCCGTGGCTCGAGATCGAGGCGTGCGCGAGCGGCGGCGCCCGGGTGGACCTCGGCGTGCTGGAGCGCACCGACCGGGTGTGGCCGTCGGACTCGAACGACGCGTTCGAACGCCTGCCGATCCAGCGGTGGACCGAGGCACTGCTGCCGCTCGAGCTGATCGGCTCGCACGTCGGCCCCGAGGTCTCGCACACCACCGGACGGCACCTCGACCTGGACTTCCGGATGGCGGTGTCGCTGTTCGGTTCCGCCGGCATCGAGACCGACGTCACCCGACTGGCGCCTGCGGAGCTCGACCGGCTGCGGGCGTGGACGGCGTTGTACAAGCGGGAACGCGGGCTGCTGCACACCGGCCGGCTGCGGCACCTCGAGCTCGGCGACCCCGGGCTCGTGGCGACCTCGGTCGTCGCCGTCGACCGGTCGCGGGCGCTGGTGCGGGTCGCACGGACCGAGACCGGGCCGCAGTCGCTGCCGGTGCCGTTGCGGATGCGGGGGATCGACCGGGCGCGGCGCTACCGGCTGGCGCCCGTCACGGGGCTGCGGGTGCCGCACGGGCTCGACATGGTGCCGCCGGCGTGGCTCGTGCGCGGGCACCTGGAGCTGTCGGGCGCGGTGCTCGAGGACGTCGGGGCGCGGCTGCCGCTGCTGGCCCCCGCGACCGCGATCGTGTTCGAGCTGCACGCCCTCGACTGACGCGACCCTGCCTGCCGCCGTCGGCCTGCCTGCCGCCGTCGGCCTGCCGGCCGCCGTCGGCCTGCCGGCCGCCGACGGCCGGCTGGCGTCGGCCGTCGGCCGTCGGCCGTCGGCCGTGGTCGGGCAGGCGCGGCCGGCGAGCGGGCGGAACATCCCGGTTCGTGGCGTGCACACGCGGGTGTTTCGCCCGCTCGGCGGGACGAGGCGGCCGTACTGGTGCGCTGACGGTTCTGGTTCGCGATCTCGCAGGATCGTGAACCAGAACCGTCACGCCGCTGGCAGAACCCGTCCCCGCCCGAGCGCCGGGCTCGTCAGGGGAGGAGCGAGCCCGCGTGACGGAGGACGAACGGGCCGACGAGTGCCTCGGGGTCGATGCCCGGCGCACCCGTCACCGTGAAGGTCACCGACTCGCCGGCCAGCAGGGACACCAGTCCGTCGTCGACCCGAGCGGCCGGGTCCACACGGTCCGGGAACAGCGAGACGTCCCGCGCGTAGGACGTCGCCGTCACCGTGACGACCGCCCCGTCGTCCGTCGCCGTGACCGACGCGGACAGCGGTGCGCGGGCGAGCACCTGGTCGACGACCTCGGCGAAGTCGAACACCGTGCGGGTTCCGGCTCCGGTGACGACGAGCACCTCGGACCCGGCGTCCCCGGGCACGGCGAGCGAGGCCGGCAGCGTGACCCGGTCGGCGTCGGCGGGTGCGGCGGCGAGCGAGAACGACGACGAGTCGAGCACCGTGCCGTCGAACGCGACGCGGGAGACCGTGACCTCGTCTGCGGCCGGCGCCCCGGACGCGTTCACGAGCACGACGTCGAGCCCACCAGCAGTGCCGGCCGCGCCCGCAGCCCCGGCGGCGCTCGCAGTCCCGACCGCAGCCGGCTGCACGGTGAGCAACACCGGCTGGTAGGCCTGCCGCACCGCGTACCAGACCGGTTTCCGGATGCCCGCGTGGTCGACGAGCGCCCAGGACACCACGGGCCAGTCGTCGTTGAGCTGCCAGACGATCATCCCGGTGTTGTCGGGCGTGCGGGACCGGAACCACTCCATGCCGAAGCGGATCGCGTGCGCCTGGTTGAGCTGTGACGCCCAGTGCCAGTCCTCGATGCTCGTCGGCGTCGGCAGGTGCCCGCGCATGCCGTCGGCGAGCTTCCGGTTGCCCTGGTCGGCCTTCTGGTGCACGAGCATCTCGTGGCCGTCGGGGTCGAGCGGCTCGTCGTGCACCACCGCGGTCAGGGTCGACCAGGCGG
Organism: Curtobacterium sp. PhB190; assembly: GCF_004365385.1. Lineage (NCBI taxonomy): Bacteria > Bacillati > Actinomycetota > Actinomycetes > Micrococcales > Microbacteriaceae > Curtobacterium > Curtobacterium sp. PhB190. The sequence continues at coordinate 106,302 of NZ_SODN01000012.1, read as the reverse complement.
GCGGGCCCTGGAACCCGAACTCCGCCACGAACCGCGGGTTCCAGTCGGCGTAGGCGCGGTAGTCGAGCCGGTTCCAGACGTCCCAGATGTGCACGCTGCCGTTCCGCTCGTCGTTCGGCGTCAGGTACTCGTCGAACGAGAACGGGCTGCCCGGCGTGTACGGACGGGTCGGGTCGAGCTCGGCGACGATCGCGGGCAGGAGCGAGCGGTAGTAGCCGTTGCCCCAGGTCCGGCCGACGAGCGACGGCCGCCAGCCCCACTCGGCGTAGGCGACGAGGTTCTCGTTGTTGCCGTTCCACACCACGAGCGACGGGTGCGGGCTGAGCCGGGTGACCGCTTCGCGGACCTCGGGCTCGACCTCGTCGGCGAGCCAGGGCTCCTCGGCGTAGGCGGCGCAGGCGAACAGGAAGTCCTGCCAGACGAGCACGCCGAGCTCGTCGCAGCGGTCGTACAGGTCGTCGGACTCGTAGATCCCGCCGCCCCAGATGCGGAGCAGGTTGACGTTCGCCTCGATCGCGTCGTCGATCCGGTCGGCGTAGCGCTCGGGCGTCATCTCGGTCAGGTACGCGTGGTCGGGGATCCAGTTCGCGCCCCGCACGATCACCGGCCGGTCGTTCACCCGGAGCAGGAACGGGGCTCCGCCGGCGTCGGCGGCGGTGTCGAGCGTCACGGAGCGGAACCCGACGCGGCCGGTCCAGACGTCGTCGCCGACCTCGACCCGGACGTCGTACAACGGCTGCTCGCCCTCGCCGCGCGGCCACCAGACGGCGACGTCGGGGACCTCGAGCCGCACGACGGCGGAGCCGTCGACGACGGCGCGCACGCTGGTGACGGACGTCGCGCCCGGCGCGGACGGGCGGCCGGGAGGCACGGTGCCGGACCCGACGGGTGTCGCCGCCGCCTCGGTGCCGCTCGCGCCGGGGGCGGACGTGCTCTGCTCGGCCAGGGCGACGCCGTGGCCGTCGGACCCGCCGGGGGTGACGTGCGGGGTCAGGGTGACCCGCGCCTCCAGGCCGGCCCGACCGGACACCCCTGCGACCGGAGCCGACCCGATGTGCTGGGAGAAGGCCCCGGTGGAACCTGCGGACTCGACGTCGACGTGCGCGGTGAGCACGCCGGTGGTGCCGTCGACGTCGACGAGGGGGCGGACGGCCGCGATGCGGGCGCCGCTCCACGACTCGATGCCGATCGACTTCCAGATGCCGCTCGTTGCGACGTCGATGCCCCAGTCCCAGCCGAAGTTCGACGCGTTCTTGCGGAGCGCGTTGTACGGGTGGTGGTTGACGTGGGGGAGTTCGCCGCCGTGCAGGGCGGACAGTCGCTCGGCCGCGGGGACCGGGGCGTCGAAGGTGATCACGAGCTCGTTCGTGCCGGGGCGCAGCAGGTGCCCGACGGGGAACCGGTACGCGCGGTGCTGGTTCGCGGTGGTGGCGACGACGATGCCGTTCAGCTCGATCGTCGCGAGGGTGTCGAGCCCCTCGGCGACGAGGTCGTGGCGGGCGTGCGTGGTCGGGCCCGTGCCGGTCTCGCCCGACCACGCGAAGGTGCGGCGGTACCGCCACACCGTGTCGCCGATCCACTGGGTCGCAGCCTCGTTGTCGCCGTCGAACGGGTCGGGGATCCGGCCCGCCCGCAGCAGGTCGGTGTGCACGCAGCCGGGGACGATCGCGGCGACCGGCTCCCGGTGCGCATCGGCCTGTGCCGGGCCGTGCACCGCCTCGACCGTCCACGTGCCGTCCAGGGTGGTCCGCTCCATTGCGTCTCCTCAATCGTGACGGGGCCGTGACCCGACCCCTTGACCGCCTTAGTTTACGCGTGTAACAATCACGCTCACAACGTGGATCCTGCGACGACGCAGACCGAGAGGACAACGATGTTCAACCCAACCCGTTCACGGCTCGCCATCGGCGCCGCCGTCCTCCTCGCCGCCGGCCTCGCGCTGAGCGGCTGCAGCGCGAGCGGCAACGCCAGCACGAAGGGCGACGCCGCCTCGACCCTGGTCGCCTACACCGGACAATCCGGCGACTACCAGATCAACTTCAACCCGTGGTCGCCGTCCAACATCGGCGGCGTCGGCACGATCTACGAGTCGCTGTTCTTCATCACCAACGTCAACACGAACGACCCGAAGCCGCTGCTCGGCAAGTCGTACGAGTGGAACACCGACGGCACGCAGCTCACCATCACACTGCGCGACGGGGCGACCTGGAGCGACGGCGAGCCCTTCACCTCGAAGGACGTCGTGTTCACGCTGGACATGCTCAAGAAGCAGAAGGCCCTGAACTCGATCGGCTACGACGGCACCGCGAAGGCAGACGGCGACTCCAAGGTCGTCGTCACCTTCGACAAGCCGTCGTTCGTGCTCGGCCCGAACCTGCTCGGCAAGACCTGGATCGTGCCCGAGCACCTGTGGAAGGACATCGACCCGACCACCGACGTCGTGCGCGAGCCCGTCGGCACCGGTCCGTACACGCTCGGCACCTTCAAGGCGCAGGCCTTCACCCTCGAGGCGAACAAGAAGTACTGGGACGGCGCCCCCGCCGTGAAGACCATCCGCTACCTGTCGCTCTCCGGCAACACCGCCGGCGCCGACGCGCTCAAGCAGGGCTCGATCGACTGGCAGACCGGCCCGGTGCCGAACATGGACGACATCGCCGGCAACTACAACGGCTACGACGGCATCACCGTCGGCCAGAACCAGATGGCGCTGCTCACCTGCGCGAACACCGACCTCGGCTGCACCGGCCCGCAGACCGACCCGGCCGTCCGGCACGCCATCGCCGACGCGATCAACCGCAAGCAGCTCAACTCGCTGGCGTTCGAGAACACCGCGAGCGAGATCTCGCCGACCTTCGCGCTCACCACGACGCAGAAGGACACCATCTCGAAGGACATCGAGCTGGCCGTGATGCCGGAGACCGCCGACAAGGCCGCCGCCGCGTCGTCGCTCGAGGGCGCCGGGTGGAAGAAGGGCGCCGACGGCATCTACGCCAAGGACGGCAAGAAGCTGTCCCTGACCGTCGAGGTCGTCACCGGCTGGACCGACTACATCACCGCGATCGACACGATGACGCAGCAGCTCAAGGCCGCGGGCATCGAGCTCAAGGCGCAGCAGTCGTCGTGGAACGAGTGGACCGACAAGAAGACCAAGGGCAACTTCGAGCTCGCCATCGACTCGCTCGGCCAGGGCCCGACGGCGAACCCGTACTACCTGTACAACAACTACTTCACGACGGCGAACACCGCGAAGGTCGGTGCAGCAGCCCCGATGAACATCTCGCGGTACAGCAACCCCGACGTGGACAAGGCCATCGCGAAGCTCGCGACGATCAACCCCGAGGACACCGCCGCCACGCAGCCGGAACTCGACACGATCCAGCAGCACATCGTCGAGGACCTGCCGTACATCCCGGTGATGACCGGCGGCACGACGAGTGAGTTCCACGCGGCGAAGTTCACCGGCTGGCCCACGAAGGACGACCTCTACGCCTTCCCGGCGGTCTGGGCGAGCCCCGACAACGCCGAGATCTTCAAGGCGCTGAAGCCGGCGAAGGGCTGACCACGATGGGATCGCGACCGAGGAGCACTCGACGATGACCTACTTCCTGCGCAAGATCGGCTTCTACATCGTCGCGCTGTGGGCGGCACTGACGCTGAACTTCATCATCCCGCGGCTGCTGCCCGGGAACCCGGTGGACATCCTGCTCGCCAAGCTCCAGCAGCGCGGCGGGCAGGTGACCCCGGCGACACGGCAGGCGTACGAGCTGCTCCTCGGTGGCGATTCCTCGGAGCCGCTGATCTCCCAGTACGGCCACTACCTGGTCAACGTGTTCCGCGGTGACCTCGGGGTGTCCGTCAGCTACTTCCCGGCCCCCGTCACCGAGGTCATCGCGAGCTCGCTGCCGTGGACCATCGCCCTGGTCGGCATCGCGACCATCCTGGCCGCCATCATCGGCGTCGGCCTCGGGGCCTTCGTCGGCTGGCGTCCGGGCACCTGGCTCGACTCGTTCGTGCCGGCCACCACCCTGCTCGCCGCGGTGCCGTACTTCTGGCTCGCGCTGATCCTGGTGTACTTCTTCGCCACCGGCATCCACCTGTTCCCGGCACAGGGCGGCTACGACGTCATCCTCACACCGGGGTTCAACTGGGACTTCATCGCCTCCGCGATCCAGTACGGGGTGCTGCCCGCGGTGACGATTGTGCTCGCATCGCTGGGCGGCTGGCTGCTCGGCATGCGCAACATGATGGTGTCGACGCTGTCCGAGGACTACATCACCACCGCCCAGGCCAAGGGGCTGTCCGACGGCAAGATCCTGCGGAACTACGCCGCCCGGAACGCCGTGCTGCCCTCCGTCGCCGGGTTCGCGATCTCCCTCGGGTTCATCGTGTCCGGCTCCGTCGTCACCGAGCAGGTGTTCTCGTACCCGGGCATCGGGTCGAAGCTGCTGTCCGCCGTGACCAACAACGACTACGCGCTCATGCAGGGGATCTTCCTGTTCATCACCCTGGCGGTCCTCGGCGCGAACCTCGTCGTCGACCTGCTGTACGGGCTCATCGACCCGCGGACGCGGGCGCGGAGCTAGGGAGGACACGCCATGACCAACATCCAGCAGGACACCGAACCCACCATCGGCGCACTCGCCGAGGAGGCCGACGCCGGGTCGACGCGGAGCATCGCCACGGCCCGAGCGTCACGACCGAAGGGCGGCATCCGCCGTCTCCTGCCGACCCTGACCCCGTGGCTCATCACGGGCATCGCCCTCGTCGCCGGCGTCACGCTGTTCGGCGTCGTCGGGCCGCTGCTCGTCGGCGACCCGACCACCATCCGCGACTCCGGACTGCAGGGACCGAGCGGCGAGAACCTCCTGGGGACGACCCAGACCGGGCAGGACGTCCTCGCCCAGCTCGCCTACGCCACCCGGGGCAGCCTGCAGATCGGCCTGATCGTCGGCGTCCTCGCCACGGTGCTGTCCGCGTTCTTCGGGATCCTCGGCGCCTACCTGGGCGGGATCATGGACGAGGCGTTCTCGCTGTTCTCGAACGTGTTCCTCGTGATCCCCGGCCTGCCGCTCGTGATCGTCATCTCCGGCCTGGTCCCGCGAGAGGCCCGCGGGCTCTGGACCATCGCCGTCGTCCTCGCGATCACGTCGTGGGCCGGGTCCGCCCGGGTCCTGCGTGCGCAGACGATGTCGATCCGGAACCGCGACTACGTCTCCGCCGCCCGTGTCGCCGGCGAACGACCCTGGCGCGTCATCGCCGTCGAGATCCTGCCGAACCTGCTGCCCGTCCTGGCGTCGCAGTTCGTGTTCGCGGTGATCGCCGCGATCCTCGGGGAAGCGGGGTTGTCGTTCCTCGGCCTCGGGGCGTCGAACTCGTCGACGCTCGGCACCATGCTCTTCTACGCCCAGAACGGCTTCGCGCTGGCGAACGGCGCCTGGTGGTGGTTCGTGCCGCCCGGCCTGCTCATCGCCCTGCTCGGCATGGGGCTGTCCCTGGTGAACTTCTCGATCGACGAGGTCATCAACCCGCGACTCGCGAACGTACGTGCCCAGCGGCGGCGCGAACGTCGCGCCAAGCGGGCTGCCCGCGCCTCGCGGTCCGCACGCACCACGAAGGAGTTCGTCCGATGAGTGCCGAAGCCGTGCTGACGATCGACCACCTCGACGTCGTCTACGAGACCGAACACCCCGTGCACGCCGTCAAGGACGTGTCGCTCACCCTGGCACCCGGCGAGATCCTCGGGCTCGCGGGGGAGTCCGGCTGCGGCAAGACGACCCTGGCCTACGCGATCACCCGGCTGCACCGACCGCCGGCGAAGGTCGCCTCGGGCAGCATCACGTTCCACGACCGCGACGGCACCGACATCGACCTGCTCGGGCTGCCGCACGAGCAGCTGCGGGCCGTGCGCTGGTCGAAGCTGTCGATGGTGTTCCAGGGCGCGATGAACGCCCTCAACCCCGTCACCACCATCCGGGCGCAGCTCGACGACGCCCTGAAGGAACACCGGCGCGACCTGTCCCGCAAGGAACGGCGGGCCATCGCCGAGGACGCCCTGAGCCGCGTCGGCGTCGACCCGTCCCGCATCACGGCGTACCCGCACGAGCTGTCCGGCGGCATGCGGCAGCGCGTGATGATCGCGATGGCGATGCTGCTCGAACCGCAGATCATGATCATGGACGAGCCCACCACAGCCCTCGACGTCGTGGTGCAGCGCGAGATCCTGCGCGAGATCGTCCGACTGCGCGACGAGCTCGGGTTCGCCGTCGTGTTCATCACGCACGACCTGCCGCTGCTGCTCGAGATCAGCGACCGCATCGCGATCATGCTGCGCGGCGAGGTCGTCGAGTGCGACCGGGCCTCGGTCATCCAGCACGACCCGAAGCACCCGTACACGCAGAAGCTGCTGCAGTCGTTCCCGAGCCTGTCGGGGGAGCGCGGCGCGTTCATCCGCTCCGGCGTCGACGACCACGCAGCCGCCGTCCACGAGGAGATCCGATGACCAGCGTGACCGTCAGCCACCTCGGCAAGGACTTCCACACCCGCAAGGGCCTGAAGCGCACCACCTTGCACGCCGTCGACGACGTGTCGTTCGAGCTGCTGCCCGGGAAGACCGTGGCGTTGGTGGGGGAGTCCGGCTCGGGCAAGTCCACCATCGCCCGGATGCTCGCCAAGCTCGAGAGCACCACCCGCGGCTCGATCGACGTGCGGCTCGAGGACGGCACACCCGTCGTCGGCAGCATGTACCGCCGGCACGTGCAGATGGTGTTCCAGGACCCCTTCGCGTCGCTCAACCCGTTCCACTCGATCGAGCACCACATCGCCCGGCCGCTCCAGCTGCACCACCGCGCTCGGGGCGCCGACGAGACCGCCGAGAAGGTGCGCGAACTGCTCGGCCGCGTCAACCTCGACGAGGACTTCGCGAGCCGCCGACCGCACGAGCTCTCCGGCGGGCAGCGGCAGCGCGTCGCCATCGCCCGCGCACTCGCCCCCGGCGCCCAGGTGCTCATCGCCGACGAACCGGTGTCGATGCTCGACGTGTCGATCCGGCTCAGCGTGCTCAACCTGATGGGCCGCCTGCAGCGCGAGGACCACCTCGCCGTGCTCTACATCACGCACGACCTGGCGACCGCACGCCACTTCTCCGACGAGATCCTGGTGCTCTACCGCGGCCGGGTCGTCGAACGCGGGCCCTCCGACGCCGTCATCCTCGACCCGCAGCACGACTACACCCGACTGCTCGCCGAGGCCGCCCCCGACCCGGAGCGCATCGACCGCAAGGTGACCTCGGGCAGCGCTCTCGACCGCTCGAAGATCGACAACACCACCTGCTACGACCACGGTGTCGGGGCGTGGGTGTCGAGCGAGCCGGCACCGGTCGGCGCACGGTGAGCGGAGCCTTCGCCGACTGGGTCACCCCCGGGTTCTCGGCACGGTTCCGGATCGGCGACGACCAGCCCGCAGCACTCGTGTCGTTCGTGGCGAGCGGCGGAGCACGCGCCGACGGGGCGCTCCTCGATGGGCCGGCGGACCCGCAGCCCCTGGTGGAGCTGACGACGATCGGACACGGGCGGTTCCCGGGCGGGTACCGGCACGTGGACTCCACGATCGGGGCGCGACTGCGACCCGTGTCGTGGCGTGCGTCCGACGACGCGACCGATCCGTGGTTCCGGATCGTGCAGGCGGACGCGGCCACGGGCCTCCAGGTCGAGTCGGTGTTCCGAGCGCGCGCCGACGCACCGGCGTTCCAGACGTGGACCGAGGTGTCCGCCGACGACGGTGAGCACGTCGTGGACTTCGTGTCGTCGTTCGCGACCGGGGCGTTCCTGACCGACTCCGGGGTCGGCGTCGACGACCTAGTCCTCGTGCACGCGGACAACGACTGGGCTGCCGAGAGCCGGTGGTGGACCGATCCGCTGCGGTCGATCGGACTCGCGGCGATCGACCGCGAGGCGCAGCACCACCCGCCCCGCAGCCGCGCCGTCGTGCAGAACCGTGGGTCGTGGTCGACCGGTGAGGCACTGCCGATCGGCGTGCTGACACCTGCTGCGTCCGCTGGCGCTGCGCCCTACGCGCTGGCCTGGCAGATCGAGCACAACGGGCCGTGGCTGTACGAGCTCGGCGAGACCCGACGGCACGCGTACGTGCTGCTGAGCGGGCCGACCGACCAGGAGCACCAGTGGACGGCGGTCGTGGCTCCGGGGCAGCCGTTCGTGTCCGTGCCGGTCTCGGTGGGGATCGCCGGCTCGGTCGGTGGGGCGTTCGAGGTGCTCACGGCGCAGCGTCGGGCGTTCCGGCACGTGCGCGAGGCCGATCGCGCCCTGCCGCTCGTGTTCAACGACTACATGAACACGCTCATGGGCGACCCGACCACCGAGAAGCTGCTGCCGTTGATCGACGCCGCTGCCGATGCCGGAGCGGACCTGTTCTGCATCGACGCCGGCTGGTACGCCGAGGGGCACTGGTGGGACACCGTCGGGGCGTGGGAGGAAGCTGCGTCGCGGTTCCCGACCGGGCTCGGGTTCGTCATCGACCACATCCGGTCGCGGGGGATGCAGGCCGGGCTCTGGCTCGAACCCGAGGTCATCGGCATCCACTCGCCGCTGGCCGCGACCCTGCCGGACGACGCCTTCGTCCACCACCAGGGAGTGCGGGTCGCCGAGCACGGACGGCACCTGCTCGACCTCCGGTCACCGGCCGCGCGGGCGCACCTGGACTCCGTCGTCGATCGACTGGTCGGGTCGCTCGGCGTCACGTTCTTCAAGATGGACAACAACACCATGACGGGGCCGTTCTCCGGCATGCTCGAGCACCAGCGCGCGCTGCTCGACTGGCTCGACGACGTGCAGGCCCGGTACCCGTCGCTCCTCATCGAGAACTGTGCCTCGGGAGCGATGCGCGCCGACTCCGCGATGCTGTCCCGGTTGCACATGCAGTCGACCTCGGACCAGCAGGACCCGGTGCTGTCGGCGTCGATCGCGGCTGCTGCCCCCGCCGCGATGCTGCCCGAGCAGGCCGGGAACTGGGCCTACCCGGCGCCGTCGATGTCGCCCGACCTGTTCGACCTGTCGCTCGTGAACGGGGTGCTCGGGCGGATGTACCTGTCGGGCTACCTCAACTCGATGAGCACATCGCAGCGGGCGGTCGTGCGTTCTGCGATCGAGGCCCACCGGGCAGTGCTCGAGGTCATCGAGTCGTCGGTGCCGGTGTGGCCGCTCGGGCTGCCGGCCTGGGAGGACCCCTGGCTCGCGCTCGGCTTGCAGGCTGCGTCGGGCGATCTGTACTTGTCGGTGTGGTCGCTGCCCGGTGCGTCGGGATCGGTGTCGTTGCCGCTTCCGGGCTTCGCCGGGCAGGCGGTCGTCGTCGAGCCGCTGTTCCCAACGGCGCTCGGGTCGTGGTCCGTGGCGTGGGACGCCGCCTCGGGTTCGCTCGAGGTCACCAACGGCGGGGCGACCCCCACAGCGCGGGTGCTCCGCGTCCGACCGGAGGGGGCGGACGCGGAGCACTGAGCGGGGCGCGCGTCGCGATGGCAGGGCGCGCGTCGGAGCGGACGGGAGGCACGGTGCAGGCAGGCGCCGAGCCTCCCGTCCCGTCGGTGGTCGCGTCCACGGCGCGGGGGACGCGGGTCCGCGTCCGGCCGGTGACGTTTCTGGTTCAGGATCCTCGGGGATCGTCAACCAGAACCGTCAGCAGCGGTGCAGGAAGGCCCCCGGTCAGGCGCGGGTCTCGCGATCGGCGTCGGCTTCTGAGTCGTCGTCGGGGCGGCGCGGGGCGCGGAGCCGCAGGGTCGCACCGAGGCCGATGACCAGGAAGCCGGCGGCCGAGAACGCGGCGGCGCGGGTGCCGTCGGAGAACGCCTCGGCGGCGTCGGCGCGGGTCTGCCCCTCGAGGCCGGCGATCGCTCCGCCCGAGGACTGCACCACGGTGTCGGCGATCTGCTCGGACTGGGCGGTCGAGACGCCGGCGTCCTGCAGGCGGTGCTCCAGGATGCTGCCCGTCGAGGTGAACAGCACCGTGCCGAGGACCGCGATGCCGAGCGCCGAACCGATCTGGCGCGCGGTGCTCTGGGCGCCGGAGGCTTCGCCGCTGCGCTCCACGGGGACGTCCTGCAGCACGACGCCGGTGAGCTGGGCCGTCGCGAGTCCGACGCCGAAGCCGTAGACGAACAGGCACGGGACGATCGCCCACCACGGGGTCGACGAGGTCACGACGAACCCGATCGCGGCCACCCCGACGATCTCGGCGCCGATGCCCATCCGCACGATCGGGAGCGCCCCGATCCGCTGTCCGACCGTGGCCGCGAACCCGCTCGCGACGAACGACCCGATCGCCAGGGCCAGCAGCACGAAACCGGTCTGCAGCGCCGAGTAGCCGAGGACGTTCTGCAGCCAGAGGGGCAGCGACAGGATGATGCCGAACTCGCCGAGCGACACGATGAGCGCCGCGATCGAGCCGTTCCGGAACGAGCCGATGCCGAACAGGTCGAGGGCGATGAGCGTCGACCGGCCCGTACGCTGCCGTCGTCGGGAGCGGACGACGAAGGCCACCCCGGCAGCGATCGCGATCACGAACGCGACGGGGATCGGCGAGACCGGGCCGTCCCACGACCACGAGCCGATCGTGAACGGTGTCGACGACGGAGTCCACCAGCCGTAGGTGCGACCCTCGATCAGCCCGAAGACCAGCGCAGCGCTCGCGATCACGGACAGCAGGGCTCCGACGAAGTCGATGTGGCCGGTGTGCTCGGCGTCGCGCGACTCCCGCACGGCGACCGCGAGGCCGACCAGGATGACCGCCACGATCGGGGGGTTGATGCCGAAGGCCCACCGCCACGAGAAGTCCGTCGTCAGCCAGCCGCCGAGCAGCGGACCGACCGCCACCATCCCGCCGATCGTGGAGCCCCACACCGCGAAGGCGATGCCGCGCTCCCGGCCGGTGAACGTCGCGTTGAGGATCGACAGCGTGGTGGGCAGGACCATCGCGCCACCGACACCCTGCAGCACGCGGGACGCCACGAGCAGTTCGCCCGTCGGGGACAGCGCCGCCAGGACCGACGCCACCGCGAACAGGATCACGCCGATGGTCAGCAGTCGTCGGCGACCGAAGCGGTCGGCGACGGCACCGAAGACGAGCAGCAGCGCGGCGAAGACCAGCGTGTAGCTCTCCTGCACCCACTGCACGAGCGTCGAACCGATGTCGAGGTCGGCGACGATGCTCGGGATCGCCACGTTCACGATCGTGGAGTCGACGATGATGAGCGCGACCGCCAGGCTGATCACGACCAGACCGATCCACCGGCGGCGATCGAGGGTGGTGGTGGGAGCTGCGGCTGGGGCGCTCATGTGCGTGTCCTCTCAGATGATCAGCATGCTGACTACCTGACGGTACACCCGCTCCCGATGACCGGCGCACCGGGGTTCAGGGGAGCAGGCGGAGTTCCATCGCGCGGGTCACGGCACGGGTGCGGTCGTTGACGCCGAGCTTCTCGAACACGTGGCCGAGGTGCGTCTTCACCGTTGTCTCGCTGAGGAACAGTGCACGCCCGATCGCTGGGTTCGAGTTGCCCTGGGCGACGAGCTGCAGGACCTCGAGTTCGCGTGGGGTCAGCGACGGGCCGGCTGCCACGGCCGACGAACCCGTTGCTCGTCGGACCAGCGCAGCGGCAGCCGAAGGGGCCAGTGCCGTCTCGCCCCGCGCGGTCGCCCGCACCCCGGCGAGGATCTCGGACTCCGGGGCCGCCTTGAGCAGGTAGCCGGTGGCCCCGGCCTCGATCGCCGCGAGGATCTGGTCGTCGGACTCGTACGTCGTCAGGATCAGGACGCGGACGCCCGGCTCGGCCGCGAGGATCTCCGCCGTCGCCGCATCGCCGTCGAGCTCCGGCATCCGCAGGTCCATCAGCACGACGTCGGGGCGCTCCGCCAGCACGACGGACACCGCTGCTCGGCCGTCGCTGGCCTGGCCCACCACGTCGATGTCGTCGGCGTCCTGCAACAGCGCGACGATGCCCGAGCGGACGATCGGGTGGTCGTCGGCGACCACGACGCGGATCACCGGGTCACCTCCGCCACGGGGTGACGAACGGCGGACGGGAGGCCCGGTGCGGCTCCGGTGGGCAGGGTTGCCTCGACGACGGTGCCCCGGCCCAGGGCGCTCGTGATCGTGCAGGTGCCGCCAGCGAGGGCGAGGCGCTCCCGCAACCCGCGCAGCCCGTGCCCGGCCGTGGGCTGCTCGGGGTCGAACCCAGTGCCGTCGTCGGTGATCCGCAGCACGGTCTGCCCGTCCTCGGGGATCAGACGGACCTGCACGGAGGCGGAGCCGGCGTGCGCGCGGACGTTGGACAGCGCCTCCTGAGCAACACGCAGCAGGACCACCTGGGCATCGCGGTCCAACGCGCAGTCGGACGCGTCGACCGTGACCAGCGTCCCCGTTTCGCGGGTGTGCCGTTCGGCGAGGCGGTGGAGGGCGCCGGCGAGGCTGTCGCGGGTCATGCCGGCGGCCCCGGCTGCGACGAGGGTGCGGGACTCCTCGAGGGCGGCGCGGGCGGACTCCTCGAGGACGGTGAGCCGTTCCTCGAGCGCATCGGGGCGGTCGTTCGCCAGGTCGCCGCGAGCCCGTTCGGTGAGCATGACGATGCCGGCGAGGTTCTGCGCGACGGTGTCGTGGATCTCGCGGGCCAGGCGCTCCCGTTCGCTCGCGATGCCCGCGGTGCGGTTCGCGTCGGCGAGGGACTGCTGGGTGGCGCGGAGCTCCTCGACGAGCTGGCGGCGCTCCTCGGACAGACCGGCGACGCTCGAGATCCACACGCCCATCGCGCAGGCACCGATCACGCTGATGCCCTCGATGAGCAGGGTGCTGACCAGGGCGTCCGGGCCACTCGACAGCTGCAGGCCGATGCCGCTCGCGAGCGCGACGGCGATGGACAGCAGGACCGCGGTGCGGACGCGCTCCGTCTGCACCCACACGAGCGGGAACACGATGCACTGCACGAACGCGGTGCTCGGCACGACGGCCGGCAGCACCAGGGCGGCGACGACGACGAGCGGCAGGAACACCGCGGCGGCTCGGGGGCTGTCGTAGCCACGGTGCCCGTACACGATGTACGCCACGACGAGGACCACGACCGCGAGGTACGCGGGCCAGCGGGTCGACCACGGGGACCAGCCGAGCGCGGTGATCACGGCGGTGAGGAGCATCGTGCCCGCGAAGAAGACGTGCAACCACCGGTTGCGCACCCACGTCTCGCCGCTCATGACGACAGCATCCCACCTGCCCGGCGCCATCAGGAGTCCTTGCGGTTCCAGCGGAAGGTGAGGGCGCAGGCCACCGTGCCCCCGACCAGCCACGCGACCAACACGAGGGTTCCGAGGGCGAGGTGCCACGCGCCTCCCGGCTCGGCGGACGCGAACGCGTCTGGTAGGAAGACGGACCGCATGCCGGACGCCATCCAGCGCAGGGGGAAGACGGACGCGACGTTCTGCAGCCAGTCGGGCAGTTGCGTGAAGGGCAGGTAGACGCCCGAGATGAACTGCAGCACCAGGACGATGGGGACGATCGTGGCGGTGGCGCGGCGGCCCTCGCGGGGGAGCGCCGAGATCGCGATGCCGAGGACGCAGCTGGTGGCGATGCCGAGGACCATCACGCCCGCGAAGACGCCCCAGTTGCTCGCGTCGGTCGGCAGGTCGACGCCGAACACCAGGCTCGCGATCCCAAGCAGCAACGCCGTCTGCACGATGGTCGTGACGAGCACCATGCCGATCTTGCCGACGAAGTAGCTCAGGACCGGCAGTGGCGTGCCGCCGAGGCGCTTCAGCGTGCCGTCGCTGCGTTCGGTCGCGATGTCGACGCCGAGGGACTGGGTGCCGGAGAGCAGGATGCCCGTCGCGACCAGGCCCGGCAGGTAGTAGGTGGCGTAGTCGACGCTGATCGGTCGCCCGTTGCTGGCGACGGCGCGGATCGGGTCGGCGTCCGCGAAGGCCACCGAGAACAGCGCCAACATGATGATGGGGAAGAGGAACGTGAAGAAGACGGCGTCGGGAGCGCGGAAGTAGGAGCGGATCTCGTACGAGATGCGGCTGGTCGCGGTGTTCACTTCTGGCCCACCATTCCGAGGTAGACGTCCTCGAGGGACGGGCGGATGACTTCGAGGTCGTGCATGGCCGTGGTGCTGCTGCGGATGAGCGCGGTCGGGTCGCTCGTGCGCTCGTCGTGCAGGTCGCCGGCGTCGTCGCGCCAGCGGACTCGTGGTGTGCGGGCTTCGGCGCCGCCGATCTCGTCGATCGGGGCGATGTCGAGCAGCTTCCCGTCGGCGATCACCGCTGCCCGGTCGGCGAGCTGGGCGGCCTCGTCGAGGTAGTGCGTGGTGAGCAGGATCGTCGTGCCCTCGGACTGCACCTGGCGCAGGAGGTCCCAGAACTGCCGGCGGGCCTCGGGATCGAAGCCCGTGGTCGGTTCGTCGAGGAACAGCACCTCGGGGCGGCCGATGATGCCGAGGGCGACGTCGACGCGGCGGCGCTGGCCTCCGGAGAGTCGGGCGATGCGGGTGTTGCGCTGGTCGGTCAACCCGACGGCCGCGAGGAGTTCCTCGGTGCTGCGGTGCTTCGGGTACAGCGTCGCGAAGTGGTTCAGCTGCTCGGCGACGGTGACGTTCGGGGACTCGGCGCTGGTCTGCAGGACGATGCCGATGCGTGCGTTGTGGCTGCGGCTCGTCCGTGCAGGGTCGTGGCCGAGGACGCGGACCTCGCCGGCGGTACGGGAGCGGTAGCCCTCGAGGATCTCGACCGTCGTGGACTTGCCGGCGCCGTTCGGGCCGAGGAGGGCGAAGGTCTCGCCGGGCTGGATGACGAAGCTGACGTCGTCGACGGCGACCTTGCCGGTGGCGTACTGCTTGCTGAGGTGCTGGACCTCGATGGCGGGGGACTCGGGCATGGGTCCAGCTTGGCCGGTGGGGCGCCGCGGGGGATCGGTGGGGGCGGTGGTGCTGCATCCTCCGATCGGGGGATGGTGCGGGAAGGACGCGAGCATGTCGTATTCGAGATATCCGGAACTTCAGATTCTGGCGTCGCTCTGCTTGGCTCGGTGCGGGGTCGACGCGGCCCTCCCGTTCCCCCAGCAGAAAGGCCCTTCCATGAAGCGCTTCGGAAAGCTCTCGGCCGTCATCGCGGCTGCAACGCTGTGCTGTGTCCTCGGCGCCGGTGTCGCACACGCTGCTCCGGATGACGCAACCGCCAGTGGCGGCAGCGCGTCCGCCGACGACCTCGGTACCGACGCCACGACCGTCGTCGGTGGCGGCACGTGGTCGTACGGCGTGATCGGCCACCAGGTGGTCTCCGCCTACGACAACCGTCGGTACACCCACAGCACCTCGGTCAAGTCCTCCGGCGTGACCAAGTCGTCCGGACGGATCGCGAAGGGCAAGATCGCCGGCGCGAGCCGCCCGAAAGCACTGTGGGGCAACCAGGCCTTCTGGGCGATCTACTGATCCGGAACTTCGCGGCCGCCACCGTCCTCGCGGTGGCGGCCGTACCGCTCCTGCTCGTCGGCCTGATCGTGTTCGTGGTCGGGAGTGGTGAGGCGAGCGGGTACCTCACCGGCCGGACGACGATCGACATGGTCGACTTACCGCTCGGTCCGACCAAGCAGGAGCACATCCAGCAGCTCACGGAACTGGCCGAGGACCACGACGTATCGCTCGCCCTCGTCGTGCCGGATCGTTCCGGCGCGCCGGACACCGTCACCGCGTACTCGTTCGCCGGCTCCGTCGCCGCCCCGGTGTTCTGGGGGAACGTCGTCGACCGGCCGGCGAGCGACATCGGTGACGCCGTCATCGTCTGGTCGTACGCGGTCGACGGATCGGCCGTGCAAGTCGGTGCCTTCCTCGACGCGTTGCGCACTGCGGGGTTCGAGTTCGTCGACGCGACCCCGACGGTCCGCGTACTGGCACCAGCGGTGATCGGGCAGCCCGGCGTCCTGGCGATCGTGGCGTGCATCGCGCTCGGAGTCGTCATCGCCGTGGTCGCGGAGTCGGACCGGCGGGACAGCCGACAGCGGCTCCGCGGACTCGCCGGATGGTCACCGAAACGCATCGCCGCTCGTGAAGCCCTCGAGACAGCGGGGCTGTTCGTCGTCTGTTCCCTGGTGGTGTGCGGGGCGCTCGCCGTCTACTTGCTCGTCCGCGGGGCATCGCCGACGATCTGGTCGTTCAGCGTCGGGCTCGCCGGAGTGATGCTCCCCGCCGCCTTCGTCGGTGTCGTCGGACTCCACGTCGTCTGCTCCGTCGTCGGCCGCCGCAGGTGGACGAGCCTCGCGGCCCCGGTCGGGCGCCCGGCCGTCGTGGCACTGTGCGGTGTCGCACTCGTCAGCATCCTGACCGTGAGCACGAGTGGCCTCGTCGAGCAGGGGCGGACGGCCTCCGAGCTCGAGCGATCGCTGCGTTCCGAGGCCGCCGACGGCGACGACGTGGTCCTGGGCGTCGGGATGGCCTCAATCGCCGACGAGGACGCGTTCGGGCGCGTTGCGCTGGCTGCCCTCGCCACCGGCACCGCCGAGCTGGCGCAGACGACGTTCATGCAGGACGCGCTGCTGGTCGCCGGAGACCGGGCGGAGCAGCTGGTCGGGGACGACCGTGACGGTGTCACCGTGCTGGTCCCCGAGTCGGTGGCGACCGACATCGCCGCGATCGCCGACGGCGTGCGGGAGAGCTTCGACGACGGCTGGGAGGTGGACGACGAGCAAGCGCCCCGAGTCGTCCCGATCCACACCGAGGTCGTCGGATCGACCGCACCGATCGTCGCCGCCGCTGACCGCTGGATCGATTGGGTGCTGCCACGCACCACCACCGGCGCGGACGTGCCCGTCATCGTGGTGACCGACGTGCGGGACCTGCCGCCGAACCGACTCGGCACCGCGACCCGGAACGGCGAGGTCCGGTTCGCCGACCGGACCGCGCTCGTCCGGCAACTCACGGACGCTGACCTGCTCGACGTCGTCACGCAGATCAACCGAGTCGGTGCCGTGCTCGAACGAGCGCTCGCAGCCGTCCGGACATCCCGCGCCGTCATCCTCGCCGCTTCGGCCGGGACGATGCTCGCGATCCTGTTCGCTACCGCCACCCTGATCGCCGATCACCGGACGCGGCATCGACGAGCAGCACGGCTGCGATTCCTGGTCGGCCGGCATCCCGCGGTGCAGCACGCGCGGTTCGTGCTCGTCGCGAGCGGCATCGCCGCCGGGACCACCGCCGTGACCGTACTCGTCGGCGACGACGGCACCGGTGCCGGCAGCGGCGCCTTGCTCGCTGCCAGCACGGCCGGGGCAGTCGGCGTGCTCACCGCAGTCGCGCTGTCCGTCCTGCTCGCCGCCACACACCACCGAAAGAGGCCACGCCGATGACCGAGCACCAGCGACTCAGCATCGAGGGGATCGGCTACGACATCGCCGGGCGGACGCTCTGGAACGACATCACGTTCCAGCTCGGCGCCGGACAGGCCCTTGCCCTGCGCGGACCGTCCGGACAGGGGAAGAGCACGATGCTCCGCTGCCTCGCCGGGTTGGAACGACCGCCGCGGGGTCGGGTCGTCGTCGACGGCACTGACCTGCACACGGCGAGCGAGGGGGAGCGGCGTGGACTGCGCCGAGACACCATCGGCCTCGTCGTGCAGGACCACGCCGTCGTGCCGGAGTGGACCGTTGCCCAGAACCTGCGGGTGCTGCGGCCCCGTGGCGTCACCCGGGCGGCACTCAGCGATCGGATCGACGAGGCACTGCTGATCGTCGGGCTCGGTGGTCGGCGGGATGCTCGTGCTGGGACGATGAGCGGCGGCGAACAGCAGCGAGTGGCCGTCGCACGAGTGCTGGCGCAGCGGCCACGACTCGTCCTCGCCGACGAGCCCACCGCGTCGCTCGACACCGAGAGCGCGGCGCGCGTCCGCAGCGGTCTCGACGCGCTGCGTGCATCGGGCAGCGCTGTCGTCGTGGCGACCCACGACCCGGCGCTCATCGCGTGGGCCGGTGCAGAACGGTCACTCATCCGGCTGGGGAGCGACCATGGACGTCCGTGAGACCACGCTGCAAGCTGCGGTGGGCGCGCACCTGGCGGGGACCCACATCCGCAGGACACACCGGTTCCTGCAGGGGAGTGGCACCGTGGCGCCGGGGTTGCGCTGGCCGGACGCCTCGGACGGCCGCGATCCCCGGGCCGTCCTCGAGGCCGAGGGCCCCGCGTTCTCGGCGGGCGGTGGTGTTCTCGTGCCGGAGCGCTGACGGTTCTGGTTCGCGATCGTCGGGGATCGTGAACCGGAACCGTCACCGTCTCAGTACTGCGGCCGGATCCAGTCCGTCGGTTGCACGAAGCGGGCGCGGGGCAGGACCTCGTCCGGCTCGGCGGTCCGCACGCTCGTGATGATCGTGTCCTCGCCGTACTCCGACAAGCGGCGGGCGATGCCGTCGCGCTCGTCGATCACCATCGTCGTGCGGGTCGCCGGATCCCCGCGGTGCTCGAACGTCACCAGGATCGAGTGCTCGCCGATGTGCTCGACCAGGATCGGGTGGAAGCTCTCGGGGCCGCGACCCCACCGGAGCATCAGGTCGGGCACGGCCATCCGGACGACGGGAGCGGAGACCATGCTCCGGGCGAACGACACCTCGTGCGGACCGTCGTCGGGGTCGTGCGGCACGCCGTCCCGGTAGGAGACCGGCTTGGCGCGCTGACGGACGAGCGTCCAGGTCTGTGCGGGCTCGTCGATGTCGACGCGGAACTGCCAGTACTTCTGCCGGGGCTCCTGGTGGATGCCTTCGAGGACGTACCGGGCGGGCCGGCGGAGCGCGGCGAGCTCCTCGGCGATCGCGGGGCCGTCGGGCCGGGTGACGAGTTCGTCGAAACGCACGCTGTCAGCATGGCGCACCACGCGCAGTGGACGTCACCCCGTGACGGACTGGAGGCCCGTGGCGGCCTGGCGCCGTGCCTCCCGTCCGATCGTGGGTCGCGTCAGGTTGCGTCAAGCAACGTCCGCGTAGACCGGGAGGATGCAGGTCGTCGGAGTCGAACAGTTCGGAGGGCCGGAGGCCCTCGCCGTCCACGAGGTGCCGGAGCCGCACGCCGGTGCGGGGTCCGTGCGGATCCGGGTGCAGGCGTTCGCCGTGAACCCGACCGACACGGGGGTGCGTGCCGGGGAGCGGGACAGCTCGCAGGCCTCGCCGCCGTACGTTCCGGGGATGGATGCGGCCGGCGTCATCGACGAGGTCGGGCCCGACGTCACCGGGTGGGAGGTCGGTGACGAGGTCATGGCGATCGCGTTGCCGCTCAGCGCGCACGGCGGGGCGTACGTGCAGGAACTCGTGGCGCCGGTGGGGTCGTTCACGCGGGTGCCGCGCGGGACGTCGGTCGCTCTCGCTTCTACAGTCCCGATGAACGGGTTGACGGCGTTGCAGATCCTGTCGCTCGCGGGGCTGTCGCGGGGGGACACGCTCGCCGTGACCGGTGCTGCCGGGCTGCTCGGGAACTACGTGGTGCAGCTCGCCGTCGCCGCTGGGCTGACCGTGATCGCTGATGCTGCCCCGGCGGACGAAGCGCTCGTGCGGTCGCTCGGACCGGCGCACATCGTGCCGCGTGGTGATGGGTTCGCTGCCGCTGTCCGTGCGCTCGTGCCGGACGGGGTCGATGCGCTCGCCGACGCTGCGGTGCAGCGTGGGGTCGTCGTCGACGCTGTTCGGGACGGGGGAGTGTTCCTGGACGTGCGGGGATGGTCGGGGGACGACTCGCGGGGGATCCGGTTCGAGCAGGTTGCGGTGTTCTCGGAGTACCGGTCGTTCGACAAGCTCGAGCAGCTGCGGCATGCGGTCGAAGGGGGAACTGTGGTGCCGCGGGTGGCGGAGGTGTTGCCGGCCTCGCGGGCTGCGGAGGCGCATGAGCGGCTCGAGGCTGGGGGGACGCGGGGGCGGTTCGTGTTGACGTGGTGAGTTGACGACGGGGTGAGGAACGGGAGGCGCGGTGCCGGTTGGTGCCGCGCCTTCTGTCGTTCGGTGGTGAGGCTCTCGTGCTTCGCTCACGTCGAGCAGGTGCCCAACCGGCAGGCGGCCCGACAAGACAATCGGAGCGTGTGGGCTCCCGTGGAGGTCAGTTCGCCCACGACCGCGCCTGTGCGCTCAGCACCGACCGTGCGACATTAAGCGCAGCGTGAGAGCTCGCGGCTCCCTGGATGCTGATTGACGGATCCCAAGTGCAGTGAGCCGTTGATGGTGCCCGGGGTGCATTTACGGTGGTTGATCAAATCAAGCCTCTTGATCGGGATCAGGCGGCGTCGTAGTCACTTCGCATTCGGGATCGTCAGATGACGCCCGATGTAGCCGATGTAGATCTTTCCGGTACCGGCCGCATCGTCGAGGTAGTGCATCCGCGGGGCGAAACGATCTCGGTGCGTCGGTTTGAAGTGCGCGAGCATCAGTGCGCGGCCGGAACCGTCGACTTCGACGGGAACGGGGCGGACTCGTTCTCCGTGGAGCTTCTTGTTGTTGATAACCGTTGTGCTTTCTGTCGGAGCATGCCGGTCGGGTGAGCACTTCGCGCCGAGCTGTGCGTCGTCCGTGAGGTACATGTGCACGTTGCCTGAGTAGCCGTCGCGCTTGGCCTCGACATAATCGCTGAGGACGCGTACATACGACCACAGCGCTGCTGCGTACCGCCCGGTGCCGTCGCGTTCGTCGATCTCTGCGGCGATGTCTTGATCACCTGTGAAGATGACTCGGTTGAGCACGGCGTGAGCGTCCTCGCCGGGGGTTAGACGCGCGACCAATTCGCGAACGTCGGCGGGAGGATCCCACTCCGATCCATCGGCCACTGACGCAAAGCTCGCGCGCTGAGCTGCGTCGAGGCCCCTTCGCAGCCAGTCTCGTTCGCGCGCAGCTCGTCGTGCTTCTTCGGCTTCGATCGCAGCCTCTACCTCGAGGTCAGCAATCCTTGAATTCAACGAGCCGATCATGTCGCTGAGGTGCGATTCGCGTTCGGCGGCTTCTGTGAACAATTGTTCGAACGCCTCCTGCTCGAGCGATGCGGTCGCGATGAGCTTGTCGAGCTGGTCGAAGTGTTCCTCGCGGGGAGCCGATGCTTTGAGCCAGCGCAAAACAAACGTGCCGACGCGTCGGAGGAGATCCGTCGGGACTGCTTGGACGTCGTCGTCTGCCCAGTCCATCGGCACGGCGATAATTCCGGTGCGAGCCGGAACGGGATCGGCAACAGGCAGCGGCGTGCTACCGGCTGAGACCGACTTCTCCGGTTTGAGTGATCCATCGTTTGGCAAATTTGCCGCGTCGAGATCGCTCGACACCATCTCGTCGATCCGCACTCCGCGTGCTCGACGAGCCTCGGCCTCGCCCAACAAGCGCATCGTCCGACGGACGTCTTTAGGTAGCTCGAGGTCGAGCAAGCGCCTTCGGATGCCGGCTGCGTGCATTGCACGGATCGACACATCAGCTCGCCCGCGACGGATCGACCGAGCGAAGGTCGCTGGTCCTAGCACCCGATGCCGCACCGCGTCCGACGGCGAAGACAGGTCGACGGAGGGGAGGAATGTCCGGATCCGCCCCGCGGGGACACCGTGCGATGAAGGAAGCAGCGCGTCGAGTTCAGCCACCGCGTCATGAGCGATCACGTACGTCGCGGCGACACCAACGCTGTATTGCGTGAGGCTCTCGACCGTCTTTGTCCAAGCTTCGTCCGTGTCGAGCCCGAGAGACGACGCCACGACAACCGACGCGGTTCGCCCATCGTCGGTGAGAACGTCGATCAGATGACCGACGTCGTCACGTCTGATGATCTGCGGGCTGTTGGTGAGACGAGCAGAGCCATCCTGGACCACCACACGGTCGAGGATCTGGCCGACGATCCGCGGGGGCGCTACTGCCAGCACGGAATCCTCGTCCCGCTCGATCACGCGGCCAGTCTCGATGACCAAGGCGGAGGAACCTGGCCGGCCGGACCCATTCGACATCGCGAACACGGAGACGATCCATGTCCCTCGGTTCCGTTCGACGAGTCGGATGAGCCGCCGCGTCTGCCCGTGGTTATCGCTCGTGTCTGTGACGGACAACACGGATTCGGGTCCGAGTGCATAATCACCCGTGCCTTCCCACTCGATCGAGTCGAGGGTGCCACCCTTCCGCGTACGGCGTTTGGTAGCAAGCCAGGCCCGTACTTCCTCTTCCGCCAGCTGCACCGCATCGACGTGGTCAGGAAGACGGAGCACCGCCCGGTACCCGATCGATTGGTGGTGAACGGCGTCCTGAGCCTCGATGATCGCCGTGCGGTAGACCACGGCCGCAGGCTTGGCTGTCTCGAGTGTCATCCTTCGGTGCCGTCCGCGGTGTCTTCGACGATCTGGAGCGCCCCGAAGCGGGCCTCCATCGTCGGATTCTTCCGAGTGAGCTTCTTCACGCTGATGTCAGTCGCCTTGTCGTTAGCGAGACGGAGGTTCCGTTCGGAGCCGAGCAACGCCTCCTTGACCTTCTGTAGCCGGTCAATCGACTTGTCGATCTCGGTGATTGCTTCCTGGAATCGGCGCGACGCGAGTTCGTAGTTCCGGCCGAACGCTGTCTTGAAGGCGTCGAGGTCGCTCTCGAAGGACGTGATGTCGATGTCCTGCGCCTTGACACGTTCGAGTTCCGCCTTGAACTCCGCGGAGTGGAGGGCGGCGTTCCTTAGCAGCGTGATGATCGGGATGAAGAACTGCGGCCGGATCACGTACATCTTGGGGAAGCGATGCGACACGTCGACGATGCCTGAGTTGTACAGCTCGTTTTCCGGCTCCAGCAGCGAGACGAGGATCGCGTACTCGCATCCCTTCTCGTTGCGATCTTTGTCGAGCTCCTTGAAGAAGTCCTCGTTCTTGTGCTTCGTGGCAGTCATGTCGGCCTCGTTCTTCATCTCGAACATGATCGAGACGAACTCGGTGCCGTCCTCGAAGTCGCGGAATACATAATCGCCTTTGCTGCCGCTCCTCGCGTCGTTATCCTTCTCGAAGTACGCGTGTGGGAAGGCAGTTGCGCGGATCTGGTTGAAGGTGTTCTCGCAGTGCTGTTCGAGCGTCTCGCCGATCATCTTCGTCGACAACTTGGCCTTCAGGTCGCGCAGCCGCTCGATCTGCTCGTCGCGGTCCTTGATCTGAACCGCCCACTTGTCGGTGAGGGACTTCTCCGAGAGGTCGTGCTCGAGTTCTGCGCGCTTCAGGTCGTTCCGGAGTGTCAGAATCTCCGTGTCCTTTTCGACGACAGTCCTCTGCATGTGCTCACGCAGTTTCGCCTCGGCGAGCTCGACCACGCTCTGTTGCGCCTCGCGGAGGTGCCGCAGTTCGTGCGACATCTCGTCGCGTTCGCGCTCGAGACCGGACACAGCCTCCGTGACCGCGAGCTGCCTCGTGGTCGACTCGGCGGCGAGTTTCGCGGCAAGCTCGTGGATCTCGGCTTCCTTTGCGGCTGTCGCATCGCGCAGTATCGCAGCTGACTTGGCCCCGGCGAGCTCCAAAGCGGACTCCCGCTCGCGCTCGGCGACCTCGAGTCGTTCGTGGAGTGCTGAGTCGAATTCGCGGTCACGGACCTGCTTGACGATGTCGGCGTAGCCGGCATCGTCGAGCGAGAAAGTCTCGTCGCAGTGCGGGCAGCGAATATCGTGCATGTCTGATGTCCCCTTAGTTAGAGTCTTGCGAGGAGTTCGGACTTCTTCGCCGCGAACTCCTCCTCGGTCAGGATTCCGGCCTTCACGAGATCGCCGAGCCTTGCGAGCACGTCGAACACGTCGGTCTGCGACATGTTGGGTGAGGAGGCACCGGCTGCAGCAGCGGGTGCAGGCGCAGGCGCTGGCTCGGGCGATTTAGGTTCGATTAGAGCGCCGGACGTCGCCATCAGAGGGGCCTCGCGCTGCGCCCGCGGGAGGTCGACGACGGGTGCATGCTGGGCCTCCAGATCGATCTGCGATGGCACCGGTGCCGGCGCCAGAGGCTCAGATGTTGGTGCGTCCAGTGGGTCGCCGGGCGTTTCCTGGAAGGTAGCGGCGGATTCGGCGACGGGAAGCCCGGATCCCCTTCGCTCCGCATGGGCCCTTTCGTGTGAGCGAACGATCGCGTCGACGACTGCGTCCTTCGACGCAAGCCACTGCGGCATCCAGACCCGACGGACGGCCGGCCAGTGCATGAGGTTCTCGAGCACCTCGAGGGGGAGTGCGTCCCGATCGGCGACCGTCGCACGGCCCGCCCAGGCGGGACTGTCGAGCAGTACGGCCACCAGCGGTTCGTCCGGCGTCGAAGCGTGCGCCACGGCGAGGTCGACCTTAAAATCCGACAGCCCGACGTTCGTCCTGACCGACAGCCCGCGTGCGCGGAGGGCAGCGGCCACGTCCTCGCGGTGTTGGTCGGTGAGCGTGAGGTCGGAGCGTGCGCCGAGTGCAGCCTCGGCACCATGGTGTGCCATCTCGAGGTAGGCGCGCAGGTGCTTGATCCCGAGCGACGTCGTCTCCTCGGCGCGGAGATCAGCCGGGTCGAAGCTCGTGAACATGACGACCTCGCGCCGCGCTCGGGTTATCGCCACGTTCAACCGACGCTCGCCGCCTGGGTTCGTCAGCGGGCCGAAGTTCAGGGGCAGCACCCCGCGGTCGTTCTTGCTGAATGCGGTCGAGAACAAGATCGTGTCCCGCTCGTCACCCTGCACGTTCTCTAGGTTCTTGACGAACAGTCCGTCGGCCGCGTCGTCGAGGGCACTGGAGATCCGCTCGTCCTCGAGGCCGCGCAGAAGCTCCTCGATCAGTGCCCGCTGCTGGGCGTTGAACGTCACGACACCAAGCGACGGAACGCCCTCGGGATCGTCCGCGAACCGCCTGCTGATCTCAGCGACGATGGCGTCGGCCTCGACCGGGTTGGTCCGCAGTGTTCTGCTCGATGCTCCAGCGGACGCTCGGAGGAATGTGCCCTCGACTCGCCTCAGCGAGACGCCGTGCCCGCCGGACGACGACGTCGCCGGCGCGGGGAACGAGGTGAGCTGGTCATCGTAGTAGTGCCGGTTGCTGAACGCGATCAGAGCTTCGTCCTGGCTCCGGTAGTGCCACGACAGCTGGAATCTGTCGACCCGGGCCTGCACACACTCCGCGAGGATCGACTCCTCGTCGACAGCGACTTGTTCCGGAGCGTCCTCGTCGTCGTCCGATGCGATGGTCGACTCCGCGAAGGAGGTCGGCGGCATCTGCTTCGAGTCGCCCACGACGACGACGGCCTTCGCTCGGCCCATGGCACCGATCGCGTCGGCGACCCGGACCTGGGAGGCCTCGTCGAACACGACCAGGTCGAAGAGATCGCCCTTGGCCTCGAAGAAGCGCGCGACCGAGTCCGGGCTGACGAGCACACAAGGGGTCAGCTCAGTCACGAGGTCGCCGTACGTCGCCATGAGGTCACGGACGGTCGTGCGGCTGCGCTGCTTGTTGATCTCGGCGACGAGGCGGCCGGCCGCACCGGCCGCGGTCGTCGCCGAGAACGAGCGACGCGCGACGACCTGTTCGGGGATGCTCCGCGGAAGATGGCCACGGAGTTCACGTGCTGCGGTCGTGTACTTGTCGATCTGGCGTTCGTGCGCGTCCGGATCGAACTGATCGAGCCCCGTGGCACGCGCGCGCTCGCGACGCGTCGAGAGGGCGAGACCCCGGTCGAAGGCCTCGAGTGCGTCCTCAGCCGACGCGGCTCCGGTGAGTAGCGCGTCGTGGGCTTCGACGAGTCCGGCGTCGCGGATCGGCGCAAGTACCGCGCGCCACTCCAACCATGCGTCGGGGGTGACGGAGAAAGACCCGGACCCCGTGCGGTCGGCCCGGGACGCCTGCCAGCGCTCCACCGGGAGGGCGGTTCCGATCCAACCGGACCAATCGGGCATCGCAGCGAGCGTTGCGTACGCGTCGTGGTGCTCCAGGACTACGGCGCGGAGCTGGCCGTCCGGCCCGCCGCTGCGGGTCGCGTACGCCTCGAGGGCCCTCCGGAACCGTACGTCGGCCGCGTCGTCCGGATTGGAGGCACGGGTGACGTCCGCCACCCACCTCACCCAGCGGGCCTCGTTCGCGATGGACGCCGTGTCCCGCTGGTCTAGGGGGGACCATGCGCCGTGGGACGACAGGCCCGGCTGCGCCGCGACGCGTTCCGCGAGGTCCCGCGCGACGGCTTGCATCTCGGCAGCGCGGATCGTCAGCTGGACCAGGTGGTCGTGGTCGAGGACGATGCCCGGCACGACGACGGGAGCGAGGAGCTCGGCCGCGGCCGCGACCTTCTTCTTCCTCCCGAAAACGCCGGAGGCCTGCGCCTCGGTCGCGGCGGCCGCGACCTGCGCGAGGTCGAGTCCGAGCGACGCCGGCGTGAGCACGGACAGGACGTCTGCGAACCGCTCGGCGAACCCGTCGACATCGCGTTGCAGCGCGTCGGCAGATCTGCTCCAACCGGGCTCACGGATCGCCGAGAGGAGCGCGGTGGTCGTCGGCGGCGCCTCGACCAGGCTGGCGAGAGCAGTGAAGTGCTCTCGGGCGAGTGCCGCCGAGAGGGATTCTCGGAAGTGCTGGTCCTTGACGGCGAGCATCGTGTCGATCGCTTCGTCGTAAGCCAGCGCGGCCGCGTGGAGCGCCCGCGGGTCAGGCTCGGCGTCCGAGTCCCATCCGGCGAACCCCCACGGGTGATCGGCGCTGGGCCGTGCCCGCAGCGCGACATCGGGCGCGTCGCGGAGCGCAGAACGAATCGCGTTCACCTGGACCTCGGTGATCCTCGCGGCCGCATCTGTCGGCACGTCCATCCCCGTTCCGAGGCCCTCCGTGGCGAGTTCGGAGTTCCGCGCCGAGTAGAACGACCGTCCGGACTCGTTGGTCTCGTGCAGGCGCTTTGCGTACCTCGCGAGCGCGCGACGCGTAACCGACACCGCGTCGGACGAGCGCGCCATCGACTCCCGGTCCACCACAGGGCGCTGGGCCAATGCCTCCCGCAGCCGAGCACGGACCTCGACAGGCTTGGATCCCTTGTCGTGCAGGTCGAGCGTGAACGGCGCGAGGCCGACGTCGGTGAGGCGCCGCCGCACGACCTCGAGCGCAGCACGCTTCTCGGCCACGAACAACACCCGTCGGCCGTCGACGATCGACTTCGCGAGCAGGTTCGTGATGGTCTGCGACTTGCCCGTACCCGGAGGGCCTTCGAGTACGAAGGTCCGGCCGGCGGTGGCGGCGTCCACGGCTTCGAGCTGCGACGAGTCCGCCGACACTGGCAGCTGCGCGAGGAGGTCATCGAGCGCGGTGTCCCGCGACTGCACCGTGTCGAGGTCCACCGGGGATCCGATGAATGCCTCGGTCGGAGTCTCGATGAGGTGTTTGACCAGCGGGTTCGTCGCCAGGTCTCGCCAGTGCTCGTCGAGGTCCTTCCACAGGCGGAACTTCGCGAACTGCAGGATGGCGAGGTCGACGGTCGGCTCGACTGTTGCCTCGATCCCGGCTTCCATGATTCGCTTGCGCGTACCGGCGAGGACCTTCTCGATGTTGATCCCTGCCGCGTCAAGCTCCGGGTCGGCGAGGGCCGGGATGGTGAGGTTGTACTCGGCGCGCAGCTTCTCGAGCAGGCAGTAGTTCGGCGTCGACGTGCCGGAGTCGTCGAGCGACACCTGGTAGATGCCACCCCGTGTCCGGGCCTTCATCGTGACGGGGACGAGGATGAGCGGGGAGCGGACGACCCGGGTCTTGACCTTCCAGGACAGGGTGCCGATCGCGATGTACAGGTTGTTCGAACCCGTCTCCTCGATGACGGTCTTCGCCTTGTGCGCCAATGCTTGCAGCTGCCGGCTATAGCGCTCGCCGGAGACGTCCCCGTGGACTTCGCGGCGGCTCCGGAACAGCTCGGTCTTGTCCGCGTCGGTCAGGTACGCGGCGGACTGCACCCCGCGGGCGCGGAGGACCTCCGCGACTGCATCCCGGGGCAGGATGTCGAACGGCTTCCCGGAGTTGAGGTAGTCCTCGAATTCAGCAATCCCGTCCGACGCCGTGTGCAGCTTGATGCCTGCGCGGTCGGTGTAGTTGATGAGGCGGTTCCGCAGGCTCAGGTCGAGCAAGCTGTTCTTCCACTGCTGGACACGAGCCGGGGTGTCGTCGGGCTGCGTGGTGCCGTCACCGTCGTAGGCGTCTGGGACGTACGTCGCCGGCGCCACGCGATGTGCCGTGTACTCCGTCACCGTGACGGATCCGTCGGCGGCGAGGGTCGTTGCCGGCAGGGGCCAGATGTTGCTGGCGCGGGCGATCGAGACGTCGACAGCCCCCATCACCTCGGCAAGGAGATCCATCGAGAGGTGCGCGCGACCCTCAGCACGGATTTCCTCGATGGAGAGCGAGGCGAAGTCGCTCGTCAGCTTCGTCGTCTCGACCACTCCGAGCTTCCCGGCGTCGATGCCGTTCCGTAGCTCGACGCTGGTCGAGAAGATCGACGGCATCGGTTCGTCGAACCGCGCGTAGGCGAGGAAGGCGTGCCCTGTCTTGATGACGAGCAGCGGCCGGAGCCCGACACGTTCGAGGGCCGCCGCGAGCACGACGGTGGTGTCGAGGCAGGTGCCGAAGCGGTCCTCCAGCACCTCGGAAGGGGTGCGGACCTGCTGGCCGATCTTCCAGCTTGCCGGCGGCATCGAGTACCGGACGTCGCGACGACGAACGGCCGTCATGATCGCATCGACCATCGCGTCGATTCGCGCTGGATCGCCGTCCTGGTAGCCGGCGAAGCTCGCACGGCCGGTCGTCGCTCGGAGGATCTCGGCTGCGTCGTCGATGATCGGTGCGAGCGCCGGGTGGTTCGGCTGGACGTGCGCAGCCAGTAGTTCGGCGTGGAGCTGCCGTCCGAAGAAGTACCAATGGTGTGCCGCGAGGAGGTCGATCTCGGCGACGCGGCTCGCGAGGACTGCCTCGCCGTCGCGGAGCGTCACTCGGACCTCGGCCGGCTGGTTCGTCTCCACCTTCGACATGAGAGACGGCTCGAGGTTGAATCGAAGGTCGTCGAGCCGCACCGCGACGTCGGTGACGAGATCGAAGAAGTGCTCGCGTGGTTCTCCGAGAGAGACGCCCGAGGCGACCACATCGATCGTGAGACGAGCGTTTCGGATGCTGACGCCCGTGTGCACGACCAGGACTGCTTCGACCACGCTGATCCGGTTCTGGGCCATCGCGTAACTGACGAGCGGCGACGCGAAGACCTCGAGCGTCGTCGTCGGGAACTGCTCGGAGTCGACCGCATCTGTCGTCGCGTGGACTTCGGCGGTCGCGGTGACCCCAGCCGGCTCCGCTTTCGCCATACGCGCTTGGAACGCTCTGCGCAGCGCGGCGGCTTCGGATGCCTCGGCCGGTGCTTCGAGGAGTTCGAGAACGCGGACGGTCGTGTCGAGCGCACGGTAGGTGTCCGCCTCGTCGAACGGGGCGTTGTGCGCCCACCGGTTCCGGACGTCGCGGAGTTCGCCAGCGAGACGACGACCGCTGTGGTCGAGCTCGAACGGGTAGCCGAGCTGGGGCAGTTTCTCGGTGAGTGCGCGCAAGATCACCTGCAGGTCGGACGACGCATAGGTGGTGTTCGGACGACCGTGCTTCTGACGGTCGAGTAACTCGATGAGCATCGGCCACTTCGCATCCCCGGCGAGCCGAGGTTGAAGCACACGTTCCACGACGGGCTCGAGGCCTGTCGCTGCCGACCGCAGTGCGCTTCCCACGAAGTCGATGTTCTGTTCCACGCGCCGAAGCCTCCCGACTTGGCAGCTGACGAGCGCGCACCCCCACGGTTCGCGGTGTCTCGTCAGTCTGCTTGAACATGCTGCCATGAGGCACCGTCATTACTGAGTCCCGTTCCGGCACCAAAGCGGGGGGCTTGACGGGAACGCGCACGAGATTGCGGGATGCAACCGCAGCTCCCGTTCACCCGCTCGGCGTCAGTTCACCGCGCGCAGTCCGGACCCATCCCATGCCCGCACTGGCGCGGAACGAGATCTCGTCGACGCGCTTCTTCTCAGACGCCGTGAACGGCCGCACGGGATCGCAGATCTCACGAACCGGCTTCGCGAAGTCCCACGGAAAGGACCGACCATCGGACTTGCGCTGGTCGATGTTCGCGATGGAGTACTCGCCGGGCGGAACGCAATGCAGCTTCGGCGTCATCACTGTCGTGAACCCGCGGCAAGCTGTTCGACGTGCGTAGGCTTGCCGTCTGGTCCGATCTGCATCGCTGCCCAGGCACTGATTTGGGCGGCCTGTTGTCGGCGTTCGGTCCGTCGGCCCTGGTCGTCTCGGTCGGATTCGATGTCGTAGAGCTTCTTCGCCTGTCGGCCAGCGATGACCGCCGTAGCGAGCGCACCCGCCGTAGCGATCGCACTCAGACCCTCGAACACCGTGCCCCATCCCATGCAAAGATGCTATCGGTGGAATGTGAAGTATCGCAAATTAGTCGAGAAAGTACGTCCGGGTCTTGCGGTCAGTGTCGAGGACGAGTTCCGGCGCCACGCCGACGTGCTCCGCGAGCGCGACCGAGCCCTGTACGGCAATGTAAATGTCGGGCGAGAACGCGCGCTCGAGCAGGGAGATGTAGGTGGACGTGCTTACCCGGATTCATTCGAGCAATTCCTGGTGTTCGACCGAGAGCTGTTCGTCGAGTACGCGTTGTTCGTTGGCGTACCGCGCAAGGAGGTCGGCTTCTTGCTCTGCGAGCGCGTCAGATGCAGCTCGGTACATCACGGCCCCGACGGCGTTCCCGATGACGGCGCCGAGCACTGGGACCGGGATGACCGCCTGCCCGACGAAGGAGGACAAGGCACTGACTGCGGCCTCCACGGAAAGGAGCTCAGCGTTTTCGATGAACTCGACCTCGCTCAGATCGCCCGAGCGGAACTTGTGCGCCTGCTCAGCGATTCCGAAGGCTGCGGTTACCAGAGAACTCGCAACGGCTGCTGGGGTCGCGGTGAAGTTCGTGAGCGAGTAGAGGCTCGCACCACGGACGCTGCCTTTGACAACGCCCCACCCGGACTCGCCCAGGATCTCGGTCCAGTCGCCGCTAGTGAAGTCCTTCAGCGGCGTCCCCGCGCGGCGCTTCCTCAGCACGGCCATGACGAAGCTCGTTCCGCCCTCGACCGCCCCAGCGATGATCGTGGCTTTTGCTCCTTCGCGTAACGTCGCGCGGCTCGCTTGAAGCGCTTCCTCACGCAGAGATCGATCAGTGGCTCGGAGCGACTCTTCTTCTGTCGCGAACGTCTTGGCGTACGCGCCCCGCTGTGCGTCCCCGTAGTCGAGGGCGGAGGGCTCGAGGGCGTCGATCCCGACCTCACCCGATTCGAAGAACGCTTGGACACGTTGCCAGTCCTTGAGCGACCACCCCTCGGGTCCGCCGCGGACGAGCTTGCTTGCGTCTGCCGGTCGCATTTCGTACAGCGCGCGGATCGTCTCGTAGTGATCGGCGGGGATCTGGTATCGCCCGCCGTTCTGTACGAAGTCGGGGTACTTCTCGAGGTGCTCTGCGACGGCCCGGAGCCCGAAGCGGCCGCCTGCGGCCACGAATTTTTGCTGGACCTCCACGCCCTCTCGCAGGAGGTCCGCCGGGCCGTTGTCATTCACCCACTCGTAGACCGCTTCGTTTCCGAGGACTCGAGCGCGTGCGTTCTGGATGCCGGTCTCCGCGACCTCGGCAATGAAGCCGTGCATTCCCTTGATGCCGCCTCGGTTCCGGGTGACGACCTCGACATTGATCGTGCGCATCGCCGCTTCGACGGTCGTCAGAGCGTCCTTCAGGTTCTCTCCCTGGTCGGCCAGACGAGAGAGCAGTGAGTCGAGTCGCAGTTGGTTCAGGTGATTGACCCATGCGGCGACCGCCTGCTCCTGAGTGCTCATGACGAGCTTGGAAGTGTCACTCATCGATGACCGCCGGGTTCACCCGCTTGGTCAACACGTTGGCGCACGCCGCCGCGGTGTTCACGAGCACCGCGAGCTGAGACTGCTGCTCCGTGGTCAATCCGAGGAAGTCACGCGCGAACAGCGCTTGCGACTTCGTGAAGTGATTCAGCAGGAGTTCTCGGAGCGACGTGCTCTGCTGTAACAGCTCTTCAATCTGCGCGTCCAGCCCTTCTACCGTCGCGGTGTTCTTCTTCAGCGCGAGCAGAGCCTTCTGTTTCGTCTCCCGCGTCTCGAACTTCTTCTTCGTGAACAGCACGACCGAGGTGAGCAGGGCGGCTCCGGCGACCGTCCAGCCGATCGGACCTGCGAGGGCCAGTAGCGCCCCACCTACCGCGGTGCCTCCGCCGCCGGCCGCAATCGCACCTCCGCCGAGCCACGCGAGAGCTGCGTTTGTCGCCGCAGCGCCGGAAAGCGTCGAGATCGCCGTGCCGGTGGAAGCCGCGCCGAACGTTGTCGCGACCCACATCGCTGCCGTTGGGGCGAGGCTGGCGACTGCAGCCCCCGCTGTCAGCCCTGCACCGGCGCCCAGCGCGGAAGCGCGCGCGGCCTCGAGGTCCATGCGCGCGAACTCCTCGGCGTCGAGGAAGGCGGCACGGCTCAGGTCGATCACCTCGAAAGCCGTCTCGAACGACTTCGGCGTGTTGGCGATGCTGTTGACGAGGAGCTCGACGAGCTCGAGGAGGTCCGCGGAGCGCTCCCGCTGGCGGAGGACCGCGAGCCCCTTATCGTTCATGGCGGTGAATGCGCTGTTGTACGCGACGACGACTTCTTCGTACGACTCGGCGTCCGAGTCGATCAGGTCCTCGACGACCTCCGCGAGCGCGTCCCGCCCATGCATCGTCTGACTGATGACCTTGCTAGAGGCATCACGGGTCGCCCTCCCCACATTGTCGAGGGTGCTGGCGAGCCCGTGCCTGAACTTCTCGGGGTTGAACCGTTCGACCAACGTCACTCCTGGTTTTGAGGTGGGCTCTGCGCGAGCAAAACTATCCGAAACGACTGACGCCGAGCGGTGCCGCGTACGAATGTGCGGAAGCCCGCAGAGGTGTTATCGGCGAAGAGCACCGAATCCGTCAGACTGAGCAGATGAGCCGCTCCGAGAACCGGATGACCCGACTGCGCGAGGCGCTGCGCTACCTACATGACCATGGTGGCCAGGCGCGTCGCCTCGAGGTCTGGGAGGCGGTGATCTCGGCCGTCCCGCTCGAAGTAGAGGAGCGAGAGCCGAACTCGAAGGGCCGTCCGAAGGGTGAGTCGGACTTCCTCTGGGGCACGACCTCACTCGTGCACGCCGGGTTCATGACGAAGCGTAACCGTGGCGAATGGCTGCTGACCGATGGTGGCCGTGCTGCCGCGGAGCTCGAGCCCTCGGACTTCACTAGAGCCCTCAATGACGGCGAGCGCGCGTTCCAACGAGAACAGCGGGAGGATCGCGACCTACGCCTCGCAACGGAGATCGTCCCGCCCGACTCGCGTGCCGAGGTCATCCGCAACACGAGCGCGATCTTCGTCGACCGCGGGCTGCGGCGGCTCGACTCCGTCTTCGCACCCGGGCGGAGCGTCTGGCGTCGTGAGGTCCTGCAGGAGATCGAGCGTGTTTTCCTCGATCGGCCTGATGCCGACGGCCCGGACTTCCTCGCGAAGATCGGAGCGCAGTTCGACGATGCGAGCGATGACGCGAAACTCCTCATGGCCGAGCTGATCTGCTGGCAGATCCTGCCCCTGCAAACTCCGGGCGAAAGAAGGAAGCGCGAGCGTGTGCGCTTCTTGCTGGACCGGATGGAGCATCCGGTGACGATCCCGACCGAGATCGATGAAGCATTTCGCTCCTGGTCGTTCAATCCGGGTCAGGCGCTGTCCGGAAGTCACACGTTCACCACGCTCGCCGTGGTCGTCCGGACCGCTAAGGCGTGGATGGCCCTCGATGAGGACGCTCGTGGTCGTGCTCTCGATGATCCATGGGCGTGGCGTGACCTCGTGGCGGCGGTCGACGGAACCGCGCTTCCCATCCAGCGGAATGAGCTGCTGTTCCTGGTCCATCCCGGAGTGTTCGGAGAGGTGGTCTCCGGCGACAACCGGGAGTCCATCCGGAGCGCATTCGCGGGCGAGGTCGAGGGGCAGATGGATGATGACCCCGACGCAGCGCTCCTACAGATCACGATTGCTCTGCAGCAGAAGGCGAAAGGTCCTGCGCTTTACTATGAGGAGCCGCTCTCGTCACGGTGGCAGAGGCGGCTCGTCCCTGCAGCGCCTTCCGACGACGCACAGAGCTCCGACGGGGAAGCGCCAGTGGCACCGCGAGACGATTTCCCGCGAGCGAACGGGGCGTTGACAGACTCCCTCCACATGCCGCTTCCGTGGCTGCAGGGCACCCTCGATTTCATCGAGCGCCGCAAACAGGTGATCCTCTACGGCCCTCCGGGCACCGGCAAGACGTTTCTCGCCCAGGCCCTGTCGAAGCACGTGACGGACGGCACCGACGGCGACACCACCATCGTGCAGTTCCACCCGACGTACTCGTACGAGGACTTCTTCGAGGGCTTCCGCCCCGTCGCCAACGACGACAGCGGCAACCTCGCCTTCACTCTTCGGAAGGGACCACTCCGGCGCCTCGCCGACGCGGCCGCCGCCAACCCGGAGGCGAACTACTTCCTGGTCATCGATGAGATCAACCGCGGCAACATCGCGAAGGTCTTCGGCGAGCTGTACTTCTTGCTCGAATACCGGGACAGCGAGATCTCCCTGCTCTACAGCGACGAGCCGTTCACCCTGCCGAGCAACATCTTCGTCATCGGCACGATGAACACCGCAGATCGCTCGATCGCGATGCTTGACGCCGCGATGCGGCGCCGCTTCGCGTTCATCGAGCTGCACCCGGAACGCGACCCCGTGCAGAACGTGTTGTCGCGTTGGGTGGTGACCAAGGGCCTCCAGGACGACCGTGCCGCGCTGCTGACGCGACTCAACGCGCAGATCCAGGACCACGATGCCAAGGTCGGCCCGTCGTTCCTGATGCGCGATCTCCGTGGGACCGGTCTGCAGGACGTGTGGCGGTACGAGATCTTGCCGCTCCTGGCGGAGCACCACTACGGCGAAGGCGTCGACCTGGAGGCGCGGTACGGCCTGGCAACGCTGCGTCGGCAGACGACGCCCGCGTCGGCGGACGGGGCCGAAGGTGCTTCCGTCGACGATTGAGCTGCGGGAAGCGGACCAGCCGGTGGTGCACCGGCTGCCGCGGGCGGTCGCCGTCGGGCTCGCGGCGGCGAACATCGCGACCGTCGCGCCCACGCTCGGAGAGGACGAGTACCGCGTGAGCGGTGTCCGGAAGGTCGGCGTCGTCCGGATCGCCGGTTACACGGTGTGGTTGAAGCCGAAGACGCCAGTGCGGCGGCTGTTCGCGATGCTCGGGTACGCCCGTGCCGGGAGCGCGATATGGACGGTGGACGACTTCGGGTTCGAGGAGGACGAGGACCTCTTGCCGGCATTGGCGCACGCGTTCGTGCGGCAGGCCTCGCGGGCGTTGGCCGGAGGGCCGCTCCGCGGGTACGTCACGCGGGAGGATGCGCTGCCGCTCGTGCGCGGACGGTGGCGGATCGGGGATCAGCTGACGCGGCGGGGCGGGCAGCCGCTGCCGGTCGAGGTGTCGTTCGACGACTACGTGGAGGACATCGCGGAGAACCAGGTGCTACTGACCGCTTTGACCCGGTTGTTGCGCCTGCCGGGAGTGCCGGCGGACGTGCTCGGAGCGCTGCGGCGGATCGTGCGGGTGCTCGATGGGGTGTCGGTGATCCCGGTCGGGGCGCCGGTGCCGGTCGTTCGGGCGGATCGACGCAACGCGCGGTACTCATCGGCGTTGGCTCTGGCGTCCCTCGTGTTGTCAGGGTCGTCGGTCGAGCAACGCGCCGGGGCGGTCGTCGCGTCGGGGTTCCTGGTGGACATGTGGTCGGTGTTCGAGGACTTCGTGTCGGCTGCCCTGCGTGAGGCTTTCAGGCCGTACGGGGGAGTGCTGGTGTCGCAGTACCAATCGACGCTCGACATCGACGGCACGGTGAAGATCGCCCCGGACCTCGTGTGGCTCGTCGACGGAGAGGTACGGGCGTGCATCGACGTGAAGTACAAGGTTGAAAAGCACGGGCAGTACCCGAACGCAGATCTCTACCAGATGGTGGCGTACTGCCGGAGGTTCGGGTTGGAGGAGGGGTGGCTGGTATACGCCGGGACGGGTAGCGAAAACTCTTCGGCGGAGTTGACGAACGGTCCGACAGTCACGCGCAGTCCGGTCGATCTTGATCGAATCGGAGTCGCGTCCCGACTTGACTTCTTTCAATTGAGTGCTCGCGTTGCAGGCGGGGTGCCGTGCGAGCGGTCACGGCCGTGACTCGCTCCACTACAGGTCCGGTCCGCTGCGGTAGTCCAGAGCGGGAAGCGCCGCGACGATGCGAACCGTTTCGACGCTGACCGTCACGATGCGTTGGATCAGCTCGACGATGTAAGCCGAGTTGCCATGTTCAGCTCCCCAGTCGTTGGGATCGTTGACGATGCCGGACGCTTTGTCGGTCTTGACCTGGTACCGCTCGAGGATCCAGTCGAGTGCCGACCGAGAGCCGAGCTTGTACTCGTGCGCCGCGGCCGGGATGCCACTGATCGTTACGCCGGACGCAACGTGAATGACCGTGCGGTCCCAGTTGCCCGCCTTGCCGCCGTACCGCACCTTCGTCACGCGCAGGTCAGCGGGTATCGGCCCGCTGAGCTCTACCGGGTACAAGTCGGCGCTTTCATACCCGATGTGTAGCTCGGACAGCGCCCGACCTGCCGCCGCAAACGCCTGGAAGTCGGCCGTATCTGTCAGTTCCGGGATGCGCGGCAGCATCTTCTTCAGATCAGCGTCGAACTCGCGTCGGTAGTCCTCGGAGTGCAAGAGCCCGTAAACAGCGAAAAACACGTCATCACCGGTGACTTCCTGCCCGTACAGCTTCCGATACCGGGCGAGCGCGGTGTCGGTGATGTTGTCGCGGCGTTGCGGCCCGTCGAACATCGCGAACCCCCCGTCGTTTTGCTTAGCGTCGTAGACGTAACGCGGGAAGAACTGACCGCTGCCGGAGCCCCAAAGCGCAAGGTCGGGAACTGCGTCAACCGACAGCGCTGAAGCCGCATGGCCCGCTCCTGGCGCGGTGAGGTAGATGCCGTGGTTGCGTTCACCCGAGGGGAAATACGCCGTGTGCTGAGCAGGGCGGTGGATGACGCGAGGATCGAAATACAGCTGTTGACGGCTGAAGGGGCGGTACATGGCTGTTGTGATCTGAGCGTTGTTAACGCTGATGCGTTCGTCGCGCTTGAACCGGGCGAGCAGTGACGACGTCCAGCTGATGCGTTCCGGATTCGTATCGATGAAGTCCTCGGCAGGTTGCGGTCGGCCCGCTTGCTGCCAGCGGTCGAGTTCGGCGTTATACGCGTCGATCATGCGGGTTACGTTGCCGCGAAGCGCTGGGGCGGACGAGTTGTAGACCCACGCGTCGCGGTTGGTCTGGAGCCCCGCTGAGAAGCTACGGAAGATCGCCGACTCGGGCGCCTTGCGATCCCCGATCGCGGTGAACGTCTCGAAGGCGTCGTTGCGCTGGTTGATCCAGTCGCCGTGGTTGTTCGGGGTTATCTGCTGCCACGGGACACCGTCGGAGTCGCGGTACTGCTCCAGGAGGCCGAGCTTGTCGTCGCGGCTCAGGTAGTCGCCGATGTCGCGGTAGTGGATCGCGCCGGAAGAAGACCGGTCGGGGTTCTTCACGAGCAGTGAGATAGCGACGGAGGCGCGGCTGCCTGAGCCAAACACCTTCCCGCCTTCGCGTCGGGACTCCTCACCAGCGGTGCGTTGATTGCCGCGGAGGTTGAGGATGTAGAGCTCGGTGAATTCGTCTTGGAGGGCGAGCCGGAGGCCCGCTGCGGTGTTGCCGTCGAGAAAGCCGCCGTTGGTGACGTAGGCGACAATGCCGTGGTCCTTGATCCGGTCGGACGCCCAGCGGATCGCACGGATGTAGGAGTCGTACAGGCTGTTCTTGTTCTGCCCCGTCGACCGCGCCGCATAGGTGTTGGCAATGCGCTTGTCGAGGTAGGGGTACTTGAGGTTCTGGTTGTTGTCGTTGGCGGAGTCTTGCCCGGATGAGTAGGGCGGGTTGCCGACGATGACACGGATGTCGAGTGCGTTCTGCTGCTTGACACGTTCGTTGTTGTCGCCGAACACGCCCTGGTCGTCGTAGGTGTCGTCGTCCTCGGCGGTCTGGAATGTGTCGGTGAGGACCACGCCGGGGAACGGCACGTACTTGCCGCCCTGGAGGCTGTTGTAGGTGGCTTCGATGTTCACGGCGGCGACGTAGTACGCGAGCAGCACGATCTCGTTCGCGTGGAGCTCGTGCCGATACTTGTGCGCCAGATCGGCCGGGGTGATGAGGCCGGATTGAAGGAGGCGGACGATGAAGGTGCCGGTGCCGGTGAACGGGTCGAGGACGTGGACGCCGTGGTCGGTGAGGCCGGCACCGAAGTGGTCGCGGGAGAGCCTGTCGGCGCTTCGGAGGATGAAGTCGACGATCTCGTTGGGTGTGTAGACGATGCCGAGCCGTTCGGACGTTCCCCGGAAAGCGCCGGTGAAGAACTTCTCGTAGAGCCGTTTGATGATCGTCTGACGGCCGGAGGCGTCGCTGATGCCAGCGACGGTTCGTTGCACGCCGGCGTAGAAGCCGGCGAGGTCACTGGTTTCGGTGGTGAGGTTCTGCTCTTCGAGGGCGTCGACCATGCGTTGCATGACCTGCGAGACCGGGTTGTGGTCGCTGAAGGCGTGGCCGGCGAAGAGGGCATCGAAGACGGGTTGGGTGATGAGGTGCTGTGAGAGCATCTCGATCGCCTGCGGTTCGGTGACACCGGGGTTGAGGTTGTCCTGGAGGCCTTTGACAAAGCGGGTGAACTCGGTGTGGAGACTTTCGTTGGAGCCGTCGACGAGGCTGGTGATGCGCGCGATCTGCCGACCGGCGATTTCGGCGACGTCTTTGGCCCAGTTTTCCCAGTAGTCGCGTTCGCCGACCTTGTCCACGATGCGGGCGTAAATGGCGTTCTGCCAGTCCGCGCCGAGGATGCTCATGTCGAGCGGGATCTGCGACGTCTCCGGTGTCGCCGTGCCCGGTGCGGGCTCGGGGAGGTCGGCGTCGGTGTAGTTGGTCGCGATGACGGGACCGGTGTCAGTGCGGCCGTTTAGATCGATCTGTTCGATCTTTGCTTCGAAGCGTTCATCGTGTGCACGGAGTGCGCGGAGGACGTCCCAGACGACCTTGAACTTGGTGTTGTCGTTGAGCGCTTGCTCGGGTGACTGTCCCGCTGGTACTGCGATGGGGAGGACGATGTAGCCGTAGTCCTTGCCGGGGGCTTTGCGCATGACGCGGCCGACGGATTGGACGACGTCGACGGGGCTGTCGCGAGAGTTGAGGAAGATGACCGCGTCCAAGCTGGGCACGTCGACACCTTCGGAGAGACAGCGCGCGTTGGTGAGGATGCGGCAGACGTTCTCACCTGCCGTGTCGGCTTTCAGCCAGTCGAGCTTCTGGTTGCGTTCGAGGATGTTCATCCCGCCGTCGACATGGTCCGCTTCGAGGCGGAACGTCTGCTCGTCGCCGTCGGCGTTCCGGTCGATGCGGGCTCCGGCGAGGCTGTCCGCGCGGACGCCGTCGACGCCGTCGTAGCCGTTGAGGTATCCGCGGACGGTTTTCGAGTCGGCGATGGAGCGGGAGAACGCGACCGCCCGGCGGAGCGGCTTGTGCGCGTTCGGGGCGGTGGTGTCGATGCCCTGCACGCCCCGCTTGGCGAGGCCGTTGTAGATCCCCACGATGCGGGCAGCGTCGGGGATGTTCAGTTCCCCGTCGGCGGCGAACGTTTCCTGGAATGCGGATCCGATGGAGTCCTCGTCGATGGTGAGGACCAGCACCCTGTAGTCGGTGAGGAGGTCCCGTTCGACGGCTTCCCCGAACCCGAGCCGGTGGAACACGGGGCCGAACACGGCTTCGTCGTCCATCGAGTACAGCACAGCCGCGTTTTCATCCGCCTGGCTGCGGGCGGATTCGGCGTAGATCTTCGGCGTAGCGGTCATGTAGAGCCGCGCCTGCGTCTGGATCGACTCGTCCGAGTGCACGCGGAGAAACGCCGACTCTTCCGCGCCTTGCCGGATGAATCCAGCGGTGCGGTGTGCCTCGTCGCAGATCACGAGGTCGAAGTCGGCGAGACCCTCTGCTTGGGCTTTCGCGATCACGTCAATTGATTGGTACGTCGAGAAGAAGACGGTCAATCCGTCGGGCGCTGTACTCTTTGCGACCTCTGTGAGGAGCTGTTTGGTGTTGGTTGTTGCCGGGTATGCAAGGTCAGCAACGGTGAAGTCCTCCGAGACGCGCCCGACCTTGCTGTCGGAGCAGACCGCAAAGGCGCGAAGCGGCATGGCGCGTTCTTGGGACCATTCCCGCAAGGTCTGCGACAACAAAGCGATTGAGGGAACGAGGAACAAGACGTTGCCTCCGCGCCCGGCGACATCCTCCGCAATCCGGAGGCTTGTGAAAGTCTTGCCTGTTCCGCAGGCCATGATCAGCTTGCCCCGCGCCGACTCGGCAAACCCGGCCCGCACGGCGTTCAGTGCCTCCACCTGATGCTGGCGGAGCATCTTCTGTTGCGGGGCTGCTAACGAATCGGGGTGGTCGAAGGAGTACTCGGACCAGTCGATACCGGAGTGTTCAAACTCTTCAATCGGGATCTGCGCGGTGGGCAGCTGCTGATCGACGAGCGCTTCGAGCGCGTTCTTCCCGAGCGGGGCGGTGGCTACGATCAGGCGGGAAGAGAACGCCGCCTTTCCCGACGCGGTGAAGAACGAGTCGAGGTCGCCCTTCTGAACCGTGTTGCCCGCGTCGTGGAACTTGCACTGGATCGCGCACAACCCGCCACCATGACGCTCCCGTGCAACGAGATCGATGCCGGTGTCGGTCTTCCCGTTTCGGTCAGGCCAGTCTTGCCAGAGCCACACCTCGTCGAAGCGCGCCGTCCACTTCGGGTCGGTTGTCAGGTACGCACGAGTCAACCGTTCGAAGAGGCGGC
The DNA here is from genome assembly GCF_004365385.1 of Curtobacterium sp. PhB190. Lineage (NCBI taxonomy): Bacteria > Bacillati > Actinomycetota > Actinomycetes > Micrococcales > Microbacteriaceae > Curtobacterium > Curtobacterium sp. PhB190. Next base: position 65,249 of record NZ_SODN01000012.1, on the reverse strand, counting down.
CCTTGGTGCGCTTGTCCGGAGCGATGGTCGCGTAGACGTCGAGCAGATCGTGGATGGACATCGCCATGATGCGGTTCCCCTTGAGGTGCGGCTGGCACGGAGGCCAGGTCGGAGCGAGATCGAGACTAGCTGGCGAGATCGTCTGGCTGGTCCTGCGGCTCGCGGTTCACCGGCTCTTCCGTGTCAGCCGCGACGTTGGGTGGCGTCCCCTTCGCCGCGTTGACGATCCCGAAAGGGACGTGAACACTCGGTACTTCGTTGGCCGCCCCGCGCAGGTGATCCACTTGGTCGTCGAAGAAGATGTGCGGACGGAGGACTCGCAGGATGCGGGCCTTCTCGACACCGCCGAGGAAGAACGCATCGTTCACCCGGAGGCCCCAACCCTGCAGAGTCCGAACGACTCGTTCGTGTGCCGGCGCATTCCTCGCGGTCACGATCGCGACGTGAACGCGACGGTTGTAGGTCGGATCGGTCCCAACCAAATCCTCTTCGATGTCCTGGATGCGATTGATCCCGCGCAAGAACCGTGCCATCAACCCCTCCGGCATCGCTTCGTCGGTGTGAGAGGCCTCGTTCTCATGGAAGGCCGCGAGATCGGAGGCTTGCATGATGCGCTCGGAGGAGTCGTCCGTCAGCACACCGTCGAAGTCGAACGCGATGCGTAAGTCAGTGCCGGTCGGATCCTCTGCCGGCGTGCCGACAACGCGACCGGCAGGCAGGCCGCGGTCGATCGCAGCTCGGACGTCGTCGTCATTGGCGGAGAGGAACAACGACATGTTGAGCGCCTCCATGTATTCGTGCGACGACCGGCCCTGCATGAAGATCGCCCGCGAGATTGCGAGGTCGTGCGCTTCGAGTGACCGCATCACTCGTAGTCCCGTCTCCGGGTCGTTCCGGGAGAGGATGATCACTTCGACCAACTGCCCACCGTCCGGGCGCAGGTCGTTGAGAGACAGCAAGCGGCGGATGAACGGGAATGCGACGCCCGGGAGAAGTGTGTCGTCGAGGTGCTCTTCCTGGTGCTTCCGGTACTCGTCCTCCCCGTACTCGCGGAAGATCTTGTCCGAATCGGACAGGTCGAACAGTGCGCTCGAGGCGACACCGACGACCAACATGTCGTCTAGAGCGAAAGGCATCTCTGTTCCTTGTTTGGTGCTCATGTTGAGCGAGTCGAGGTGTGTTGTGAGGAAGGAGAATCAGCGGCAGCACTAGATGCGCCGAAGTTGTCATCGTCAGTAAGCGTGCGTCGCCACCCAGAGCCCGTCGCGCGCCCGTGTCATACCCACGTACGACTGCCGCCGCTCGAGTTCCCGGCGCTCCCGCTCGGCCTCGCTCATCAACTCATGGGTGTTGAGCGGTCTCGGCCTCGGTGCCCTCGGCGATCTCGTAGCGTCCCGCCTGCTATTCAGCTTCGTCCGCCTGCCGCCGGTGTTCGTCGGCGCGGCTGCGGAGTCGTCGAGCTTCTGCCCCTGCAGAGGTTCCGGCGATGGCCATGGTGGTGCTCCCCGAGGAGTGTCCTGATCACACCGGCGTCCCCCTCGAACCCTCCGGTACTGCAACATCCTCTCTCGTGAGCAACTGTCAAGGGAGCTCCCCGTTCTGGGGGGCTGCTCAGCGTTCGAGCAGTTCGTCGGTCGTCGCCTAGCGTTTCCATAACGAGGGGATGGAAATGGTCTGGGACATCCCGATCGGCACGAGCATCGGACGGCGCGAGCTGCACAGCCGTCTCGGCGGTGGCAGCTGGCAGGACGGCATCACGCGTGTCGTGAAGACGAACGAGATGCTCGTCTTCACGAACGACGGCGGCGGGGAACATGGCTACGGCGTGCACGAGGGCCTCCGCGGTGACGGCCTGTTCCGCTACAGCGGGCAAGGACAGAACGGCGACCAGACGCTGACCGGCAACAACAAGGCGCTGGCGGATTCCGAGGCAATCGGTCGCCCCATCCGCGTGTTCCGGGGTCAGGGGACCGTGACCTACGTCGGGAGCTTCGCGCTCGCTGATCCTCCCTACAGCTGGGAGCGCTTCCCCGGGACCGGCTCGTCTCCTGAGCGGGACGGACTGGTGTTCAACCTCGTTGCCGTCGACGCGGACACGTCGCTCTTGCCTGCCCTCGTCGACGAGGCCGGCGACCCTTCCGGCCGCGCGTCAGCGATCGGTGCCTCTTCAGCCACGTCTGCCTGGCAACCGCTCGACTTCAGCGAGTACCAGGTGCGGCGGGTCGAAGAAGGCGAGTCGATGCGATCCGTCTCCCGTCGCGAGTTCGAGCTGCAGACCCGGTTCGGCGAATGGCTCCGTGCTCGGGGTGATGATGTGCAGGTGCTGCGTCTCACGGACGACGGTGTGACGATCGTGCCCGATCTCTACGTCCCGACGATCGGCCAGGTCGTCGAGGCGAAGAAGTCGACCGCGCGGGCGTACGTCCGAACCGCGATCGGGCAGGCGCTCGACTACGCGGCGGTCGCGAGACGTCACGGTCTGGCGGTGACACCGGCGGTCCTCCTGCCTTCCGAGCCCCAACCCTCGATGTTGGAGCTGTGCACCTCGATCGGGATCACCGTGTGGTGGCCGATATCGAGCGGTGGCTTCCGGGAGGTCAGGCCGTAGCCGCGGCTCTGCTCAGGATCCTCACTGTGGGCAGATCTGGCTCGGCCCAACCGAGCGAGCCGAGTTCGGCGGGGAGGACCCAGCGCAACTCGTCGTGGTCCGTGCTCGACGTCGGTCCGTCCGCGGCCCAGGCGACTCGGTATGTGGCGAGGTCGATGTCGACATTGCCGACACGGGTGAGGGAGCGGTCGATCGGTTCGCCAACGACGACGTCAAGACCGAGCTCTTCGTGGAGCTCGCGTCGCAGGGCTTCGGCAGCGAGCTCTCCCGGCTCGACCTTCCCGCCGGGGAACTCCCATTGGCCCGCCGCTGGTCGATCACGTGCCCTTCGACATGTGAGTACGCGACCGTCAGGCCGAGTGAGTACGCCGGCCACGACCTCGATCATGCGTTCCATCCTGCCTGAGAAACTCAGCGCGGTACGAGCGATTGCACCCCATTGATCCAGGGCGTGCTCGACGGAGGCGGCTGCCTCCTCGGGACGTTCGTGCTCCCAGAAGCGCAGCACCCGCCAGCCTTCCATCACCAAGATCGCCTGGTTCTGTGCGTCCCGCTGACGATTGGCGAGCAACTTCCGACGCCACAGCTCGGCGTTCGCCTTCGGAAGGTGGGCGTGCTCCTCACAAAAGTGCCAGAAGCACCCGTCGACGAAGACAGCGATCCGCGCACGTGGAAACACGAGGTCGGGTCGAACGCGGCACCGACTGCTCACGCGCCGATCGACGAAGAACCGTCGCCCTCGGCGGTGCAGTTCACGACGAAGTGCGAGTTCGGGCGCGGTGTCTCGTCGACCAAAGCGCGCCATGTGCCGCCGACGAGCATCGTCTGCTTCCCACTTCTCCACGCTCCGATCCTCACCAAGTATTAGATGAGTTGAGGATCCGAGCGGTGATCTGTGGACGGACCGACGATGGACTGCGATGTGGGGGAAGCGGGCGATCAGCGCGAGTCGGCCGCAGTCGCTCCGACCGGCGAGACCGGCACATCGAGGGGCGCATCCGGAGCCACGGGATCACCGGACGGCACTGACGACTGCGCCTCCAGATCCGCCCTCACCGACTCCGACACCCCGAACAACAACGTCGCCACGAACCCGACGACGTACGCCACCACGAGTCCCGACCCGTACCCGAGCAACGCCCACCCGTACCCGGACGAACCATTCAGCAGCGGGATGAGCGATAGGTCCGACGCCCCGATGGCGATCGCCCCGACGGAATGCCCGAGCTGGTCGAAGAGCCCGACGACACCGCCACCGAACGCGCCACCGATGCACGCGGTGATGAACGGCCGACCGAGTGGGAGCGTCACGCCGTAGATCAGGGGCTCGCCGACACCGAGGAACCCGGCCGGCAGCGCACCACGGATGGTCCGCACCAGGGAGGCGTTCGAGCGGAACCGCACCCACAGCGCGATGCACGCACCGATCTGCCCGGCGCCACCCATCGCCAGCACGGGCAGCAGCACGGTCCACCCGGTCTGGTCGATCAGGGTGGTGTGGATCGGGATGAGCCCCTGGTGCATGCCGGTCATGACGAGCGGCAGGAAGAGGCCTCCGAGCACGAAGCCAGCGAAGGCCCCACCGTTCGCGAGCAGCCAGGTCGCCGCGGTCCCGATCGCAACGGAGACGACACCGGCGACGGACATCAGGATCCCGAGGGTGATCGACCCGGCAACGAGCACGGTCACAGTCGGCACGACGATGAGCGCGATGACGTCGGGGGTGACCTTGCGCATGAAGCGCTCGACGTAGGCGGCGAGGATGCCGCCGGCCAGAGCGCCGAGCACACCGCCCTGCCCGGGGGCGAGGGTCTCGCCGAACACGGTCACGTTCGCGACCCCGGCAGCGACGATGATGCCGCCGACAGCGCCACCGAGGATGGGCGTGCCGCCGAACTCCTTCGCGGCGTTCATCCCGACGAAGACGGCGAGCAGGGACAGGAAGCCTGAGCTCAGGACGCCGAGGAACGGCGTCACCCCGGGCAGCCACCCGAGGTTCGTCAGGATGCCGTTGATCCCGGCGATCAGACCGCAGGCGATCAGTGCGGGGATGAGCGGGATGAAGATCGCGGAGATCTTCCGGATCGCACGCATAGTGCGGCCGTCGGAGCGGGACCGTGCGGACGCCTTGATCGACGCGCCGCGAGCGGCGAGCTCCTCGGGTGACGCACCGGACGCACCGGATGCACCCGACTCGGCAGCGGCACTGGATGCACCGGACCCACCAGCCGCAACCGACGGGGCGGCCGCGCGCAGGGCCTCCAGGTCGACGGCCACGCGATCGACGAGACCCGGGCCGAGCACGATCTGCAGGTTCGAGCCGGCCGCCAGCGCGGCCATGACGCCGTCGGTGGACTTGAGCTCGTCGAGCGCGACCGCGTCGGTGGACACGACCTCGACGCGCAGGCGGGTCATGCAGTTCTCGACGTCGGCGATGTTCGCGGAGCCTCCGACGGAGTCGAGGATCTGCTGGGCGAGTTGCTGTGCATCGGGCATTGCTGTGCTCCTCGGGGGAAGGAATCGAGCGGAAGGAAAGCGGGGAAAGGGGAAGAGGTCTACAGCACGGCGCGCAACGAACCGGAAGCACCGACGAGGCGCTCACGGGCCGAAGCAGCCGAGGCGCCGGTGAGGATCACGGCGATGGCGGTCTTCACCTCGCCGTCCGAGGCATCGAGCGCCGCCTGGACGTCGGCGGAAGCAGCGCCGGTGACGTCCTGCACGAGCGAGAACGCCCGGGCGACGAGCTTCGCGTTCGTGGCCCGGACGTCGACCATGCGGTTGCCGTACGTCTTGTGGCTGCGCACCATCGCGAGCGTGGTGAGCATGTTCAGCACGAGCTTCTGCGCGGTGCCCGCCTTCAGGCGGGTCGACCCGGCGATGAACTCGGGGCCGACGACGACGTCGATGGCGATGTCCGCCTCGCGCCCCGCGGCCGAGTCGGGGTTGCACGCGACGGAGACCGACAGGGCGGAGCGGCGACGGGCCTCCAGGATGGCTGCGATCACGTAGGGCGTCCTGCCGGACGCGCTGATCCCGACGACCACGTCGTCGGCCGTCAGGCCGAGCGCGTCGAGGTCGCGGACGGCGGCTGCTTCGTCGTCCTCCGCGCCCTCGACGGCGGTGGTCAGGGCGACGTCGCCGCCGGCGATGAGCCCCACCACCTGGCTCGGGTCGGTGCCGAAGGTGGGTGGGCACTCGCTGGCGTCGAGGACGCCGAGCCGGCCCGGCGTGCCGGCGCCGACGTAGACGAGTCTGCCGCCGCGCGCGAACGCTGCGGCGATCGAGTCTGCCGCCAGGGCGATGGCCGGGAGGCACGGCTCCAGTGCCGCAGGCACGCTGCGGTCGCCAGCGTTCATGCGCTGGGCAGCTTCGAGCGTGGAGATCGTGTCGATGTCGTCCAGTGAGTGGTCGGTCGCCTCGGTGGTGAGGGCGGCGAGCTCGCCGCGGAGGGCGTCGTGGCTGTCGTGCTTGGTAGTCATGGTGGTGCTCAGTTCCGGTGGTGGGTGCGGACGGCGTCGCGGCTGCGCGCGAGGAGCGGCTGGGACCGCTCGTCGGTGCGCTGCGCGACGACGATGAACAGGGCGTCGACGATGGCGAGTTGGCTCATGCGGCTGCCCATGGCGGCGGGGCGGAGGGCGCTCTCGGCACCGGCGACGCCGAGCAGGACGTGGTGGGCCGTGGTGGCGAGCGGGGCGTTGGCGTGGCCGGTGATGGCGACGATCGTCGAGCGCTGGGCTGCGGCGGCGTGGGCAACCTCGAGCGTCTCGGTGGTGGAGCCCGAGTGGCTGACGAGCACCAGGACGTCGTGCTCGCCGATGACGCTCGCGAGGGTCAGGGCGTTGTGCGGGTCGTCGGCGATCGAGCTCACGATGCCGATGCGTTCGAGCTTGAGGTGGAGGTCCCGCGCGACGATGCCGCTCGCGCCGACGCCGTACAGGACGACGCGGCGGGCACTGCTCACGGCTGCGGCCGCTGCTTCGAGGGCGTGCGGGTCGAGCGCGGCGCGGGTGTCGGCCATCACGGCGCGGACGTCCTCGGTGACCTTCGCGATGACGGTGGCGACGTCGTCGTCGACGGCGACCCCGGCGTGGATCTCGGTGTGCTCGCGCTCGTGGATACCGCGCTCGACCGCCCGGGTCATGCTGCGCTGCAGGCCGGCGAAGTTCGCGAAGCCCAGGTGCTGGGCGAAGCGGGAGACGGTGGCGGGGGAGACGCCCGCGCGGCCGGCGAGTTCGGCGGCGTTCGTGGTGGCTGCGGCTGCCGGGTCCTCGAGGACGGCGTCGGCAATGGCGCGCATGCTCGACGGCATCGTGGCCGACTGGGTGCGGACGAGGGCGAAGGCGTCGGCGCGCTCGATCCGGTCGGGCCGCTCTGACTGCTCGGTGATCGTCATCCCGCTATGAAAGCGTCTTTCGTGAGCGAGCGCCAGGGGTGAAAGTAAATTGCGTGTTACGGGTGGCCGGGTGGCCGGGTGGCCGCGCGGCGGGGCTCGCGCGTTCAGTGAGCAGAAAAGGTTGAGTCGTCGCGCCGGACTCGACGTTTTCTGCTCACTCGATGAGCGGCGGACGCGAACCTGGGCGGTCGTGCGCGTCAGGCTTGCGGGGCCGGGGATGCCTCGATGGTCGCCGCCCGCAGGTACCGCCGCGACCGACGTACTGCTCGCAGCAGGATCGGCGTCATGATCAGTGCGGTGATGAGCAGTGCTGCGCAGAGGAACCGGGGGAACGCCGAGCCGGAGACGTCCTCGTCAGCGAGCATCGGGAACTGGGCGCCAGCGATGCCGAGGTAGAGCAGGAGGAACTGCGCGAGGGCGAGCGGCTGGTAGGTGGAGAGCAGCAGTGCATGCTCGCGCGCCCGGAGGGCGAGGTCGGACTCAGGCGGCTGGATCGGGCTGCCGGTCTTGATCGCTTGCGTCACCATGCGCTTGCCCGCAGGGGAGAGCCCCGCCGTGGTGGCTTGCATCGCGGTCGACATCCCGATGGTCGTGGCGAGGATCGAGAAGGTACCGGTCAGGCCACCAACGGCCGCGCCGAAGCCGACGACGGTGAGGACTGCGACGGCGCCCGACTCGGTCGTGGCCAGCAGCCCGCCGATGACGGCGCCGACGACGGCTCCGAGCAGTGCGAGCAGGGTCGTCCGTCGCCAGGCGCGGCGTGCTGTCAGTTCGAGTTCCCCCATGCCTCCACCCTACGAGCGGATCGCCGTGTACCGCGTCGCCGGCTTCCCCGGCCCGTCCGCGCGCTTCGTGTCCGTCGCGACCAGCTTCGGCAGCATGGCTCGCCGGAACGAGTCCGGCAGGAGGCGCTCGCCGAGGACCGCCTCGTGCAGCTGCCGCAACTCCGACATCGTGAACGGTTCGTCGAGCAGCCCGTGCGGATCCGGGGCAGCGCTGTGGACGGACCGGAGCCGAGCGACCGCGAACTCGAGGATGTCGTCGTGCCCGTGCACCATCCCGCGCGCCTCGAAAACCGGCGTGAGTCGCACCTCGGGCTCGTCCAGGTCCAGGTCCAGAGCATGAGCCGGCACCACGTCGAGGTGCGCCACCGACAGCACCCACCCACGGTCGTCCCGCGCCGGATCGTCGAACACGTGCAGCTGCTCCGGCGCGAGCCCCGTCACGCCCGCCTTCGTGGAGAGTGACCGCAAGACGGCCGAAGCCAGCCGCTCACCCTCGTGCACGAACGTCCCCGGGAGTCGCCAGTCGCCCTCGGTGGCATCGCGGACCTGCACGACGGACAGTGGTCCGCCCGCGGGGACGGTCAGCACCGCGGTGTCCACGGCGACGGAGGGTCGCGGGTAGTCCGTCAGGCGTCGGCCGCTCGCGTCGCGGTACTCGTCGGTCATGCCGGTGAGTTTACGCACGCTTGCGCAAACGTGACGAGTGGTGCAGGATCGGTTTTACGCAATCTCGCGCAAACCCGATCTGGAGGTCCACATGACCACCCCGCAGATCCACGACCGAGCAGTCGGTGCCGTCCTCGGTTCCGCTGCCGGCGACGCCCTCGGCGCCGGGTACGAGTTCCGACCGGCAGTGCCCGAGCCGACCCCGATCACGATGACCGGCGGCGGCTCCTTCGGCTGGGCGCCGGGGGAGTGGACCGACGACACGAGCATGGCCGTTCCGATCCTCCGCACGGTCGCCCGCGGCGGCGATCCGGCTTCGGAGCCAGCCCTCGACGGCCTGGTGGCCGCCTGGGCAGCGTGGTCGGTCAACGCGCCCGACGTCGGCATCCAGACGCGCAACGTGTTGACCGGTCTGGAGGCGCGGATCGCCTCCGTCGCGCGGGCTTCGGCCCGGCAGGAGCACGAGTACAAGGGCCGCTCCGCCGGCAACGGGTCGCTCATGCGGACCGCACCGTTGGTGCTCGCCTACCTGCGCGGTGACGTCGGCGAAGAGGAACGGCTCGCAGCGGCGGCTCGCGCGATCAGCGACCTGACGCACTACGAGTCCGACGCGGGGGACGCGTGCGTGCTCTGGTGCGTGGCGATCCGGCACGCGGTGCTGACCGGCGAGCTCGACGTCCTGCGTGGCGTCGACCTGCTCGACCTCGACCGGCGCCGAGTGTGGGTGGACCGGATCGTCACGGCCGAGCACTCACAGCCGGTGGACTTCACGGAGTCGAACGGGTGGGTGGTGTCCGCGCTGCAGGCCGCCTACGCCGCGGTGCGCCGGAGTTCCTCGCTCGAGGACGCCCTGGTCCGCGCAGTCCGCACCGGCAACGACACCGACACGGTTGCTGCGATCGCCGGCGGGCTCGCAGGTGCGCTGTACGGGGCGTCGTCGTTGCCGGCTCAGTGGCGGGAGCTACTGCACGGCTGGCCGAACCTGCGCGCCGACGACCTCGTCGCGCTCAGTGAGCAGGCGCTCGCCGTCTGACCGGACCGGCGTCGGAGGCTGCCGTGGGGGGAGCCTCCGCCGTCGGGCTGGTCGTTCTCGTGGGGCCGGCCCACCGCTCTGGAGGCGACCACATCGGCAGCGCGGGTGGCGGGGCGGAGGTGAGCCGGGCCTCCCGGTCGACCGCCGTCAGGCGATGCCGCGTCGCGGACGGAACACGCCCGCACGGACCAACCACACGTAGAGCAAGCAGCCGATGCAGACGTCGAACACGGCGTTGAGGAACGCGGCGATCAGGGCGACCGCGGCGCCGATGGGGGCTGCGTACGGCACGCCGAGCAGGGCGAGGAGCAGCGCCACGGCGGTGACGAACAGGCCGACCTGCTGGGCGAAGGTCGGGGGTTCAGGAGCCTCGAGCTCGGCGGGCGGGGCGAGCCTCGGCCGGACGAAGCGACGGAAGAGCGCGCCGTAGGGGTGGCGGCGGATGCCGGCGATGCCGCCGATCGCGAAGAGCACCACGATGACCGCGAGCAGGACGATGCCGACGACCCATGTTGCGGGGATCAGCGTCAGGACGATCGTCAGGGCGAGCAGGACCGTGGTGATCGCGGCGCCGAAGCGTGGGGAGCGGGGGTCGATGCCTGCTGCGGCAGGGGCGGTGGTCATCGGGACTCCTGTGGGCCGGTGAGGACGGTGTCGAGGGCTGCGGCGAGCTCCGGTGGGCGGGGTGGCCCTCCGAAGCGGGTGCGGACGGCGTGGGAGCCGTCGACGAGCAGGACCGTGGGGGTCTGCAGGACGTTGAAGCGCGTGGCGAGGTGCGGGTGCTCGGCGAGGTCGATCTCGAGCCGGGTCACGCCGGGGTGCTGCGCTGCGAGGCTGTCGAGCTGGCGGGCCGTCGCCGGGCAGCGGGCGCAGGTCGGCGTGGAGAACTGGACGAGGGTGGCGCGGGTGCCGAAGGCGGTCGGGGGAGCGATGTCGGCGACCCTGCTGTCGGGGCTGGCTGGCGTGTTGCGCGCGCGGCCGGTCTGGGGGACCGCTCGGCCCGTCCTCGTGCGCAGGAGCAGGCCGATCACGGTGGCGAGTGCGAGGACTCCCGCCAGGACGGCGACGGCCACGATGACGGTCATGCCGTGACGGTACGTCGTTCTCGTGCGTCCGGGGGTGAACGTGACCGAACGTGACGGTCTCGGTGGGGTCGGACGATCGTGGAGGGGCTCGCGTCCGGAGGTCCGACCGGCCGACCGGCCGGCCGGTCGACGGCGCCTAGAATAGGCATACCATTCAAGGGAGCGCGACCGGGACCAACGCCTGGACCGCCGCCAAGGGCGGCGCGCGGCGGTCGCCGGACGCGGTGGACCGGTGACGTGACGCGGGCGGACTCGCGTGTCGTCAAAGCGCGGCGCGCGCCCGGTCGATCCGCTCGATGAACGCTCGAACGCCCCAGATGACGAAGGTCAAGCGTTGCCCGTCCTGCAGCACGACCTGCATCTGCCGCGAGACGTTGCGTGAGGTGTCGTGGAGCTCCGCGATGGAGTCGAGCGGGATGCCGAAGGTCGGCCGGACGAAGTTGAACGGGTGCGCGCTGAACCAGAGGACCGCGGGGGTCAGGGTGAGTCGGCCTCCCGCGGCTTCGTGGCGGCGCATGCCGAACGGGCCGGGTGCTGCGATCGACCGGACCAGGCCGGCCTCCGCCGCCGCTTCGTCGATGACGAAGTTCGCGTTCTTGCGTGCCAGTACGGTCTCCGCGTCCCCCAGGCCCATGCGCTGACCGTGCCGTGCTCAGACGCGGCGGAGCAGCCGAGCGACCGTGCCCTGCAGCACGAGGAGCAGGGCCCAGAGCAGGCCGATGCTCGGGAACACCACCGACAGGACCAGAGCGAGCGACAGCAGCCCGGCGGCGATGAGCCCCCGCGCCGAGTCGCCCAGCGGCGTGGAGAGCAACTCGGGGTTCCGCCGGAGCACGAGTTCGATGCCGGTGAGCGCCAGGCTCGTCACGACCATGCTGCCGAGGTACAGCGCATGGGCCACACGGTCGTCGTTCTCGCCGCTGTTGAGCAGGTTCGCGGCGAAGGGCAGGAACACGATGCTGATGAGCCACACGAAGTTCAGCTGCATGACCCGGGCGTTGTAGGAGCGGACATGCTCGAACACCTGGTGGTGCAGGATCCAGAACCGCGAGATCAACCAGAACGTGATGAGGAACTCGAGCAGGGCGGGCCAGTGCTCCCGGAGGAGGTCGCCCGCGCCCTCGCCGTCGCGCAGGTCACTGGCGATGTCGACCAGCGGCAGGATCAGGAGCGTGATCGCGATGGCGACCGTGGCGTCCGAGAAGTTGACGAGTCGGTCGAGGCCGCGGTCCGTTCGAGCGTGCTCGGTCATGGCCCGAGTGTAGGAGCGCTTAGGGTCGCGGGTGTGAGCGACGACGTGACTCCTGGCCGGTACCGCCACTTCAAGGGCAACGACTACGAGGTGCTGCTCGTCGCCCGTGACGTCGAGACCGAGGAACCGGTGGTCGTCTACCAGGCGCTGTACGGCGAGCGGGGGCACTGGGTCCGGACGCTCGCGGACTTCACGGCGCACGTGACCCGCGACGGGTACGACGGGCCGCGGTTCGTGGCGGTCGCCGACTGATCGCGCACGGCGCCGGTGTCGGCGGGCGGCCCTAGGCTCGCAGGGCACCAGAGAGACGGGGGAACGCATGCAGATCGGCGTCGATGGGCACGTGCTGCTCAGCCCGAGTGACCTCAGCACGTGGTCGGCCTGCGAATGGGCGTTCCTGCGCCGACTCGACGTCAAGCTCGGTCGCGGGAAACCCCTGCCGGAGTCGCACGACGACATGCTCGAGCGCACCGCCCGGCTGGGGGACCAGCACGAGCTCGACTACCTCGACATCCTCAAGCAGACCCGCGACGTCGTCGAGTTCGACCGCCCCGCCCCGCCGGACTACGCACGCGCCGCAGCCGAAGCGCGACAGGCCTTCGCCGACGGCGCCGACGTCCTGTACCAGCCGACGTTCCACGCGGCGCCCACGGCGGGCAGCCCGGGCTTCATCGGCTTCGCGGACTTCATCATCCGCAACGACCAGGGCGAGTACGAGGTCTACGACACCAAGCTCGCCCGGCACGCCAAGATCAGCGCCCTGTTGCAGCTCGCCGCCTATGCCGAGCAGATGCAAGCACACGGCATCCCCACCGGGGCGCAGGTGCACCTGGTGCTCGGCGACCGGACGACGACCACGCACGACCTCGCCGACATCGCGCCGGTGTACCGCACGCAGCGCGCCGAGCTGCAGCGGGTCATCGCCGAGCGCATCGCCGCCGACGCCGAACTGCAGTGGGGCGACCCGCGGTACTCCTCGTGTGGCCGCTGCGACGTCTGCTCGACCCAGGTGGCCGAGCACCGCGACCTCGTCCTCGTCGCGGGCATGCGCCTCGACCAGCGGGCGAAGCTCATCAAGCACGAGGTGCGGACGATCGACGACCTGGCGGTCCGCACCCGGGCAGTGCCGGGCTTGTCCCGCGCGACGCAGGATCGGCTGGTGCGCCAGGCGAGCCTCCAGATCGAGACGGAGACCGCCCGACGGAACGGCGCCGACGGGCCGGACCAGCCCGCGAAGCCGCGCTTCGAGGTCCTCGATGCCCGCGCGCTCGATGCGATCCCGGCCCCCGACGCCGGTGACGTCTTCTTCGACTTCGAAGGCGACCCGCTGCACACCGAGGACGGCGTGCACTGGGGACTCGACTACCTGTTCGGCCTGGTCGACGACCGCGCGGAGTTCACCGCGTTCTGGGCGCACACGATCCGCGACGAGCGAGTTGCGCTGGAGCAGTTCCTCGCGTTCATCGACGCCCGGCGGCAGCAGTACCCGGGCATGCACATCTACCACTATGCCGCCTACGAGCGGACGCACCTGCTGTCGCTCGCCGCCCGGCACGGCGTCGGTGAAGAGGCCGTCGACGACCTGCTGCGCGCGGGCGTCCTGGTCGACCTGTACCCGATCGTCCGCAAGGCCCTGGTCGTCGGCAGCCACAGCTACTCGATCAAGAAGCTCGAGCCGCTGTACATGGGCGACGACCTGCGCGAGAGCGACGTCACGAACGCGGCCGACAGCATCACCGCCTACGTCGACGCGATCGAGGAGCTCCGCAACGGGGACCCCGCCGCCGGCCAGCACATGCTCGACGAGGTCGCCGACTACAACGCCTACGACTGCCGCTCGACCCTGCGCCTGCGGGACTGGCTCCGGTCGCTGCGCACCGACGACCCGGACGCAGCCGATCCGGCACTCGAACTCGAGATCCCGCCGATCCCCGTCGAGCGCGAACCGAACCCGGTGTACGTCGCGCTCGCGTCGCACCTGGAGGACGTCGACGCCCTCGACCGCACGCCCGACGAGACCGCGCTGGCGCTCGCCGCAGCCGCGATCGACTACCACCGGCGCGAGGCGAAGACCTTCTGGCAGGACCACTTCGACCGCCTGCGCAACCCGGTCGACGACTGGGCCGACACCCGCGACGTGCTCGTCGTGGAGCGTGCGTCCGTCGAGCGGGACTGGGACACGCTGCCGCGTGCCCGCTCGCAGTCGCGAGAGCTCCGGTTGTCGGGGACGCTCGCGCCCGGTTCGCGGCTCCGGCCGGGAGGCACGCCCCACCTCGTCTACGACGACCCGCTCCCGCCGTCGGTCGCGTCTCCGGGCCCCGGGTCGAAGGGCGCGTCATCCCGCGCCGTGATCGTGGACGTGTGGGACAACGGCGACGCCGTCGAGGTGCTCGTGAAGGAGGGGCTGCCCGTTGGTGGCGAGCCCCACCACGGGTTCCCGGTCGCGCTCGCGCCGTCCGCGCCGCCCCGCGCGAAGCCGCAGCCCGAGGCGATCGCCGAGTGGGGGCAGCAGGTCCTCGACGAGCTGCCCTCGATGGTGGCGGACCCGGCCTTCGACCTGCTGCGCCGGGTGCCGCCGCGCGGTGCGATCGTGCCTGTGCAGGGCGACGACACGGTGTCCGCCGTGGTGTCGACGCTGCTCGGCCTCGATCGCTCGTACCTGGCGATCCAGGGGCCTCCCGGCACGGGCAAGACGTACGTCGGGTCGAACGTCGTCGCACGGCTCGTCCGCGAGTACGGCTGGCGGGTCGGCGTTGTCGGGCAGTCCCATGCGACGTCGGAGAACTTCCTGTCCTCGGTCGTGAACGCCGGCGTGCCCGCGGACCGGGTCGTGAAGGTGCCGAAGTCCGGTGCGACCGAGGACGAACTCGACGCCGCCGCGTGGACGCCCGTGAAGAACGGTGCTGCCGTCGCCGCGTTCCTGTCGTCGTGCGAGGCATCGGGCACCGGCGGCGTGGTCGGCGGGACTGCGTGGACGTTCGCGAACGCGTCGACGATCGAGCGCCGCTCCCTCGACCTGCTCGTCGTCGACGAGGCCGGGCAGTTCTCGCTCGCGCCGACCATCGCGTCCTCGATCGCCGCGACCCGACTCCTGCTGCTCGGGGACCCGCAGCAGCTCCCGCAGGTGTCCCAGGGCTCCCACCCGGAGCCCGTCGACGAGTCCGCGCTGGGCTGGCTGGCGGACGGCGAGCACGTCCTGCCGCCGGAGTTCGGCTACTTCCTGGCCCGCACCCGCCGCATGGAGCCGGCGCTCACCGAGTCCGTATCGGCGTTGTCCTACGACGGGCAGCTCGCGTCGATGGTGTCCGGTCGGCACCTCGACGGCATCGACGCGGGCGTGCAACCCGTGCCGGTCGTGCACGCGAGCAACACGACCTCGTCACCGGAGGAAGCCGCCCGCGTGGTGGCCCTCGTCGGCGATGTCGTCGGGCGGACCTGGACCGACGGCTCGGACGCTCGCGCCCTGACCGACGAGGACGTCATCGTCGTCGCCCCGTACAACGCGCAGGGTGCCCAGATCCGTCAGGAGCTCGACCGTGCTGGCTTCACCGGTACCCAGGTCGGCACGGTCGACCTGTTCCAGGGCCGCGAAGCCGTCGTGTCGATCGTGTCCCTGGCAGCGTCGAGTGCAGCCGACATCCCGCGCGGGCTCGACTTCCTGCTCATGCCGAACCGGTTGAACGTGGCGATCTCGCGGGCGAAGTGGGCGGCGTACCTCGTGCACTCGCCGGCGCTCACCACGGGGCTGCCGCCGTCGATCGCCGGCCTGTCGCTGCTGTCCCGCTTCATCGAGCTCGTCGAGCCCCGGCAGTGACCGGCGTGCGTCAGCCCGATTCGACCGTGCCGACCGTGGAGCTGTAGGTCGCGACGGCACCGAACTCGGCGCCGATGATCGTGACCGACCACGCGGAGCCGTCCGGTGCGACCGAGTAGAGCACGCGGGCGCCGTCCGGAACGGCAGCGAGCCCGGTACCGTCGGGCAGCAGGATCCGCTCCGGCGCGCTCATCCCGACCGACAGCGACGGTGGGAACGGACCGGTCCCGAACGACTGCTTCATGACGAAGGCGAGCGTTCCGGCGCTCTGCACGACGGCCGACCGCTCGGTGTCGGCAGTCGTCGCCGCCGGCGGCAGGGCGGGTGCTGGGGCCACTGCTGGCGCTGCGGTCTCCGCCGGTGCGGCGGGTGCCGACCGTTGCGGAACCGCCGCCGCGTCGATGGAGGCGCTCCGGCTGTCGAGGGGGAGCGAGAGCGCCGGCAGGTGGACGCCGGAACCGGCCAATGCCGACCCGATGACCGCGTACGCCATGAGCGCCGTTCCGACGCTGCCGAGGATCGCCCCTCCGCGACCGAACGCTCGCGAAGCAGCCGATCGCCATCGTGCGGTCTTGACGGCCTGCACGCCGAACACGATCGCCGAGATGCCGATGGTCGACACGATGAACCCTGTCTGGATCCCCGACTGTTGCGGCTCGACGAGCGCGACGACCACGCTGCCGGCACCGAGCAGCACGGAGAGCGTCGCGAAGGCCCAGGGCCTCGTGCGCCTGCGTGGCGTCGCGTTCAGCAGCGGCGATGGTGCGTGGAGTGTCGGCAGCCTGCGCGCACCACTTCGCGAGGGCCCTGACGAGTACTCCGGAGGGGACCAATCTCGTGGTCCAGGCCCGCCCAACGGCATCGTCGTTCCCCCCGTCCGTTCAGTACGACGAACCCATCCTGGCGGTCGACGCGGAGGTGAGCGATCCCCAGAACTGGGTTGACGGGCTGGCCACGGCTGAACCCTGCGGGCCGGTACGATCACGGGTTCCCGGCGCTTGATTGGTATGCCTATTCTAGCGTTCGTCGAATGACGACGGCATGCCGCCGGCACCTGCCCCCGCGCTCGCTCGGAAAGGGCCTCAGTCTTCGGCCGTCGGGACCCCACCCTGCATCTGCACCCGCATCTGGGCGAGGACGTCGGCGTGCAGGAAGTTCGCCGCCTCGGCACTCGTGGGGTCGACCACGATGCCGAACTCCTCGGGCAGCGCGGTCACGAGCTCGGACATCGGAACCGGACGCCCCTCGGCGTCGGGCAGACCGGCGGCGAGTTCGTCCGGGTCGGTGAAGACAGGCACGAACGGCTTGTCACGGATCATGACGTGGGCGACGCTGCCCGCCTCCGGAGTCCCCGACGGCTTCCACGGGACCCACGCCGCGCTGCGCAGGAAGCCCGCCGGCGAGGCGGCCATCCGGCGGCGGAGTTCGGCGGCCGCGGTGGGCGGGGTCTTGTCGACGCCTCGGCCGAAGGCGGATCCGTTCGTCTCGTCGTTGCTCACGCCGACCATGCTGTCACGAGGCGGCTCAGTACGCGGCCGACTGCCCGCCGTCGATCGGGACGACCGTCGCGTTGACGTAGGACGCGTCATCGGACAGCAGGAACGCGACGACGGCGGCGATCTCGGGGGCTTCGCCGTAGCGCTTCGTCGGGTTGACCTGGATGAACTCCTCGGCGGCCTTGCGGGGGTTCTCCGCGTCGAGCTGCTTCATCGAGTTCTCGACCATCGGCGTCCAGATGGCTCCGGGCGCGATGGCGTTGATGCGGATGCCGTAGCGGCCGTACTCGACGGCGGAATTGCGGGTCAGGCCGACGACGCCGTGCTTGGCGGCGGCGTACCCGGACTGGTTGCCGATGCCGCGGATGCCGCCGACACTCGCGGTGTTCACGACCATGCCGGAGCCCTGCTCGCGCATGACCTTGAGGACCTTCTCGAGCCCGAGGAACACGCCACGCAGGTTGATCGACACGACCTTGTCAAACTCGGCGGCGGTGAACGACTCGGTGGGGTTCTGCTTGCCCTCGATGCCGGCGTTGTTGAAGAAGCCGTCGATGCGGCCGAAACGCTCGGTGGTGGCTGCGACGTAGGCGTCGACCTGGGCCTCGTCGGAGACGTCGGCGACGGTGGTCAGGACCTGGGCGTCGGGGGTGGCCTCGAGCACGGCGGCCTTCGAGGCTTCGAGTCCCTGCTCGGAGACGTCGACGAGGGAGAGCGCAGCGCCCTCGGCGGCCAGGCGGACGGCGGTTGCACGTCCGAGGCCGGAGCCGCCGCCGGTGATGAGGACGACGCGGTCGGCGAAGCGGGACGTGCTGGTGCTGATTTCGGGCATGGGGAGGCCTCCTGAGGTCTTCGACGATGAATTCTCTTTAGGCTACACCTGTCGTTTTGCAGGGTGTGCTGGCGACTTCAGCTCGTGATGATCGTGGTCGTCGTCGCGGTGGTCGCCGCCATGATGACGATCATCGCCGCGGCCTGGATCTCCTCGAGCACGGCCTTCACCGCAGGGCTCGCCCAGGTGCCCGAGGTGATCTCCTTCACCAGTCCCTTGTCGACCGCGCCGAACTGCTTGCGGAGCGTGTTCGTGGCGTCGAGCAGCCCGATGACCGCAGCGGAGAACGGTGTCGGGGTCGCCCGCCGAGCCAGGACGTCCGCGATGCCCGATCGCAGCAGTGCCTCCGGCGCTCCGTCGCGCTCCGGGTGCTTCGTGGTGGGGAAGAGCCCGAGCACCTTGCCCTGCTCGACGCTGATGATCCCTCGCTCGACGAGTCCGGCGAAGACGTCGTCGCGGAGCCGCTGCTTCCCGAGCCGGCTTACCCACCACTTCGCCTTGCGCGGCGATCCGGACGCCGCGATCGAGCCGATGACACCGTCGAGCACCGGGTCGCCCGTGGCGGCGCCGTCGACGACGGTGACCAGGCCGTTCTGCAGCGAGACGGCACCGCGGAGCGCCAGGTCGGCGAGGACCGCTCCCGCGAGACCGGTGTCCAGCGTCTGCCCGTCGAGGGACTTGCGGCCGTCGGGTTCGACCTGGAGGAGCGCGAACGCCTGCGGGACCGTGAGTTGCTCAGCCATGTCCGCAGCCTGCCACGCGGGGCGGAGGTGCGCCGGGCCTCCAGGTCGACACTCAGCGGCGGCAGACCGCCTGACGTCAGCAGGCGCCGAGCACCCGCTCCATCGCATCGCGCTCGGCGGGCACGACCCACAGGCGGTACTCGGCTTTCACGGACACCTGGTGCTCGATGTAGGTGCAGCGGAAGGCCTTGTTCGCGGGCAGCCAGGTCGCGGCGTCACCCGAGCGCTTCTGCGAGTTCGACCGGCCGTCGACGGCGAACAGGTTCGACGGGTCGTTCGCCAGGGCCTCCCGCTCCGACTGGCTCAGCTGCTGGGCACCGGTGCGCCAGGCGTTCTCGAGCGCGACGACGTGGTCGATCTGCACCAGGGTCGAGGTCGTGTTGCCGCGCACGAAGTCGATCGTCGCCCCGGTGTACGGCGACACGAGCGTGCCGGTCATCACCTTGCACGGACCCTGGCGCACGATGCCGCTGAGGTCGCGCGCGAGCACGTCGTTCCGGGTGTCGCAGCCGTTGTGGTCGACGTCGATCCACGCGCTGCCGAACTCGCCCGTGCGGTCGTAGCCGGTGCCGGCGGCCTTGCCCTTGACGGGCAGCGTGGCGAGGAGCGCGCGGGCGTCCGCAGCGTCGGTGTCGGTCGACGTGCTGACGGTCGGATCCGTCGGATCCGTCGGACCCGTCGGACTGGAGGCCCGGCTCGGCTCCGGTGCGTCGCGCTCGGTGCCGACCGTGGCCGTGGCGACCGCCGTTGGCCCGGCTGCCGCGTCGGCGTCCGGTCCGAGGACGCCGGTGGCGTCGAGCGCGTAGCCGCCGACCGCGAGGGCCAGGACGACGAGGACGGAGGTGAGGCTGATGCGGGTACGGCGGCGTCGGCGGGACGTCATGGGTGCGTGGAACTCCTGGTGGTGCGGCGGTGCAGCGGTGCGGTGGTGCAGTGGTGCGGTGGGGCCGGCCGGGGTGGCCTCGACGATCATGGCGGAGACCTCGGACATGGCCGTGGACCGCCACGCTCTGAACCGATGCGCGACCACGGCGTAGACAGGTCCGCATGACCGATTACGCGAATCCGTCCGTGTCCGTCACCGGTGGGTCGATGCCGCTCCTGGGCTTCGGCACCTGGCAGATTCCCGACGGCGAGGCCCCCGCCGCCGTCGGCGAAGCACTGGCGGCCGGGTACCGCCACATCGACACCGCCACCGGCTACAGCAACCAGCGTGGCGTCGGCAAGGCCCTCGCCGAGTCCGGCCTGGCCCGCGACGACGTGTTCGTGACGACGAAGCTGCCGCCGGACAACGCCGACCGCGTGCGCGAGACGATCGAGGAGAGCCTCGACCAGCTCGGCCTCGACCACCTGGACCTCTGGCTCGTGCACTGGCCGCCGAACGGCGAGGCCCGCCCGGACGTGTGGGAGCAGGTCGTCCAGGCGCAGGTCGACGGACTGACCCGAGCCGTGGGTGTGAGCAACTACTCGCTCGACCAGATCGACGAGCTCGTCACCGCGACCGGCACGACCCCGGCCGTGAACCAGATCAAGTGGAGCCCGGTCGAGTACGACAGGACGATCGCGGACGGGTTGGCCGAACGCGGGGTCGTGCTCGAGGGGTACAGCCCCTTCAAGGCGAGCAACCTGCAGGACCCGACGCTGCTCGACATCGCGGGCGAGCACGACGCCGACAGCGCCCAGGTCATCGTCGCGTGGCACGTCGCGCACGGCTTCGTCGTCATCCCGAAGTCGTCGAACCCGGAGCGCATCCGGTCGAACGCTGCCGGTGCCCGCATCGAGCTCTCGGCGGACGAGGTCACGGCGATCGACGCGCTCGCACGCTGACGCGCTCGCCTGCCGACGCTCGCGCCCGCTGACACCCGCGCTCGCGCTCGCCTGACCGCTCCGTCGCGTCAGGCGAGCAGCGAGCGGATGTCGTCGGCCGTCAGGTCGTCGGCGAACAGGGCGTCGTCGTCGATCATCGTGGCGAACAGCTCGGCCTTGCGCGCGGCGAGTGCGAGGACCTTCTCCTCGATGGTGTCCTCGGCGATGAAGCGCTGCACGCTGACCGACCGGGTCTGCCCGATGCGGTGCGTTCGGTCGACGGCCTGCGACTCGGCGGCGGGGTTCCACCACGGATCGAGCACGAACACGGTGTCCGCCTCGGTCAGGGTGAGCCCGAAGCCGCCGGCCTTCAGCGAGATGAGGAACGCGGGCGCGGTGCCCTGCCGGAAGCGCTCGATCACCTGTGGGCGTTTGCGCGTCGAGCCGTCGAGGTACTCGTAGCCGACGCCCCGTTCGTCGAGGGCATCGGACACCATCCGCAGGAACGACGTGAACTGGCTGAACACCAGGGCGCGTCGGCCCTCGGCCGCGAGCTGCTCGAGCTCGTCGAGCAGCAGGTCGAGCTTGGCGGACGGGATCGGCGTCGACGGCGACAGGGGCGAGTCCGACCCGCTCGAGACCAACGCCGGCGACAGCGCGAGCATCCGCAGCAGCGTCAGCGACCGGAACACGATCATCCGGTTCTTCGACAGGTCGTCGATCAGGTCGAGGACCTTCAGTCGCTCGCGGTTGAGCGTGCGCTCGTACAGCTCGCGGTGCGCGGGGTCGAGCGTGACCCGAACGACCTGTTCCTGCTTCGGCGGCAGGTCGGCGGCGACGGCCTGCTTCGTCCGGCGGAGCATGAGCGGCCGGATCCGACGCCGGAGCTTCGCGGTGAGCTGCTGGCGTGCTTCGCCCCGGAGCTCGGGGGAGGCGAGCGGCTTCACGAAGTCGTCGCCGAACCGGGTCCAGGTGGACAGCAACCCGGGCGCGACGATGTGGAACAGCGCCCACAGGTCGGTGAGCCCGTTCTCGAGCGGGGTGCCGGTGATCGCGAACTTCACGGGTGCCTGCAGCTCGGACGCCACCCGGTGGGTCTGCGACTGCGGGTTCTTCACGAACTGCGCCTCGTCGAGCACGAGTGCCGACCACGGCAGGTCGGTCCACGCCTGCGAGTCGAGCCGGAGCAGCGCGTACGAGGTGACGACGACGTCGGCCTGCGAGGCCGTGCGGGCGACGAGACCGGGATCCTTCAGCGACGTCGAGGTGACGGCCGCCACCCGCAGTGACGGCGTGAACTTCGCCGCCTCGGCCACCCAGTTGCCGACGACCGAGGTCGGCGCGACGACGAGGAACGGCGCCCCGTCGGGCTCGGCGGCACGACGGGCAGCGACCATCGCGAGCACCTGCAGGGTCTTGCCGAGGCCCATGTCGTCGGCGAGCACCCCGCCGATGCCGTGCGCCGCCAGGAACGACAGCCAGGCGTACCCGGCGTGCTGGTACGGCCGCAGTTCGGCGTGCACGGTGTCCGGCACCGGGACGTCACCCGGGGGAGTCGCCCCCATCAGCCCCGCGGTGATCGCCTGCCAGCGTTCGTCGTGCGAGGTCTCGTCGGCGAGCAGGTCGAACTCGGTCCACAGCCCGGCCTGCAGCGGCGTCACCTGGATCGGCTGGTCGGGCTCCCACTCGTCGAGGTCGCGGGCCTCGTCGATGAGTTCCTTGAGCCGGTCGAACGCGGGATCGGCGAGCGACAAGTAGGAGTTGTCGACGAGCTTCAGCCGCCGCTGCCGACCGGCCAGGGCGGTGAGCAGCGGGGTGAACGGGATCTGCTTGCCGTTCACACTCACGATGATGCCGAGGTCGAACCAGTCGTGCTTGTCCGACGGCATCGTCGTGACGCGGATGTGCGGCCGCCCGCTCAACCGCTCGTAGTCGAGGCGCTCACCCTGCACCACCGTGCGGACGCCGAGCGCCGGCAACTCGGGCAGGAACTCGTTCGCGAACACGGCGACGTCGGCCCCGTCGATGGTGCCGTCCTGGAACCAGTCCAGTCCGCCACCGGGTCCGGCAGGGCGGACGGGAGGCTCGCCAGACGTCGCGTCGTCGGCTCGCGCTGTCGACGTGGCGGGTTCCAGGGCCGCGGGCACGTCGGCGTCGGCGGTCGCCGCCTCGGTGCCGGCTCGGTCGTCGGTGCTGGCTGAGTCGTCGGTGCTGGCTGGATCGTCCGCGGCGCGGAGCCCGGTCAGGTCGGGGAGCGGCCCGTGCAGCGACACCGGGTCCTTGCGGCCGTCGACGTGCCAGCGCCAGTGCAGGTGCACCCGGTCGTCGGTGCGGGGTGCCCTTGCGGGCTCGAACGTCGCCGTCAGCACGAGTTCGGGCGGGGTGCGCTCGGGCAGCTCGACCGAGCCGTCGGAGCTGACGAGCCCGAGGGCACCGCGCAGCCGGGGCGACCAGTCGGCCAGGAACTCGTCGACCTCGGCCGTCGGCACCGTGATGCGGGTGCCCTCGAGGAGCATGCGCCGTTGGTCGTCCGGCACGGGCGCCGGGGTCGGTGCGAGCCCGACCGTGAACTCCGGGCTCTCGCGGAACACGTACACACCGTGGTCGCCGACCATCCGCGCCGCACCGGGGACGACCGGGCGGCCGTCGAGCACCGCGCTCGCGCCGATCACCACGGCGTCGTCGTGCCGGGCGACACCGGGCCGAGAGACATCGAGCAGCACCTGGGCCTGCTCGCCGAGGACCACCCCGCCCTCGCGCTTGCCGGTCACGAAGGCGATGTCGAGCCCCGACGCCTGCCGGAGCAACGGCCACAGCAGCGGGCTGCGGAAGTCGTCGAGGTGCAGCCAGTCGCTCTCGCCGGGCAACCCCGCCAGCTGACCCGCACGGTGCAGGGCCGCGAGCTGCATGAACCACCCGTGCTGCTCGGCGCCGAGGCCCAGGCGGTTCTGCGAGTAGGGGAGCGTGCCCCAGGTGAGCTGCCCGCGCACCCAGTTGCCGGCGTCGCTGCGGGTCACCGGCCGGACCCCGAGCCGGACCGTGCGGGACGGCGCCGGCAGGGCTCGGCCGGCGGCCCGGGCGCGGGCCGCGAGGGCGGCGGGGACCGCGTCGCGCAACTCGAACTGCAGACCCATCCGGGTGCCCTGCGGGGTGACCGCCTGCTCGTCGTCACCGGCGAGGCGGGCGAGGTCGTGCCTCCAGTCCGAGGGCGGCGGAGCCGGCGCTTCCGGACGCGGGCCGGCGTTGGCGGCCAGGGCACGCGCGTTGATGGTGAGCAGTGCGGCGGCGACGTGCTTGCAGTCGCCGCCGAGGGGGCAGCTGCACGTGCTGCGGACCGGGCGGATGAAGTCGCCGCGCGCCACGGTCATGTCGATGCGGCACTCGTAGGGGTCGTCAGCGGTGCCCGTGACGGTCGCCGTGACGGTGCCGTCGTCGGCGTTCCAGACGGCATCGTCGACCAGGCCGGCACGGACGACGTCGCGCGCGCGACCGAAGGTCTGCGGCCCGACGAAACGGATGACGTCGACGGCGTCGATCATCGGGGCTGCTGGCACGGGTCAATCGTGCCAGGTGCCACCGACGCGCGGAGCCGCCGACCCGAACGGCACACATCGAACAGGGCTACCGTCTGCGTGGACGGGCGACGACTGCTCGCCGCTCTCCACTCGATTGGACACGCTCATGCCGGACCGCTTGCGGTGGGTGCACGACTCCGCAGACCACTGGAACGTGTGGCTCGGCTCCGAGGTCGTCTGCGACGTCACCCGGACGGACCAGTTCACGGTGGACTCGCCGGACCACTCGATCAACGGGGCGCACTCCTCGCTCGAGAGCGCTGCGGCGCAGGTGCAGGGCTGGGTGCGCTGGAGCGGACGCTAGGGCGCCTGCTCGCTACGGCTTCGTCGCGTCGGTCGGCTCGCCGGCCGCCAACTTGCTGTGCTTCCGCGAGTACCCGAAGTACACGCCCAGGCCGATCGCGAACCAGACCGCGAACCGCACCCACGTCTCCCACTGCAGGAACGTCACGAGCCACAGCGAAGCGATGACGCCGATGATCGGGATGACGGGCATGAACGGCAGCCGGAACTGACGGTCGAGGTCGGGCTGGCGGTAGCGGAGCACGATCACCGCGGAGCAGACCACCACGAACGCGAGCAGGATGCCGATGTTCGTGAGCTCGGCCACGACGCCGATCGGCAGGACGCCCGCCAGGATCGCCGATGCGATGCCGAGGATCCACGTGACGCGGGTCGGGACGTGGCGCTTCGGGTCGGTCTTCGAGAACCACTTCGGCATCAGGCCGTCGCGGCTCATCGAGAACCAGACGCGGCTGGCACCGAGCATGAACGTGACGAGCACCGTGACGATGCCGACGATGGCGCCGATCGCGATGACGTTCGCGACACCACCGAGGCCGACCGACGCGAACGCCGACGAGAAGCCCGAGGCCGGGTCGATGTCGGTGTACTTCTGCATCCCGGTCAGCACCAGGGTCGCCAGCACGTACAGGACCATCGAGATGCCGAGGGACAGCAGGATCGCCTTCGGCATGTGCTTGCGGGCGTCGACGGACTCCTCGGCCGCGGTGGACATGGCGTCGTAGCCGAACACCGCGAAGAACACCGTCGCGGCACCGGTCATCACGCCGCCGAAGCCGAACGGGAAGTACGGGGAGTAGTTCGCGCTGTTGATGTGGAACACGCCGAGCACGACGATGAGCACGACGAGTGCGACCTTGATGCCGACGGCGACGAACTCGAACCGAGCGGCACTGCGGATGCCGCGGGTGAGCACGAACGCGGTGACCAGGCACAGGATGATCGCGAAGACGTCGATCACGTGGCCGTCGCCGGTGCCGGGCGCGCCGAGCATCCAGGCGGGCAGGTCGATGCCGAACTGGCCGACCAGGAACCCGACGTAGCCGGAGATGCCGATCGCGACCACCGCCACGATCGCGGTGTACTCGAGCAGCAGGTCCCACCCGATGAACCACCCGACGATCTCGCCGAGGACCGCGTAGCCGTACGTGTACGCACTGCCGGCCTTCGGGATGAGGCCGGCGAACTCGGCGTACGACAACGCTGCGGCGGCACTCGCGACGCCGGCGACCAGGAAGCTGATGAGGACTGCGGGACCGGCGACGCCGTTCGCCACGGTGCCGGCGAGGGTGAAGATCCCCGCGCCGATGATGCCGCCGATGCCGATCGCGGTGAGCTGCCAGAGGCCGAGGTGCCGTTTGAGGCCACCCTCGGCTCCGGTGTCGTCATCGATCGTCTCGATGGGCTTCCGTCGGAAGAGCGTGCGTGTCGTCGTCGTCACCCGCCCATCGTGCACCCTGCGGCGGCGCAGTGCACCCCGCCCGCCAGCCGGACCGCAGCCGTTCGGCGTAGACACGATCCCATGCGCCATCCCACACGGATCGAACCCGGCCCCGGACAGGAATCGGTCTGGGACTACCCCCGCCCGCCCGCCGTCGAGCCCGTCACCGCCCGCGTCGTCGTCCGGTTCGGCGGCACCGTCGTGGCCGACACCACCGACGCCGTGCGGGTCCTCGAGACCTCGCACCCGCCGGTGTACTACCTGCCGATGGCCGACCTCGACCTCCGCCCCGCCCAGGGGTCGAGCATGTGCGAGTTCAAGGGCCGGGCGCGGTACTTCGACGTGGTCGGTGGGGACGGCACCGTCGCGAGCCGCGCCGCGTGGAACTACCCGACGCCCGAGCCGGGGTACGAGTCGCTCCGGGACCGCGTCGCGATCTACCCGTCGGCGATGGACTCGTGCGAGGTCGGCGGCGAGGTCGTGCAGTCGCAGGACGGCGACTTCTACGGCGGCTGGATCACGTCGGACGTCGTCGGCCCGTTCAAGGGCGCGCCGGGCACACTCGGCTGGTGACCCGCGTCAGCGGTTCGCGTAGGGCGACCAGAACGGCGGCGGGAACGCCCCGGCGGTCACGATGACGAGCAGCTGCCAGACGATCATGGCCAGCCCGGCCGCGCCGATCACGATGCCGATCCACGCCCAGACCTGCACCGCCCGGCGACGGCGACCGGCAATGACGATCGCGCGCCAGCCGCTCAGCACGCAGACGATGCCGAACGCAGCACCGAGCAGGACGTGCCGGACCGTGCCCTGCGCCGGCACGATGATGCCGAGGTAGAACGCGACCGGGCCGAGCAGCACGGCGAAGGTCGCTGGGGCTGCTGGCGGTTCGTGGTCCCGAGAGGGTGCTCCCATACGTCTGAATGTACCGAGCCGGTCGGGTTCCGTACACGTGCGAGCACCGTCGCCCGGGAGCAGGCACGATGGAGGCATGCGTTCCTTCCTCCGCGTCCTGCTCGGCCTGGCGCTCGTGTTCGCCGGCACGAGTCACCTCACCTTCGCGCGCAAGGAGTTCACGGCCCAGGTTCCGGAGTTCGTGCCGCTCTCCGAGGACGCCACCGTGCTGGCCTCGGGTGTTGCCGAGATCACCCTCGGTTCGGCGCTCGTGCTCGCGCCGAAGCCGGCCCGGCGCTTCGTCGGCTCCGTCGCTGCGCTGTTCTTCACGGTGATCTTCCCGGGCAACTTGTCGCAGTGGGTCAACCGCCGCGACGCGTTCGGCCTGGACACCGACGAGAAGCGCGTCGCGCGCCTCTTCGGGCAGCCGCTGCTCATCGCCGCGGCCCTCTGGTCCACGCGCGGCCGGCGGTCCTGATGGACGCGCCCGCCCGGTCGTCCGGTCCGGCTGACGCCGGTTCGGCTCCCGGGTCCGGGCCGGAGTCGGTGCCCGGCTCGGGTCCGGAGTCGGTTCCGGGGGCGCGTCTCGATCCGCTCGGGTCGGCTCCGGCACGGTTCGGACGGGAGGCCCGCCACCCCCTGGCAGGGCGCCGCCGCGTCGCGGACATGGTCGCCTCCATCACCCTGCTCGTGGTGCTGACGCTCGAAGCGTTGGCAGCGGGGTGGGGCATCAAGCTCATGTCGTTGGCGTTCGTGTCGTGCGCTGCCCCGGGGAACACCTGCAACGTGGGGCTCGGGGACTCGGTCGTGACGGTCGGGCCGATCCTGATCGCGCTGGTGCTGGTCGCCTCGATCGTGGTGTGCATCCTGCGGCTGGTGCGGCGTCGGCTCGCATGGCCGGTCGTGCTCGTCGGTATGGCCGCCGTCGTCGCGGTGTTCTTCGCGGCGCTGCTGCTCATCGAGAGCTCGGTGACGCACGGCATCTGAGGGGTGCTGCCGTCCCGAGGTTCCGAAATCTCGGCATGTCGGCGCCCTGTTCGTCGAGGTCTGGAACCTCGGGGATCAGCGTGCGGCACGTCGTGGAACCTCTCCGAGCCGGTCAGGTTCGGACTGGAGGGCCGTCGAGCGACCGCGGGGGCGTCGGGATCGCCGAAGTCGGACGGCTGCGGCCTCAAGGTCGTCCTCCACAGGTGGCTGCGGCGGCGAGGTTGTCCACAGATGCACACGGCTGCCGTCGGTGGGCGGGCCGGGTTCGCGACGCTGGAGTCATGCCTGACACCGACACCCTCGACCGCCTGATCCGAACCCCTGTCCGTACCGACGACGACGTCGTCCAACTCGTCGCCGCCCTGGTCGACCGCCCGGTGCGCCGGCAGTGCTGGGTGGTGTTCCTCGACGAGCTCGGGATGTCGATCCCGTTCCTGCTGCCCATCGCGGACCTGCCCTACCAACCGGACGAGCACGTCAGCGACTTCGCGTCGTTGATCTCCGAGATCGTGGGGCAGCTCGGTGCGGTCGACGTCGTCCTCGCGTGGGAGCGGCCCGGTGTCGACCGAGTGCACCCGGTCGACTGGGAGTGGGTCGATGCATGCGCCTGCGCCCTCGACGAGCACGCGATCCGGCTGCGCGCGCAGGTCATCGTCCACGACGGCGGGGCCGCGATGGTCGAACTCGACGAGCACGACCAGGATCAGGACGTCGCGTGACCGGCGGGCCCGGCGGTCTCGTGCCCGGTCAGCCCTGTGGCGCGGTGTCCGGCACGGTCTCGCCCGTCAGGCCCTCGACGACGGCCTTCGCCGCGGGCCAGGACTTCGCGTAGTGCTCGGGGTCCGAGTTGATCTGCACCGCGTGCGCCATCTGCGTCGGCGTCATCGTCTTCCAACCGGGGACCTTGACGAGCTTCGCGTAGAACATCGACGCCGCCGTGTACGGGTCCATCCGCTGCTCGTACGTGCCCCAGGCGCCGTTGTCGCGCTGCTGGAACAGTCCGCGGCTGTCCGGTCCCGCGGCGTCGCCGTGGTCCAGGTTCACCAGGCTCGACTCGCCGATCGCCGTCATGACCCCGACGGCCTGGGTGTGCGGCCCGATGCCGACTGCCTTCGCGGCCTGGATCACGGACGCGGCGTTCACCAGGCGGTCCTGGCAGAAGCCCGCGATGGGGCCGGCGGGGACGACCATGCCGCCGACGGTCTTCGAGGCGACCTTCGGGCACGTGGGGGTGGCGTCGGCGGCGCTGGACTTCGCGATGCCGGCGATCGAGTTGACCGCGATCACGACGAGCACCACGACGCCGATCCCGACGACCACGATGCCCGCGCCGAACACCGACGCGAGCGTGATGCCGACACGGCGCATGACGGGACCTCTCGACGGACGGGGCGGGGCAGGCGGAGCACGACGAGCGTACGGGCGCCGCCTGGGAACCGCACCCGCCCGATCGGGGGTCGCTGTGACGCACTGACGGTCCTGGTGCGCCGAACACGGGGTTCGTGCACCAGGACCGTCAGTCCCGACGTCAGCGTCGGTGTCGGCGCGACCTGTTCCGACCCCATCCGCCGGCGGACAGGGAGACGAGCGCGATTGCGGCGATGACGATCGTCCAGATGACGGCGGTCGCGTCCATCAGACGTCGCGGTGGTCGTGCGGCGGGTGCTGCACCTTCGTCGGTTCCGTGACCAAGCCGGTCGGGGCCTTCTCGGGCTGCTTGCGACCGTGCGTGAACCAGGTCAGGATCCACAGCAGCACACCCAGGGCCAGCAGCGCACCGGCGATCTGGTACTGCTGCGGGTCACGGCCGGACGAGAACGGCAGCACGAGCCACAGACACGTGATGATGCCGATGACGGGGATGATCACGCCGGCTCGGAAGTGCTTGTGGTCGACCTTGTCGCGGCGGAGCACGAGCACCGTCAGGTTCACGACGGCGAACACGGTGAGCAGCAGGAGCGAGGTCGTGCCACCGAGGACCACCACGATCGGGGAGTCCGGGTCGAGCGAGACCCAGCCGATGAGCAGCAGGGAGATCGCGGTGGTGAAGACGATCGCGTTCGACGGGGTGCGACGAGCGGGGGAGATGCGGGCCAGGAAGCCCGGCAGCACGCCCTGCTTGCTCATGCCGTACAGCAGTCGCGACGCCATCATCATGTTGATCAGGGCGGTGTTGGCCACGGCGAACATCGAGATGAACGGCAGCAGGTCGGCGATCGGGAAGTCCGGGGCGGCGGTCTGCACGACGGTCACGAGCGGGGTCTCGTTGCCGGCGAGCTCACCGATCGGCACGACGGCGACGGCGCAGATCGACACGAGCGTGTAGATCACGGCCGTGATGCCGAGGCCGGTGAGCATCACCTTCGGGAAGATGCGCGAGGGGTCCTTGGTCTCCTCGGCCATGTTCACCGAGTCCTCGAAGCCGACCATCGCGAAGAACGCCAGCGACGTCGCCGTGG
This sequence comes from Curtobacterium sp. PhB190, assembly GCF_004365385.1. Lineage (NCBI taxonomy): Bacteria > Bacillati > Actinomycetota > Actinomycetes > Micrococcales > Microbacteriaceae > Curtobacterium > Curtobacterium sp. PhB190. Next base: position 35,077 of record NZ_SODN01000012.1, on the reverse strand, counting down.
AGATCGACATGAGCAGGGTCTTGTCCTCCGGGGTCTCGAACATCACCACCCGTGAGAAGTCCGCGTTGCCACCCGCGATCGCCCAGAAGCCGATCAGGATCACCATGACGAGACCGGACAGCTCGACCAGGGTGAGGACCACGTTCGTCTTCACGCTCTCACTGACACCGCGGAAGTTGATCGCCATCACCGCGAGCATGAAGCCCATGGCGATGAGCATCACGACGGCGTTCGGCAACTCGAGGCCGAACCCGACACCGAGGTTGGCGGCGAACGCCCGCGACGCCGTCGACGCCGAGGTGATGCCGGAACACATCACGATGAAGGTCACGATGAAGGTGATGAAGTGGACGCCGAAGGCCTTGTGCACGTAGAGCGCAGCGCCCGCGGTCTGCGGGTACTTCGTGACGAGTTCGAGGTACGAGAACGCCGTCAGCAGGGCGACCGCGAAGGCGATGAGGAAGGGGAGCCACGCTGCTCCTCCGACCTCTGCCGCGACCTGACCGGTGAGCGCGTAGACACCCGTTCCCAGGATGTCGCCGACGATGAACAGCAGCAGGAGCTTGGGACCGATGACCCTGCGGAGCTCGGGCTGCTCCTGCTGTGGTCGGTCCGTCTTGGTGGTGGCCATGCGTCACCCTTGCGCGCGAGACGCCTTGCTGTCTAGTCCCACAGGAAGGTTTCTCGCGATCGCAACACGGTCGCTCGGCGACGGATACTCTCCGGGCCATGGACCACGAGTCGAACACCACCGAAGAGCCCGTCGAGTTCGCCGACTTCAACGCGAAGCTGCTGGTGCTCGACGTCCTCTGCTACGACCTCGACGTCCTCGACCCCTACGACCCGGAGACGGCCGACGAGACGGACGAGGACCTCGACGTCGACGGCCAGGACGACCGGGCCCGTGAGTACTACGACGACCTGGAACTCCTGCCGTCGCACCTGTCGCTCGTCACGGAGATCACCGTCGACACCGAGCTCGAGGTGCTCCAGGACGTGCACCCCGGGTGGGAGGGCTCCGACGACCGCTTCGACCCGCAGAACTGGGACGACATCCTCGACCTGCCGGCCCTCCGCACCGTGTACGCAGCTGCGCCGCTGCCCGCCCACGTCGCCGAGGCCCTGGCCGCGAAGGGCGTCGAGGTCCGCTCAGCCTGACCGGAGGGACCGGCACGGGGAACTACAGCGAGCGGTCCAACGCTCGCAGCTGCTCGGTGAACTGCTTCGCGCCGCCCTGCGCGGGGTGCCGGACGGCGATCGCCTCGATGCCGGCCAGTGCGAGCGCACCCTGGGCCTTCCGCCCCACCGCGACCACCCGGACCCGGTCGACTCCACCGAGTGCCTCGAGCAGCGCGAGGGCGACGGGCGCTCCCGACCGCACCTCGGCCGGACGGGGCGTGCGGTTCGTCAACCGGTCCGGGGCGACGAACGGGTGGTGCGGGAAGATCGCCCACGCCACGGGGAGCGGCCCGGCCCAGTCGGACAGTGCCGCCTGCACCACGCGCGATGAGGCCTCCCACGGAGCGGTCGGCTCCGGCGGCACCAGGTAGTCGTCGCCGAACCGGTCCGTCCCGAGCTCGCGCATGCTCGTGAACGGGATGCCCGTGTTCGTCATGCCGCGCCATCCGGGTGCCTCGGCCACGAGCAGGGTGTCCGCCTCCGGCCCGAACTGCTCCAGGTACCGCTGCAGGTTCGACCGACGCAGCCGCCCCTCGGCCGAACCGAGGTCGTACAGTGCCTCGGCGTCCGCCTCGGCGTCCGCGTCCGTGGGCACGGAGTCGAGCGCCGCCCAGAACCCCGAGGGGTCGAAACGGCTCACGAGCGGCCGAGCACCCGGCGGTACACGTCCTCGAGCCCCGAAGCCGATCGTTCCCAGCTCAGACGCTCCGCGTGCTCCCGCCCGGCCGAGGACAGCGCGGCGGCGTACCCGGAGTCGGTCAGGATCCGCTCGATCTCGGCAGCCCACACCGACGGTTCGCGCGACTCGAGCACGACGCCCGTCTCCCCGTCGACCACGGCCTCACGCAGGCCCCCGGCAGCCGCGGCCACGACCGGCACCCCGGACGCCGAGCCCTCCAACGCCACGAGGCCGTACGTCTCGGAGTGCGACGGCACCAGCACGGCTGCCGCGCCACGGAACAGGAACGCCAGGTCGGCACGCGACTGCGGCCCGATGAAGGTGACGCGGTCGGCGATGCCACGCGCGGCGGCGAGCCGACGCAGTTCGTCCACGTAGTCACCCGCCTCGCTCGAGGCGTCTCCGGCGATGACCAAGGTGGGACGGGCCTCCTGGCTGATGCCCGCGATCGCCTCGATGGCCAGGTCGAGCCCCTTCAACGGCTGCACGCGAGCCGCCGCGACGACGTAGGGGGTGGCAGCCCGGCGCGCACCGGCGGCGGCCGGACGGAAGACCGACCCGTCGACCCCGGGCGGCACGATCCAGATCCGCGCGTCGGCACCGCCGAGCCGCGTCCGGACGGTCGACGCCTCGGCTTCGGACACCACGACCACCGCATCGGACTCACGCGCCAGCTGCTGCTCGCCCGTGATGCGCCCGGCGGACTCTGGCCGCTCACCCTCGGACAGCGGCGTCTCGGGGTCGGCGGCGATCGAGTGGAACGACTGCACGTGCGGGATGCCACGCTCACGGGCGACCGGCAGGGCAGCGGCACCGGAGAACCAGTGGTGCGAGTGCAGGACGTCGAACGGCCCGAGCTGCTCGAGCTCGTGGCGGAACGGCTCGATGAACGCGTCGTGCTCACCCTTCGGCACCGGCTCCGCCGGACCCGCCGACAGGAACCGCAGGCACACACCCGGCACGAGCGACACCGAGTCCGGCTGCGTCGGCGCCGAACGCCGCGTGATGATGTCGACGTGGTGGCCACGATCGGCCAGCGCCTCGGCCTGGTGCCGGACGACGACGTTCATGCCGCCGACCTCGCCCGAGCCGGGTTCGTCTCCGGGGGAGGTGTGCAGCGACACCAGCCCGATGTGCAGGGGTTCGCTCGTCGTGCTCACCGGTCAACCCTAGCCGCGCGTCGGTGCGTCCACCCGGCTCTGGAGCGCAAGGGCTCGACCGCGTAGAATCGGTCTCATGGCCAAGCGAGTCGTTCGAACCGTCAGTGGCGCCGAGCGCGCCAAGCGGTCGCACGCCGTGGCGGCGGTAATCCACTCCGGTCGACTCGAAGGGTTCGAGGACAACCCCGAGTGGATTCAGTACATGAGCCGCTTCGCACGGGGTGAGATCAGCCGCGAGGAGCTCCGGGCCTTCGCACACCGCCGGTGAGTCGACCGGTCGGCGGTTACCACGACGAGAACTTCGTTCTGCGGAACAAGTTCGGAGCGACGAGCAGAGCCGCACTCGCGGCACTCGAAGTGCCTGAGGTGCAAGACCGCGAACTCGACTTGCTGCTCGGCGAGGTCCGCGGTCTCCGCGGTCTTCGACCATCGCAGCGGATTCGACGAATCCACGCCCACCTCTTCCAGGACGTCTACGAGTGGGCTGGCGAGTACCGTCTCGACGGCATCGCGAAGAACCCGGACGAACCTTTCCTGCCTCCCCAACTCATCGCTCCGCGGATGGCCCAGCTCGACGGCGAGTTGGCTGGCGGGGGAGAGATGCTGAAGCGGCCGCTCGACTTCCTCACGGAGCAGTTCGCGACACTCAACTACATCCACCCCTTCATGGAGGGCAACGGTCGAACGCAGCGAGAGTTCTGGCGACAGTACGCCGCTGAGCACGACGTCACGCTCGACTGGCAGCAGGCGACGAAGTCCGAAAACCACTCTGCAGCCCGCCGCTCGATGCTGGGCGATCTCGGTCCACTGCGCGACCTGCTCGCAAAGGTGATCGCTTCAGACGCTCAGCGCGAGCACGACTGACCAATCTGCGGCGGCCTCCGCTGCGACGGGCGCGCAGGCGCCACCACGACCGGCCGGCGGCCCGCCTCGTCCACCGGGTCGGACGGGAGGCCCACATCGCCTCCCAGGATCTGCACGCGTTCGTCCCCGTGCCGCTCCCAGAACGCCGCCGTCCAGGCACACAGGGCACCGTCGAGCAGGTCCTCGCGGTGCTTGTGCGTCGGACCGTGCAGCACTGACGGGTCGGCGAGGCCCGCAGCCAGCGGATGCGAGTCGAGCTGCAACGGCGGGTCGAGCGGGGTCTCGCGCAGGCGCCGGACGAGCTCGTCGAACGCCTCGGCGCGGCGTGCCCGGGCCTCGGCTGCCGGCACCCTGAGGTCCAGGCGCTTGTACCGGGGCCGCTCGACGTCGTACCCGAGCTCCTCCACGCCGACCAGGGTCGTGTACGGGTAGCACTCGAACATCGCCGGCCCGGTCCTGGCGTGCATGGATGCCGTGTCGGACACGTACTCGACGCCCAGTGCGGTGAGCCGGTCGAGCAGGCTGGCGCCGGCGCTCGCCGCGGAGGCCTGGTTCGTCGGGTTCGCCGCCACCTTCCACCGGCCGTAGCGCTGCCCGACCTGCCGTTCGGACTCGCGGATGCCGGTCGGGTTCGTCACGACGAGCGAGGCGTCGACGGCGATGAGCGACCGCGGCCCGAGGTGTTCCGCGACCCAGGTCGTGACGTCGTCGACCCCGCGGGCCCATCCGGCATCGGTGATCGTGCCGTCGGACTCCATCGCGACCAGTCCGGTCTCGTTCGGGGCACGGCTCGCGGTGCCGAGCCCCCACGCCAGGTCCACTCCGAGGTACGCGCTCACTCGTCCATCGTGCACCGAGTACCTTCCGCTGCATGGCGAGCGAAGCGACGACGGTGCGGGTACCCGGGCCCGACGGGGACCGCGAGGTCCGGATCAGCAGTCCCTCGCGCGTGCTCTGGCCGGAGGCCGGGATCACCAAGGCCGACCTCGCCGAGTACCTGGTGACCGTGGGCGACGCCTTCGTCCGGGCCAACGGCGACCGGCCCATCTCGCTGCAGCGGTTCCCCGGCGGCGTCGACGGCGAGCAGTTCTTCTCGAAGAACCCGCCGAAGGGCGCCCCGGTGTACGTGCGGTCGGTCACGGTGACGTACCCGAGCGGCCGGAAGCACCCGCAGCTCGTCATCGACGAGCCGGCCGTCGCGGTGTGGGCCGCGCAGATGAACACCGTGGTCTTCCACCCGTGGGCGTCGCGCGCCGAGGACAGCGACCACCCGGACCAGCTCCGCATCGACCTCGACCCGCAGCCCGGCACGGACTTCTCGGATACGGTGCCCGTGGCGCAGGAACTCCGGAAGGTCCTGGACGAAGCGGGTCTGACGGCGTGGATCAAGACGAGCGGCAACCGCGGTCTGCACGTGTTCGCCCCGATCGCACCCGAGCACGAGTTCCTCGACGTCCGGCACGCCGTGATCGCCGCCGCCCGAGAACTCGAACGGCGGATGCCCGACCTGGTCACGACGGCGTGGTGGAAGGAGGAGCGAGGCCAGCGGGTCTTCGTCGACTTCAACCAGGCGAACCGTGACCGGACGATGGCCGGTGCCTACAGTCCACGGGCTCTCGCGCACGCCTCGGTGTCGACGCCGATCACGTGGGACGAGCTGCCGACCGCGGACCCGACGACCTTCACGATCCGGACCGTCCCCGAACGCTTGGCGACGATCGGCGACCCGTGGCAGGCGATGCACGACGAGCCAGCGAGCATCGCGCCGCTGCTGGCGTGGTGGGAGCGCGACCTGGAGAACGGCGAGGGTGAACTGCCGTTCCCGCCGGACTTCCCGAAGATGCCCGGCGAGCCGCCGCGTGTGCAACCGTCCCGAGCCAAGAAACCCTGAGTCGGGTCAGCGGGGACCGTCAGACGGAGGGCAGGGTGTCCGTCGAGCGGTCGGGGTCGTCGACGCGCGACGTCTGCATCGGCAGCCCGACGCTCGCCGTGTGCAGGCGGGTCAGGCGCGACCAGGTGCCGCGGTGCGCGTCGCTGATGCCGTCGACGATCACGAGCCCAGGCCGATCGTGACGAGTGCGAGCGCGGTGGCGGTCACGCCGGCGATGGCGCTGATGACCGCACTGAGCTGCAGGGTGCGCTGGCGGCGTGCCTCGCGTACCTCGGTGAAGGGGTTCCGCTGCGAGTGGCGGACAAGCGTGCTGGTGCTCATGTCGATCCGCTTTCGGTCCTGGGGCTCCCGGGATGGGTGCCTCGTGGTGCTGATCACCATCGTGGCAGCGTTTCGCTAGTTCGACTAACTACTTTCCTGCGATCACGGGGAAGACGACGAAAAACGGACAACCACGCGTCAGGACAGGACATCCCGCAGGTCGTACGCCGACGGCACCTCGAGCTGGTCGAACCCGCACGACGCCGCGTCGCGGTCCGGACGCCACCGTTCGAACTGCACCGTGTGCCGGAACCGGTCGCCCTCCATCTGGTCGTACCGGACCTCGAGCACGACTTCCGGCGCCAGCCGGACGAACGACGTGTCGCGACCCGACGAGAACCGCGAGCGTTCCCCGTCACCGGTGACGGGCCTCCCGTCCGCATCGCGGAGCACGACGGGCTCGAGCTCGTCGACCAGGGCGAGCCGGCGCTTGTCGGAGAAGGCGGAGACGCCGCCGACCTGGCGGAGCTCACCGTCGTCGCCGTACAGCCCGACGAGCAGCGACCCGACGCCCGAGCCGCTCTTGTGCACGCGGTACCCGATCGCGACGACGTCGGCCGTCCGGTGGTGCTTGATCTTGAGCATGGTCCGCTTGCCCGGTTCGTACGGCTTGGCCCGGCGCTTGGCGACGACGCCGTCGAGTCCGGCGCCCTCGAAGGTGGTGAGCCACTCGCGTGCCTGGTCGACGTCGAGTGTGGTGCGCGTGACGAACAGCGGGTCGGACATGCCGCTCGCGAGCTGTTCCAGCCGGTCACGTCGTTCGTCGAACGGCAGGTCGACCAGCTCGTCGCCGTCCGCTGCGAGCAGGTCGAACGCGACGAACTGCGCGGGCGTCTCGGCGCTGAGCTTCGCGATCCGCGAGGCCGCCGGGTGGATGCGCTGCGACAGTGCCTCCCAGTCGAGGCGCTCGGCTCCGGGCTCGCCCGAGCGAAGGATCACCTCGCCGTCGAGCACCACCGGGTGGTCACGGCCGCCGAACTGCGCGCGGAAGGCCTCGACGAGTTCGGGGAAGTAGCGCGTGAGCGGCTTCGCCCCGCGGCTGCCGATCTCGACGTCGTCGCCGTCGATCGTCACGATGCCGCGGAAGCCGTCCCACTTCGGTTCGTACCGCAGGCCACCGGTCACGCTGTCGGGTTCCGGGACGTCGGCGACGGCCTTGGCCAGCATCGGTGCGATCTCCATGCGTCGTGTCTACTCGGGCGCGGGTGGGGCTTGCGTGGGCGGGGTGTGCGCTTGGTGAGCAGGAATGGTCGGGTCCGGCGCGACGACTCGACCATTTCTGCTCACGAAGTGCGGCCGGGAGGCCCGGATCACCCGGGGCAGGTCGGATCGCGTCAGTAGTGTGGTGCGGGTGACGACCGTGCCCCCGTCGGCAGCGCCGGCTCCGGAACCGATCAGCCCCGTGCAGGCCGCCGCGCTCCGCGACGGCGTCCTGCCGCCCGTCGAACAGATCCGGCCGGGGATCTGGACCTTCGCGGTGCCGTTCCGGTTCGGGGTGCCCGACGCGACCCTGGTCTACGTGGTGGAGGGGTCGGACGGGTCCCTCGCGCTGATCGACCCCGGGTGGTCGGCCGACGACGGGCTCGATGAGGTCCGCGCCGCGCTGTCGGCGATCGGCCGGTCGCTCGACGACGTGTCCCTCGTCGCCGTGACGCACCTGCACGCAGACCACCTCGGTGCCGCCGCCGCGGTGCGTCGAGCGACCGGTGCGCGGGTCGCGATGCACGGGCTCGAGGTCGACGCGCTGGAGCGGGAGCGCACCGACGCGGTGCGGAACGACGCCGACATCGCCACGTGGGGCCTGCCGCCCGAGCTGCACGACGGCGTCGTCGCGGCCTGGGGGAGCGGGCGACGGATCGGGCTCGGCTGGAGCGAGGCGCCCTACGCCGACCTGCTGCTGGCCGACGGCGACGAGCTGCCGATCCCTGGGCGCACCATCCGGACCCTCTGGACGCCCGGGCACACCGCCGGTCACGTGTGCTTCGTCGACGAACCGGACGGGCTGCTCTTCACCGGGGACCACGTGCTGCCGCGGATCAACTCGGGGATCGGCCTCGGTGGTCGGACCGCCACGAACCCGCTCGGCGACTACCTGGCGTCGCTCAGCCGACTCGACGTGTACGCCGGGCTCGAGGTCTGCCCGGGCCACGAGTACCGGTTCGCCGACGTCGTCGCCCGCGCGCAGACGTTGGCTCGACACCGCGAGGAGCGGTCGCGGCACGTCGCCGAAGCACTCGACCTGCTCGACCGGCCCACGCTGTTCGAAGTCGCCGCGCGTGTGCCGTTCAGCGGCGGGATCGAGTCGATGACCGGGTTCCTGCTCGCGAGCGCACTGACGCAGACGGCGTTCCACGCCGAGCTGCTCGGCCGGTCGGACGAGATCCGTCCCGCCTGACCGCTCGCGTCCTGACCTCAGCCGAGGGTCGACGCCAGGCGCTCGATCGTCGTCTTCGCGTCGGCGAGCTCGGCGGACGCGTGCTCGGCGAGCGGGGCGAGGTCGGGCAGCCGGTCGGCCAGGGTCGCACTGACCGTGATCGGGTAGAGCTTCATGCCGAGCGCCGTGCCGAGGATGAGGTGTAGGACCGGCGAGCCGTGGTCCCAGTCCTCGGTCGGGGTGCCGGCGTCGTACGTCGCACCGCGGCTGACCACGGTCACGACCGGACGGCCGGCCAAGGGCTGCACGTCGCCCGCCAGGACCCCGGGGATGTGGATGCGGTCGATCCAGGCCTTGAGCGTCGACGGCACCGTGTAGTTGTACAGCGGCGACCCGACGACCACGACGTCGGCGGCGAGGAGTTCGTCGATGACCTCCTGGCGTAGTGCCTCGGCCTCGGGAGCGACGGACTCGTCCGCGGTGCGGTCCGCTGCCGCCCAGTGCAGCGCCGAGGTCTCGAGGTGGGGGAGCTGGTCGACGTGCAGGTCGCGGCGGACCACCGTGTACTCCGGTCCGCGTGCGCGCCAGGCATCGGCGAACGCGGCGGTCAGCGCGCGCGAACGGGAGTGGGAGAGGTCGGCCGAGGAGTCGATGTGCAGCAGCGTGGGCATGGTGCCCACGCTACCGACGGTGGGACGGAAACGGCCCCGCCGCCCCGGGGAGGCGGACAGGCGGGGCCGAGCCGGGCCTCCCGTCCGTCACGCGGGCACGCGACGGACGGGAGACGACGGGGGACCGTCAGCGCTGGTCGTACGTCAGCGCTGGTCGTCCGTCAGCGCTGTGCGCGGCGACGGCGCAGGGTGCGGGCGCCGATCAGGCCGGCACCGGCGACGAGCAGACCGAGGGCCCAGGGCAGGGCGCCGGTGGCGTCCGAACCCGTGTAGGCGAGCTGGCCGCCACGGTTCGTCGGGGTGACCGGTGCGGCCGCGGGGACCGGGGTGACCGGAGTGGACACACCGGGCACTGTCGGGACCGCGGTCGGCTGGACGTCCACCGCGAACGAGGTGGTGAAGTCACCGGCCGAGACGGACAGGTTGTGGATCGACGCGTGCGGGAACGTGACGTTCACGAGGCCGAAGAAGCCCAGGTCGGGGTCCGGCGCGATGACGTCGCTCGCCACGTCCGAGGTGACGGTCGGGACGATCGACTCCTCGTTCTCGTCGGTGATCTCGTTGCCGAACACGTCGACCAGGCCGCCGGACACGACGAGCGTCCCGCCCTGCTTGATGGTCGGCCGGCCGCCCTCGACCTCGTTGCCGGTGTAGCCGCCCTCACCGTCGCCCGTGATGGTGAACGTGTAGACCTTGCCCTCCGGGTCGATGATCCAGCTGGTCCGGGTGCTCGTGTCGTCCTCGTCCTCGCCGAGGTCGAACGCACCGGCACGGTCGGTCGTGAAGACGATGATGCCGAGCGGCGCGGCGGCCTCGACGGTCAGGTCGACGTACTGCGTGACGGTCTCGGTGCCGCTCGTCGCGGTGACCGCGAAGGTCCAGTCGGACGCTTCCGTCGAGACGCCGCTGAGCTCACCGGTGGAGGCGTCGAACGTGATGCCGTCCGGGAGCTGCTCGTCGGGCTCCGGGACGTACTCGTCACCGTTCTCGTCGTAGTACGTGGTGTCCTCGAGCTCGTCCTCGTCGAACCACGCGAGCGCGTACTTCGGCTCCGGGAAGCCCTGCGCACGGAAGGTGTGCGAGAACGCGTCACCGGCCGTGGTGCTCAGCTCGAGCGGGTGGTCAGCGTGGGCGCCGGCCTTCGTCGGCTTGCCGTCCTCGCCGAGGAAGGCTGGGGTCTGGCTGACGGGCGCGGTCGCGTCGGAGGTCACCGAGGTCGTCTCGGTGGCGCCGGGCAGGGTGCCGGTCACCGTGACGGTGATCGTCTTGCGCACGTCGGTGGGGTCGATGCGGTAGGTCGCGGTCTTCGACAGGACGTTGCGGTCCTGGTCAGCCCAGACGTACTTGTACGAGGAGTCCTCGTCGAAGCCGGTGACGACGGCGCTCAGGAGGGTGCCGACCTTGGCTGCACCGTCGATGGTGACGGTCGCGTCGGCGGCCTTCGTGGTGACGTCCGGGGTCGGCGTCGCGGTCGGAGCCGGGGTCTCGGCGGCCGGAGCCGTCGTCGCGGGGGTGGTCTGCTCGTCGGCCGGGGTGGTCGCGTCGTCGCTCGGGGTGGGGGCCGGGGTCTCCTCGGCGGGTGCCGGGGCCGGGGTCTCCGTGGTCTCGTCCGCGGGGACAGACGGCTCGTCGGTCGGTGCGGGCGTCTCCGTCGCGACGGGGGCCGTTGTCTCGTTCGAGGAGACGGGCTGCGTCGAGTCGGTCGGCTCGACGGCGCTGGCGGCGGTCGCCGACATGATGCCGAGACCGGTGGTCAGACCGACGAGTGCGACGGTGGTGCCGACGGCGCAAGCGCGACGAACGGCGGAGGTGCTGCGGTGCACGGGTTCCCCCCATGTTCAGGTCCGGCTGGGTGGCCGGATCGTAAGAATCTGCCGAGAGTTTCGGCCTGCTCGGATCGTAGTGCGGCTGCGTGGCCGTTCAGGCGTCGGTGACCGGAATGTGACCATGGTTGGGGGTCCGTGCGGAAACCCGCGTCGGACGGGAGGCCCGTGGCGGATCCGCCACGGGCCTCCCGTCCGTCATCCGGTGCGGTGCACCGCGTCAGGCGCGTCGGCGACGCAGGCGGTGGACGAGCAGGCCGCCGCCGGCGGCCAGCAGGCCGAGCGCCCAGGCGAGCGTGCCGGACGTCTCCGCGCCCGTGAACGCGAGGGTGCCGGTACCGGCCGTCGGGGGCGTGGTGCCGACGGTGGCGGCCGCGGGCTGCACGTCCACGTCGAACGAGGTCGAGACGTCACCGAGTGCGACCGTGATCGTGTGCGGCGACGCGTGCGGGAACGCGACGCGGGGCTCCCACGGGCCGTGGGGGAGCAAGACCTCGTCGCTCGACACCGTGCTCGTGACGACGGGCTGTGCGCCGTCCGACTCCTGCGTGCTGTTCCCGAACGCGTCGAGCGCCGTCACACGGATGGCCATCGTCGAGCCCTGGGCCACCGGGACCGCGTCGAACGGGATCGACTCCCCGCTCTCCGCGAAGACCTCGCGCAGCCCCCGGCCGTCGCGGAGCCAGCCCCTGGGGGACCCGATCGTCCCGACGAGCAGGCTGAGTTCCTCGGTGGCGGCCGGACGGATGGACAGGTGGACGTACTGCGTGGCCGCCCGGGAGCCGTTCATCGCCATGACCTGGAAGTCGTACTCACCGGCCACCGTCGGGGCGCCGCTCAGGACCCCGCTCGTGTCACCGACGGCGATCCCGAGCGGCGCGATCGGGGCTTCGTTGCCCGGGACGGGGAACGCGGTCGCGCCGGTCAGCAGCACGTAGTGGAGCTCGCTCGAGGACCCGGTGGCGGTGAAGGTGCGTTCGACCTGCTCGCCCGCGATCGTCTCGATGCGGATCGGGGACTCCGGCGTCGACTGCTCGTCGAACATGATGGTGTCCGGAGCCGCGGGTTCGCCGGTGCCCTCGGCGCCGACCACCACGTCGAACGCCGTGGAGACGCCGCCCTCCGAGACCGTCACGGTCCGGGTACCGGTCCCGCCGAAGGTCACGGTCGTCGAGGAGTCTCCGTCGTTCCACGTGGCCACGTCGGAGTCGTCCGTGCTGGTGACCGTCGACCGCGGGTAGTCGTCGTCACCGCCGGGGGTGGTCCGGTTGCCGTAGGCGTCGACGGCGAGCCCGGCGAGGGTGAGCGGGGTGTCCTCGGCGACGGGGATGTCCGGCACGATGCGGACTCGGCCCTGCCCGGCGGCCTGCTCCCAGATCGTGCCGTCGGCTTCGACCTGCCAGAGGCCGTCGTAGTCCGGCGTCGCGACCCCGAACGTCACGCCCACGGGGGCACCGGGGGAGACGGTGAGCTCCACGTACTCGGTGATCTGGGTCGAGCCGCTCAACGCGACGACCTCGAAGTCGAACGTGCCGGCCTCTGTCGGGGTGCCGCTCAGGACACCGGTCTCCACGTTGACGCTGTACGCCGCTGACGGGGCGTCCTGGATGGCGTAGCCCACGGTGCCGTTGCCGCCGGTGGTCTCGAAGGTGTGCGAGAACGGGGTGCCGGCGGTCGCGGTGAGGACGAGCGGGGCGTCCGCGGTCGACGGCTCCGTGAACGCCAGGTCGCTGCCGTCGTCGGCGGCGGGCGCAGCGGGCAGTGGGGTCTCCGACTCGTCGGCGGGAGCCGGCGTCGGATCGGGAGTCGTGCCTCCCGGCTGCTCGTCGGGGGCGTCGGTCGGGACGGGCGTCTCGGGCGCCTCGGGCGAGGCGGACGCAGCGGGTGTCGCGGCGCTCGTCGCCACCGGTGTCACGGTGCTGGTCGCGGTCGGTTCCTCGGCGGCGACGGCGGTCGTGGCGCCGATGCCGAGGGCCGACGAGGCGGCGACGATGGCGACGGCGGCGCCGATCGCGGCGACGCGACGCGTAGTGGACGTGCAGGGCTGACTCATGGGATCCCCCTCGGATACCGGACGGGGCACCGAGAAGTGCCCTCACCCAGGAGATGTCGTCGATCCCGCGATCCTGACGGCCCGTCAGGTCTCGGTTCGGTCTCGGTGCAGTCAGCCGGATCGGGGACGGGGCCCGTCAGTCGCCGACGGCCGCCGCGGCGCGTTCGAGGGCGGCGCGCAGCGCACGGACCGCGGGCGAGGACGCCCCGGCGGCGCGCACGACGGTGAAGATCGTGCGGCGGGGCTGCTCGGGCAGTTCGAGCAGGCGGCAGGTCGTCGTGCGTCCGGTCCACATCAGGTCCGGCATCAGGCTGACGGCGTTGCCGGACTCGACCAGTCGGATCTGGGTCTGCAGGTCGGCGGTCTCGTAGCGGACGTCCGGCTCGAAGCCCCAGCGTCGGCACACCTGCTCCGCGAAGTGCCGCGACGCCGTCCCGCGGGGTTCCATCACCCACGGCAGGGCCTCGGCGTCCTCGAGGCTCGAGACCGGTAACAGCGCCGTGTCGAGCGGCGGCAGCGCCAGCCGGACCGCATCGGTGGTCAGGTCCGAGCGGTCGAGCCCGGACAGGTGCGGGGCGGCGTGCGCCGGGTACTGCTCGGCGATGACCATGTCGAAGTCCCGCGCCCACGTCTCGTTCAGGGCGGTCTCCGGCTCGCGCTGCACCATCTCGACCCGGACGTCGGGGTGTTCGGTGGCCATCTCGTGCAGGGCGTTGGGCATCAGCGCGAGGGCGGCGGACTGGAACACGGCGACGCGCACTCGCCCCTGGACCGACGGCAGGGTGTCCTCGACCTGCGCCTGGGCCTGCTCGAGCACGTCCTGCACGTGGCCGGCGGCGGCGACGAGCACCTCGGCCTGCGGGGTGAGCTGCAACCGTCGGCCGGCCTTGCGGAGGAGCTGCACCCCTGCCTCGCGTTCCAGGGCGCTGAGCTGCTGCGAGACCGCCGACGGCGTGAAGTTCATGGCCTCGGCGACGGCCGCGATGGTGCCGCGGATCGACAGCTCGCGGAGCAGGACCAGGCGGCGGACATCGAGCATGGTCTGACGGTAGCGGGGCCGCCGTAGATTCGGTAGTGCAACTGAACGGTACCCATCAGGAACGGTCGCTTCCGCTACCGTATCCCGGGCCTCCACACTGATCCCATGACGACCCTGCAGGAGCACCCCGCCACCGACCACGACGCGCTGGCGGACCAGTCCGTCGCACTCGTCCGACAGTGGCTGGCCGAGGCCGAGTCGTTCCCGGTGGACGGCTCCGCCAAGCAGCTCGCCGGGGTGCTCGCCGACCCCGCAGGTCTGGACTTCGCCGTCGGCTTCGTGGACGGCGTCGTCCGCCCGGAAGACCTCGCCGTCGCCGCGCGCAAGCTCCGGCAGATCGCGCCCGGTGCCCCCGGGTTCCTGCCCGCCGCGATGCGCGGACTCGTGCGCCTCGGTGGCGGCATGGCACCGGTGCTTCCGGGCGTCGTCGTGCCCATCGCTCGTCGAGTGCTGCGGGGCATGGTCGGCCACCTCATCGTCGACGCGACCGACTCGAAGCTCGGGCCCGCCATCGCCAAGATCAAGCGGGACGGCGTCCGGCTCAACGTGAACCTGCTCGGCGAGGCCGTGCTGGGCGAGCGCGAGGCCGCGCGCCGGCTCGAGGGCACGCACAAGCTCCTGGCACGCGACGACGTCGACTACGTGTCGATCAAGGTCTCGTCGACCGTGCACCCGCACTCGCCGTGGGCGTTCGACCACGCCGTCGACGACATCGTCGAGCAGCTCCGCCCGCTGTTCGAGCGCGCCGTGGCCTCGACCCCGGCGAAGTTCATCAACCTCGACATGGAGGAGTACAAGGACCTCGACCTGACGATCGCGGTCTTCACGAAGCTCCTCGACGAGCCTGCGTTCCTCGGGCTCGAAGCCGGCATCGTCCTGCAGGCGTACCTGCCCGACGCCCTCGCCGCGATGGAGCAGTTGCAGGAGTGGTCCGCCGCTCGCCGGGCCCGTGGTGGTGCCGGCATCAAGGTCCGCCTGGTCAAGGGCGCGAACCTGCCCATGGAGCAGGTCGAGGCCTCGGTGCACGGCTGGCCGCTCGCCACCTGGCACACCAAGCAGGACTCCGACACCAACTACAAGCGCGTGCTCGACTGGGCACTCACGCCGTCGCGCGTCGAGAACGTCCGCGTCGGCGTCGCCGGGCACAACCTGTTCGACGTCGCGCACGCGTGGCTGCTCGCCGGTGAGCGGGGCGTGCGGGACGGCATCGAGTTCGAGATGCTGCTCGGCATGGCGCAGGGCCAGGCGTCGGCAGTGAAGAACACGGTCGGTTCCCTCCTGCTCTACACGCCGGTCGTCCACCCCGGCGAGTTCGACGTCGCGATCGCGTACCTGATCCGCCGCCTCGAAGAAGGCGCCTCGCAGGACAACTTCATGTCCGCGGTCTTCTCGCTGGTGTCGTCGCCGCCGCTGTTCGCCCGCGAAGAAGAACGCTTCCGCGCCTCGCTCGTGCCGCTCGCCACACCCGAGGGCCTCGCCGCTCCCGCGTCCCACCGCGTCGCCGACCGCTACGCGGCCGTTGGGCGCCCCGGACCCGGCCGGTTCGAGAACACGCCGGACAGCGACCCGTCGGTCGCGCCGGTGCGCCAGTGGGGGTCGGCGATCACGGACCGGATCGCGTCGTCGACGCTCGGCGTCCGCGCCGTCCAGGAGGCCCGGGTCGACTCCGCCGCGTCACTCGACTCGGCGCTCGCTCGCGTCCAGGCCGCCGGTGCGGTCTGGGGGACCTGGTCCGGTGCCGCTCGTGGCGCCGTGCTGCACGCCGTCGGCGACGCACTCGAGGCGAACCGCGCAGCACTCATCGAGGTCATGGCCGCGGAGACCGGCAAGACCATCGACCAGGCCGACCCCGAGGTGTCCGAAGCGATCGACTTCGCACACTTCTACGGCTCGCTCGCGTCCCAGCTCGACGACCTCGACGGTGCGACCTTCACCCCGGCCACGCTGACCCTCGTCGCACCGCCGTGGAACTTCCCGGTCGCGATCCCCGCCGGCTCGACGCTGGCCGCACTCGCTGCCGGGTCCGCCGTCGTCCTCAAGCCGGCGCCGCCCGCCGAGCGCTCCGGGGCCGTCCTCGCCTCGATCATCGAGACCGCGCTCGACGCCCACGGGGCCCCGGCCGACGTGCTCGCGTTCCTGCAGGTGTCCGAGAACGAGCTCGGCCAGCAGCTCATCGCCTCGCCGATGGTCGACCAGGTGATCCTCACCGGTGCCTACGAGACCGCAGAGCTGTTCCGCTCGTTCCGCTCTGACCTGCCGCTGCTCGCCGAGACCTCGGGCAAGAACGCCGTGATCGTCACCCCGTCGTCGGACCTCGACCTCGCGGTGAAGGACGTCGTCGCCTCGGCCTTCGGGCACGCCGGCCAGAAGTGCTCGGCCGCGTCGCTCGTGGTGATGGTCGGCTCGGTCGCGAAGTCGAAGCGCTTCCGCAACCAGCTCCTCGACGCCGTGTCCTCGCTCACCGTCGGCTCGCCGACCGACCCCACCACCCAGATGGGCCCGATCATCGAGCCGGCATCGGGCAAGCTGCTCGCCGGCCTGACGACGCTCGGTGCGGGGGAGACCTGGGCCGTCGAGCCGAAGCAGCTCGACGAGACCGGCAAGCTCTGGAGCCCCGGTGTCCGCCAGGGCGTCCGCCGCGGCTCGGAGTTCCACCGCACCGAGTACTTCGGCCCGATCCTCGGCATGATGACCGCTGACACCCTCGACGAGGCGATCGACATCGTCAACGAGGTCGACTACGGCCTGACCTCGGGCCTGCACTCGCTCGACCCGGCCGAGATCGGCACCTGGCTGTCGCGGATCCAGGCGGGCAACCTCTACGTCAACCGCGGCATCACGGGCGCCATCGTCCGTCGGCAGCCGTTCGGTGGCTGGAAGAAGTCGGCCGTCGGCGCGGGCACGAAGGCCGGCGGGCTGAACTACCTGCTCGGGCTCGGGTCGTGGGCGCCTGCTGCGTCGACTGCTGCGTCCGTTCCTTCCGCTCCGGTCAGCGCCTTCGTCCGTGCGGCCGGGGGCACCTCGCCGGTGCTCGACCGGTCGCTGGCGTCGGACGAGCAGGCCTGGTCGACGCTGTTCGGCACCGCGACCGACGTCTCGGCCCTGAGCGCCGAGCGGAACATCGCGCGGTACCTGCCGTTCCCGTCGGTGCAGGTGCGCCTGGCTTCTGGTGACGAGGATGCTGTTCCTGACCTCGTCCGCGTCGTCGCGGCTGCGCTCCGGGCCGGCACGACGATCGACGTCTCGACGGCCGCCGCGCTGCCGACACCCGTCGCATCGGCGCTCCGCTCGCTGCCCATCGTCCGGTCCGTCTCGCAGTCGGTCTCCGACGAGTCCTTCGCGTCGTCGATCGCGGCGGGGCCGTCGACCCGTGTCCGGCTCATCGGCGGCGACACCTCTGCGCTGTACTCGGCGATCGGCGGGCGTCCCGACGTCGCGGTGTACGGCGGCCCCGTGACCGAGGCCGGGCGGCTCGAGATCCTGCCGTTCGTCCGCGAGCAGGCGGTCTCGATCACGGCGCACCGCTTCGGCACGCCGAACCACCTGACCGACGAGCTCATCTGACCGGACCGCGGCGCTGGCGTTCGGGTCGAGCGCCGCTGTCCGGTCGCCGCACGCTGTCGGGATGCACCGAGGTGGCAGGGGTTGCCTCGGGTGCGCGTCGCAACCACGGCGCGCACCCGACAGCCCTGCGTCGGGTCGAACCCGGAGGAGCTCCACCATGACCGAACCGTTCGCACGCCCGACCGCCCTTGCCCACGTCCGCGTCACCGTGACCGACATCCACCGCAGCAAGGCGTTCTACCGGCAGCTGCTCGGCACCGACCCGGCGATCGACTTCAGCGACCAGGTCGACGAGCCCGGCGTGCGCGAGGACCGCGAGCGCTTCTACGGCGGCTCCGTGTTCCGGCTCGGCGACCAGGTCTTCGGTCTCCGCCCGGTCGCTCCGGCGGGGCAGACGTTCGACCCGGACACCGTCGGCCTCGACCACGTCAGCTTCGTCGTGGGATCCGTCGACGAGCTGCACCAGGCGGCCGCACGTCTCGACGCCGCGGGGGTCGAGCACGGCGAGGTCACCGACCTCGGTGACGCCGGCATGGTGATCCTGTCCGTGCAGGACCCCGACGACATCAACCTCGAGCTCGCTGCCCTCAAGTCCTGAGCAGTCCTCGGGCCGCGGGCTAGCATGGGGTGACGAGAGGGGACGTCATGCGCTTCGTGCAAGCCATCGGCCGGGGGATCGGCTTCGTGTTGTCGACCGTGGCGAAGGTGCTCGGGACCCTGAACGGCGCGAAGCCAGCGGGCGACGACCTCGCCGCGCGGCTGAACCAGCCGAGCCGCGACGACTACCGCCCCTGACCTTCTCGCTGCGCCAGCCCCCGGAGCCCGGTCCCGATCCGGCCTGCACAACCAAAGTGCCCTCGAGCCACGCGATTGCGCGGTTCGAGGGCACTTTGGTTGTGCGCCGAGGTGGGCAGGGTCGGCGCCCGAGCGGCGGCGCCGCGTCGGTGTCGGGCGACGGCGCGCGGGGTCAGTCGGCGACGGCGGGCTCCTGCGCGACCATCGTGCCGGTCACGAGCGCGCGCAGCGACTCCGGCAGGGGGATCGGTCGGCGGGCGCCCTCGCGGTCGATGATGACGTGCGCGAACTCGCCGGTGGCGAGCAGCGCGCCGTCGGACTGCCGGAACAGGCCGAACTCCCACGACAGGCTTGTGTTGCCGAGGTGCTTGGACCGCATCCCGACCTCGATGACGTCCGGCCAGACGGCGGACTCGACGAATCGGCAGCTCGACGACACCAGCACCGCGATCCACTCCGACGTGAAGGGGTCGAGACCCGCTTCCTCGCGGAACCAGTACGTCGACGCGTTGTCCATCGCCGAGTAGTAGATCGTGTTGTTGACGTGCCCGAACATGTCGTTGTCGTTCCAGCGCGTGGGGTAGAGGCGGCGGAACGGGTACTCGTCGATGGTCATCGGTCTCCGATCGGAGGTGCGGGTGTGGCGTGATCGGCGGCGGGGCGCAGCACGTACTCGAACGCGGCGCGTGCCCGGACGGGGTCGGGGGCCTCACCGGAGATGAACTCAGCGTAGGTGAACGACTCTGAGATCCGGACGAGCAGCCGCGCGAGCTCTTCGGCGGACAACGGGGCCGGATCGAACTCGCCGGACGACTGCTCCTCGACCACGAGCGCCGTGACCCGTTCGACGAACCGGCTCTGCACGTCGCTCTCCGAGGTGGTCAGCAGGCGCATCGCCCGCGCGGGTTCGCGGGTCAGGAAGGCGCGGAAGTAGGTGGCCTCGATGAGGTCGGCGGTGAACCGGTCGAGCACGTCGACGATGCGCGCCGCTCCGGACGACCCGATCGTGTCGGCAGCGCGGGACGCCCGGTCGAGCGTCGGGACTGCGAGGGACCACAGGATCTCGGACAGCAACCGGTCACGGTTGCCCACCCACCGGAACAGTGACGTACGGTCCACGCCGAGTGCGGCAGCCAACGCGCCCATGTCGATCCGTGAGCCGTCGATGAACGTGTGGCGAGCCTCCCGGAAGGCGCGCAGCGCAGAATCCGATGTGTACACGCGGTCCTCCCTTGCAACGTTTTCGAGAATGATGCATCGTTGGTTCCATGTCAACGCTGACGCCCACGACGGGCCTCCTCGAATCGGACTTCTACGGCTTCCAACAGCAGCTGACCGAGCCGGAGCGCGCGTCGATCGGGCGACTCCGCGAGTACCTCGAGCGCGAGGTCGCGCCCATCGCCGACGGGTACTGGGCACGCGCCGAGTTCCCGATGCAGGTGATCGCGCCCCTCGCCGAGCTGGGCATGTACGGGCCGGGGATCCCGCTCGTGCGCCAGTTCGAGAACTCGGCCGTGTACCGCGGGTGGGCTGCGCTCGAGCTCGGACGCGTCGACGCCAGCGTCGCGACGTTCATCGGCGTGCAGTCGGGTCTGGCGATGAACTCGATCGCCGTCGCCGGCAGCGAGGAACAGCAGCGCGAGTGGCTGCCGCGCATGGCGGCCGGCGAGGTCATCGGGGCGTTCGGCCTGACCGAACCGCTGTCCGGCAGCGACTCCGCCCGTGGCCTGCGCACCACCGCCCGCCGCGACGGCAACACGTGGGTGCTCGACGGCGAGAAGCGCTGGATCGGCAACGCCACCTTCGCCGACGTCGTCGTCATCTGGGCGAAGGACGTCGCCGACGAACAGGTGAAGGGCTTCCTGGTCACCACGGACACCCCCGGCTTCACTGCCACGAAGATCGAGGACAAGATCGCGCTGCGTGGGGTGCAGAACGCCGACATCGTCATGCAGGGGGTGCGCGTGCCGGAATCGCGTCGGCTCCAGCGCGCCGACTCGTTCCGGTCGACCGCCGAGGTGCTCCGTCTGACCCGCACCGAGGTGGCCTGGCAGGCCGTCGGCATCGCGGTCGGCGCCTACGACGCGGCGCTCGCGTACGCCCGCGAGCGGATCCAGTTCGGCAAGCCGATCGCGTCGCACCAGCTCGTGCAGGACCTGCTCGTGAAGTCGTTGTCGAACATCACGGCCTCGATCGCGCTCTGCACGCAGGCCTCGGCCATGCAGGACGCCGGTGTCGGGGGCGACGAGCACTCCGCGATGGCCAAGGCGTTCGCGACCGCGAAGATGCGCGAGACCGTCGGCTGGTGCCGCGAGGTGCAGGGTGGCAACGGCATCGTGCTCGACAAGGGCGTCGCCCGGTTCTTCGCGGACGCCGAGGCGATCTACTCGTACGAGGGCACCCGCGAGGTGAACACGCTCATCGTCGGTCGGGCGATCACCGGGCAGGCCGCCTTCGTCTAGCAGCCCGCCCGGATCGGGTCGGTCGGGTGGATCCGACCCGGAACGACGTTCTCGATGTCGTGCGACGTCGATCGTGTCGTTCCGGGTCGACCGCCACGCCCGCGCTACCCGAGCAGCTCCGGCCGCTCCCACTCCTGGCCGAGCACGTGCTGCCCGAGGAACGCGAACACCGTCTCGTACCAGACCACGGCGTGCTGCGGCGAGAGCACCCAGTGGTTCTCGTCCGGGAAGTACAGGAACCGGTGCGGCATCGTGCCGTCGTCGGCCGCGTGGTGCTCGGCGAGCTCGGACCACAGTCGCAGCCCCTCGCCGATCGGCACCCGGTAGTCCTTGTCGCCGTGGACCACGAGCATCGGTGACGTGATGTCCGCCACGAACCGGTGCGGGTCGTTGGCCTCGATGCCGGCGGCGTCGAAGATCGACGACCAGTACTGCGACGAGTCCGTGGTGCCGTTGAACTGGTCGAGCGCCCACAGGCTTGCGTGCGTGACGATCGCGCGGAAGCGGTCGGTGTGCCCGGCGACCCAGTTCGCCATGTAGCCGCCGAACGAGCCGCCCATCGCCGCCGTGCGGGTCTCGTCGATGTCCGCTCGGGCCTCGACCACGTCCGTGATCGCCAGCAGGTCGGTGTACGGCGCCTGCCCCCACGCGTTCCACCCACGGTTCACGAAGTCGAGCCCGTAGCCGGTCGACAGTGCCGGGTCCGGCAGCAGCACGGCGTACCCGCGCGCCGCCAGGAGCATCGGGTTCCACCGCCACGACCACTGGTTCCACGAGTTGAGCGGTCCGCCGTGGATCCAGAGCAGCAGCGGGTGCGGCCCGTCACCCTCCGGCACGACCAGCCAGCCGCGCACGCGCGCGCCGTCGGCCGCGGTCGTCTCGACCTCTTCCAGGTGCGCGGGGACCTCGGGCAGGGGCGCAGGCGTCGCGAGCGGGGTCACCTCGCCGTCCGTCGCGATCCGCACGGGGTGCAGCGGTGCCGCCCAGGAGGCCCGGAGCGCCACGACCGCGCCCGTCGCCTCCGCCACGCGCAGGCTCGAGTACGCCCAGTCGTCGTGGGTCAGCTGTTCGACGGCTGCGCCGTCGAGCGGGATGCGGAACACGGGTGCCCGGCCGTCCTGGTCGGCCACGGCGAGCAGCGCTCGGTCGCCGTGCTCGAACACGAGCTCGCTCGGCCAGCGGTCCCAGTCGGTGGCGATGCGGCGCGGGTCCGACCCGTCGATGCCGGCCGTCCAGACCTCTTGCTGGTTCGCACCGGCGGGGGTGGAGCGCACCGTCCGGACCCAGGCGATCGTGCGACCGTCGTGGCTCAGCGCGGGCATCTCGTGGTCGACGTCGGCGTCGTCGAACAGCACCGAGTGGTGGCCGCTGGTGCAGTCGATCGTGACGAGCGTCGAGCGGTCCCCACGGGCCTCCCGGACACCCACGGCTGCCAACAGGACGGAACCATCGGGCGTGAGTGCCCCGGCGACGTGGTCCAGCGACCGGCCGGGAGCCGGCGTGCGGTCGGTGAGGCGGGGGAGCGCGGTTGCGTCCTCGGCGTGGTCTTCGGTCTGGCCTTCGGCCAGGTCGAGCGTGAGGATGTGGGTCTGGGCCGGCCCGAGGTCGTGGTCCCAGTACCGCACCGGGTACGTCTCGTGCAGGATCGCGCGGACCTTCTTGTCCGTGCGGGCCTTCCGGAGCTGGGCGTCGGCGTCGACCACGGTGGCCGGGTCGGTACCGGCGCCGGGCAGCAGGTCGGCGGTGAGCGCTGCGGTGTCGGCGGCCGCAGCGGTCGCCAGGACGCCGCCGACCCCGCCGGTGAGCCGCGTCAGGGGGCGCGCTTCACCACCGGCCGCCGGGAGGACCCAGAGCTGGGCGGCGTCGGCGTCGGTGGCATCGGCGTCGGGGCGGGCGGAGACGAAGAGCAGGTCGCCGGTGCGGGTGAAGGCGATGCCGCCCTCACCCTTGGCGGAACGGGTGAGGCGGACCGCGGTACCGGCTGCGGCGCTGCCCGCTGCGTCGGCATCGGCGTTCGTTTCGGTGTCGTTGCCGGCGGGCACCTGCCAGATCGAGCGCCGGTACCCGGTGCGGTCCGGGTCGAGCGCACTGACAGTCAGGGCGACGCGCTCACCGTTCGGGCTGATAGCGATCCCGTCGACCCGGGGGAGCGCGATGTACTGGTCGAGGTCGGAGAACGGCGTCGTCATGCGACCACGCTCACCAGGTCATCGGCCCAGAAGGCGGCGATCTGCTCGGCGACCGCCGTGCCCTGGGCGCGGCCGGCCTCGGCCGAGGGCGCCTGGGTGGCCAGCGAGAGCGAGTTCGTGCCGAAGGCTTCCTGCGCGGTGCTGTCCGCCACGACGACCTCGACCGAGCTGCCGCCGGCGCGGAGCGACTCGACCGCGACGTCGAGCCACGGGCCGACCGGCGACGGACCCTCGGGACCGCAGGCGATCACGAGGACACGCTCGTGTCCGGCGGCGGCGTCGGCGTTCGTGCCGGAGCGGACCCCGCCGTCGACGTACGGTCGGCCCTCGATGCCGACGGGCGACCACACGAAGGGCACGGAGCAGCTCGCGGCGACCGCACGGGGGAGCGGGACGCCGTCGGCCGCGGTCAGCAGTCGGAACGTGCCGTCGGTGGCGTCGACCGCGGTGATCGCGAGCGGCTTCGCCGGCCAGTCGGTGGACGGCAGGGTCTCGGTGAAGGTCGCCGCGCGCTCGTCGTCGGACTGTCCGTCGGTGACCTGCTGGGCGGCGAGGCCGAGGCGGGCGCGGGCGTCCTGCTCGCCGGTCGCGCCCTCGAGCGCGGCACCGATCCGCTGCTGGACGGCGTCGGTGTCGATGGCCGGCGGCTCGACGTAGGTCGTCGGTGCGGGGGTGTGCTGCTGGTCGTACGCCTGCTGCACCGCGCCGTTCCGGACGAAGGCGCCGACGACGCTGCCGGCGCTCGTGCCGACGACCAGGTCTGCGGCGTCGAGGTCGACGCCGGCGTCCTGCAGGGCGGTGAGGACGCCGACCTCCCAGGCGATGCCGGCGACACCTCCGCCACCCAGGACGAGGGCTCTGGATCCGGGAACTGGCGTGCTGGCATCGGTCATGGGTCTTGCTTACCAGGTGCGTGCGACGGGCCGGTGGAGGCCGACAGATCCTGTGGAGAACCGACCTGTGGACAACTCCGTCTGCGTCGGTGGCGTGACCTAGCGTCGTGGTCATGGGGCAACAGCGTTCAGGACGGGTCGGCACGGTCGGGTGGCCGATCGTGGTGGCGGCCGCGCCCACTGCGGCGTTCCAGCTGCCGAACCTGTTCGTCACCCCGGCGGTCCGACTGTCGCTCGTCGTGTTCGGGCTCGTCGTGCTGGCCGGTGCCGTGGCGGTGCAGGTGGTCCGGACCCGACGCAGCGACGCTGCGCGGGCGGTGGCCGAGGAGAACGCGACCGGGGCCGAACTCGAACAGTCGACGGCGGTCCGGTACGCGTTCGGCCAGATCGCCACTCGGCTCGTCCGCTTCACCGAACTACCCCGTTCCGAGCGCCACGGCGAACTCTCCGTCGTCGCTGACCGCGTCGCCGTGGCCCTGGCGTTCTACCTGCTGCCGAAGGTGCCCGACGTCCGGGCCAACGTGTACCAGCTGTCCACCGATCTGCGTGCGCTCGAGCCGATCGGTCACGGGGGTGCCGGCGACACCGCCGGGGTCTTCCGCGCGGGCACGCCCTACGGCGACCGCAACCTCGAGTGGGTGCTGGTCGGGGGATCACCCCGGATCGTCGGCGACCGCTCGGCCGACGTCGACGTGGACCAGGACGTGCCGGGCTTCGAACCGCGCTACTCGTCGTACGTCTCGGTGGTGATCCGGTCCGACCAGTACTCGTTCGGCATGCTCACCGTCGACTCCCCGGTCCCCGACGCCTTCACCGAACTCGACGCCAAGAACATCGCGATGATGGCGTCGTTCATGGCCGTGGCGTTCTCGTTGACCTACTCGTTCCCCGAGCGCGACCGCAATCCAAGGAAAGGCCCGTGATGCTCACACGCTCTGTCGGACGCTCGACGTACGATGCCCTCATGACGACCGTGAACCCTGCTCCGCCGTCGTTCGGGCGTGCCCGGATCTCATCGCCGAACTGGAACGACACCACCACCGACGCCGACTACGAAGACCTCGACGTCATCGCCGCCAACATCGAGCGCGAGCGCGAAGCAGCCCGGATCCGGGTCGCCGCAGCCATCGCCGCGCGCCTGGGTCGCTGACCCTTCCCGCATCGTCCACCACGAACGGCTCCCACGGGTGTGGGAGCCGTTCGTCGTCTGGGCGTCGGGGCTACTACGCCTGGGGCACGTCGATCAGCACCTTGCCGACGGTGTCCTGCTCGACGGCGTCGTGCGCGTCCGCGGTGCGGGCGAGGTCGAAGCGGGTGAGCGGCAGTCCCGCGTCCGCGCCGACCGGCAGCACGCCGTCGTGCAGCGCCTCGGTGACGTCCTCGGCTGCTGCGGCCAGGGCCTCGTCACCGATCGTGTAGAGCAGCAGGAACTGGTAGCGCGCGTTCACGCTCATGTTCGGGCGGATCGGCAGCGTGGCCTCGTCGCCGCCGTTGTTCGCGTAGATCGACACGACGCCGTGGTTCGCGAGGACTTCGGCGACCAGTTCGGCGTTCTGGGGGATCGACACCTCGACGACGATGTCGACGCCGTCCCGCGCGATCTCGCGGATGCGAGCCGCGGCGTCGTCCTGCCGGTAGTTCACGACGTGGTGGGCACCCGCCGCGGTGGCGAGTGCGGCCTTGTCGTCCGAGCTGATCGTCGTGATCACCGTCGCGCCGGCCCAACGGGCGAGCTGGATCGCCGCGTGCCCCACCGCTCCGGCACCACCGGCGACGAGCACCGTGACGCCGTCGAGCGCACCGGGGCCGAGTCGTGCGGGGCCGTCCTCGTGCGTCGTGAGGGCGCGGTGCGCGGTCATCGCCGGGACACCGAGCGAAGCACCGATGTCGAAGCTCGTCTCGTCGGGCAGGCGGACCGCTCGGGTCTCCGGCACGACGGTGTACTCCTGAGCAGTCCCGGTCGGGCGCGAGGCGGCGGCCATGAAGAGCCACACGCGGTCACCGACGGCGAGGTCCTCGACACCCGGGCCGACCGCGTCGACGACACCGGCGCCGTCCTGGTTCGGGGTGATCTCGGGGAAGGGCAGTCCGTCGCCGTAGGTACCGCCCGCCCGGGCCTTCCAGTCCGTCGGGTTCACGCCGGAGACGACGACGCGGACGCGGACCTCGCCGGCGCCGGGTTCGGGGACGTCCCGCTCGACGAGTTCGAGGACGCTGCTGTCACCGGGCTTCGTGTAGACGATCGATCGCATGTCCCCAGGCAACCACTCGCCGCCGTCGGGGATTCCGAGTGTGGGCGTGGCGGCACTTCGTGAGCAGAAATGGTCGGGTGCGTTCGGCGGACCCGACCATTTCTGCTCACGAAGCGCCCCCCGCCCCGCCCGCGCCCGCCGCGCCAGGTCAGCGCGCGTCGTACTCCACGCGCGACACCGCGACGTCGTCCATGTGCGAAGTGGCCCACGCCTCGAGCGGCTCGAGCACCCGGCGGAGCGACCGCCCGCGATCGGTGAGCTCGTACTCGACGTGCGGCGGGATCTCGGGGAACACCGTGCGGGTGACGAGTCCGTCCCGCCCGAGTGCCCGGAGGGTCTGCGTGAGCATCTTCTGCGACACGCCCTGCACCCGGTTCGCGATCGCCGAGTACCGTTGCGGCCCGTCGGCGAGGGTGCCGATCGTCAGCACGCTCCACCGGTCGCCGATGCGGTCGAGCAGCTGGCGACTGGGGCAGTCGGCCGCGTAGGGGCTGTACTCGAGTGCTGACATCTGGCCTGGCCTCCGTGACGAACGCGCTCCGATACGCACCGTGAGGTGCCTACTTACTCAAAGAGAGTAACTCTTGTACGGTGAGCTGCACCAGCCCCACGAAAGGAACAGCATGACCAGCATCGTCGTCTTCGGAGGCACCGGCTACGCCGGCTCCGCCATCACCAGCGAAGCCCTCTCCCGTGGCATCGCCGTCACCGCCGTCGCGCGCGACACGAGCAAGCTCGACGCCGCCGAGGGCCTGACCCTGGCGCAGGGCGATGCCTTCGACGCCGACTTCGTGGCCGAGGTCACGAAGGACGCCGACGTCATCGTCGTCGCACTGCACGCGGTCCAGGCCGACGGCAGTGAGCTCAAGGACGAGTTCCAGCACTTCGTCGACGCTGCGGCCAGCGCCGGTGCGCGTCTCGGCATCGTGGGCGGCGCCGGTTCGCTGCTCGTCGCCGACGGTGGACCGCGCCTGTTCGACTCGGCCGAGTTCCCGGACGCGTTCAAGGGCGAGGCGAAGAGCCACGCGCAGATCCTCGACGCGCTCCGTGCCTCGGACACCGACGTCGACTGGTTCTACGTCAGCCCGGCCGCCGGCTACGGCAGCTACAACCCGGGCGAGCGTCGTGGCACGTACCGCACGACCGACGAGGTCCTGCTGACCGACTCCGAGGGCAACTCGGACATCTCCGGCGACGACTTCGGCCTGGCCTTCGTCGACGAGATCGCGAACCCGGCGCACCACCAGGCCCGTTTCGGCGTGGCTTACTGAGGCAACCGCTCACCGGACGGGAGGCGCGTGGCGGGGCCGCCCCGTGCCTCCCGTCCGTCCGGGACCGCGTCCGCGCCCTGTTGCGGGCATTGCGCCCCTGTGTGTCGGGGCGCGACGCCCGCAACAGGGCGCAACGCCTTGGCGCGCGGCGGACGGGAGGCCCGTGGCGACGCCGCCACGCGCCTCCCGGTCGGCGCGCCGGTGCGTCCACCGCCCCGCTCAGTGGGCGACGATGGCCGGCAGCGGCACGTGGTGGCGCATGCGCACGGCGAGGTGCAGGCCACCTCGGCGGGCGAGGACGAGCGCGATCACGGCAGCGGCCGCCGCGGGCACCCCACCGGCGACCATCATCCCGACGTGCGCCCCGAAGTGGTCGACGACCTGGCCCATCAGCGGCCCGCCGATCGCCTGGCCGCCGAGCAGCACGAGCACGTAGAGCGACATCACCCGGCCGCGGATCGCCACGTTCGACGACAGCTGCACGAGCGAGTTCGACGCGGTCTGGAACAACAGCTGCGACATCCCGACGGCGACGAGCGCCACGGTGAACGGCGCGATCACGGGGATGGACCCGGAGACCACGAGCAGCACCCCGGTCCAGAACACCCCGCCGACGATGGTCCGGAGCCGCACGACCGCCCGCCGCGTGGAGAGCAGGGCGCCGACGAGCGCACCGATCGCCACGGCCGAGTTGAACACGCCGTACCCGGCGGCGCCGACGTCGTGAACCTGTGACGCGAAGGCCGACAGCAGCACGGGCATCGTCAGGGCGAACACCGAGAAGAACGCGACGAGGATCACCGGCACGATGATCGTCGGCTTGTTCACGGCGTAGCGGAGCCCCTCGATCAGCTGTCCCTTGCCGCGGGGCGCCGGGGGCGTCCGGTGCAGCTCCGACACCTTCAGGAACCCGAGCGTCACGACGACGGCGACGCAGGCGATCGCGTTCACGCCGAACGACCACCCGGCCCCGACGGCGACGAGCAGCGCGCCGGACAGCGCCGGGCCGATCATGCCGCCGAGCTGGAACACCGACGAGTTCACGCTGATCGCGTTGCGGAGGTGCTGGTGTCCGACGATCTCGGTGACGAACACCTGGCGAGCCGGGTTGTCGATCACGGTGACCATGCCGACCAGGAACGCGATCACCCAGATGTGCCAGGCCTCGACCACACCGGCGAGCGTCAGCACGGCGAGCAGTGCGGACAGCACCGCGAAGGCGCCCTGCGTGATCATCATCAGCGCGCGCTTCGAGAACCGGTCGACGAGCACGCCGCCGAGCAGCCCGAACAGCAGCATCGGCGCGAACTGGCAGGCGACGGTGATGCCGACCTGCGCGACCGAGCCGGTCAGCTGCAGGACGAGCCAGTCCTGGGCGATGCGCTGCATCCACCCGGCGGTCATCGCGACGAGGTTGGTGGCCGTGAACAGCCGGAAGTTCGGCACGGACAGGGCGATGAGGGTGTGCCGCCAGGGCGGGCGGGTGGCCTGGATCGGGAGTGGTTCGGTGGGCGGGGGGAGGGTCGTCGATGACGCACTCACGGTGAGGGGTTCTCCGGACGTCGTTGCGGATCTGGTACCCCAACGAAACTACGTGGCCGCGGGCCATTCGACACCCCTATGGTGGCTATCAATCCATTGCGATGTCGAATGACCGCGCGAACGACCGCGCGAACGAACGAGGTGCCCGTGCTCGATCCGGTCCTGCTGCAGACCTTCCTGGCCGTCGCCGAGACGCAGAGCTTCACGCAGGCCGGAGCCCGCCTCGGCATCAGCCAGCCCACCGTCTCCCAGCACGTCCGGCGGCTCGAGACCGCGGTGTCCCGCACGCTCGTCGCCCGCGACACCCGTGGCGTCACCCTCACGGACAACGGCGACGCGATGGCCGGCTTCGCCCGGACGATCCTCGCGGCCCACGCCACCGCGGATGCGTACTTCTCGGGGTCGGCGACCCGTGGGCGCCTCCGGTTCGGTGCGGCCGACGACCTCGCGATCACGCAGTTGCCGCGCATCCTCCGGGACTTCCGGCGGCTGCACCCGCAGGTGAACCTCGAGCTGACGGTGAACCAGTCGTCACCGCTCCTGCGCCGGGTGCACGCCGGGCAGCTCGACCTGGTGTTCATCAAGCAGACCGCGGGGGAGTCCGCCGAGGGGACCCGGGTCGCGACCGACCAGATGGTGTGGATGGCGCAGGACGGCATCGCGGTCGAACGCGACGAGCCCGTGCCGCTCATCGCGTACCAGGCGCCGAGCATCAGCCGGCAGATGGCGATCGACGCCCTCGAGGCAGCGGGCCGCACCTGGCGGATCACCTGCAACACCCGCGACGTGAACGGCGTGCTGGCGGCGGTGCGGGCGGGGATCGGCGTGGCGGTGTTCCCGCACTCGCTCATCCCTGCGGACCTGGTGAAGGTGTCGCAGCGGCTCGGGTTGCCGGATCTGCCGGCGGTCGACTACGTCCTCATCGCCAACCCGACGGTGCAGCGCGAGCCGATCGACGCCCTGACGAACGCGATCCTGTCGCGCGGGGTCGTCCGCGCCGTCTGACCGCCAGCCGAGGGGCCGAACCGGAGACCGAGCCCGCTACGGCGCGAGGGTCGGGGTCGTCCCGGTCCCGGTCAGGTCGGGCAGCGTCACCCCGGCGAGCGGCAGCAGCGCCGACGCGACGGCCCACAGCAGCACGAGCGTTCCGACGCCACCGAGCACGGCGCCGAGCAGCGCGACCGGCCGCTGCCACGTCGCCGCGCGGTCGCGGAGCGTCACGAGCGACACCACCAGCGCGAGGAGTCCGAGCACGACGCCGACACCGTGCACGGTCGCCGGCGCGGTGAACCACCAGGCCGCGAGTCCGAGCGTCGCGATGCCCGCCACGGCGCCCAGGACCGCCCCGGGCGTCGCACCGAGTGCGCGGCGCGGCTCCGGCTCGGCGGCTGCGGCCACGGGCTGGTCGAGCAGTTCGGTCGGGAGGCCCGGCTCGGCCCCGACGGACGCACTCGCCTCCGCCACGGGTGCGGTCGAGGGCACGGTGGCGTTCGTGGGCACGGTGGCGTTCGTGGCCGCGGGTGCAGCCGCGGACTCCGGCGCCTGCAGGACCGCGTCGAAGGAGCGCACGTGGGCGGACGCCGGGGTCGGTGCCGGGGTCACGGCGGTGGCGGCGGCCTGCTGGTGGGCGAAGCGGCGGGGCGTGCGGAAGCCGATCGGACCGACGGGTTCGGGCTCGGTGCCCTCGACGACGACGTGCTCCAGGCCGGGCACGGAGAACCGGGGCTGTCCGGCGGAGGGCACGGGCGACGGTGCGGGGGCCGGCGCGGTGCGGGGAGCGGCGTCGATCGGTGAGACCGGGGTCGGTGCGGAGGCCACGGCGGCGGTGTCGAACGGCACGGTGTGCACAGTCGGTGATGTGGGGGCCGGCGGCAGGAGGTCCTGCTGCGGCGGGTAGTCGGGGACCGTGACGTCGTCCTCGACCAGGGTGGCGATGGACGCAGGCTCCGGCGTCGGCGCTGCCGTCGGGTCGAGCGTGGCCGTCGGCTGCGGGGCGGAGCCGAGCACGGCGGTGGGAGCCGGTGCACCGTGGGCGGCGCGCGACGTGGCGGGGGTGGGACGGGCCTCCTGGCCGGTGCTCGCTGCGGAGTCGGACGCGACCCGCCCGGCGGACGCGGCCGGTTCGACGACCGGTGCGGTCACCCAGGACGGGACGGGACGGCGCGGCCGTTCCGAATCCTGCATGCGATGCGACGCCACTGCGGTGCTCCCTTCGTCGACTGATCCATCGTCAGTTCTAGCGGCAACGGTCGCGGATGTCGCAGCCCCAGTTCCGGGGTCGCCGGTACGTTCGGGGCATGACCGGAATCGAACACCGTCCACTGGGCCCCTCGGGGCTCGTCGTCTCCACCGTCGGCCTCGGCTGCAACAACTTCGGGCGGCCGGGGACCGCCTCCGAGTCGCAGGAGGGCACCGACGCCGTCGTGCGGGCGGCACTCGACGCCGGGGTCACGCTCTTCGACACGGCCGACATCTACGGCGGCCGGCCCGGCATGTCCGAGGAGATGCTCGGCCGGTCGATCGCGGGGCGGCGTGACGAGATCGTGCTCGCGACGAAGTTCGGCATGGACATGCAGGGCGCGAACGGCCCGGACTGGGGTGTGCGGGGGTCGCGACGGTACGTCCGGTTGGCCGTCGAGTCGTCGCTCCGTCGCCTCGGCACGGACTGGATCGACCTGTACCAGATGCACCGTCCCGACGACGTGACCCCGATCGAGGAGACGCTGTCGGTCCTCGACGACCTGGTCCGCGAGGGCAAGATCCGCTACATCGGGCACTCGAACTTCGCGGGGTGGCAGATCGCCGAGGCCGAGTTGACCGCGTCGATCGCCGGCACCACGGCGTTCGTGTCCGCGCAGAACGAGTACAGCCCGCTCGCCCGTGCCGCCGAGGCCGAGGTGCTGCCGGCCGTCCGCGCCTACGCCCTCGGGTTCCTGCCGTTCTTCCCGCTGTACAACGGGCTGCTGACCGGCAAGTACACGAAGGCCGGGGGTCCGGCCGACGGGCGTCTGTCGACGTCGAAGCCGCAGCTGCTCGAGGACGCCCCGTGGGACGTGCTCGACGACTACCAGCGCTTCTGCGACCACCGCGGTGTCACGATGCTGCAGGCGACCTTCGCGTGGTTGCTCGCGCAGCCGGGGCTGTCGAGCGTCATCGCGGGGGCGACGAAGCCGGAGCAGATCACGCAGAACGTCGAGGCCGGCACCACGTGGGAGCCGACCGAGGACGACATCGCCGACATGACGGTCATCTTCGACCGGGCGTAGGCGGGCCGTCGGCGCCGGGTTTCGCGCTGGACGACAGTTCGCGGGCTCCGCAGCTCGTGATGTGTCGCTCAGCGCGAAACCGCGCGCGTCAGCGGGTGGCTGCCTGCAGTGCGTCGCGCAGCTGGTCGGCGGTCAGGCGCGGGCCGTAGCCGGGGGTGTCCCGCTGGATGCGCCAGCCCTCGGCGAGGGGTCCGGCGTCGACGACGTCGAAGCCGAACTCGTCGATGAGGTCCGCGGTGACCTGCTTCGCCTCGGCGTCGTCGCCCGCGATCACGAGGGCGCGACGGTCCGGGGTACGGGCCGGGCTGGCGTGGCCGGTGAGGTCCGCGGCGCCGATGTGGTTGAACGCCTTGACGACCCGGGCGCCGGGCAGGTGGTCCTGCAGCAGCTCGGCCGTCGTCGTCGACTCGTCGTCGAGCGCAGGGATGTGGCCGTCGCGCTCCCAGTAGTAGTTGTTCGTGTCGATGACGACTTTGCCGACGAGCGGCTCCGCCGGGATCGTCTCGATTGCGGCGAGCGGCACCGTCACGACGACGACCTCGCCGGCGGCGGCGGCTTCGTCACGGGTGACCGCACGGGCCTGGTCGCCGAGTTCGGCCACCAGGCCGGCCAGGGTCTCGGGGCCGCGGGAGTTCGCGATCACGACCTGGTGGCCGTGCTGTACCGCGAGCCGTGCCAGTTGGGATCCGATGTTGCCTGCGCCGATGATGCCGATCGTTGTCATGGTGTCCATCCAACGCTCGGCGGCCACGAGCATTCCCGGTGGGGCACGTGCGCCCCGGGCGGAGCATGATGGCGGCATGGACCACGAGTTCCGCGACGAGACCGACCAGGACCGCTACGCGATGTACGTCGGCGGCGAGCTCGTGAGCGTGCTCGACTACCGCGAGAACGGCGACGCGATCGCGTTCCCGCACACGTACACGGTGCCGAAGCACCGCGGGCACGGCTACGCGGCCGAGCTCGTCGAGTACGCGGTCGCCGACGTCGAGACGAACTCGACGAAGCGGGTCGTGCCGATGTGCTGGTTCGTCGGCAAGTGGTTCGACGAGCACCCCGAGAAGTCAGACCTGCTCATCCGCAGTGCCGCGGACTGAGCCGACGCGAGAAGAGCGCCCCATGCCCACCATCACCCCCTTCCTCTGGTACGACGACCAAGCCGAGCAGGCCGCCCGGTACTACGTCGACCTGTTCCCCGGTAGTTCGATCGACAGCGTGGCGAAGACCCCGGACGGCGCGACCCTGGTCGTCGAGTTCACCTTGCTCGGGCAGCCGTACCGGGCGATGAACGGCGGCCCCGGACACCCGCACACCGATGCCGTCTCGTTCCAGGTCGACGTCGACACGCAGGACGAACTCGACCGCATCTGGGACGCCCTGCTCGCCGACGGCGGGAAGCCGAGCATGTGCGGCTGGTTGTTCGACCGCTGGGGTGTCGCGTGGCAGGTGACCCCGTCGATGATGGGTGAGCTCATGACCGGGTCGGGCGACCCCGAGGCGAACGCCCGTGTCTTCCAGGCGATGATGACGATGCAGAAGCTCGACATCCCCGCGCTCCGGGCCGCAGCTGCAGGTCACTGAGCCCGAATCTCGCGTACCGACCGGTATGGTGTCGGCACAGAAGACCGCCGGCCGGCGCCGGCACCGAAAGGCTGGAGCCACGATGGACCACCCGAGCTCCGGGATCCGGAACAGCGAGATCGGCCGGGCGTACACCGAGCTCGCCCGGATCACCCGACGTGCGAGCATCCGTGCCCGCGGGTCCGACCAGGCACTGAGCGTGGTCGACCAGTCCCTCGTCGACTTCGTGGTGCAGCACCCCGGCTGCATGGCCATCGACATCGCCCGGTACCTGCGCCTGAACCGCTCGACGATCTCGCGCCAGCTGTCCGGGCTCCTCGCCACGAAGCTGATCGAGACGACCGACGGCGGTACCGGCAACGCGAAGCCCCTCGTGGCGACGGACGCCGGTCGCACCGCGCTCGAACGCTCCGTGCAGCTGCACCGGGATGCGCTGGAGGAACGGCTCGCCGGCTGGTCCGACGACGACATCGCCCTGCTCGCCGGACTGCTCGAACGGCTCGGTGCCTCGGACGAGGCCGGGCTGCCGATGCCCGGACGATCCTCGACGTGACCACGTCGTTCGTCCTGCTCTCCGACACGCACCTGCCGAAGCGGGCGAAGGACCTGCCCGCGGCGCTCTGGGCGGACGTCGACGCCGCCGACCTGGTGGTGCACGCGGGGGACTGGGTCGACCTCGCCACCCTCGACGCCGTGCAGGCCCGATCCCACCGGTTCGAGGGTGTGCGCGGCAACAACGACGGCCCCGAGTTCGACGACCGGCTGCCGCTCGTCGCGCACTTCGCGGTCGAGGACCTGCGGTTCGCGCTCGTGCACGAGACCGGTGCCGCGACGGGCCGGGAGCGCCGGATGGCCGCCGAGTACCCGGACGTCGACGTGCTCGTCTTCGGGCACTCGCACATCCCGTGGGACACCGTCGCACCGTCCGGGCTGCGACTGCTCAACCCCGGCTCGCCGACCGATCGCCGTCGGCAGCCGGACTTCACGTGGATGCGCGGCACCGTGACCGGCGCCGAACTGGCCGTCGAGCTGGTGCGCTTGCCGCCGCCGGCCCGCTGAGGCCGCGCGAACTGGCCCGTTCGCGAAAGCGACAGATCCCCGCGGAACATCGGCGGTGGATTCAAGTGGTCGGTGCAACACCGCCTGTCAGTGACGCCGAGAGTAGCTCGTCGAGAGCTTCTCTCGGCGTCATGGCGTCGAGGCGTTTG